>JAURZV010000052.1 GCA_030653175.1 Methylobacter sp.
GTCGGATTTAGAAATTACATTAACCTAATATATTGATTTTAAATGATATTAATTTCTTATTGTTTTTCATTAGAAAAATAATTATTAAATTATTTCAATGGCTTACTAATTTTTGTAAGCTATAATCCGACAGCCTCCTAGCTGCGAAATCGGCTTACAGTATTTAGTGTAGCTATTTGCCATGAAGATATGTGCTCACATTATGGCTTAGTGATGAATCAAAATAAAATAATCTTTTTTCTGTTTATCTGTAAGTGAGGAGTTGTAAACGTCAACAATATATGAGGGCGAAATGTTATCGTATATTGAGCCAAATGAAGATGGTTTTGGGCTTAATGCTGCATTCAGATAATCAGCAATAGCATGAAACTTAAGTGACCCTTCTTCCGTCATGAGAATTTCATGAAAAGATCTGTTGTCACCCCCACCAAATTTATCGCTGAATGTTGTTGCGTTTATATGATTACTGTTTAATATTTTGGTATAAGCATCCTTTGCTTTTAAAGCACCGAATACTTTATTAGTACCACATAATTCAGATAGTGCAGTATTTTCTTTAAATATTCCAGAAACGCAGTTAGGATGAAGTACATTAATCGTAAATGGACTGCAACCAGCCGCTAACCATTGATCAAGAGAGCCATCACCGGAGTTGCCTGGGGTTTTCCATGCTCCAGGAGAAAACCCAGTATGACAATTATCTCCTCCGCCGATTCGGCTAGATTGATTGCCAGAGTGCATCCCGCTCACAGTGCAGTGGTATGGGGACTCTCCCAAAACTGTTTTACTGGTCAAAGTCATAATAACCGGGGCAACTATCCCTGCTTTGGCAAACGATCGCCGTGATTTATCAATCGTTTGATTTATATTTTTATTTTTGTCTGGCTTAACAATTTCGTTGCTTTTCGCGTTCATAATTTAATACCTGTATAAGTAAGTTAGGCCGCGTTCTAAGATTAACAAAAACTCCTTTTTTTGTCTACTTCAATTCTCAGTTTCATTGCAATGGAAAATGAGTTTGAAGACGAGATTATTCCTAATAGAAAAGGCTGATAAATGGCATAATCTTCTTGATTTACTCCCATCTTACTCAGAAAACGTTCAACTTATGGTACGTAAAAACTGATTAAGCTAATGAATAACAATAACTTTATCTGCTTTTAAAAAGTAGATGTTTTTTTGCTCAGATGGGAGTAGGAGTGAGCCGATCTTCAAACATACGCGACCTGAATATCGCGCAAGCTTAAGCCAATTTTTAGCGGTCATTGTTCTCGCCAAATGTCCGACGCCCATTTTTAACTACTATGTTAGAATTTTACTTGGCTTTTTTCACATTGATGTAAGTATGGCTAGAGAATTATTAATGAAATCATCTGATTACTGGGTAAAAACAGCGTGGGGATTGTTTCTAATTACACTCTTATCAATATCCATTTTTTTTGATACATGGAGCTCTATTGTTGAGACTTGGTATCGTTCCAGTACCTATAATCACGGCTTTGTCATTGCTCCAATCAGTTTATGGTTATGCTGGTCGCGAAGAAGCACCTATCTGACTTTATGTCCGACAATCAGTTGGATAGCGTTAACTGCCGTAATTGCAAACGGTTTTCTTTGGCTTGTTGCGGACTTGGTTAATATTCAGGTTGTTAAACAATTTGCTGTTGTTGGGATGTTAATAAGCGGATTTTGGGTAATATTAGGCGATCGTGTCACTTCAAGTATATTGTTTCCACTGGGTTACCTATTTTTTATGGTTCCTGTCGGGAGTGATCTTATCGCACCATTGATGGAATTTACAGCTACATTTTCAGTGTATTTGATCCGTCTCACAGGAATTCCAGTTTTTAGGGAAGGACTTAACCTCAGCTTAACTTCCGGCAACTGGACAGTTGCTGAGGCTTGTAGTGGCATCAATTATCTAATTGCATCGATATCGCTCGGATTTGTATACGCTTACATTACTTTTTCCAGTTATTGGAAAAGGGCATTGTTTGTGTTGCTGGCTATTATTGTGCCTGTCTTGGCCAATGGTATTCGCGCCTTTTTAATTGTAATGCTAGGGCACTTTAGTAATATGACATTGGCCGTGGGTGTTGATCATATCATTTACGGCGCATTATTTTTTGGCTTGGTAATGATGCTATTGTTTTATCTGAGCTCTTTTTGGAAAGATCCACCAATATGCCAAACACAAGATTTATCAAGATCTAAGCAAGGAACGATAACAACGTTTGCTAATCAAGCGTTTTTTTCGGCATTATTTTTAGTTGGTTTTTTAAATTTGATCTGGCCTGTAGGTTCTGTTTGGTTATCTAAGGCGCAACAAGTACCTGAAAATAATGGATTGGGTCAGAAGATCGCTTTCAGTGGAAAGGGTTGGGAGTCTGTGCAAGATCCACAATGGGGATGGTCGCCTCATTTTAATGGGGTTAGTGCGGATTCGATGATGTATTTTTCCAATGGTCAGGCTATTTTCGGTATCTATAGAGCCAGCTTTGGGCGGGAATCACAAGAAGAGGCGGAACTCGTCAATTCACAGAATGTGCTGGTGACATCGGTGCAGCATAACGCATGGAAAACAGTTCAAACCAGCACTGTTCAGTTGATGGAGTATGATGGTAAACCGCTGTTGGTTGAGCAGGCGGTACTTGGCGGAAGCGAAAGAAATTTAGTTGTTTTGCGCTGGTATCAAATTGGTGCACACAATACAGCTGATCCTTATCGAGCTAAATGGCTGCAATTAATTAAACGTTTATCGAAAGATTCATCATCTGAATTACAGATTATTTTGTTGGTTGAAGCCCCGCGTGATGACTATCAGCAAGCGCAATTATTTTTAAAAAAGATTGCACAAAGCTGGCTTGCTGTTAAGTAGGCATGCTTTATATTTCCTGATTAGCAAGATGTTTCAGCCGGGTGTGATTAAAAGTGCTGGGAATTCATAGCAACATGATGCAGCCGAGTAGGGCGTGCCGCGCGCGCCGCGCGCGCCTTCTTCGCAGCCAGGAATTAAATCGAGTAGAGACGCAATATTGCGAACTCCCTTCTGGCGCGCGCAGCACGCCCTAGTGTGCCCAGCATGGGCTAAAACTTGTTATCTGAAAGGAGATAACCGGAAGTAGTAACGACAACCGTAGTGAAACTGCAAGGGGGAAACCGCGAGGTCAGCCTGAAAGAAGCGGATAGCAAAAGCACGACCGTAGGAACACGAACAAGCAGAGAGGCAGGGTGTGGGCGATGAGCATGCTAGGAAATGCGAAATCCAACCGTTACCGAAAGACACATCAAGTAGAGCTTGGCGGCACGGGCAGAAAGTTTTAGCACCTTACCTGGGGAGATCTCCGGTATGAGAGTATTGGAGAAGTCAGCAGAGGCCGTAGTAGCGAGGAAGTCCCCGGTAATGGGGATGGAGCAAAGGGCCGAAGGAACAGAAATGCGACTAAACAGCTTTCAATGGGGAGCGCGTAGTCATCTGAAACCGAAAGGAGCGGCAACTGCGGCAGCTTCCTGACGGGTAGTTATTGGAAACGCCTGGTGGATACGGGGCGAAGCCGAAACTATAGATGGCAAGCTCAACATTAAGGGCTCTAAAGTAAGATGCGTTGACAGAGAGGAAAACTCTGGGCGGTGAAAACCGTTGGTTCCAACCGCCGGATGCGAAAAACCGCATGTCCGGTGGTGTGGGAGAGGTAACGGGCGCAATCCCGTTACCCCGACCCGATCGTTAAATATTGCCATCCATGCAGGTATGACGGTGTTGACTGAGGTTCCTTGCTAATCAGGTTATATTTTATGCGTCCCTAATAAAAGCCCGTGCTATTTTATTAAGTGATACTGGACTTAAATAGCCGTTCAAAAGTTATTTAACATTTTCAGGTAGATTTTAGTTCAGGCAAAATAGCACACGAACATTTTTAAGGTCTTGAAAAGATCCATAGGAAAAGCGAAACATTACCGCTCACAAGGAACAAGCTCATATTGTCGCCGGTCGCCAACACGTTGATCAATAATGTCTTGGGGGGCATCGTGAGAAGCTTTTCTTGGATCGTTTTGTTCAGATCTGATGTGGTATTCTCTAACAGTTATACGTCTACCATTTACAGCTTTTCTATCAAGCTGTTTAATGACCAGAGATGCAACGTCATCGGGCATTATTGTAACTACGCCATGAGCATTGAGCATGTTTTTTTCCTTGTCTAATAAATTGAGCAGCGTTATATCAACAATAGTTCCTGGAAGATGAAAAAATCGATAAAAAGGACTGCACTTAATAGCAGGTTTAATGACCTCAACCAAATCTGATTTTTGGGTGGTCGGTGGAATATTTTTAAAAAAAACAAGCATATATAAAAGCCTTATAATATAAAGTGAACCATATGTTTAAAATAATGGTTCTTTACTTGCTTTCCTTTGGTAGAAAGAACATCAAGTTTTTGAAAGCCAACAACCTTTTTATTATTCATTTTTACTCCCTTTGTTTTTATTGTTTGCGTGGGACAATATTCATATAATTTGAAATGCAAATATTTAAGAGGATAGGTGCTACTCCCATCTTACTTTGAAAACGTACAACTTTAAAAACAACGAAGCATCATGTGAATCAATGGATGCGACCTTTAAAAGGTATACGATTTTTCACTCAGACGGGAGTAATAGCGTTATTAGTGTTTGTGGTAAGTTTTCAGCATTATTTGAACCAAAAAATAATTTATATTAATTTACAAGGTATTGTGATGATATGGCATGTATTTGATCGCTAAAAGTATTTAATTGTGTAAAAAAAGCTGACAATTTGTGCGAATGTAATGTTTTTTATTAGTGCCCTCATTACTGAGATTTTCTCCGCAGAGATTCAAGCGAATTAAAACGGGGCTTGGAAACAGGGTATTAATTACTGTTATTTTGGATATTTACGAGAACTAAATGAACAGTCTTATAGACTACTTTTCACCCCCTTTGAATATCTCTATGTTTGAACGTAAGAAATTACATAGTGTCTGAAAGGTAATCCATATTAATTTTTTCTCACAGATTATTTATCATGTTGAGCTATGCTATACCATTAAAACTGCTTCAATTTTCCAGTTGATGCTAACAATTAAAGTTTGACTAACAGGTTTATCACAAGCAGGATTGTATTAATGTATTTTCGTAAGCTTAGCGCTCTTCAGTTAATTATTTTTCTTAGTCTAAATATTGTTGTCGATTTGACAAGTTTTGCCTCGACAGAGCAAGTTACGGAGACGAAGCCGAATGGTTCAAAAATGCCCGGCGATCAGCTTATGGGTGTGGGCGCTCTAGGACGGATCGAGCCTCGTAGCCGGGTTATTCGCGTCTCTCATAATGCAGGTGCTGAAGGGGCTAATTTACAGAAACTTTTTTTTCAGGAAGGTGATCTGGTCAAAAATGAAGACGCGCTAGGTTTATTGGCCGATCATAATAAAAGGCAAGCGGATATTGAAGTCGCAAAAGCTAATGTGAAGGTGCTTGAGGCAAAACTAGCCGTTGAAAAAATTACCCATGCCTATGACGAGAAAGAGCATGCCCGTTATCAATCGCTTATTAAAACAGCTACAGCCAGTGTTTCAATGGCCGATCAAAAACGTCTGGCTTTCCAACGATCGCAAGCAATAATAATTCAATTGCAAGCGGAAATCGCAAGCGCTAAGGCCGACCAACAGGTAGCGGAAGAAAATCTAGCTAAAACCGTCATCAAAGCGCCTATTGCCGGCACTATTATCAAAATACAGGCCCGGCCGGGTGAAAGAATTACAGACAAGGGATTATTGGAAATGGCTGATTTGACTCAGCTTGATGTCGTGGCGGAAGTCTATGAAGTAGATTTGCCTAAAGTCCACGTCGGTCAAACAGCGGAAATTCAATTGGTGGGTTATCCAGTCCCTTATAAGGCTCAAGTGCGGGAACTTGGCTTTCAGGTCAGAAAAAATGACCTAAACGATACCGATCCGCTGGCTGACAAAGACAACAGGATTATCGAAGTACGACTGACCCTGGAAGATAAAGCAGTTACCGATTTACAACACCAGATTTACCGGCAGGTCCAGACACGGATACTGCCATGAGTCTGATTACCGCGTTTTCGTTTCCTGCGCGTCTGGCTTGGCGACAGTTGCTTCATGATCGCACCAAACTCATTGCGGCGATATGCGGAGTATTGTTTGCTACAGTGTTAGTATTCATGCAGCTGGGTTTTAAAGATGCACTTTATGCCGGTGCCTCTTACGCACCAATGAAACTGGACGGTGATTTATTCATTATGCACAAACAAACCGAAGCCATGTGGCGTTCGGTGCTATTTGACCGTAGCGAACTGATGCGTGCTCTCGGTCATCCTGAAGTAGTTTCCGCCTATCCTATGTATATAGGATTGACTCCATTCAAGGTTACAGACACGCGAATTAAAAGAACCTTGATGGTCTACGGATATGATCCGGATGCTAATCTTATGGATATCAAGGAAATCCAGGCTAAGCACGAACTGCTTCGTCAACAAGACACGATAATGTTTGATGAGTCCTCCCGGCCTGAATTCGGTCCTATGCGACAATTAATGTCCGAGGGCAAAGACCTCAACGAAATTAATGATCATAAGGTTAAAACAGTAGGGCTTTTTCGCTTGGGCATATCTTTTTCGGCTGACGCTAATGTGGTCACCAGTGATTTGAATTTTTTACGGATTTTCCGTGGCCGTAGTCCTGACCAAATCGACATGGGCATTATAAAGCTGTTACCGGGCGCCAATGCAGAGAAAGTCAAAGCAGAGCTTATTGCCAAGCTTAATGAAAATATCGTTTTGTTTACCGCTGACCAATTAATCGAATTTGAAAAAGTTTATTGGCAAATTAAAACGCCTATCGGCTTTGTCTTCGGTTTTGGGATGATTATGGGATTGATAGTGGGTATGGTCATCGTTTACCAGATTCTCTTTACCGACATCACCAATCATCTGAATGAGTTTGCCACTTTAAAAGCCATGGGTTACAAGAACAGCTATTTTGTCAAAGTCGTTTTTGCATCCGCATTTCTTTTGGCTATTTTAGGCTTTATACCGGGTTTTATCTTGTCATTGGGCCTTTATCGTCTGGCTGAGGGACAAATTTTTATGCCGATGCCTATGACCTTAAATAAAATTATTACCATTTTTTTATTTATTTTAACCATGTGTGCAACAGCCGGACTGCTTGCCATGCGTAAACTTAAAGCGGCCAATCCGGCAGATATGTTCTGATGGCAGCTATGATTAATGTACAGAATCTGGATTTCAGTTACGGCAGCGGGGAGTTGAAAAATCAGGTATTAAAAAAGGTAAGCCTCACTATAGATGCAGGTGAGGTCGTTATTATGACCGGGCCTTCGGGTTCGGGGAAAACCACCTTGCTGACCATCATTGGCGGATTGCGCCAGGCTGAAGTAGGCAGTGTCTCAGTATTAGACAAGCAACTTGTCGACAGTATAGAGCGCATCAAAGTGCAGGTACGCCAGCAAATAGGCTATATTTTCCAGCAACATAACCTGCTTAAATCCTTAACTGCGGTGCAAAATGTCAGCATGACGCTTGAAATGCATAACGGCCTAAATGAACAAGAACGGCTTAAGCGTTCGGCCGAGATGCTTTCCGCTGTGGGCTTGGCAGACCGGCTGCATTATAAACCTGAGCAGCTTTCAGGCGGACAGCGCCAACGCGTATCGATTGCGCGCGCTTTGGTAGGTAACCCAAAAATCATACTTGCGGACGAACCTACCGCATCGCTGGATAAGCAAAGCGGCCATGATGCTGTGAGCATCCTAAAAAAGCTGGCCAGGGAATCAAGCACGACCATATTGCTGGTGACTCATGACTACCGAATTCTCGATGTCGCCGATCGCATAGTAGAGCTGGAAGATGGCATTATCAAAAACTGAAGATTTTAACAGCCTGATTGTGATGTTTAAGGTGATATCCATTAATAAATATTCCATCGGTAAAACTGATAACACACAAGTCCTAATCTCATACACGAGTATGCTTTATGTTAATGAATAGAAATCGCCTGATTACCGGCTTGATAAGCGTTTTAACGGTATTTACTGCTACGGAAGCTTTTGCAGAGACGCTGGAAGATGCCTGGAACAGCGCCATTAATAACAACCATCAGATCAAATCGGCGAAAGCCGATACCAGCGCCTCCGAACAGCAGTTGCATTCAGCGCAGGGGCAGCGGTTGCCCGATCTTAATGTAAGCAGCGGGTACACTCAGTTTAGTGAAACCCCGGCGGCAAAGACTCGGATAGAGGGCCAAACGGCTCAGTTTAACACCGCTCAGGCCGGAAGCGTGAAAGCCCAGGCGATAGCTTCGGTGCCGATTTTCACCAGCGGACGTATCAGTCATAACATTGATGCCGCCGAAGCCACCTTGCAAGCTGTTCAATCCAATGAAATCACCTCGGTATTGAATATCAAAATGCAGGTGGCGGAAGCCTATATCGCGGTATTGCGCATGGATAGCGCCTTGCAGGTCGCGCAAAGCCATGTTGATGCTCTAGAGCTGCACATGAAGGATGTGAATAACCTGTTCGACCAAGGCATAGTCGCGCGCAATGACGTACTGGCGGCCAATGTGGAACTGGCCAATGCCCAGCAGCTGGTCGTACAGGCGAATAATCAACTGGACATTGCCCGGGCGCGCTATAACCAGTTACTGGATCGAAATCTTGCCGATGAGGTTAAACTGGCTCATCAGTTCCCTGAAGCCCCACAAGGAACATTAAACGATCTGAGCGGCAATGCGTTAAAACAACGGCCCGAATTGGTCACACTGGCGCAGCAAATAGAGTCGCTAGGCCAACAGGCGCAGAGTGTAAAAGCCGGGCTGTTGCCGCAGGTCGCCGTCAATGGCGGCTATCAATATCAGGAAAACCGCTATCAGGCCTTTGAAGGCATGTGGATGGCCAATGTCGGCATGGATTGGAAAATATTTGACGGCAGTTCCGGTCATCGCAGCGATGCGCTTACCCGACAAGCTATTTCCTTAAAAGAGCAACGCGACAACTTATCCAGTGTGATCGGATTGCAGGTACGCCAAGCCTGGCTGGATATTCAAGAAACGCAAAAACGCATCGCAATGACAAAGCAAGCCATCGCTCAAGCCGATGAAAACTTAAAAGTCACCACTGACCGCTACCGTCAGGGCTTATCCATCAATACCGAGGTGCTTAAGGCAGAAGACTTGCGCACTGTTACTCTGGGCAATTTCAACAATGCCACGCTGGATGCCGCATTGGCTGTCCTTCATTTGCGCCGTGCAGTAGGTATTTTGTAAAGACCGAGTGAAGTAAACGGATATAGTATATCGGTTTAGACTTAACCTGCTCTGAGATCAGTTGTTTCCACGCCTCCAACAACTCGTGAACATAATTCACGGCAAATATTTACCAAAATCTTATTCGCAATCTCATTGTCAAACTTTAACAAGCGGGACATTGATGCTTCATCAAGACTCAATAAACTGACATCATCAGATGCAGCAACAAGGGTAGCCGTACGAGGTACATGTAGAAAAAAAGCAATTTCCCCGATAATATCACCTGGAGAAATGATTGCCTGCAATTGCCCGTCTCGTAGGACATGTACGAAGCCGGAAAGTAATATGAACATTGTTGTTGCGGCATTATCTTTCTCAATAATATGAGTGCCTTCCTTGCATACTATAATATGGCTCCTTTCTATCACCCGCTCAATCTCGTCCTTACTGAATGAATCAAATATTCTTGGGTTTTTATTTGGTAGTTTATTGAAATCAATATGGATTTGCTTTAAAAAATCTGTTTTATCTGTTGTCGATTGACTTACAATGTTTAAATGGCAGCCAATTATATCTTGCAATTCATTAACATAGCGACAATGGCTGAGATCTTCTTCCCTGGTTAATACCGCAAATGGAGAGCCTGATCGTATTAAATGTTCATAATCACCCGTAATCAGAGCCATCGGGATCACAAGCCCAATTCCAGGATAAGAGTAGGGATTGGTAAATGGACGAAAGCCGAGTTTCAAATAAGAATTCAGATGATGTGGTTCACAATCCAGCAACACGGCTTCTATTTTGTTATCCAGTACAAAATGCATAACTTCCTTATACATACGCAAGGTAACACTGGAGCCGCGATGTTGCTCATTGACCATTAACCGTTCGACGATACAAATTTGTTGTTGTTCAAGTTTTTCCAGAAATGGTGACAGATGGTAGGCTTCGGTTAGGGTTTGAGTAAAAGGCTTATCTTCGCCCCAAAATAGCCTGAGGGTGCCGATAGTCTCGCCATTTTTAACGGCAATCACTGCCCTGGCATGGTCATCATATTCATCCCTTAGTTCTTTAAGCTCATGATTGCTCTGATCCTTTAGCCTGCCCATGCACTCGACATAAACCCTGTAACGCAGCTGATAGGACGCTTTTAATTCTTCTTCAGTTGTCGCAAACCTGACGCCGTCTTGCATATATCACCCAGTCTAAATAAGGAGAGAAATCTCCGGTTTCGTTTTTACAACAAAGATCGAACATCTCAATAAAGGGTGAGTTTATCAAAAATGCAAGCTTCGCAGAAGCTAAATGCCCATGTTTAACCAAATTCACCAAGAAAAACGTGTGCATCCAAAACAAAAAAGCCCTGATGCCTATAGGCATCAGGGCTTTTACTTAGCAAATAGATTATAGAGTCAAATTAAGCTTGGTTACGACGACGGAATCCAAAGCCTATCAAACCCATACCCAAAAGTGCGATGGTTGTTGGTTCTGGCACAGCAGTACCAAAGACAACGTCCATAGAGCCATTGATGTTTTGGGTGCCTGTAACCTGGAAGTTGTTGAACTGTCCGGATTCAAAAGCTAAATTATAAAACGGAGTAGGGGATACAAAATAAGTTTTACCAAAGTCAGTAAGCGCAAAAGAAGTTGTTGAGCCAAAACTTCCGCAATTTATACCGCTACCACCGCCGGCAGAGCAAGTACTTAACCCCGGATTTAGCTGTCCTCCGCCCGCAACTGCCGCACCTGTTCCTATGAGGACGTCATCGTCAAACAACGATCTGCCCCAAGCAGAAGCTCCATTCGCAGCAGCAGTAAATTTGGTATTTGCCGAAGGATCAAGGAAGAGGTTTAAAGATCCTCCTGGAGTAAAAGTAAAGGTCGAAACCCCTGCTACAGTAGTAAAAGTACCTGATGCTTGAAACAAAGCATACATGCCATAGCCGGCTGCGCCAAAACTGCCAAGTTGTGTTGTCAGTGGGTTAGCTCCGTCATCGGCTACATACTGTCCTGCATTCCATTTTAGTGAAACGTCAAATGTGCCGGCCCCGAAGGTAACTATTTCATTATAGTTACCCGTAATTTTATCTGCAGTAAAAAGATTAGAAACAGTTCCTCCCGGCACTACGCCTTCCTGTACGTTAAAATCAGGAAAAATGTTTGCCGCCATTGCATTTGAGCTCGATATAACCAGCCCAGTTGTTAGTGCTGCGGCAAGTAGGGTTTTATTTAGAGTATTTAGCTTTTTCATTGTATGTCTCCAGTAAAAATTATGATCTAACAAGTAGACGCGTTGTCTGCAATAAGTAATGCAGGTGTCGCGCCATCTATTAATTATTTATTATATATCAGTAACATATAAATAATTAACTCTCTAAAAAATCCAAGTAAATCATAAAATGTAAAAAAACCTGACAGTTTTCCCCTTGGGTTTTCTATTTTTAAGGTTTTCTTTGTGTATACAGGTGAGGTTTAAATGCCTATGCGCATTAACTTTTATTTTACACCGCATGGCTGCTGGCTTTTAGGTTGTTTTCGTTAGAAACCACACAAAGATTCACCAGATAAAGTTGTAAAAAATACCGATACTCTAATATCAATAAAGCCGATTATGACCACCGCATTGCTTTTTAGCATAATGAAAAAACAGAGAGCAAAGGCCGCCAAGGTGAACAAATAGTTTGACGGCGTTTTTTGACCGATGGCTGGAAGCAGTTCAGCGGGTAATGAATGAAATGATCGCCGCCACTAAATTGTTACCTTAATATGGCGCATCCAAATAATATGTTAAACGAATAAGGACGAGTTGCGACCCTGAAACGTCAAATGCCTAATAGTCTCCGTGCAACCATAAACTTAAGCTTTTGCAACGGATTGCGATTACCCATCCATAAATAACCCTTTTTTAATCGATTTAACCGGGCATCATAACAAGTGTAATGTGGCAAGGGCTTAAGCTCGTTGGGGTGTAAAATTGCCAGTAGAGTTTGCGTGATAACCATGCCTGTCGCCAGTTTGCAACCACTAGCAATACTGGGCGCCTTGCGTTTGGCCAGATCTACCGATGAGGGATCGACATATTTAAGGTGAAATCCCGCTGGTGCGCAGCCTAAGGACATTTTTAGAACTTGTTGTTCTAATGGCGCGTTGTAATCGATGTCAAAATATTCATCAAAAGCCATGCCCTCAGGCGTGTAAATCAGCATGCCCACGCCAAAGCCCAGTGGCACGCCAAACACGGCAGGTATTCCTCGCTTCATACACGCATTAATGATCAGACGGTGCGCCTCGATTTCAAAAAACTCAACGGCATCAACAAATACATCAACGCCGGTTAAAAAATCATCAACATTATTTTCATTGATGCCTGCGCCATAGATTTTTATATTTGCTTCTGGATTAACATCCAACGCTAATTCAGCCATCACATCCATTTTTTGCCGACCAATGGCTGACATAGTTGCACCATACTGACGATTGAAATTGGCCAATTCAAAATCGTCAAAATCGGATATTTTGAAATTACCTATCCCCATTCTTAACAGCGTGATTAGATAATCGCCGCCCACTCCGCCCATGCCGGCAACGGCAACTGTGGCATTTTTCAAACGGAGCTGCTCCTCATCACTGGTAATGCCCTGGTTCCTGGAAAAAGCCAGATCATAATTAAATTGGGGCATGTTACTTCCCTTTATGTTTGTTGAAAAATTTTTGATTAAAATGCTGAAGCATGGTGATTTTAACAGGTATATGGAGTATTCCCTGGAATCCCTTCAAGTTTTCAATTGACCTCATTCGAGTTTCATAGCCTGGTGAAGCTGGATATTTATCCGGTCACATGCGGAAGTTCGAGAGGTTTTAGTATTCATGCTAGTGGATGACTCAAGCACCCCGCTTCGCCCCTTGGCAACATGCAATGGCTCTCAGGTGATTTTGAAGTGACTAAAGTTTTCGGGCAATTACATGGTAGGTATTCCCCTTGATGTAACTGTCAATGATACTAAAGTCGTTTGCTTCAAATTGCGCTTTGGTAGTTTCAGGATCACAGGTTCGAGCTAGAATTCCTTTTTTAAAGCAAAAATTGTTAACGCGGGTGGCTATGGCTTTTCTAATGGATCCGCCTCGTGGTGCAAGTAAAACGTCAACATAAAGCTCTGCTTTGGGTTTCATTACCCTATGCAACTCTTTAAGCACTTTGTCGGGATCAGGAAATGCGTGGAAGGAATGCGCAATATTCGCGGAATCAAAATACGCATCAGGATAATTTATGTTAGAAAGATCGGCCTGAATCAATTGGATTTTTTTGTTGTTCCGAAATAATCTTTTTGCACCATTGAGCATCCGTTCTGCATAGTCAATACCAATGATTTCCTCAGGCATTTTCCCGCCTTTTATTTTTTGGGTTAACAGTGTTAATGCCATAAATGTCCCAGAACCTATAGCAGCTTCAAGATGTCGATTTCCTAAGTTTCTGGCAAAAAATGCCAGATGAGTCCATATCATGACTTGATATGTGCCCATTAAAATAAAAAAACCTCTAACGTCATACCACCATGATGGATCACGGTAGGCATCAGCACCTTTCGATTCGGTTGCCAGTTGAGGGTCATCCGATTCAGGTTGCTCAGTAGTCATTGTTATTCCTCATTATGTTATACGAATTCTAAAGATCGGTAGGTTAAATAGATATCAGATGTTGCCATCTGTAACTATAGAGAAACAATAGGAAAATCAACCTCACAAGTCAAGTTTTTTTGGTTTTAGCTCTGTTTATAGTAATTATATATTGACGAATGGCTGAAACTTTTAATTTCAATATCGGGAGCCTTTCGTGATACGACCGGTGGATTTAGCAATAAAGCTCGACCTTAAAGACTTTGAGCTAAGGATTCAGGTGTGTATCGATTAAGTTTGATGCGCGTATAGAGGGAGAATTGATGCTTGTAAAATAGATGTTGGACGATATCATTGCTGCGGAGGCTATGCCTTGGCTTTCCAAACTATTTACATAACGCTGAATAAAATGAGCTGCTCTCGGGGTAAACCTTGAGGCGTTTTTTACGCATATTGAAATGGTTGTTATTATGATGCAATGTTATGTTTTAGTTTTTGCCAATCACAATCTGAAGCACTGTATAAAATCCTGACACTTTATATTTTTGGTCATATTGAGTTAGCGGCTTAATCCTACACTTACGCAGTTTTAATATGAGCGCCAATGGCATTTACAAGATCTTAATAAATGGGGGGGGGTGAAAAATCCCGCCATGCGAACCAAAAGGCAATCACGCTAAATTGGCTCCTTCCCAAAGATCAGTTCAAGTCTGTAATCATTGTTGATAGCGGTTCACATCTTGCGAAGGCGCAAGCTATGCTTTGATGCCCCATTGTGTCGAATGAGACATTCAGGATTATGCGCCTGACTATCTTTCAGTGCTAGCACATAATCGGCTTCTGCCTGGATGATCTTTTCAATAATGGCTTTCTGACAGCCCATGGCGCCGATAGTGACCACTAAATAAATCTTGGTAGCTTATCTCTGGGATAACGGTAATTTCGTTGGACTTGCCGTCCGCTGTCGCCTGCGTCAAAAACCAATAGTACCTTGGCGGCATAAGCACTTAGCCGATGTAGGGCTTTGCCGTTCAAGCGACTGTCCCGCAAAGTTGTGCCATCCAGGCAAATTTGTTCATCGGCAAGACTGGGCAAAACGGATAGCGCCTAAGCGCAAAAAGGCTTCGACAAAAACGCCAGAGTGTAAGCGTCCGATCACACCGCTTAATGTATTATAAGTAAGGAATGCCATTAGGTAATTCTAGGAAGTCTTGGAACCAATTTTCTTTTTCTTCTGCGAAAGTTTCTATGCCTACTCAGTCTTCAATTTTGCTTAATACGGTGCAGAAGACGATCATCATGATGATGTCGGTCAGTTTGCGCAGTTTACTTTTGGTCTCCCTCCGCAGATCGATTAACTCGGCAAAGTAAGAGGGTGGGTCAGGTAGCATAAGGCATTTGTCAAAAAATATTTTAACAAATGCTACTTCCATCTGAGCGAAAAAACGCCTACTTTTTAAAAGCGGATAAAGTTATTGTTATTCATTGGCTTAATCAGTTTTGACGTGCCATAAGTTGAACGTTTTCTGAGTAAGATGGGATAGGAATCAAAGCATGATAGTGCAATTGCCGTTTGATTAGCGAGGAGATAATGCGTACAACTTGATTTGCGGTATCAATCGAGTTATTTATGGCTTGCATTATAACACGCTCTAAAGCACAATAATTTTAATGGGTAATTATTTCTGCGGAACTGGCATTCATAAAAAATAATTACATAATTTTGCATTGAGGCTAAATAATTTACATTCGAATTAAATCGTTAACAGGCTGGCTTAATCATCCCGGCTTCCCTTTAATAATCATCCGGCGTATTCGCGCACAACGCTAGTGACGTTCAATTATTAAAAAAATCATTCCAGCTAAATCAATAATTTCAACAGGCGATCTAATGAAAAATAAAAAAACAATGACTGAAAATGGGCTTGCAGTTTTAGCTATAGGTCTTTTAACTTCCAGTTCTTTGGCAATGTCGGCAACCTATGACCCATTAAAACTCCAACAAAACAATTTTAATGCTATAGATCAAATTGCACCATCCAACAATGAATCTGGAAGTGCATCATCAATGCTGGATTCATTGCAGCAAGCAGAAATAAATAATAAAAAATCGAATTATCTCGAAGCGCTGAGTCTTTTAAAACAAAATAAACTTAAAGAGGCCAGAGATAAAATTTCTGCATTATTAAAGCAAGCTCCAGCAGAACCAGAGTTCTATAATTTACAAGCTTTATTGGAAACGCTGGAAAAAAATACCTTTGCTGCGGAACAAAGTTATCAAAAAGCGCTACAAATTAATCCAATAAATATTTTAGCGCATCTTGGTTTGGCAAAGCTGACTTTAGAAGCAGGAGAACTGGATAAAGCTAAGGATTACGCTAATAAGGCATTATCTATTAATGAGAAAACTGTTAGTGCTTATTTTTTGTTAGCGGACATTGCGTATAAACAGAAAAATAACTCCGAAGTGGAAACTGTTTTATTAAAAGCGCATGAAAAAGTAAAAGGTAATATCTCCGCAGAAATAGAAGTAATTAAAAATTTAGGGAAGTTTTATGCTCTACAAAATAAACCGGAAAAGATACTCTTCTTAAGTGAAGATTTAGTTAAACGTTATCCTGATAATAGTCAAGCGCTGTCCGTTCTTGCCGGTGCTCAAATTGTCAATGATAAAAAAATATTGGCAGAACAGACGTTGCGCCAGCTAATTAATCAAGAAAAACAAGATATTAATCATCGTTTGTTATTAGCTAAATTGCTGAGTGAACAGCCCGGTAAAGAAAAAGAAGCACTGAAATTAATGGATGAAGCGTCAGTAATTGAACCCAATAATCCACAAGCACTTGCCTTTAAGACGGCTTATTTAATTAAACTGCAACGTTATCCGGAAGCGTCAGAGCTCGCCAGTAAAATCGATAACCTGTTTCCAAAATTAGTATTAGGTAAGCTGTTAAAGGGTGATGTTTTTCTGGGAGAAAAAAAGTTGGACAAAGCTCTTGCTATCTATCAGCAAGCTTATAAATTGCAGCCCAATGATAAGGTATTATTTACTATTGTCGATTTAATGAGCGCACAGAAAAAGTTGCCAGAGGCCGTAAAATTTCTCGATCAGGCATTAGAAAAAAACCCAAAAAACAGCGCTATTCATTTCAAGCTAGCAACTGTTTACCAACAGCTGAATAACAATTCACAAGCCGAAAATCATTACAAAGCAATATTGGCTGAACAACCCGAGAATGTTCTGGCGCTGAATAATTTAGCATGGCTTTATTCGCAACAAAACAATCCGCAAGCTATAGAATTAGCAAAAAAAGCTTACACTAATTCGCCTGAGTCGGGCGCAATTGCAGATACTTATGGCTATATCCTAGTTAAACAGGGCCAGCCGGCAGAAGGTTTAACTGTGCTTGAAAAGGCTGTCAGCTTGGCGCCCGCCGCAAATGATATTCAGTTTCATCTGGCGGAGGCTTATGCTGCTAATAATAACAGGAATAAAGCCCTTGAAATACTCGAAACTCTTGCTAAAGCTGGACAAGACTTTTCGGAAAAAAAGGCCGCCCTTAGTTTATTAGACAAATTAAAGGCTAATTAAATATATTCAAGAATGAGTCGTTAATATTATTATGTTGCTCATCTCTCACTCTCGGGCAGTCCACTGACTAAAATTGCTACTTTAAAAATGAATGATAAAAAAGTATTGCTCGTTGTCGAAGATGATATAGGCTTACAAAAACAATTAAAATGGAGTTTTGATGCGTATCAAACGGTTATTGCCGGCAATAGAAATGACGCAGTTGCCGCTTTAAAGCGATATATGCCAAGCGTGGTAACGCTTGATTTGGGCTTGCCGCCGGATGCCGCAAATGCCAGCGAAGGACTATCGACACTCAAGGAAATTCTGGAGCTGGCTCCTGCTACAAAAGTCATCGTGGTTACAGGCAATGATGATCGAGAAAACGCCATCAAAGCAGTGGCAATGGGAGCTTACGATTTCTATCAAAAACCAGTCGATATTGATATTCTCAATATGATTATTAAACGGGCCTTTCAACTGGATGAACTGGAAAAAGAATATTCAACGCTACGACAAAAGACGCCGGAACCCTTGGCGGGTATTATCGCCTCTTGTAAAAAAATGCATGAACTTTCGCGCATGGTTGAAAAAGTCGCCCCTACTAATGTCACTACTTTATTATTAGGTGAAAGCGGTACCGGTAAAGAGGTGTTGGCTAAAGCAATTCATAGCCTAAGTGATCGATCTAATAAACCTTTCGTTGCGGTGAACTGTGCTGCTATTCCGGAAAATTTACTGGAAAGCGAATTATTTGGTTATGAAAAAGGGGCCTTTACCGGAGCCGCACAACAAACCAAAGGTAAAATTGAATATGCTCATAATGGTACTTTCTTTTTGGATGAAATAGGCGATCTTCCGTTTGCATTACAAGCTAAGTTATTACGTTTTATGCAGGAAAGAACCATAGAACGGATTGGAGGAAGACAAGAAATTCCGGTTGATGTGCGCATTATTTGCGCAACCCATCAGAATCTGCAAGCATTAATTGATAATGGTCAATTTAGAAGTGATTTGTATTATCGAATTAATGAAGTGACTATAAATATTCCACCTTTAAGAGAAAGAGAGGGGGATGCAATTGTAATTGCCACTACACTACTAAGACGCTTCTGTGAAATAAATAATAAGAAAATTAAAGGCTTCAGTAAAGAGGCGACAACAGCTATTGAAACTTATCCATGGCCTGGAAATATTCGAGAACTTGAAAATAGGATCAAGAGAGCGGTCATTATGACTGACGAAGTTAATATCACTATTGATGATTTGGAGCTAGCACAAAGTACGGATACTTCAGTACCATTTAATTTGAAGGAGATTAGAGATGTTGCTGAAACAATTGCCATAAAAAGAGCGCTAATATATTCTGATAATAATATATCAAATGCAGCAAAGCTTTTAGGCGTGACGCGTCCAACGCTTTATACGCTGCTTGATAAATATGGAATTCAAACTGCTCCCCTCTGAGCGAAAAAACATCTACTTTTTAAAAGCAGATAAAGTTATTGTTATTCATTAGCTTAATCAGTTTTGACGTGCTATAAGTTAAATATTTTCTGAGTAAGATGGGAGTAATAAAGCTGTAAACATTCATCTCCTTCTTTGAAAATGTAGGATTATTTGAAAAGTCTCTTCTAACACCTACTTGGAAAGTAGGAGAACTGAATAGTTACCTATTCAATGAATTTTATAGGACTTATATAATGCTCAGATTGATTTTTTCAATAGTATTATTCCTGGTTTTTGAAATACCAATTATTTCTAATGCTGCTGGTATCTATGATAATAGTTTGAAGAATGTTGATAAGAAAAAAAATGAAAAATTGGAAAACATCAACGCTAATGAAATAAATCTTTTGAATGATAACAGGGACAAAATTGCGTCTGAGTATGATATTGAGTTGCTTTCGATATTGAAAAAAAATACAATGATACAAAAAATACAAAATAAGCCATTGAGTTATCAGCAATATTATTTAACGGGTGCAGGCAGAAGTGGCTATACTCAGTTTATAAGTAACAATGGAATTGATGTGCTGACATTATTGGAAACTGAGATGGGTTGGAAGGAAATAAAAGCGGATTTAAATTATTCTATTATTATTTTTAATAGAATTGATATATGGGCAAAAAATTTTCTTGATGAACGTATAGATACAAATTATGTGTTGAGTACTGATGTTAATAGTATTAGGCAGCCAAAGAGAAAACGAAATTTGTATGAAAACCAGAACATATTTTCTAGTATGATCTATCAAAATGATACACATTATAAACACCAAGATGGCTATAAAATATCATCAAGCTATAATGATAAGCTAAATAGTGTGTATGAAGACGATAATGGTGATGAGCAAAATAGATTAAGTCTTATTTATTTATGGGAAAAGTATTCAGATGTTATAGCTGGAGTGCTGGTCATTGCAATATTATGGCTAGTTATAGCAAATCTAATAAAAATTCTAACGTCAATTGGCTGAGGAAGATGTTGAAAAGTTATGGAAAGCTATAGTTTCTACGGTTATTTAACAGCTAGCATTGCTTATTTTCTTTTGTTGCCGCTGTCTTTTGTAGGTATAAAAAAAAATCCGCTAGCAATTCAATTTATTATAGCAATTGGTTTTTCATTGCTTTGGGCCGGTTTTGCTGCTTACACACTACAAAGCACCGATTTATTCATTTCAGAAATCCTGCCCCTTGAAACATTACGTAATGCGGCTTGGTTTTTTTTATTGGGCACATTGCTGTCCCGTCAACAGTTTAATTGTAACTATACTTTAGTGCTTAAGTCCAGAGTGGCTTATGTGGTAATTTTGTTAACGGTATTTGTTTTGGTGCTGGAAGTTTTCGCAGACTTTCGATATTTCATTCAGCAATTCATTGGACAAGATCCGCGTCTTGTTGCGCATGCTATTTTTTCGATTATAGGCTTAATTTTAGTCGAGCAAGCATACCGTAATGCCGGTGTTGAGCAGCGCTGGGTAATTAAATTTTCATGTTTGAGTTTGGGCGCATTATTTATTACTGATTTTATTGTTTACAGTAAGTCGTTATTGTTTGTAAAGCTTGACGATACGCTTTGGAATTCGCGAGGATTTATTAATGTTCTTATAATACCCTTATTAGCTGTTTCAATCCGTCGATTCCAGACCGATGCCGCTAGAATAAATTTTTCAAGGAAGTTGGTGTTTCATACAGCGGTACTGTTTAGTATTGGGTTGTATTTAATTTTGATGTCGTTCACTGGCTTTTATATCAGGAATTATGGTGGCAGTTGGGGAAAGCTCGCACAATTGATCTTTATTTTTCTAGCAATCCTGTTGCTTTCAATCGCTTTTATTTCGGGAAAGGTCAAGGCGCTAGCTAAAGTTTATTTCAGTAAACATTTTTTTCACCTCCGTTATGACTATCGTGATGAGTGGATTAAGCTCTGCAAATCGCTAGCCATGTTAGACTCTCTCAGCGAATTATCTGGATTTATTATTAAAACTATGGCTGAGCTGGTCGATAGTTCAGGGGGAGGCTTATGGTTAAAAAATGAGCAGGGTGATTTTTATCTGACTGAAGAAAATAATCTTGGTTTCCAGTCTTTGCAATTGATTAACGCTAACCAGTCTTTGGTGCAATTTCTTATTGCCAAACGTTGGGTTATTGACTTTATTGAGCTTATAAATGACCCTGAAGTTTACGATGAAGTGGATTTATCACAATGGTGTTCAAAAGAGAAAAATGTCTGGTTAATTATTCCATTGTTTCGGCAAAATGAGATGGAAGCTTTTGTAGTATTGACTCAGGCTAGAGCTATAAGAAGACTTAATTGGGAAGATCATGACTTATTAAAAACAGCTGGTATGCAATTAGCCAATGCATTGGCACTCAGTCGAGCTAGTGAAGCATTGGCTAAATCGCGTCAGTTTGAGGCTTATAATCGGTTTTCTGCTTATCTTGTACATGACTTGAAAAATCTAGTAGCACAAATCTCCCTTATTGTAAGAAATGCGGAAGGGCATAAACATAATCCAGAATTTATTGATGATTCTATAGCGACTCTTGAAAATGTAGTTAATAAAATTGATCATCTTCTTGGCCAACTAAAAAAAGGTGTTAAAAATAATGGGGATAGGGTAATAATCAATCTAGCGGATATCGTATCTGATGTTGCTATTCTACAAGCTGGAAACAGACCGGTTCTGCAACTAGCTGTAAGCCAAGATAATATTTGTATTTTAGGCGAAAAAGAAAAAATAACTGCTATTTTGGGCCACCTGGTGCAAAATGCACAGGACGCAACTGATGATAAAGGCTTGGTTAGATTGGAGTTAAGTAGAGATGAGCAGCAGGCAATCATTAAAATCATTGATAATGGCTCTGGTATGGATAACAAGTTTATTGCAGAGCGTCTATTCAAGCCATTTGACACAACTAAAGGTAATGCAGGAATGGGAATTGGTGTTTATGAAGCTCGTGATTATATATTAAAACATTCTGGTCAGATTACTGTTGATAGTACGCCGGACGAAGGAAGTATATTTACTATTAAACTGCCTCTAGTTAATGGTTTATTGGACGCATAATGTAATGTGTTTTTTGCAATATGCCTGTAGTTTAAAGTTGTATGCGTTGAATTTAAAGATATGAGATGGAATAAACATAGCTAGTTGATAGTTCTAAATCCGAGATTTTTATAGAGTGAAGTTAACATGATTAGACCTAAGTGTCGTGGCAATAGAAAGTTAATAATTTTAATTTTTTCAACGTTATTATTGGGAAGCTGCAATAAAGAAGACCCCAAAGAGCATTTGCAAAAAGGCGTTGAATATTTTAATAAGGGGGAGTATGAAAAAGCTGTGCTTGAATTAAAAACAGCGAGCCAGTCCGATAAAAATACTGCTGAAACCTATTATTATCTCGCTTTGCTGGATGAAAAGAATAGGCAATATAAAGCGATGATTGAAAACTTGAAAAAAACTATTGAGTTATCTCCTTCGCATACAGGAGCCAGATTAAAGCTTGGTAAGGTTCAGCTTCTGTTAGGCCAACCCGATGCAGCGCTTGAGCAAGCCGAATTCATTTTAAAGGGGGAAAGCCAGAATTTGGACGCATTATTGTTAAAAGCATCGGTTTTCACCAAACAAAAAAAATATACAGAAGCGCTAGCAATTGTAAATGGTGTTTTAACAACGAATCCAGGCTTTTCTGATGCCTTGATGTTGAATGCATTAATTTATATGGAAACAGAAAGATTTAATGATGCTTTGACTTTAATAAATACTGCAATAAAGCTAGATACCAGTAATGTTGCGTTACGGCTTTTTAAAATTCAATTAGATGCAAAGACCCGGAATAGTGATGCTGTTGTTGCTGATTATCATGAATTAGTTTCTTTATATCCTGACAACCAAGAATTTAAAATTATATTGGCTAAAATCTACGCTCAAACAGGTAAAAAAGCAGAGGCTGAAGAATTATTGAAAGGATTGATTGCTGCAAAACCTGATGATATCAATTTGAAATTATTGTTACTTGATTTTTTAGCCGCTTCAAATCCAGAAAGAGTGCAAGAACAATTTCGGCAATTTACGGAGCAATATAAGGACAAATCAAAAACATTACTCGCTTTTGCTACATGGTCGATTGCTCAAAAAAACTTTGATGAAGCAAAAAAGGTACTTAATCGGCTTATAGATCTGGATGAGGATATTGAGCAAGTGCTCTCAGCAAAAATGATACTTGCAAAAATTGCATTTGATGTTAAAGATTTTGAAACATCAGAAAAAATTGTTGCGGAAGTTTTAGCCGCTAATTCAAATTATATTGATGCTAAAGTTTTTCAGGCGAGATTGTTACTTACAAAAAAACAGTATGATGACGCAATCGATTTATTATCTAAAGTACTTTGGGAAAAACCAGGTTCTGAGGAAACGCTTATTTTACTAGCTCAGTCATTTACCATTAAAGGAGATCAAAAACAGGCAGAAAAACAATTCTTAAGGGTTTTGGAAGTCAATCCTACGAATTCCCAAGCGCTAAAATATATTTATGACAAAGCTTTAGCAGTTAAAGATGTTAATTATGCACAGGAAATAATTGAAAAAGCATTAAGGGTTGAGCCGGAAAATTTAGTGCTGCTTGAGAGATTAGTCAAGCTAAATTTATTGGCAAGTAAGTGGGATAATGCAAAAGGATTGATACAAAGAATTTTAAATAGTAATAATCCACAAGCGAAAAATTTGGCAAAATATCTACAGGGCCAAATTTTTCAAGAGCAAGGTGATTATGTTAAAGCAATTGAGCTATATAAAGAATTAGTAGTAGATATCCCTGGAAATTATGAAGTTTTAGTTAATATGGTTCGTTGCTACGAGGGCCTAAATAAAAAAGATGACATGATTGTCTTCTTAAATAATCTATTGGCTAAGGATCATCAGAATATTTCGGCAAGTATTATTTTAAGCAATCTATTGGTAAAAGATAAACAGTTTGATAAGTCATCATTACTATTGACAAATTTAATTGAGAAAAATAAGAAATTATCAGAGTTGTATGCTTCACTAGCACAAATTAAGTTAGCACAAGGTGACAATAAGGCAGCTATCGCAATTTATCAAGATGGACTTCAACAGAATCCAGGGGATGTGAAATTATTACTATCTTTAGCGACTTTATATGAAATACAGGGTGATTATGATTCCGCAATTTCAACCTATGAGACATTGTTAACAAGCGATCCTAATTTAGATCTTGCGATCAACAACTTAGCAGCTATACTTACGGATCGATATACAAGTGAAGAAAAATTAGAAAAGGCTGTCCAGCTGACTGAAAAATTTAAAGACTCAATACAGCCTTATTACAAGGATACCTATGCTTGGGCAATGATTAAACAAGGTGATTCAAGGAAGGGTTTGAGCTTGTTAAATCAAATAATTACTTCGGCACCTGATGTTCCGATATTTAGATATCATTTAGGTGTTGCTTATTATAAAAATGGAAATAATAGCGCGGCCATTGCCGAACTCAGGCAGGCTCTTGAATTGGCGGCGAAGAAGGGAGGGTTTCCTGATGAAAAAGCAGCTGAGTTATTATTGAATGAAATCATGGCTAAAACGAAACGCACAAAAGATAATCTTTTATAAAGTATTTTCATTTTAACAGCATTCATAGGGGGAAATTTTGAAGATATTGGTAACAGGAGCAGCAGGATTTATAGGTTCAACCCTTAGTTTAAGATTACTAGACCGTGGAGATGAAGTTGTTGGCATAGACAATCTTAACGATTATTACGATGTTAATTTAAAGCTGGCGCGATTAGAACGGTTGCAAGATTATGACGACTTTAAATTTATTAAGCTTGAAATTGCCGATAGGGCTGCAGTAGAAGAGCTTTTTGCCCGTGAGCAGTTTCAAAGAGTCGTGCATCTGGCGGCTCAAGCAGGCGTGCGGTATTCGATAACCCATCCTCGTGCCTATATCGATTCGAATATAGTCGGCTTCATCAATATATTGGAAGGGTGTAGGCGTCATGCCGTCGAGCATTTAGCCTACGCTTCATCCAGTTCGGTTTATGGGGCGAACACCAAAATGCCTTTTTCTGTCCATGACAATGTCGATCATCCTGTTTCGCTTTATGCTGCAAGTAAAAAAGCCAATGAATTAATGGCCCATACTTATAGCCATCTTTATAACCTGCCGACCACCGGTTTGCGGTTTTTTACCGTTTACGGTCCTTGGGGCCGGCCGGATATGTCGTTGTTCATGTTCACCCGTAATATCCTTGAAGGTAAAGCGATAGATGTGTTTAATTATGGTAACCATCGTCGTGATTTTACTTATATAGATGATATTGTTGAGGGGGTTGTCAGGGTTATTGATAAACCGGCACAAGTTAATGCTGACTGGGAAAGTGGAAATCCTGATCCGGCAACCAGCTTTGCTCCTTACCGTATCTATAACATAGGTAACAATAATCCAGTACATTTGCTAACTTTTATTGAAACGCTGGAAAAATGTTTGGGTAAAGAGGCAATAAAGAACTTGTTACCTTTGCAGCCGGGAGATGTGCCGGATACCTATGCAGATGTTTCAGATTTGGTGAATGATTTGGGGTATAAGCCAGCCATGTTGCTGGAAGACGGGATTAAGAGTTTTGTTCAATGGTATAAAAACTTTTACAGGATAACTTGATGAATAATCATAATAGGAAAATTTCGGTTGTTGGTTTGGGCTATGTTGGTTTGCCTGTAGCGGTAGAGTTTGGGAAAACTCGACAAGTGATTGGATTTGATATTAATTCAATACGAATCGATGAATTAAAGCAAGGTGTAGAGCGAACAAACGAGGTTGAGGCATCTGATTTGGTTGCAACAGATATTTTATATACTTGTGATGCTAATGATTTGAAAAAAGCGGATTTTCATATTATTGCAGTTCCCACTCCTGTCAATAATGCTAAACAGCCAGATTTATCGCCTGTCATTAATGCTTCAAGAACAGTTGGTAAGCAACTTAAAAAAGGGGATATTGTTGTTTATGAATCAACAGTTTATCCGGGAGCAACTGAGGAAGATTGTATTCCTATTTTGGAACAGGAATCGGGGTTAAAATGGCGCCTTGATTTTAATGTCGGATACTCGCCAGAACGCATTAATCCAGGTGATAAAGTTCATACTTTTAAAACAATTACCAAAATCGTATCTGGGGATACGCCGGAGACATTAGAGATTGTAGCTGCTGTTTATGAATCAGTAGTGAAAGCCGGGGTGCATAGAGCTCCAACAATCAAAGTAGCAGAAGCTGCGAAAGTAATTGAAAATACTCAAAGGGATTTAAATATTTCCTTAATGAATGAATTATCGTTGATTTTCAATAAAATGGAAATTGATACTAGGGATGTATTGGCGGCGGCATCGTCAAAATGGAATTTTTTACCTTTTGATCCAGGCTTAGTTGGCGGCCATTGTATAGGTGTGGATCCTTATTATTTAACCTACAAAGCGTCAATATTAGGCTATACTCCTCAGGTCATTTTGTCAGGACGCGGTATCAATGACAGCATGGGTAGTTTTATCGCAACCCAGATAGTAAAAGAGCTCATCAAGGATGGAATATGTGTTAAAGGAAGCGTAGTCACTGTTTTAGGCTTTACCTTTAAAGAAAACGTTCCTGATATAAGAAATACGCGAGTCATTGATATAGTCAGAGAGTTATTGGATTATGGCATAAACGTACAGGTGTTTGATCCAATGGCTGATATTCATGAAATAAAGGAAGAGTATGACATTGAGTTATTGGCGAATGAAGATAAATTGAAATCTGCCCATGCTATATTGTTCGCAGTGCCGCATCAATATTTTATGGAGAAAGATTGGTCTTATATGGCAGGTTTATTGGAAAATAGAACCGGTATAGTTCTTGATATTAAAGCTAAACTAGACAGAAATAAGGTTCCGAAAGGAATTAGACTTTGGAGGCTTTAATAAATTAGTAGTTAAGTTGTGCTGAAAGATATCGCGCTGAATTTATGTAATATTCAAATGCTGAGGTGAATGTGGTGAGATTTTTAAAGACAATAAAATTAGCGTTTCCTTTGCTTATTTTGTTAATACCAGGGTGCGGCTATCCACCGCTGGGCGAAGATATGGCAGTTCCTTCAGACTATACTTACATTATTGGTCCTGGTGATCAAGTGCAGATCTTTGTGTGGGGAAACCCTGATATCTCGACGACAGCAATAGTAAGGCCTGATGGGAAAATTACTATACCCTTAGCCGAGGATCTATTGGCGAGTGGCAAAACACCGTCCGAATTAGCTAGAGTGATGGAGAAACAGCTGGAGAAATATGTCAGAGATCCGCAAGTTGTTATCATGGTGGCTGGGTTTCAGGGCGTTTTTACTCAGCAGGTTAGAATTGTTGGTCAGCTGAGTGGCGGCGGGAGCTCAGGCGGAGGTGGCGGCACTAGCGGCACTAGCGGCGGAGTTGGTACTAGTGGGGGAGGAGCTGGTTTTTCTGCTAAGGCATTTCCGTATAAGAAAGATATGACATTGCTTGATTTGATGATCCAAGTCGGTGGGTTGGGACAATATGCGGATGGCAATAGAGCGAGTATTGTCCGCATTATCAATGGTGAGAATCAACAGTTTGGTATTAAAATTAATGATTTGATTAACAAAGGCAATCTTGCGGCGAATGTAAAAATTCTGCCCGGAGATATTGTGATTATTCCCGAAGCATTTTTTTAGTATTAAATATATCTATACGTCCGTGTTAATACTACTCCCCTATTCTGAGAGCATTCAACTTCGTAAATAACGGAAAGTCATGAACATCAATAGGTAAAGTTTTACAAAAGATACGATTTTTCACTCAGATTGGAGTGGTGAGTAGAATAGTCATTTTCAATGAAAAGTGCATCAGTGTATTTATATTAAATTAAGGTAATTAAAGTAATATGCAAGATCAGTTAGCACAACTTTTTTATTATGCAAAGGGCGCATTAAGATACAAATGGTTAGCCTTGATTGTTGCTTGGCTAGTTTGTTTAGGCGGCTGGTTATTTGTATTTGCTATGCCTAATAAATATGCTTCTGAAGCCAAGGTTCATGTTGAAACAAAAACCATGTTACAGCCCTTGCTGCGTGGAATGACTATTCAATCTGATACTGCTGGATTGCTGCGTATTATGCAGGTATTGATGTTTACACGGAACAATATTGAACAAATTATTAAGATGTCGGATTTAAATAAACAATCCGATACGATCGATCAATCAGCCCTTATTGAAAAGTTGAAAAAGGACATTAAAATTGAAGGAGGGCGAGATGATATATTTACTATAAAATATGAAGCAACATCCGCCACTTTGGCCAAAAATGTTGTTCAAGCGGTATTAACTGTTTTTTCGGAACAAACGCATCAATCTACCCTGGCCGGTACAGATGTTGCCAAAAAATTTATAGACGATCAAATTCAAGAATATGAAACTCGATTAAGAAATGCAGAACAAGCCAAAGAAAATTTTAAGCGCGCTAATTTAGGATTATTGCCTGGAGAAGGAGGGGGGCATGTTACTCAAGCTCAAAGCGCAGCAAGTCTTCTTGACGATGCTAAATTGCAGCTAAGCGAGGCGCTGTCTCGACAAAAAGCACTCACAGAGCAATTAAATGGTATAAAGGATTCTGATGAAGACTGGGCTGTTGCGGATTTTGGTGGTGATTTAACAGAAGAAGATAGCAGAATAGAAGCGCTTAATTTAAGGAAAAAGGAGCTTTTAGTTAGATTTACTGAAAATCATCCTGAGATTGTATCGATTAATAATACAATTAAAGGGTTGGAAGAGGTCAAACAAAAAACGGAAAAGAAGGGTGCGATTGATGACATGTTTGTTAAACCTAATGTAATGGCCAATCCCTATGTTCAAACAGTGAAAGTTGCTCTAAATGAGGCGGATGCAGCCGTGGCATCTGCTAAGGCGCGTGTTGATGAATTAAAGATATGCGTTGAAAAAATTGGAGAAGAGATGCAATCCAGGTTGGCTGTTGAAACAGGGTTGCAAAACCTAAATAGAGATTATGATTCTATAAAAAAGAATTATGAGCAGTTACTTGAAAGCAGGGAACAAGCGAGCATGTCTGAGAAAGTTGATGATCAGGCTGAGGCGCTAAAATTTAAAATTGCAGATGCTCCAAATGTTCCGTTAAAGCCCTCATCTCCTAAGCGGATGTATTTTTATTCCGGATTGCTTGTAGTCGGCTTTATTTTTGGGTTTAGTCTATCATTATTATTATATATGACCAAACCAACTATTATGTCAGCCTCGCAACTCGGACAGATAACTGGACTTCCAGTTCTAGGTGGGGTTTCTATAAAAAATAACTCTATCGAATTATCGAAAAATAAAAATGAAATTGTTCGATATTATTGTGCAGTGCTGGGGCTTGTGTTGATTTATCTTGGATTTATGACTGTTGAGGCTTTGGAGATAAATTTTACTAGTATTGCTGGCTTATTGCATCGGATTACTTAAAAAGTATCATATAGAGGAATAGATGAGCATCATTGAAAGAGCTTTAAATAAAGCCAAAGATGAAAGGCAAAAATCAGGTAATTCGACTGATTCTCCCAATGAAATTGAAAATAATTTAAGCAATCAGGATAGTTGTTCGTTAAGTACCTCGGCGTCTACGACTGAATTAATGGGTGCTTCCGGAAAAGAAGAGCGGTCGAATGGCGCGAAAGAAATTGAATATATTGATTGGGAAGCATTGGCTGAACTAGGATTTGTAACGCCTGCCAGTAATACAAATACGCAAGCAGTAGAGGAATACAGAAATATCAAAAGACCATTGATTAATAATGCCTTCGGGATTGGGAGTGTTGGCATTAATCGATCTAATCTTATTTTGATAACTAGCAGTATTCCTGGAGAAGGGAAAACATTTACTGCCATTAATCTTGCTTTAAGTATTGCAAATGAGCGAGATAAAAAAGTTTTATTGATTGATGCCGATGTCGCGCGCCCATCTGTTTCAAAGACGTTGGGAATTAAGTCATCGCCCGGATTGATAGAGTATCTGGAAGGCCAGAATGTTGAGTTTTCAGATATAGTGTTAAAGACAAATATGCCAGGGCTTAGTGTAATTCCTGCAGGTAAGCAACACAAACATTCTACTGAGCTATTAACTAGCAATAGAATGATTCTATTGGCACAAGAGTTAAGCAATAGATACCCTGATAGAATGGTTATATTTGATTCTCCTCCATTGCTAGCGGCCACTCAAGGTGAGGTTCTGGCGGGTTTGGTTGGACAGGTAATATTGGTTGTAGAGGCTGAAAAAACACCACAAAGTATGATAATGGCCTCAGTTAATAAATTGGTGTTTTGCGATGTCGTTTTAGTATTGCTTAATAAAACGCAAAAGAATGTAGACGCAAACCATTATGGATATGGATTGTATGGGTATTGATGTTGTTTTTGTAAAAAGGCGAGTATTTAATGCATTCTCCTTGTCTATCAGGTATATAGGTATTGTTTATCTGCTTAGTTATCACGAACAGGTATATGCATTTAATGTAACAATGAGACCCTCTGTTTCTACGCAAGAAATTTATTCTGATAATATTAATCTGTTGCAGTCAGGAAATGAAAAGAGTGCGTTTGTTACTGAAGTGAGTCCTGGCATTTCAATCATAGGTCGATCTGCACGATCGACTCTGAATCTAAATTACAGAATGCAGAATTTATATAATGCTGGTGGAAATAATGGTATCAAGATAGCGAATCAATTGCAGTATAATTCTCATAATACCTTTATTCCAAATAGATTATTTTTAGATTCACATAGCTCGATTAGCCAGCAAAATATCAATAGTAGCCAAGTCGCTAATGACAATATCTCAGGGTCTGGTAATAGCACTAATGTGTCTACTTTTGGCGTGTCACCGTATTGGACTCCTCGTTTCGGCAATTATGCTAATGGCAGCCTTAGGCTTAATTTCGATACAGTAACAACTGATTCATCTTCAAACAATAATTCTAATTCATCATTGAATGCAATTTCAGACACCGTAAATCTTGCGGAAATAATTCAACTAAACAGTGGCTCTGAATTTCAGCGTATTAAATGGAATCTATCTCACAATAATACTGAAAATTACAGACTGGGGAGCGATGATGTCAAATTTCAAAATACAGATGCGATAGTGAGAACTTATTTAAATCAATATTTCAATGTCTTTGCACGGGGAGGCTATAGTAAAAACAGTTTCCAGTCTACGACCACTACTAACAAAAATGGCTTGTTTTATACTTTTGGCGGGCAATGGAAACCCAGTCAATATTATAGTATTGAGGCAGGAGCCGGTAACAATAGCTATGTAACTGTCGCTATTTCACCTATGCAGCGGCTAAACTGGATTACAACTTTTAGAAACAATTCTATCGGTTTAAATTCAGGAAAAACGTGGCAAACAGCATTAAAATACCGAACAAGACAATCAACTTGGGCATTGACCCATGATAATGACACTATCACAGTACAGGAAATTTTATTGCAACAACAGGTTTTTACCGTTCAGGATTCGTTCGGTAATGACATAATAGACCCAGTTACGAATCAATCTGTGCAAAGAGCAATAAATCTTCCAACATTAACCAATGAAGTGATCGTTAGAAAAAAATGGGATTTTTCGGTTTCGTTTAATACAGGCAAAAGTATTATAGGTGCGAATGCTTATAATGAAGATAGGGTGTTTCAGACCAGCGGAAATAACCAGATAGTCAGAGGAGTAAGTGCGACATGGAATTGGCAGTTTGCAAGCAAAACGAGTGCTTATATACGCCCTTTGTGGCAGCAAACCGATAGAGGTATGGATATAAAAGATGATAGGTATGACATCTTAATCGGGGTAAATAGATCAATCACCAGTCACATTAATGGCAAACTGGAATTTCGTCATGTGAATCAATCATCAGACAACAATGCAAATATAAATGCCTTTCAACCGTTAAATTTAAATGCAAATAACTATCAAGAAAACCGAGCAACAGCCAGTTTATTTATGAGATATTAACTATGTATGATGGTTTCTATAATCTGAATAAAAAACCCTTTCAACTAAATGCCGATACTGATTTCTTTTTTAATAGCGAGGTACACAGAAGAGCATTAGCCTATATGCATTACGGGTTGAAGCAGGGCGAGGGGTTTGTTATCGTCATAGGTAAACCAGGTACCGGCAAAACAATGCTTGTTAAAGAACTGGTTAAAAGTTTAAATGATGACAACATTACTATCGGTATTATGGTTTCCTCGCAAGTGGGGGCTGACGATCTGTTAAAAATTATATCGGCAACTTTTGGGCTTCCATACGATGGTGAGGATAAATCGACATTATTAACTAGAATCCAACGCTTTTTTATACAGCAGGCCAGGGACGGTAAAAGGATACTGATGATTGTCGATGAGGCCCAAAATCTTCCAAAAGATTCATTGGAAGAGCTGCGAATGTTGACTAATTTTGAATTAGCCGGCAAATCTTTGTTTCAGATATTTCTAATAGGCCAGCCTGAATTGAGTGAAACGCTGTTTTTGCCGGAAATGGAACAACTAAGGCAGCGCATAGTAGCAACCTATCAACTAAAACCATTAAATGAAGAAGAAACTAAAAGTTATATCTTATTTCGTTTAGAAAAAGCTGGTTGGGCACAGACACCGCAATTTGATGGGGACGTTTTTACTGGTATCAGTAATTATACGCAAGGTATCCCAAGAAGGATAAATACATTATGTGACAGGGTCTTACTATTTGGTTATCTTGAAGAATTGGCGGTTATTGATTTAAGCGCGATTACTAAAGTGATTGCTGAAATTGAAGAAGAAACATCAATTGTGATTGATGAGTCTCATGATGTCTTATCAAGTTCGGCCGCTTTAACAATTGATACTAATGGGTCATTAGAGCAACGCATTGTTGCACTGGAAAAGATTGTTTTAAATTTGCAAAATACTTTGAATAAAGAGCGATCGTTATTACGTAAAGCAATCTTAATCCAGCTGGATATGGATGCTATTTATGACGAAGATTCAGGTCAAGGATAGGGAAAATACCATGAAAAAAAAAACAATTGTTTGTGTGGTAGGCGCAAGGCCCAATTTTATGAAGATGGCGCCTATAATAAAAGAACTGAGGATATTAAAGGACTATGTAAATCCTTATTTAGTTCATACTGGTCAGCATTACGATCAAGCAATGAAAGCCTCATTTTTCCAGCAGTTGGGTATCCCTGAGCCTGATATAGACTTAGGTGTTGGATCAGGTTCACATAGTGAGCAAACCGCCAATATTATGTTACGGTTTGAACCTGTGTTAGATAAAGTTAAGCCTTGCGCAGTGCTGGTTGTTGGCGACGTGAATTCAACAATTGCATGCAGTTTAGTTGCAGTTAAAAAACAAATTCCCATTCTTCATGTCGAGGCAGGCTTAAGAAGTCGGGACAGGGAAATGCCTGAGGAAATCAATCGTATTTTGACCGATCAGATTTCGGATAGGCTTTTTACAACAGAGAGAAGTGCAGAAAAAAATCTGATTGATGAAGGTATAGAAAGCGCTCGAATTCATTTTGTTGGTAATGTCATGATTGATTCATTACTGGCTAACCTGGAACAGGCTATTCCCTTCGCAGAAACGTTAAAAAGCTATCAGAAAATCAATAGCATTCAGCAGGGGCATTATGCGCTGCTCACTATGCATAGGCCATCAAATGTGGATGATCCGCATATTTTAAAGGAACTGTTACAGAGCATCTTAGAGATTAGCCAAAAGTTGCCTGTTATTTTTCCGATTCATCCCAGGACGCGTAATCGAATTGAGCAGGATGGCTTGTCAGATCTTGTTAATTCGGACAACATTATCAGTTTGCCACCTGTTGGTTATTTACAGATGTTGGGGTTGATGAAGTCCGCAAAAATGGTCTTAACTGATTCCGGCGGTTTGCAGGAAGAAACCACATCACTGGGCATTCCTTGCGTTACCCTGCGGGAAAATACGGAAAGACCCATAACTGTCGAACAAGGGACAAATACGATAGTGGGCACTGATCCGGAAAAAATTAAAGCCTGTGTAGATGATATATTGGCAACTGGCGGTAAATTAGGTCGAATTCCAGAGTATTGGGACGGTAAAGCGGCATTGCGAATTGTTGCAGACATTAAAAGACTCTATTTGTAATTCAGGTTATATAACTTATGTCTCAATCAAAAATAACCCAAAAAAATGCCATGACTGTTGATGTGGAGGATTATTTTCAAGTGTCCGCTTTTGAACCCTATATTACAAAATCGCAATGGGACATTCTGCCGCATAGAGTCGAGAGAAATACTCAGCGGATACTGGATATTTTTGAAGCTAGCGATATAAAAGCCACTTTTTTCACCTTGGGTTGGGTCGCTGAACGGTATCCTGACTTGGTCATGAGGATTATAAAAGACGGTCACGAATTAGCGTGTCATGGTTATGAGCATATTAGAGTAACCGAACAGACGCCGGCTCAATTTCGTGAAGATGTTTCCAGAACAAAAAAAATACTGGAAGCATTGAGTGGTAAGGAAGTTAAAGGGTACCGAGCTGCCAGCTATTCAATAGGTGCAAAAAACTTATGGGCGCTGGATATTTTGCAAGAAGAAGGCTTTAAATACAGTTCCAGTATTTATCCAGTGAAGCATGACTTATACGGCATGCCGGATGCCCCGAGATTTATTTATGAGCCGATAAATAATCAGGATTTTAAAGAAATTCCAATTACTACAGTGAAGTTCGGAAGTAAAAATCTACCTTGTGGTGGTGGCGGTTTTTTCAGGTTTTATCCTTATGCCTTTTCGAAATGGGCGTTTGATCGGGTGAACAATAAAGAAAATCAGGCTGGTATTTTTTATTTTCATCCTTGGGAAATCGATCCGGAACAGCCTCGGCAACCAGGCTTAAGTTTAAAAACGCGAACCAGACACTATCTAAATCTGCATCGAATGGAAAATAGAATAAAGAGACTTTTGGCGGATTTTAATTGGGATACTATGGAAAACGTATTTCTGAGTAATTCGTGAAATGCAAGCTACGCAGCTAAACGTGCTTTGGTAATGGAAGCAAAAAACAAAACAAATAGGTAATTAAGAAGCATGATTAAAACATTGGATAAATCAAATTATGCGCATTGGGACAGTTTTGTTCAAGCAACTCCAGATGCAACCTTTTTTCACCAATCGGGTTGGAAAGAGGTTATTGAAAGAGCGTTTGGTCATAAAACATATTTTCTTTACGTTGAAAATAACGGGGAAATTATGGGGATTTTACCCTTAGTGCATATTAAAAGCTTACTATTTGGCAATACACTAGTTTCAACCGCATTTTGTGTTTACGGCGGTATTGTGTCAAACGATGAGCTTACTATTTTAGAATTAGATAAAGAAGCGTGTCGGTTAGCCGAAGAGTTGGGTGTCGATTGCCTGGAAATGAGAAACAGAGTACAGAAAACGCCCGAACGACCTTATAAAGAACTGTATGTGACCTTTAGAAAAGAGTTGGATGCAGATGTAGAAAAAAACATGCTCGCTATTCCCAGAAAGCAACGCGCCATGGTGAGAAAAGGTATTGAAGCTGGTTTAACCAGCGCTATTGATGATGATGTCGATAGGTTGCATCAAGCTTATTCCGAAAGCGTTAGAAATCTTGGAACTCCAGTGTTCTCGAAAAAATATTTTCAGATTCTTAAAGACGTGTTTGCTGATCAATGCGAGGTGTTAACCGTTGAACTTAACGGCCAATTGGTCGCCAGTGTGATGAGTTTTTATTATAAGGATGAAGTGCTGCCTTATTATGGCGGCGGAACTGGTTTGGCGCGCAATGTGAAAGGTAATGATTTCATGTATTGGGAAGTGATGCGTCGTGCGGTAGAAAAAGGCGTAAAAATATTCGACTACGGACGCAGTAAAATAGGTACTGGCTCCTACAGTTTCAAAAAGAATTGGGGCTTTACGCCGGAACCGTTATTTTATGAGTTTCATTTGGTTAAAGCCGACTCACTTCCGGATATTAATCCGCTTAATCCTAAGTACAGGTTATTCATAGCCGCCTGGAAGGTTTTGCCATTATCTATAAGTCAGATGATCGGCCCTTGGTTATCGAAAGATTTGGGATAAGTGTTTATTATGCCAAATGGGCCGGTCTGAACAGTCACAAATTACATTCAATTCGTTATGAAAGATCTGCTTTTTCTAGCACATAGAATTCCTTACCCGCCCAATAAAGGCGATAAGATACGTTCTTATCATTTTTTAAAATATTTAGCATCCGAATATAACATTCATTTAGGCACTTTTATTGATGATCCTAAAGACTGGCAATATACCGATAAACTAGATGCGCTGTGCGTGGAGACTCATTATGTTGGGCTTAATCCGTTTCAAGCTAAAATAAAAAGTCTGCAAGGCTTGCTAACCGGCGAAGCGTTAAGTTTGCCGTATTACAAAAATCAGGCTATGCAGGATTGGGTTGATAATACGATAAAAAAACACTCGATTAAAAAAGTGTTGATATTTTCCTCGGTTATGGCTCAGTTTATCGCTCCCATGCTCCAGAATGGGAACAAGCACTGCATCGATATGATTGTCGATTTTGTGGATGTAGATTCGGATAAATGGCGGCAGTATGCGGCTAAAAAGCAGGGTATAGCGCGTTGGATTTATCAACGCGAATCTAAATGCCTGTTTGATTACGAGAAGAAAATAGCCGTGCAAGCTAAAGCCGGTTTATTTGTTTCCGAGCAAGAAGCGGCCTTGTTTAAAACGCTTGCACCCACATTAAGTGAAAAAATAGGCCATATTAACAACGGTGTCGATATCGACTATTTTTCGCCCGAGCAAACATTTTCTTCCCCTTATCGTAATGATGAGGAAGTCATGGTTTTCACCGGAGCCATGGATTATTGGGCCAATGTGGATGCGGTAATATGGTTTGCAACAAATGTTTTTTCGCAAATAATAAAAAATTACCCGAATGCAAAGTTTTACATAGTCGGCTCCAAACCAACCAAAGAAGTCGAAGAACTGGCGAGGAATAATAATATAGTTGTGACGGGGGCTGTCGATGATGTGAGGCCCTATGTCGCTTATGCGAAACTGGCCGTTGCGCCGTTAAGAATTGCCAGGGGCATTCAAAATAAAGTTTTGGAAGCCATGGCTATGGGTAAGCATGTCGTGGCAACTTCAGCGGCAATGGAAGGCATTCCGTACGATGAAGGTCTTTCTGTGTCAGTCGGCGACGAAGCGGATGTTATGATCAAACAGCTTGACGAGTTGTTACAAAACAACCCCGGCGCTATTACTTCAAATGCCAATCGTGATTTTGTTAAAGCAAAATTCAGTTGGGAACAAAATGTAAGTCAGCTTTCGGCCTTGTTATAAGAGTGGCGGAATGCACACTGATATAATACAGCCGCCGTTAATCGTTCATATTATTTATCGCCTGGGTATAGGGGGTTTAGAGAATGGTCTGGTTAATCTTATCAATCAACTGCCCTGCGATGCATACCGACATGCAATCGTGTGTCTAAAAGACAGCACTGATTTTAAAGAGCGATTGATCCGAAACGATGTAGACATTTATCAGTTTAATAAAAAAGAAGGTCAGGATTGGGGATCATTTGTAAAGCTATATAAGCTGTTAAGACAAATCAAGCCGACCATCGTGCATACCCGTAATCTGGCGGCAATAGAATACCAAGTTCCTGCGTGGTTGGCAGGGGTAAAGCATCGAGTGCATAGCGAGCATGGCTGGGATGTGTCTGACCCTGATGGAAGCAACATTAAATACCAATGGATACGGCGACTCATAAAGCCGCTAATCCAGCGATTCATTCCGTTGTCCAAACATCTGGAAAGTTATTTGACGGAGAAAATTCAGGTTTCACCGAAAAAAATAACTAGGATATGTAATGGGGTCGATACCCGTGTTTTTTATCCGCCAACAGAAAAAAAAGCCCCGCTACCCGATTGCCCGTTTTCGTTTAGTCAAGATGAAGTCATCATTGGCACGGTAGGTCGCATGCATGGCGTTAAAGATCAGTTGACCCTGGTCAAAGCGTTTATCCGCATTTGTGAGAACGATCCTGAACATAAACATAAACTTAAGCTACTTATAGCGGGTGATGGTCCATTAAAAGCGCTAGCCATAAATTTGTTGGAAGAAAGCCAGTTAACCGATCATGCTTGGCTGCCTGGTGAGCGTAGCGATGTGGCTGAAATTATGCGCCGGTTGGATATTTTTATACTCCCGTCACAGGCTGAAGGCATCTCAAATACTATTCTTGAAGCCATGGCAACCGGATTGACGGTTATCGCAACCGATGTCGGTGGAAATCCAGAGCTAGTGGTCGATGGAAAAACCGGTAGTCTGATTGCAGCCGCTGACGTTGTGTTGATGGCAGAAAAAATATTGGATTATGTCAATGATGCAAAAAAAAGACACCAGCATGGCCAAAATGCTCATCAGCGAGTATTGCAGGAATTTTCGCTAACTGCCATGGTTGGACGATATAAAGCAGTTTACGATTCACTTTCAAGTTAGGAATAGAGCTATGTGCGGAATTGTCGGTATTTTCGATATAAAAGAAAAACGAGAAATTAATCGTGATTTGCTGTCGCGCATGAACGAAACCCAGTTTCACCGCGGTCCCGATGAAGGCGGTCTGCATATCGAAGCAGGTTTAGGATTTGGTCATCGTCGATTATCGATTATTGATCTGACCAGTGGCCGGCAGCCGATGGTTAGTCGTGATAAAAATGCTGTTCTGACCTATAACGGGGAAGTATACAATTTCCCCGAACTTCGAAAAGAATTGGAAGCGCTGGGTTATACTTTCGATACTCACTGCGATACCGAAGTTATTTTATACGGGTGGCAAGCTTGGGGTGAATCCTGTGTAGATAAATTTCGCGGCATGTTTGCGTTTGCAATCTGGGATCGAGATCGGCAAACTTTATTTTTAGCTCGTGATCGACTTGGTGTTAAGCCGCTTTACTACGCGGAGCTGCCAAACGGGCAGTTTATTTTCGGTTCAGAATTAAAGTCCCTTAAAGAGCATCCGGAATTACCTAAAGAGCTGGATCCGACTGCCATTGAAGATTATTTTGGTTTTGGCTATATACCTGATCCAAAAACTATCTATAAAAATGTTCATAAATTGGAGCCGGGTTATTGCTTAACCATAAAACGAGGCAGTAGAACCTATCAGCCTCGCCAATATTGGGATGTCGATTTTACCGTCAGACCACCGCAAGATGAACAGACAACCGGCGCCGAACTGATCGAACGCTTACGCGAGGCCGTTAAAATCCGCATGGTGGCCGATGTACCATTAGGTGCATTTTTGTCGGGTGGCGTAGACTCTAGCGCTATAGTTGCGATGATGGCCGAATTGTCCAATGATCCTGTCAATACCTGCTCAATATCTTTTGGTGATCCGGCCTTTAATGAATCGCAATTTGCAGCAAAAGTGGCGGAACGCTATCACACCTCGCATCGCTTAAGCCAGGTTGATCCAGATGATTTTAGCCTGATCGACCAATTGGCCGGTCTTTACGATGAACCTTACGCCGACAGCTCGGCATTGCCGACTTACAGGGTTTGCGAGCTGGCAAAAAAACAGGTAACAGTGGTTCTGTCAGGCGATGGGGGTGATGAAAACTTGGCTGGTTATCGGCGATATCGCTGGCATAGCTATGAAGAACAGATGCGTTCGTGGCTGCCCGCTAGTATCAGAAAGCCGGTATTTGATTTGTTGGGACGTGTTTATCCCAAAGCGGACTGGGCGCCGAAAATATTTCGGGCCAAATCAACTCTTGAATCCATTTCCCGTGACTCGATGGAAGGTTATTTTCACAGCGTCTCAGTGCTTTCAAATGAATTACGTAACAGCCTGTTTAGCGATCAGTTAAAGCGTGATTTACAAGGCTATCAAGCGTTAGAGGTGTTCAGAAGGCATGTCGACAAGGCGCCGACAGATAACGCCTTGTCATTGGTGCAATATCTGGATATAAAAACCTATTTACCCGGCGATATTCTGACTAAAGTAGACAGAGCCAGTATGGCTCATGCATTAGAAGTACGGGTGCCGTTGTTGGATCACAAACTGGTTGAATGGATGGCCGGACTGCAACCGGAACTGAAGCTTAAAGGCCGCGAGGGCAAATACATTTTCAAGAAATCCCTGGAGAATTATTTGCCGAATGACATTTTATACCGGCCCAAGATGGGTTTTGCCGTGCCGTTGAATGCCTGGTTTAAAGGTCCGTTAAAACACAAGGTGCGGGAAGCGCTGCTAGGTGAAACCATGATGCAATGCGGTTTGTTTGATCAGGAATTCCTGCGGCAGATGGTCAGTCAGCATGAAAGCGGCTTGCGTGACTATAGTTCGCCGATATGGTCATTGTTTATGTTTGAAGCATTTCTAAAAAATAACAATACACAGTAATACAAAAAAATCAGGTAGAACGATGTTTTTTCTGCACGCCGTAAATGGGAAAAATTGTGATCAAAACAGCGCTGCTCACCCTATCCGGGCAATTGAATAGCATATAATCAAAATTATGTACTAGTGGGGTATATTTCATAACACCTGTTAGGGTTTTTACTTTATGTTATGCATAATAAGGATACGGTAGTGACAAAAGATAAAAATATGAGAATTATTGCAATATTCGCACATAACGAAGCAAATAAGATAATTGCGTGCTTAGAGAGCGTTAAAAAGGCCATTAGGGTTGGAGACGAATGCATTGTCCTAAATAATGGCAGTACAGATAACACGGGTTCGCTTGTTGAGGAATTTTTAAAAACAAACAGTTTTTGTCGACTTGTCACAATTGATGTCGGGGATAAAGCGAATGCCTGGAATGTTTTTATGCACGAGCTAGGAATAGAGGCGGACTTATTTTATTTTTTGGATGGTGATTGTGAAATTGCGCAAAACTCACTTGATGCCCTAGAAAAATGCTTTGTAATTACCCCTATTGCTAACGCTGCGGCTGCACTCCCTTCAGATAGAGTCTCACTAAGAAATAGAGAAGAAATGATAAGGGTAGGGGGACTGGCAGGGAATCTATATGCACTTCCCAAACAATTTGTTGAAAGATTACGAAAAAACAAGGTATACCTCCCATTCGGTCTTATAGGTGATGATTCTCTTGTTGGTGCACTGGCATATTGGGATTTGAATCCAAAACTGGATTGGGACAAGACAAGAATCGTCATTTGCAAAGATGCTGAGTTTTCATATGTTCCTCTGTCTCCTTTCTCACTGAGAGACATTCGTCTGTATTACAAGAGAAAAATTAGGTACAGCTTGCGATATTTTCAAACTAGACTAATGAAAAGACCGCTAAAAGACCACGGATTGGCTGCAATACCTAAAAATATTGAGGATTTGTATATAAGCTATTCCTCTGAAGTAAAAATAACATGGAGAGGAATTGATACTTTTTTTGATTATTTGGCAGCTAAAAGGATCAGGAGGTGCATAATAGAACGATCTAATGCTTGCTTATGACTTCTCGCTGCTGAACTTTACGTTGTGCAACAATGGTTGTGCTTCTCAATAAATTCAGAACCAATTAAATCAATCAACCAAATTAGTAATGAATCAGAATATTTTAATGTCAATCGCACTAAAGGCTGTCTACCTAGTCAGGTAAGGTGAGCGCATGCTTTTAGTATCCACACGAAATGGAGTGTCACTTTCTACGATGAATGCACAAAACACCGAAAATACGGAAAAATGGCGTGCAAAACAGCTGCCCGCAAGGACTCAACAAAAGAAGGACAAAAATTATATGGCTTTGAAGCTAAATCGTCAAAGAGCCCCGTTAAGAGGTATTGCTTATGAGATGTGAGAATTGATCCTGGTCACCGGCGGTGCCGGATATATAGGTAGTCATACTTGTGTGGCTTTGTTACAGGCTGGCTATGAAGTGCTGGTGCTGGATAACTTTTGTAATAGCAAGGCAGAGTCTTTGCATCGGGTAGCCTCTATCACCGGTAAGGCGGTGCCGCTGGTGCAGGGTGATGTACGTGACCGTGATCTGCTGCGGGAGGTCTTCGGTACGCATGCGATTGACGGGGTGATCCATTTCGCCGGTTTAAAGGCTGTGGGCGAGTCGGTGGAAAAACCCCTGACCTACTATGATACCAATGTGTCAGGTAGTGTGGTTCTGACCGAAGTGATGGCGGAGTTTGGCATACAGATGTTGGTATTTAGCTCGTCTGCTACGGTATACGGCGATCCAGTCAACCTGCCGATTCGTGAGGATTTCCCGGTGGGTGCGACTAACCCATATGGACGTTCCAAGCTGATGGTGGAGCAGATTTATACCGATGTAGCGAATTCTGATAAGGCATGGCGTATTGCTCTGCTGCGCTATTTCAATCCTGTTGGGGCGCACGTTAGTGGCGCCATGGGCGAGGATCCCAACGGTATTCCCAGTAATCTAATGCCTTATATCAGTCAAGTAGCGGTAGGGCGGCGCGAGCAGTTAACCGTGTTCGGCAATGATTATCCCACAGTGGATGGTACCGGTGTGCGCGATTACATTCACGTAATGGATCTGGCAGAGGGACATGTACGGGCATTGGCCTGGCTGAAGAACCAAACAGGCGCTCATGTGTTTAACTTAGGTACCGGGCGCGGCTATAGCGTGTTGGAGATGGTGAGAGCCTTCGAACTTGTTTCTGGTCGTCCTGTACCTTACCTTATTTCGCCTCGGCGTGCCGGAGATGTAGCAGAGGTGTATGCCGATTCCTCTAAAGCGGAGCGGGAACTGGACTGGAAGGCGACTCGTGACATTGAGGTTATGTGTCGAGATACATGGAATTGGCAGAAACAAAACCCCCAGGGTTACCCGGATTGAACGACTGTAAAATTTCCGTTTTTGGCCGTGATACTCATCAAGGCAGAATTATATATAATGCGCAATTTTGAGCATGAGGATTATGTAATCAATCCTCAAATGAACGAGTTTTTTGTAGCGGCCTAATAGTTAAGAGTCATCGCAATAACGTTTTTTCTCAATTAATTAAAAATTTAGGACGTAATAATGAAAGTAACGGTGTTTGGTTCTGGCTATGTAGGTTTAGTAACAGGCGTTTGTTTGGCCGAGGTTGGTAATGATGTTGTTTGCATTGATGTTGATCAAGAAAAAATCGACAACTTAACAAAAGGCATTATCCCAATTTATGAACCCGGCTTAGAAGCTCTGGTTATTGAGAATCAGCAAGCAGGTCGGATAAAATTTACGACTAATATACAAGAAGCCGTTAGTCATGGCACTTTCCAATTTATAGCTGTTGGTACACCCCCAGATGAAGATGGTGCGGCGGATTTGCAATATGTTGTAGCCGTCGCTAAGTCGATCGCTGAAAACATGAATGAATACCGTATTGTCGTTGATAAATCCACGGTGCCGGTGGGCACAGCCGATAAAGTCAAGGAGGTCATGCTCGAAGTTTTGAAAGAGCGTGGTGTGGAGATTGATTTTGATGTGGTTTCAAATCCCGAGTTTCTAAAAGAAGGCGCCGCTATTACCGACTTCATGAAGCCCGATAGAATTGTAGTGGGAACGGATAATCCAAGAACGGCGGAGTTATTAAAAGCGCTCTATGCGCCATTCAATCGCAGCCATGACAGAGTCATCATCATGGATATTCGTTCGGCCGAATTAACCAAGTATGCGGCTAATGCCATGTTAGCAACAAAAATCAGTTTTATGAATGAATTGGCTAATCTTGCTGAATTATTAGGCGCGGATATCGAGCATGTCAGAAACGGCATAGGCTCTGATTCCCGTATAGGTTATTCTTTTATTTATCCCGGCTGTGGTTATGGTGGCTCTTGTTTTCCTAAGGATGTCAAAGCGCTGGAGCGGACTGCACAACAGGTTGGATATAATGCAGAATTACTCAATGCCGTCGAAAATGTAAATGACCGTCAAAAGCAAGTTATTGTTAATAAAGTTCTTCAGCACTATAGCGGCGATGTCAAAGGAAAAGTTTTTGCGCTTTGGGGTCTGGCATTTAAACCTAAAACAGATGACATGCGGGAGGCGCCAAGTCGAGTTATATTGGAAGCATTAATCAAAGCAGGTGCGAGTATTCGAGCCTTTGATCCGGAAGCAATGGACGAAGCAAAAAGAATTTATGGCAACAAGCAAGGTTTAACTTTAGTCAAAACTGCAGAAGATGCCTTGCAAGGCGCAAATGCATTAATCGTTGTGACAGAATGGAAAAATTTTTGGAGTCCTGATTTTGATCATATAAGAAATACCTTAAAAGATGCTGTAATCTTTGATGGTAGAAATTTATACCAGCCTGAACTGCTTAAAAAACAAGGAATTATTTACTACGGGATAGGACGGACGAACAGTTAAGTTTTCTGTGGCAATCCGATGTAATTTTGGGAGTATGTAGTCCTGTCAGCATATTGCAAAAATTCCAATTCATAGTATGCAAATTAAATGTCATTAATTGACAATTAAGGATTTCAATTTTACAGGATATTTAAAAAGCTATATCTGGCTAAAAAAACACCATGAAGATTCTTACATTTACAACACTATATCCAAATAATATAAAAAATAGTCATGGCGTTTTTGTAGAGCAGCGCTTGAGAAATTTGTTAAAGATTGAAGGAATTAAAGCCAAAGTAATCGCTCCGGTTCCATGGTTTCCGTTTGTATCCGATAAATTTGGACAATACGCACAATTTGCAAAGATATTAAAAACAGAAGAGCGTTATGGTATTTATATTAGCCACCCAAGATACCTTTCAATACCTAAGATCGGCATGACATTAGCGCCGATCTTAATGGTGCTGGCGCTCTATCCAATACTGAAAAAAATGCTAAAAAATAATGAGGATTTTGACTTAATAGATGCGCATTATTTCTATCCCGATGGCGTGGCTGCGGCAATACTCGGTAAAATACTGAACAAGCCAGTGGTTGTTACTGCTAGAGGAACAGATATTAACTTAATCCCAAATTTTTATTGGCCTAGAAAGATGATTGTTTGGGCGGCAAAACACGCAGATTCAATTATTACAGTTTGTCAGGCACTCAAGGAAGAGCTCATCGTTTTGGGAGTCGATCCTACAAAAATTCATGCACTTAGAAATGGTGTGGATTTAGAGTTATTTTTTCCTGAAGAAAGAGCTCAGGCCAAGCAAAAGCTCAAACTTAATCGTTCAACTATCTTGTCAGTTGGCCATTTAATAGAGCGAAAAGGTCATCATTTAGTAATTGAGGCCATGCCAGGCTTGCCCGAATATGAGTTACTTATTGCCGGTGATGGTGTGGAAATGCCAAGGTTAAAAAAGTTAGCTGATGACTTGAATGTCTCAGACCGAGTTACTTTTCTGGGTGCGGTATCCCATCATCAACTAGTCACCATTTACAGCGCAGTAGATATATTGGTTCTTGCATCAAGCCGAGAAGGCTGGGCCAATGTACTGCTGGAAGCGATGGCCTGTGGAACGCCGGTAATAGCAACGAATGTTTGGGGGACCGCCGAGGTAGTTACTGCACCTGAAGCAGGAATGCTAATCGAAGAACGTTCCTCTAAGGAGATCGCTAAGGCTGTTAGAACCATAGAAACAAACATGCCATCACGAAAAGACACACGAGAATATGCAGAAAAATTTTCATGGGATGAGACAGTGCATCGCTTGTATAACTTATTTGAAAAAATTATTAAAAATCAATTGCCGTGATCTGTCAGGATAGCCAATGAAAATTTTATATCATCATCGTATAGCCTCGAAAGACGGACAATATGTGCACATTGAAGAATTAATTACAGCATTAAAAAACTTAGGGCATGAAATTATAATGGCTGAACCAAAAGCTATAGGCCAGAAAAGCTTTGGAAAAAGTTCAAATACTGTGCAAACAATACGTAGAATATTACCCGGGTTTCTACATGAAATTATCGAATTCTTCTATACATTTCTTGATTTTATAAAAATTTCAATGCTTATTGTAAAACATAAGCCTGATTGCATTTATGAACGTTACAATCTATTTTTCCCATCGGGAATATGGGCAAAAAAGCTCTTTAAATTGCCATTATTATTAGAAGTTAACTCACCATTATATGAAGAAAGAAAAAAGAATGAGGGCATAAAGCTAAATTTTCTAGCAGAATGGTCGGAGAGATTTACATGGAGAAATGCAGATTATGTTTTACCGGTTACCTTTGTATTAGCCGAAAAAATAAAGCAAAAAAAGGTTGCTGATGACCATATTGTTGTTATACCCAATGGTATTAACCGTGCACGTTTTAGCAACGCTATTAAAAGTGAAGATATAGTTGATCAGTTTAACTTGAATAATAAACTTGTTCTTGGTTTTGTAGGCTTTGTCAGAGAATGGCATAGACTAGATCGTGTGCTTGATGCTATAGCTAATAACAAAGATAAAAATTGGCATTTATTATTAGTAGGTGATGGTCCAGCTAGAGATACCATAGAGCAACAAGCTAGACAAGATGGCATTGAAGATAGAATAACTATAACTGGAATTATTGATCGAGATGAGATTTCACGTTATATAACAGTATTTGATATTGCATTGCAACCCGATGTTGTAGCGTATGCATCTCCTCTTAAATTATTTGAATATATGGCTTTAAGTAAGGCTATTTTAGCACCTGACCGAGATAATATACGGGAAATTTTAACCCATAAAGAAAATGCGCTCTTATTTGATTCGGATGACGATCAATCCTTTATGAAACATCTTTTGGACTTGTGTCTGAATAAAGAGTTAAGGGGACGCGTTGGACTTGCAGCAGCAAAAACCGTTGAAGATAAAAAATTATATTGGGAAGAGAATGCACGGCGTATAGAAACATTATTCAATCAATTAAATAATGCTTCTATATAACAAAAAGTAGAAGGTAAGTTATATAAAAAACATTAGAAAGATCCGGTTATATATTTAACTATAATTAAAATTTAATAGTAAAAATATAGAAAAATGAGCATATTTTTAATATGCAGCCCGATAGCGTTGCCGATATGGTTTTTAACCCACACCTAAAATAAACACAAACTTTAAAAATGACATTCATAACAGGCTGGATAAACTCATCCCTTAATGAAGATGAGACAAATAACTTAATTAATAAAATAAAAAATAATGTAGTACCATTGCATATTAAAGAGAAGCTCCAAGTCGAAACCAGTAGTTTTTTTACTTGTCTAGCATTGAATAACAATATCGAAAAAAAAGAAAACTATTTAATATCAGTTATAGGGACAAACTTGCATGGTGATTCTTCTTTAAGCAGTGCAAAAAAATATAAATTATCCCTGATTAAAAAATACGAAGAAAATAGTGAGCAGTTTCTATCGCAAATTAGCGGTGGATTCTCTCTGGCATTAGTTGATCAGGAAAAGCAGAAAATAATCTTGGCAATTGATCCTATTGGACAAAAAAGTCTTTATTATGCTCAAACTAAAAATGGACTGATTTTTGGGTCAACAGCAGATAGCATTATTCAGCACCCTGACGTGAGTAATGAAATAGCATTGCAGTCAATTTATGACTACGTGTACTTTCACCAATGCCCCAGTCCCAACACCATCTACAGCAAGGTAAACAAGCTTGAAGGGGGGCAGATGCTCATTTATCAAGCTGGCAAAATAACGTTGAAGCAATATTGGATGCCTGAATTCAGAGAAAAATTATCTGGGACGATGCAACAAGCATATAAAGAATTGCAAGAAAGATTAATTCAAGTTGTAAAGAAAGAAGTATTAACAGAACAGAGCACTGGTGCTTTTTTAAGTGGTGGATTAGATAGTTCCAGTGTAACAGGTGCGCTTTCTAAGGTTTATCCCGGTAAAGCGAATACATTTACCATAGGCTTTCCTGTAGAAGGATATGATGAAATCAAATATGCACGTATCGCTTCCAATCATTTTAAAACCAAGCCTCATGAATATTATTTAACGCCTGAAGATACTGTTGCCGCAATCCCTAAAATAGCTGAACATTATGACGAACCTTTTGGAAATTCATCGGCTTTACCGACCTATTACTGTGCGAAATTTGCTAGAGAAAATGGAGTAACTCGATTACTGGCGGGTGACGGGGGAGATGAGATATTTGCCGGCAATGAGAGATACGCAAAGCAATTACTTTTCGAAGCCTATCTGAAAGTTCCTGAATTGATGAGAACCGGCTTTGAGTCGATATTTAACCATCTTCCGCAATCTCTGCTCAAACAAAAGCTATTCTATAAGGGGAAAAGATACTTGGAACAGGCTAATGTCCCTTTACCTGATCGACTGCAAGACTATAATTTCTTGCACAGACACAACGCAAATGAGATTTTTACAGGTGAATTCGTAGAAATAGTAAATACGGCAGCTCCCTTGCAATCGCTTAGAGATAGTTACCACAGACCGCAAGAAGCAACAGCATTAAATCGAATGCTTTATATGGATTGGAAAACAACGCTACATGATAATGACCTGGTAAAGGTCAATAAAATGTGCGAAATGGCGGGTGTTGAAGTAGTCTATCCCATGCTGGATATGAGTATAATTGATTTTTCTTGTCAAATACCTTCTACTGAAAAACTAAAAAATAGACAGTTACGCTGGTTTTATAAAAAAGCGATGAATGACTTTTTGCCGCAAGAGATTATAAATAAATCCAAGCATGGTTTTGGCTTGCCGTTTGGAATCTGGCTGAAACAGTACCAGCCATTGAAAGAGTTGGCTTATGACAGCTTGCATGATCTTAAGAAAAGACCCTATTTCCGTGTAGAGTTTATTGATAATGCAATAAAAATGCATCAAAGTATTCATGCTTCTTACTATGGTGAGCTGATTTGGATACTCATGATGTTGGAACAATGGTTACAGGCAAAAGAAAGGAAGTGAAACCTGATATTACTGTTTTCAATTGAAAATGTTTAAAACCAAAACCCGACAGCGCAATGAATAAATCAATTCCCTTCAAAATCCTAAAAACTCTTGCAACTATTGCTTCCGGCACCGGCAAAAGAAAAAAGCTTTTTATCCTGATTTATCATCGTGTCTTAGACAAACCTGATTTTATGCGTCCCGGCGAGGTTGATAATGCGGCATTTACTTGGCAAATGGAATTACTAGCCAAATATTTCAACGTCTTGCCTTTGCATGATGCTCTGCAAAAAATGCAGATCCACACCTTACCTTCACGTGCAGTATGCATAACTTTTGATGATGGTTATGCCGATAATTACACCAATGCGTTGCCGATTCTTAAACAGTTCAATTTATCGGCGACTTTTTTTATTGCCAACGGTTTTTTAAATGGCGGCCGGATGTGGAATGATACGGTTATTGAAGCTGTGCGCAATTTCCCTCTGCCGGAGTTGGATTTAGCCGCCATAGACTTGGGTCGGTTTGATGTCTCGGACCAAAGCAAAAAACGTCAAACAGCCGAGCAGATCATCGGGCAAATCAAGCATCTGCCAGCTGTGCAGCGCGATCAACTTGCAGCCCATGTCGGCATGCAATCCCAGAACCTGCCGGGCAATTTAATGATGACCACCGAGCAGCTCAAACAACTTTATCAAAGCGGCATGGAAATCGGAGGGCATACCGTAAATCATCCGATATTGGCCAAACTGGACAACCAAATTGCAGAGCAGGAAGTTACAGTAAACAAAATCTTCCTCGAAAATATTTTAAATACCTCCCTGCGATTTTTCGCCTACCCCAACGGCAAACCTGATCAGGATTATAACCAACAACAAATACCTCTGATCAAAAATGCCGGTTATCAGGCAGCGCTCTCGACCCAATGGGGGGTAGCGCAGCAGATAAGTGATATTTGGCAGCTACCTCGCTTTACCCCATGGGACAAAAGCCCCATAAAATTTATGTTACGCATGATTACCCTGTATCATAAAGGCAACGTATAACACCAATTAATATTACCTAGCACTCATCCATGCGTGACATAGCTATCACCCTTATTGTTGTTATCGGTTGCTTGTATACCTTAAAAAGGCCCTACATTGGAATACTACTCTGGTCTTGGCTCAGCTATATGAATCCCCACCGGCTAGCATATGGTTTTGCCTACAACATGCCGTTTGCCTATGTTACTGCGCTTGTGTTGATGGGGGCGATGGTGTTTTCCAAGGAAACCCAAAAACTACCCATCAATGCAATAACCATCCTCTGGATTTTATTTATTGCCTTCATGGGTATAACCACTCTGTTTGCTTATTTTCCAGATGATGCAAATAGTTACTACATCCGGGTGCTAAAAATTCAGCTGATTGCATTTATCACTATGATGTTGATAACCGATCTAACCAAACTGAATCATTTAGTGTGGGTTATCGCGTTATCCATAGGCTATTACTCTATAAAAGGTGGCGTTTTTACATTATTATCCGGCGGCGGGGCAATTGTTTGGGGGCCTGCAGACAGCTTTATAGAAGGCAATAATGAACTGGCTGTTGCAACCTTGATGACTGTACCGTTAATGGCTTACCTGTATCAAATAAGTAGCCGTAAATGGGTGAAAAAAGGTCTGCTGGTCGCGATGGCCTTGAGTTTTATCGCAGCGATGGGTAGTCAATCGCGTGGCGCTCTACTGGCTTTTGCTGCCGTGGCAGCCTTTCTTTGGATAAAAAATGATAAAAAAGTTATTGTCGGTATCTGCATGATGATATTAATCATGGGGATTCTGGCGTTTATGCCCGTATCTTGGTTTAACCGCATGGACACCATTCAAACCTACGAAAAAGATTCCTCGGCAATGGGACGGCTAAATGCATGGGAATATGCCATCAATGCTGCCAAGGATAATCTTTTGGGGGTTGGCTTTGAATCCTGGAGTCCGATTACTTTTGCTCAATACGCCCCTGATCCAAACGATGTCCATGCTGCGCACAGCATTTATTTCATGGTGCTTGCTGATCACGGTTGGATAGGTTTATTGATGTTTTTGCTAATTTTTTATCTAGCCTGGGGAAAATTAAAATACATAATTAAAAATACCGATAAAAAGCCGGAACTGAAAGAACTCAATTTCCTGGCGAGAATGATACAGGTGAGTTTAATTGCTTATTTGGTTGGAGGGGCTTTTTTAAGTCTTTCATACTTCGACCTGCCTTGGCACTTAGTCAGCTTTGTGGTTATTCTCGAAACAATTCTTGCTAAACAATATTCCGATTATCTCTCTTTGAATAAACAAATGCCTCATCAAATTAAAAGAAATAAATTCTCGTGAGTATTAGAAAATCGATCCTCATCGCCTTTGCAGAAAAATATGCGACTTTAGCGATTAGTTTTGTCGGTATCATGTTAATCGCCAGGCTATTAACTCCCAAAGAAATCGGCATTTATTCAGTGGCATCAGCGGTAGCTGGGATCGCGTAGATGATACCTAATTCGAATTATTTTGAATAAAGATAATGACAGATTTTTTACAATTTTTATTAAAAAGGACTGATTTTGGCTAGCATTCGCCGTTCTTTAGCAGTTTCTCTACTGGGTCGCTATATTCAAATTGGCATTCAGTTGGCATCGTACTTTATATTGGCGAGGCTTTTAACCCCGAGTGATATTGGTTTGTTTTCAGTGGCTTCAGCAGCAATTGGAGTTGCTCAAGTATTTCGTGAATTTGGTGTCGGCACCTATTTAATACAAGAAAAAGAATTAGATGAAAGAAAAATAGCAACGGCTTTCACACTTACCTTGCTTTTAGCTTTTATATTATTTTTATTGGTATATTTTCTGGCGCCACAGGTTGCTATTTTTTATAAAGATGATCGGCTGATTGATGTTTTTCGATTGCTTTCATGTAATTTTTTAATTATTCCATTGAATTCTACATCGCTAACTCTATTACGGCGAGACATGCAATTCGGGGCGATATTTTGGATTAATACTATCGCATCTTTGGTTGGATTTATGGTGGCGGCAGGCCTTTCATACTATGGTTATGGTTATTTCAGTTTGGTATGGTCATCTTTAAGTAGTACTTTGGCTACTGGAATAGCGGTCAGTTATTTTCGTAAAGGCGGTATGTTCCATCGCATTACCTTGTGCGAATGGAAAGCCGTGTTGTCATTTGGTTCGCAAATTACCATAACTAGTATTACTAATGAAATTTCCGCTAATGCTAACGATCTAATTCTTGGTCGATTATTAGGCTTTGCGACAACGGGGATTGTTAGCCGAGCCCAGGGTATTATGTATCTATTTCACAGAGATATTACCGCAACTATCCGGAGTGTGGCTTTTCCTGCGTTTGCTAATGCACATCGTGAAAAACGCAATCTCGAAGAAGATTTTATTAAGGCCGTTACTATATTAACGGTGTTTGCCTGGCCGTTTTATGGTTTTTTTAGTTTATATTCTGTTGAGGCATTGCGCTTACTTTTTGGCCCGCAATGGGATGAGGCAGGCACTTTAGTGCCCTGGTTTTGCGCGGCAGGCGCAGTGGCTGCAACGGGTTCGTTAATTCCAACCCTATTGCCGGCCTTAGGCGGAGTGCGGTATTTAGTTAGATTACATCTTTTGGTCGATCCGTTGCGCATAATAACTTTTACTGCCGCGGTTTATGTATTCAGAACTTCAGAAGCCTTTGCCATTACTTTTTTGCTGTTTTTTACCTTATCGATGCCATTGCTCTACTATTTTAAAAATAAACTTTTGCCTACCCGTTATAAACAATTGGCTATAGGACTGACAAAAAGTTTGCTGGTTTCCCTGTGCGCCCTGATTTTGCCGGTTTTTCTGACTGGATGGATTTATCTAGAATCTATTGGGTTTTTAAAGGGTTTTACTCATGAAAATTTAGCTTGGATTTACAAAACGGCTGATGCCCTGTATCTGAAAGACTGGATGCTGATTCCCCTTGGCTTGTTAATGATACCTTGCTGGATATTAGGCCTAATCGCTTTTAGGCATCCATTAGCCGATGAGGCTGCATTTAAAAAAATCGTTTTTTATCGTATCGAGGGCTGATGTGAAAGATAACAATATGACTAAAGAAAAGCGTTCTGGCCAGTTAAAGCGGATTTGTTATGTGGTGGTTACTTTTCCGCAAGTCAGTGAAACCTTTATAGTGGTAGAAGCGCAATCGCTCAAAAATTTTGGCGTTGACATGAGTTTAATTGCCTTGAACCAAGGCAATTCCAATTTAGTACATCCAAGTGCCAAAGCATTGCTAGAACAAAATCAAGTGAGCTATGTTACAAATAGTTCGCGATTGCGATCGTTATCGGCTTTGTTGAGTTTAATGCTTAAAATGCCGCTTACCTCACTTCGTACCCTGTTTAAGGCTTTGAGAATGACCGGTCAACGCTGGCGGTATTTTCAAGCATTGCCTTATGCTGTTGAGTTAATTAACAGCAAAGCCGACTATATTCATGCACACTTTGCCGATGATAATCTGCGTCTTGCTGCGATTTTGTCCGAGTGGACAGATATTCCGTTTGGATTTACAGCGCATCGCTACGATATTTTTGATGACCCTCTTCCAGTTACTGAGTTTGTCGTTTTAGCCAATCAAGCCAGTGCGATTGTTACGGTCAGCGAATATAACAAACAGTTTATGGTTGAAAAATATTGTTTAAAACCGGAACAAATCTATGTCGCGTATAATGGTATTCAGACGGCAATGTTCCAACCAAACCATAAGCCGGCTGGCCACTCAGCACTATGTTTAGTTAGTGTCGGTCGCTTAGTGCCTATTAAAGGTCATGATATTTTACTCGAAGCGCTTTATCGTATTCGTGAACAGGGCTTTGAAGTGCAATTACGTTTAATCGGCGACGGTGCATCACGTAGCGATCTGGAAGCGCAAGCCCAGCGTCTCAATTTACTCGATTGTGTTGAATTCATGGGCGCGCAAGCCCAAGACATGGTGTGTCAATTTTTGAATGAAGCTGATGTATTTGTTATGCCAAGCCGGAGCGAAGGTTTTGCTGTTGCTTGTCTGGAAGCAATGGCGATGGAATTGCCGGTTATTGCAAGTAATGTCACAGGCTTTCCAGAAGCTATTACAGATTACGTGACCGGTATTCTGGTTCAGTCCGAAAATCCAGAACTTCTTGCCGATGCAATTATTTGGATGATTCAGCATCCAGAGCAGCGTTTGGAGATGGGTAAAAAAGGTCGAGAAACAGTATTGGCCAAGTTTACGCGTGAAAAAGTAACTCATGGTTTGGTAAATTACTGGCAAAAAGCAATTTTTAAAAATTAAGGATTTCCCCTATGCGAAACCAACAGCAGTGGCAACCAAGTAAATTTCGAGACCAAGACGGTGTACTTAAGGCAAGTCGTGACGTTAAAGAGGTTGCTATTTCGTCTCGACTTGTTGCCGATGCAGTAGCTGAATGTTTTGCACGGTTTATTCCTCAGTATTGCTCTGGATTGTTGCTTGATCTAGGTTGTGGCAAAGCGCCTTTATACGGTACATATAAAGACTATATCACTGATGTAGTTTGCGTGGATTGGGTCAATAGTTTTCATGATTTATCGTATATAGACATTTCTTGTGATTTATCTAAATCACTGCCATTACCTGATCAACATTTCGATACTATTATACTTTCTGATGTATTGGAGCACATTCCTGAACCTAAAAACCTTTGGCTGGAAATGGCGAGAGTGATCAAGCCGGGTGGTAAATTGCTCATCAGTGTGCCGTTTTATTACTGGCTACATGAAGAGCCCCATGATTACTACCGATATACTGAGCATGCTTTAAAACGATTTGCAACATTATCAGGTTTTGATGTTCTTGTTATGGAGCAATATGGAGGCGCACCTGAAATACTTGCCGACATTTTAGCTAAAAATATTATTCATTTTCATTGGAGATTAGGGCCTTTATTTGCGGATTACGTTCAACGACTAGCTTCTTGGTATGTGTCACGACGTAAACCGTTTTACAAAAAGCTGTCTCAATTTCCTTTGGGTTATTTTTTAGTTGTAAAAAAAGTGTAGTGCCAGGTATTCGCACACAACCATGTGCAGCCAGTAGCTATAAGACTCGATATTTTGGTTGTCACTAAGTCAACTCAACCAATTACAAGCCTATTTGTTTCATCTGGAGATTTGCTTTGATAACTGTTCTTTTTGCAACCCATAACGGCGAAAAAACTTTGCCAATCATGCTTGATGCTTTTTGTCGCTTAGAAATACCTGAAGATGGGTGGGAAATTATTGTTGTTGATAATGCCAGCTCTGACCAATCAGCCAATATTATTAAAAGTTATTCAGATAAATTGCCGATCAATTATCTCTATGAGCAAAAACCGGGAAAAAATAACGCTCTCAATTTGGGCTTATCGTATGCTAAAGGTGATTTAATTGTATTCACCGATGATGACATTATTCCTCAACAGGATTGGCTGGTTCAGTTGGTGAAATGCGCGCACAATCATCTTGATTATTCTGTTTTTGGAGGAGTGATTAAGCCTTACTGGCCCAGAGAGCCGGAAGACTGGATTCTTAATCATGTGCCTTTAGGCGTTACTTATGCGCTTACTGAAGACGGGCGGGTCGAAGGTGAAATATTCCCTGGTTTGGTTTGGGGCGCCAATATGTCCATCAGAAGAACGGTTTTTGATTCAGGTTATTATTTTGACGATACTGTTGGCCCGAATGGTAAAAATTATGTGATGGGCAGCGAAACCGAATTTACTATTCGTTTGGGCAAGGCCGGATATAAATCCTGGTTCTGCAAAAGTGCAGTAGTTCAACATATTATTAGAGATAATCAGCTTGAGCCAGAGTGGATAGTAAATCGTGCTTATCGGTTTGGGCGAAATATGTATAGACAAGAATATAAATATTTTGATTCTAAGATACCTTTTTTATTTGGCATTCCACGTTGGATGTTTGCAAAGCTGTTACAGCAATACAACTGTTATGTAATGGCTTTAGTGCAAGGAGATGTTACAAAAAAGTGGGTTGCTCTTTGGGAAATTCAATTTATAAAAGGGTATTTTTATGAATCAAGAGTTTTTAATAAATAAAGTCAAGAGATAACCTGCATCGTGAAAAGAATTATTTTAACAAGTTTATCCGGTCAACTAGGAGGCTTGGAATTGCGTTTGAGTGATGAAGCCCGTTTTTTAACGAAAACGGGCTATACAGCAGAGTTAGCTTTAAACCCTTTTCCAGAAATATATCCTTGGGTCGATAGTTTGCGGCAAGAAGGTATTTTATTCAGCTTTTTTGATCCCCCTTCTTTTTTTGAACAATGGCAATGGCATCGTTTTAATAAATTCCGTGCGGATTGGTTTTATAAGCGCTATTTTAAACAAGCTAAGGCTGATTTAGTTCATGTTGCGATAGCCTGGACAGAAACAGGTGGAACTCGGCTTTGGCTGGCTCATCGCTGCGGTCTGCCAACGGTTATTAGCGTGCATAATGCTTTTCCCTACCATGAATTTACACTTTGGCACGAAGCCATTCTTTTTGAAGCGTTCCAGTCGGTTAAGGGGATTTATGCCGTTTCGGATTCTGCGCTAGAACACTTTTTAAAAATATTCAACAAATTCATTTTACCTAATACTTTGTTAAAAGTTATTTATAACCCTGTCGATATCGAACGCTTAATTCCTTCTGAAACTATCAGAAATAGTGCTCGTGAGAAATTTGGCATTGAGGAAAGTACTTTACTCTTAGGCGTAATCGGACGTTTGGATAATCAAAAACAACCGGAATTACTCATTAAAGTTTTTGCTACCTTAAAAAATCGATTTCCATATTTGAAATTAGCATTTATTGGGCAAGGTAAGCTTGAAAAGCAGTGTCGGCAGCAAGTTGCTGAGTTAGAGCTGAACGATGCGGTTTTGTTTTTAGGATTTCAAAAAGATATTGCTCAAATATTACCAATGCTGGATATTCATGTTTTATTAAGTCAGCGTGAAGGTTTTGGTATTGCCACGGCCGAAGCAATGGCTTGTGGTGTACCGGTAGTAGCAACCGATGTTTCAGGCTCGCGTGATATTTTAAGTCATAGTAAAGCCGGTATTTTGGTGCCTAAGGATGATTTTGACGCAATTGTTAGTCGGTTATCTACTTTAATTATTGACGTTGAAGCGCGCAAGGTTATGGCTGAAGCCGGCCCTGGCGAAGTCCGTCAACGTTTTGCGAAAGAACTGATTGAGCAGCAGCTTAAAGATTTCTATCAAGCGGTACTATGACTATGCGCATCGCCATTTTATCTTACCCCATGCTGTTTCAACGCCAAGGCGGGTTGCAAATTCAAATCAAGGAAACTATCGCGGCGCTTAATCAGCTGGATAATATCCAAGCTGAGTTAATTAATCCACTTCAAGACCAGCTAGACGATTACGACCTTGTGCATGTGTTTTCGGCAATTAACGGTAATTATCGTATTGTGGAGGCAGCTAAGGATGTCGGTAAACCTGTGGTGATATCGCCGTTGGTTCGGCCTGACTGGACACGTTTCACAGGGATGCGCGAACGGTTTTTAGATCGATTGGTGGGTAAATTGACCGGCTGGCATATACAAACCACTTATCGAGAAATTGATTACTGTTTGCATGCCAGTGACGGGATTGTCGCATTGGGTGAGATTGAGAAAAATTCGATAACAGAAGCGTTCACAATCGCGCCGGAAAAAGTCAGCGTGGTCCCTAATGGTATTCCGCGGCGTTTTTTCGAAGCAACACCAGACCTGTTTACTGAGAAATACAGCATTGCACCGGGTTTTATATTATGTGTGGCGGCAATTAATCGCCATAAAAATCAATTGGCTTTAGCTGAGGCTTTAAAAGATACCGGACTGAAGATGGTATTGATTGGATCCTGTTTAGAGTCTTCAAAAGACTATTTGGCGCGGTTATTGGCTTATCCGCATGTGGATTATTTGGGTTCATTGGCTTATGACGATCCGTTGTTGGCGTCAGCCTATGCGGCAGCAGGTGTGTTTTGTTTGCCCAGCTTGAGCGAAGTGATGCCGTTGAGTGTTCTGGAAGCCTTGGCTGCCGGCACGGCGACGGTAATGACGAAAAATCATTGTATGGATGTCAGCATGATGCAAAGCATCGTGCGCGAGATTGATCCGAATGATCAAGCGGCTATTCGACAAGGTATTTATAGTATCTTGGTCAATCCAATTGCACCTGAAATATGCCGCGCTAGCGTTGTGGCGTTAAGCTGGGATAGCGTAGCGTCAGATTTGGCGGCTATTTATGGACAGGTATTTTCCAAACGCCCAACTTGATCAATTTGTTTTTCAAGCCTTCCGGCGGTTTTCCATGAGCATAAACCTTTTGGGCATATTCCAGGGCTTTATCGTATTGTTTTAAATTGATTAAAAGCAGGCTATAGGAATATTGGATTTTGGCACTATCTGGGCTAATATCCAGTGCTTTTTGGTAATAATCAGCTGCTTTTTCGAGTTGGCCGATTTCTTTCAGGTAATAAGCATATAATGAGATGCTCCCGGAATCCATCGGGCTGAAATGGATTGCGCGTTGTAGATAGCATTCTGGAGAAGTTAAAAGTGGTCTAGGGTCATGTAAGCTTTTCTTGTTTAGTTTGGACTGATAACGAATCATGCTCAGTAAGGCTTTGTGATGATTTGGTACCGCCCGTAAAGTATAATCGAGATCTCCGGTTATGTAGCTTTCTTGTCCTTTAATATGATTTTCAACTTGAGGGGTAAAGTGGTGATGTTCAACAATTGGAATTTTGGGTCGTTCCCTCAGTTTGGTATAGTCCCATGGGCCATAACCTTGGCCTTCTCCATTGCAAGGCAGACCTTTTAGATCATTGCCAACCCACGGCGCTTTTTCTGCATAAACATGAGTTGAAAATAATAATAGAATTAATGTCAGCGGTTTTTTCATCAACTTTATTCCTTTTTAGGATGATCAGGATTTAATATTATGGCAATTGTAAAGTCAAGCGTTGATAATTTACCGCTTGCAGTGGTTAATAAGCTGGACGACTCTGATAAAGGTTTTTTTTATTCGTTCAAATGGTTTGTAAATTTTATTGAAACTGTTACCAAACCCATGAACGAAGAGGTCTGTTTCTTTTATGACGATGACATCGAATCGCCGGTTATTTTGCCGGTGATGTTCAAGGTCGAGCATTCGTTAAGAGTAGTTAAAAGCTTAACTAATTATTATTCGCCGATTTATTCTATATTGTACAATGAAGCGAACCATGATAAACAGCATACAGCTGCTTTTTTCACAGGTTTAAAAAAGCAATTGCCTGCATGGGATATGATGGAATTACGTCCGTTTGCTTTTGAAGAGAGTGATTTTTTATTAGAACAACTCAAACTTGCAGGCATGCCCGCAGTGAGCTTTTTTTGTTTTGGTAATTGGTATCTGGACGTTAATGGACGATCGTTTAAGGAGTATTTTGCAAGTCTTTCTTCGCAACTGAAAAATACTGTTTCGCGCAAGACCAAAAAATTTGGGCAACTTGATGGCTCGCGCGTTGAAATTATTACCTCTGAGCAAGATTTGGCAGAAGGTATGGCTGCTTATCAGCAGGTTTATCAGTCCAGCTGGAAAGTTGAAGAACCCTTTCCTGAATTTATGCCGGGATTGATGAAGTTGGCGGTATCTGTTGATGGTTTGCGCTTGGGTGTTGCATATCTGGGAGATAAACCAATAGCCGCACAGGTTTGGATCGTAGCTGATAAAACAGCCTATATTTTCAAACTGGCTTACGATGAAGAGTATAAACAACATTCGGCCGGTACTATCTTAACCACAAAATTGATGGAATATGTGATTGATGTCGATAAAGTCGAGGTGGTTGATTATTTGTGCGGGGACGATGCCTATAAAAAGGACTGGATGTCCCGCAGGCGTGAACGCTGGGGAGTTTTGGTGTTTAATACATCGACAGTAAGGGGATGTATTAAATATGCTAAAGAAATGTCAAAGTTTTACATGAAGCGTTTGCTGGATGTTTTAGTTAAAGCTTCCACAGACAAAAGTTGAGTTAAGCGAAGGATAAAAATGTCAGTTATTAAACAGGTACAAGAAATATTGAGTTCAGTTTTACAGCTTCGAAATGGTGGCGATTATTTGGCGAAGGATACCCCTTTACTTGGTGCCATTCCTGAATTCGATTCGATGGCCGTAGTTTCAATCATCACTGCACTGGAAGATCGCTTCAGTTTTGTCGTCGACGACGATGAAATCGATGCCGCAGTGTTCGAAACTTTCGGCTCGCTACTTGCGTTTGTCGAGCAAAAACTGGTGTAAAATTTACATTCTTATGAAGCCGTTATTCATTCCTACTCAGACGGGACCATTGTTCTCTATTTTTTATTCACCTGTTAATAAAGCTGTTAGCCGGGCGATCATCCATATTCCCGCTTTTGCAGAAGAGATGAACAAATCACGGCGCATGGTGGCAATACAGGCACAGGCGTTTTCCAATCGAGGCTACGCTGTGCTGGTTTTGGATTTGTTCGGTACTGGCGACAGTGCCGGCGATTTTGGCGAAGCGACTTGGCAAATCTGGCTGCAAAATATCGACACCGCAATTGACTGGTTAAAACAGCATGGTGCGCAATCGATTGATTTATGGGGTCTTAGAATCGGCGCATTACTGGCGATGGATTTTGCTAGTCACAGTCGGCATCGCATTCAACGCCTGATTGCATGCCAGCCGGTTTTAAATGGCGATACCTTCATCACGCAATTTTTACGCTTGCGTGTTGCGGCGGCGATGATGGATAACAATTCACCACCGGAAAAAACTTCCGACCTGAAACGGCAATTACTCGAAGGGCAAGCTATCGAAGTCGCCGGGTATTTGTTGAATCCCGATTTAATTAATCCGTTAATGGCAATACGCGCGGAGCAATTTAATTGGCAATATGTTAAAGAAATAGCGATTTTTGAAGTGGTGTCCAGCGAGGACAGTCCGGTTGCCATAGGCAATACCCAATTGCTTGCCATCCTTCAAAAGAAAAACATCAATGCCTCGCTGACAAAAGTGGTCGGCAATGCGTTTTGGGTCAGTCAAGAGATCAGCGAGGCAGCTGATTTGATCAAAGTAACCAGCGAAAAAGTTGAACAATGGCTGTAAATATTGCAATAAAGCACGAGAGTAGCATGCCAACGCTAATTATTACTAATGCACGATAAAAAAAACATACAAGAAATTCCGGTTATTTTTGAATGCCAGGGACAGCAGTTGATCGGTATCATTCATCAAACCGATGTAACGGCAACCGTCGGCGTGCTAGTGATCGTTGGTGGTCCGCAATACCGGGCCGGCAGTCACCGCCAGTTTGTATTGCTGGCCCGTCATCTGGCCGCTCAAAACATCCCGGCAATGCGTTTCGATGTGCGCGGCATGGGCGATTCGGAGGGCCATCCGCGCAGTTTCCAACAGATTGACGACGATATACGAGCGGCTATCGATTACTTTCTGGAATCCTGTCCGGCACTAAACCATGTGGTGCTTTGGGGTTTATGTGATGGCGCTTCTGCCGCCTTATTTTATGGTTATCGAGACAGACGGGTTAAAGGTCTGGTGCTGTTAAACCCGTGGGTATTCACCGAACAAGGTGCTGCCAAGACTTATCTTAAGCATTATTATCTGCAACGTTTATTTAGTAAGGATTTATGGCGCAAGGTGTTTTCGTTCAAATTCGATTACACCAATTCGGCGGCTTCATTATTGAACATGTTGAAACAGGCTGTAGGCCACAAAGCGCCACAAACATCAGCGACAAGCGCCAGAGTCGATGAAAATATGGTCTTACATATACGGATGCGGGAATGCCTGAGGCAATTTTCTCATCCGGTATTATTGATCTTGAGCGGCCGAGACTTAACGGCCGACGAATTCAAAGAAATGGTTAAAGGCGATCCAGAATGGCAGTCTTTGTTAAGCGAATCGCGCGTTACTCGCCGCGATTTTGCCGAAACCGACCACACTTTTTCTTCGGCGGCCTGGAGAGAACAGGTGGTATGCTGGACAAGAGAATGGATCAATACTTTAAATTGCAAGAGCCACTTATCTTGATCAAACACTCAAAGCCATGCATGCAAAATTTTTATAACAACTGTGTACGTTTGACTGCAATTCAGACTTTTAGACATAATGTCTGATTTTCCGACGATTCACAAGTCTCCAATATCCATATCCAATATTGAGAAATCAAGTCATGCAGAAAGCAGAATTCGATAAGTTCGCCGATGAATATTACGTCCTACATCAGAAAAACATCCGGCACTCTGGCGAATCTCCTGAATTCTTTGCCGAATATAAGATCAGGGATATTTTCGAACTCCTGATGAATCAAGCGCAAAATCCACGGCGTATACTGGATTTTGGCGCAGGCATTGGTACCTCAGTACCCCATTTTCTGAGATTTTTTCCCGATGCCTCCTTGACCTGTCTGGATGTTTCAGAAAAAAGTCTGGAAGTTGGTCGATCTCGTTTTACAGGGCTCGCCGATTTCCAATCTTTTGATGGGATGCGCATTCCTAGTCCTGACAACACCTTCGATCTAATTTTCGCGGCCTGTGTATTTCATCACATTCCACATTCTGCCCACTCTGGTCTCTTGCAGGAGTGGCTCCGAGTTATAAAGCCTGGCGGAACGGCAGTTATTTTTGAACATAATCCACTGAATCCCCTTACCGTACATGCGGTGAACACCTGTCCTTTCGATGAAAATGCCAAATTGATTCGGGGAACGTTGCTCCGGAAAGAAATGCAAAAAGCAGGATTTCAGAGTGTTGGCTTGCGTTACAGGCTATTCGTACCAGGGGCGCTCCGGTGGCTACGACCTTTAGAACGATGGTTGCATAGGTGCCCCTTGGGGGCTCAATATTTTGTACACGCAACTAAACAGTAGGCGAGTTGATATGACCCTTATGAGATTCATACTTGTCGGCATCGCGAATACATTGCTCGGATTGAGTACCATTTATTTTGCTATGTATTTTTTGCAGCTAGAAATTGTGCATGCAAACGCGTTCGGCTATTCAGTTGGCATTTTGCTAGGCTTCGCTTTGAACAAGACCTGGACTTTCAGCAGCCGTGACCGCGTTGTTTCTAGTTTCCTCCGTTATTTACTGGTACTCGCTGTAGCCTACGTGGCGAACCTCGCTACAGTTCTATTTACGAACTCCCATTTCGACTTAAATCCTTATATAGCCCAAGCGCTGGGTATTATTCCCTACACAGTTATAGGCTTTTTAGGTAGCCGTTATTTCGCTTTCCGTACACAAGGAGGAGGCATAGAAACGGCTAAAAATCATGTATGTGAGGCATCTGTATTTAACAAGAAACCTATGACTTCGAGGATGATTGACGTAAGCATTGTTGTGCCTTGCTATAACGAGGAAGCGGTATTGCCAGAAACAACCTGCCAATTGGCAGATTTGTTGTCGCAACTTATCATCGAAAGCAAGATTACGCCCAATAGTCGTGTGTACTATGTTGACGACGGAAGTCGTGACCGAACTTGGGAGTTGATAGAGTCTCTAGCTGAAACCCACGAATTCGTCCACGGAATTAAACTGTCGCGTAACCGCGGACACCAAAATGCTCTATTGGCGGGCCTATTAACGGCAGAAGGAGAAGTGATTATTAGCGTAGATGCAGATCTACAAGATGATTTGTCTGCTATTAAAAAAATGGTCGAATTCTATGCAGCAGGCTACGATATTGTGTATGGGGTTCGAGATTCCCGCAAGACCGATACCTTTTTTAAGAGTTTTACCGCCAAAGCCTATTACCATGTTTTAAGCTCCATGGGTGTAGAAATTGTCTACAATCATGCCGACTATCGTTTGATGAGCCGCCAAGTTATTGAGGCACTGAGAGAGTTTGGCGAAGTTAATTTGTTTCTTCGGGCAATTATTCCGCAATTAGGATTTTCATATGCGCTTGTATTTTATGATCGTGCCAGGCGTTATGCGGGGGAATCAAAATATCCGATGAAAAAGATGCTCGCGTTCGCTTGGCAAGGCATCACATCTTTCTCTGATATGCCTTTGCGCTTTATTACAGGTTTAGGGCTGCTAGTCTCGCTGATTAGTTTTTTAATTACGGTTTGGGCAATCGGAGTTCGTCTTTTTACTCACGATGCAATACCGGGCTGGGCCTCCACTGTTTTGCCTATCTATTTTCTCGGAGGAATACAGTTACTATGTCTAGGAATTATGGGTGAATATCTAGCGAAAATTTACTCAGAAACAAAACGTCGGCCCAGATACATTATTGAGAAAATGATTTAAGCTTACTCAATTACTTCTCTTATCAGATGGGAGTATTATGAAAAACATGACACTTGTGGTAGGTATATTTTCAATGATTACATACTTTATGATTAGTGAAGGTGTGACTAATTTTGTGAAGTTTTTATTATATGTCCTAAGTAGGATATATAAAATGATTGGATAAAAAATGGATAATATATATGGGGTTTTATATGTTTTTTCAATTATAACAATAACATGTTTATTTGGTCTTAAGTGTAATTGGTCTCGACTATTATCAGTAGGTGAATTTTTTGTTTATTTTTTGATTATTTTTTATTCAATTTTCTTTTTTATTTTTTATTTACTAGGGGCAGTAGAGCTGTTGGCTAATCAGTCAAATCTTAGTATTACCAACGCCTTATCTTTAGCTATTATAGTCGCCGGAGCTATGATTTTTAATTTTTCAAGAGCCGCTAGTTTAAGCTATTGTTTGTTTCCTATTTTTGACAAGCCACCGCCGCTTCGTTTGCAAGCCAAAATTGTTAAATATTTGACATTAAGCGTTTATTTGATATTGGCTGGTCTATTAATATTGGGATTTCCCCGCGGTTTCGAGGTTTGGGCGTATCATTTGCCCATTGGAATTAATATCTTCCAGAAAGGTTCCTTGCAAATTTGGGACCAAGCCTATATGCATACTTTTCCTGCAAATATGAGTATTTGGGATGGGTTTTGGCTGCAAATTTTACCTGAACGGTTGATTTCGGTGGTTAATTTGCCATATTTGGCTATGTGTGTGTTTTTTTTATACCAATTGTGTCGACTGGTGGGAGCTGACCGCTCTGCAAGTTGGTTGGTAGCCTGCGGTCTTACGACAATTCCTTTATTTGGCTTTTCTGCGCTTGAATTAGGGGCTGATGTGGCTGGTGTGGCATTTATTATTGTCGCAGTTTATCTGGTATTAGCTCGACCCAATGTAAAACCTGGTTGGTGTTTTATGTCTGGTCTTGCTGCTGGTTTGGCTTATGGCTTTAAAGCATCGCATCTCATCCCATCAACATTGTTGGTGATATTTATATTGATTGGTCAAGATAAGCTGTTAGCGTCAAGTTATTTAGTAAGATTTAAGCAGGTTTTGAAATTTGCTATAGCCTTTTTACTGATGGCTGGTATCTGGCTATTACGTAACTACATTGAGTTGGGTAATCCAACCTATCCGGTACATTTTGGTTCTATATGGGATGCACTCGGCTTTAAAGCTGCTCCTGATTTTGTTATTAGTGATCGTACAAGTACTCAATTTGAGTGGGTTCATACTTCGTGGGAATGGCTGATTTATCCGTGGGTAGAATGGCATAATATTGGACAGAACTATAAACATAGCTCAGGTTTAGGGGCATTCTTTGCTGCTACAGTGCCAGTTACATGGCTTGGGTTTACTCTGATGCTAATAACTGATGAATGGAAAATAAAAAAAGATAAGTTTCAATTTAGTGTTATTTTATATTTATTAGGGACTATTCTGGTTGCTATATGGTGGTTTCTTGGTGACAGACAGCCACGTTATATAATGGCCGGTATTGCATTATTACTACCAATAACAGCGTTATTTATAACGGAGGCAGGAAGAAGATTAAGAAAATCATATGAATTGGTGTTGATATTTGGCATATCTTTTATGTTTATTGTCCTTTTAGTTCGATTGGGTGTTGTACAAGGGGCTCTAATAACTTCTAACGGACTTGCAAGTCGTTCAATGGCTTTTGAATATCCAAGCATAATTGATAAACTTGAGAATGGCAGCACGATATTAGATCTTGAGGAAAGAACTTGGCATTATCCCCTTTATGGAGCGCAGTTATCGAATCGCGTAGTAAGCTATCCCGAAGCTGAAAGACTTTTTCGCCAAGACAATTCATGGAATCTTAATTCATCTCTGATACGTCAATTAGGAATAACCCATATTTACGTACATGGTAACCCTAAGCTTATTGCTGGTTGCGTTGAAATTAAAGTAGCAGAAAATTTAGACCGTAATCCGTTTAATGGTATTAAATTAGATAAGCCTCATATTCTATATCGCGTTATTGATCATTGTTCCTAGATTTATATTAAATTTTATTACTCCCATCTGAGCGAAAAAACGTCTACTTTGTAAAAACAGATTCTGAGGAAGATGGGAGTAGAGTTAAGAAGCCTTCATAAATTCATTTAAAATTATCAATTTTAGTTAATTTGTATTTATAGTTTTTTGCATTTTATGGCATTACTTTATTTGAATATTCAATACCGATCATTTACCACGTAGCCATAGCTAAAGGAACCTCTAATAATTGCTTTTTTTCATAATGTTTACGAATATAAGTTATTGAAATTAACAAACACCAATTTTTAAAAATTGAATAATTAGAGGTTTCCATAAATAATTGATAATTGCCTTCGGACATAGATGAATGACACCATGAAAAATATATTAATGATCGCTTATCACTTCCCTCCGGTTCGTGTTAGTAGTGGGATACAGCGAACCCTCAAGTTTACAAGCTACCTGCTCGATCATGGTTGGAATGCTCAGGTGCTATCGGTTTCCCCCAACGCTTATGAAAGAGTCAGCGATGATCAAATGCATGAAATCCCACCTGAAATTGTCGTCAAACGCGCTTTGACGTTGGATACCGCCAGGCATTTGTCTGTTAAAGGCCGCTACTTGGGCTGGATGGCTCTGCCGGATCGTTGGGTTAGTTGGTGTTTGGGAGGGACGCTGAGCGGGTTGCTGCTGATTTACCAACATCGTCCGAAAATTATCTGGTCTACTTATCCAATTGCCTCGGCTCATCTGCTGGGCCTGATTTTGCATCGCTTAACCGGTATCCCCTGGGTTGCCGATTTCCGCGATTCTATGACCGAAGACAATTACCCCGCCGATCCGACTCAGCGTAAAATTTACCGCTGGATAGAACGGCAGACGGTGAGTAGTTGCGCCCGTGCGGTGTTTACTACGCCGGGCGCCATTCGCATGTACACCGCGCGTTACCCTGAAATTCCCATATCGCGCTGGGCGCTCATTGCCAACGGTTATGACGAAGAAAATTTTGTCCGCGCCGAACATTCTGAGACTTACCGTCAGGCATTGGCCGAAAAAAGTGAGCAAATCGTATTGTTGCATAGCGGCGTCTTATATCCATCAGAGCGCGATCCAAGGCAATTTTTTAGTGCCTTGGCTGAATTGAAACAAACCGGTAAGATTCGATCAGAGCAGTTTAAGGTGATTTTACGGGCTACCGGTCATGATGAACTGCATCACGCATTAATTACCAACCATGGGCTGAACGACATAGTTTTTCTTGAGCCGAGTGTGGCTTACGAGACAGCTCTGGCTGAAATGCTGGCCGTTGATGGCTTGCTGGTGTTTCAGGCGGCTAATTGCAATCATCAGATTCCGGCAAAAATCTATGAGTACTTACGGGCACGGCGACCCATATTGGCTTTGACCGATCCTGAGGGCGATACGGCCAAGGTGTTGTTAGCGGCCGGACTAACTGGTATCGCCCCTTTGGATGATAAGGACGCTATTGCTAGTAAATTACTGGAATTTATTAGTAATATACAAAACCATAAAAATGCTATAGCTGATGATATACATATCGCAGAGCATTCAAGGCAAGCACGAAGCAAACTGCTGGCTGATTTGTTGGACACGATCCAATAAAAACTGCGGAGTTAGGTCAAACACTGTGTAGGAGCGGATTTATCCGTTCTAAGGCGAACGATTTGCTCCTACAATTGCTCAAGTTACTTAATTACTTAAACCAGCACTTCCATCGCATCCGGTTGGCTGAGAAATTTGTTGGGACTGGCGGTATAGCCATAAGCTCCGGATTGATAAACAACTACCAAGTCGCCGATTTCAGCTTTCGGCAATTGCATTTTGTCGGCCAGAATATCTAGCGGTGTACACAAGGGGCCTACGATGCTGACTGTTTCAAGATCCTTGCCGTGCATTTTGTTGCCAATCGCAACCGGATAATTTTTGCGTATGACTTGGCCGAAATTGCCGGACGCGGCCAAATGATGATGCAAACCGCCATTGACGATTAAGTAAGATTGTCCCCTGGATATTTTTTTATCAAGCACTTCGCAGACATAAATGCCCGCTTCACCGACTAAATAACGTCCCAGTTCGATAATCACTTCCGCTTCCGGCATAGCCGTTTTAAAGTCGGCCATAGGCTGGGCGAGCGCGTTACCGACCGCTTGCGTATCCAATGGAGCATCGCCAGGAAAGTAAGGGATGCCGTAGCCGCCGCCAATATTTAGTTTTTTAATCGGGCAGGGGCAGTGCTCTGATAGCTGCACGGCTAAAGCGATACTTTTTTGCTGGGCTTCGATAATCGCCTCGGCTTTGAGATTTTGCGAACCGCTGTAGATATGAAAACCCTGAAAATCAAGTCCCAGCGTTCTAATAAGTTTTAAGGCTTCAGGCAATAATTCTTCGTCTATACCGAATTGTTTGGGACCGCCGCCCATTTTCATGCCGGAGGCTTTGAGTTCAAAGGCAGGATTAATACGAACGGCAACGCACGCTTGAATGCCGCTTTGTTCCGATAACTGCGCGATAGTTTCCAGTTCATGGAAGGATTCGACATGAATAGTAATGCCGGCAGCAATTGCTTGACTCAATTCCGCCGTACGCTTGCCGGGGCCCGCCATACTGATATGTTCCACCGGCATAGTGGTGTCCAACGCTACTTTCATTTCTCCCGCCGAGGCAAGGTCAAAGCCATCGACAATATCGGCCATATGCTGCACCACCGCAGGCATAGGATTGGCTTTCATTGCATAGTGAATTTTCAAGTCCGGCGGCATTTGCCGGCGTAGCTCAGCGACGCGCCGAGTCATTACCGATCGGTCATAGGCATAAAAGGGTGTGTTTCCGACTCGTTGGGCCAGCCGGGACAAGGCTATGCCGCCAATGATCAGCTGATTATCCTTAACCGGAAACTGCGTTATCGGCGTATGTTGGGGAGGCGTTTGCGTCATATAGTTGTTTCGAAAATAGTGGCGAATTGTTCAGTCAGTACTTTACGGTCAATCTTACCGTTCGGGTTTTTCGGCAGCACCGGCAGCACAGTAACTTTTGCCGGAATCATAAAATTCGGTAATTGGACTTTGCAGGCATTGATGATCGCCTGATCATCAAAATTCGCGGTATCCTCAACACTGACGACAACGACAACCGCCTGTCCTAAACTGTCATGTTCGATACCTAGCGCGGCAACTTCTTTGGCAAGTCCGGATGCATAAATCACTTCTTCAATTTCGGTAGGACTGACCCGATAACCCGATGTTTTAATCATGTCATCTTTACGACCTACAAAATACAGGTAGCCTTCTTCATCTTTGGTGACTGTGTCGCCTGACCAGACAGCAATTTCTGTAAGCGGTAATTCTTTTAGTTGGCTTGGTGCCGGTCTAAAACGTTCTGCGGTTTTTACCGGATCATTCCAGTAGCCTAGCGCTACTAGAGATCCTCGGTGCACCAGTTCGCCGGGTTCATGGGGTGCGCAGGGAGATCCATCCTCACGAACGACTAAAATTTCAGCATTGGGTATGGCTTTACCTATGGAATCGGGGCGATGATCAATTTGTTCGGGGGACAAATACGTGGAGCGAAATGCTTCGGTCAAACCGTACATCAGAAAAAAACGGCTGTCCGGCACTTTTTGGCGGATAGCAGTTAGCACTGATTTGGGCATTTTTCCGCCGGAATTAGTCATATAGCGGAGATGATCGTTAATGCTTTTCGGCCATTCCATATTTGCAAGTTGCGCCCAGAGCGGGGGAACCGCCGCAAGGCCGGTTATTTTTTGGGATTCTAAGGCAATAACGACATCACGCGGCAATAGATAATCCAATAACACACAACAGGCGCCTTTAAACAAAGAAGCGGTTAATTGGTTAAGACCATAGTCAAAACTAAACGGAAGTGCGGCCAATAAGCGATCGGTAGAGGTAATGTTTAAATATTCACTCACACTTTTTGCGCCTGTGACAATATTACGATGGGACAGCACAACCCCTTTCGGTTTGCCCGTACTGCCGGATGTATAAAGGATGGCGGCCATATCGGTATCTATTATCGATGGCGTTATTGCATGTTGATCTGCCGATCCAAGAAAATCATGCCAGCCTAAAATATGTTGCGGAAGTGTAGGATCGAGCTGGGGAGCTTCATTTTCAACCAGGATAACGGTATGTAGGTCAGGGCAGTTTTCAAGAACAGGGGCAAGACCTTCTAAGCGGCTTTTAGAAGTAATTAAAATCTGTACATTGCAATCATTCAGGATGTAAGCGACCTGAGCTGCTTTCAACACCGGATTGACGGGTACAAATACGCCTCCAGTTTTGGATATGGACAGAAAGCTGGTAACTGTTTCTATCTGTTTGGGCAGGTAAACGGCTACACGCTGTTGCGGTTTTAAATGTAAGCTTTGTAAAGCCTGTGACTGTTGATTAACGAATTGCTCAAGCTGTTGATAACTCCAAGTGCTTTTTTTATGCACGATAGCTGGAGAGTTTGCATCGTGTTTGGCAGATTCAAAAAGTAATTGATGTAGTAATGTTGGCATAGTTCGTTAGTGTCTATTTGATAGCTCAACTTGGTTAAAGTGTTAAAATTAAGTGCTGAGCTGAGTTTTAGTAAGTGTTTGTTAACAGCGGGTGCGCGTACTAAAAAATAATGTCTCGTTTCTATTTTTCGCAAAAATTGCTTAAATTATTATAAAAATGGATAAGTTAAAGTCAAAAGATGGGTTGATTATTTCCATCAAGCATAACAGTGCTTGATGGAAACGTAAATAACGCAAGTGTTGTACGGAATGACTATTAATGGATATTTGGCTAATTTATGTAGTAAAAGCGCTTTTACTTCCCTGTTCAAGTTTTTTGTTATTAAGTTTGATTGGATTATTTAGGTTATTAAGGCATAAAAAAATGGGTTTAACGCTGCTCCTGAGCTCGTTGTTAGGGCTTTATGTTTTGAGCATGCCTATAGTATCAAACTATCTAGCAGGTCTATTGGAAACTCCATCAGAGCTTAAGTTTACATCATTAGTCCAAAAAAAATATCAGGCCATTGTGGTGATAGGTAGCGGTTTGCGCAGCAATAGTTATGAATATGGTGATGCCATAACAGTTAACAGCAGAACACTGGAGCGTTTGCGTTATGCTGCAACACTAGGTCGTAAAACAGGATTGCCGATTTTAGTGTCGGGCGGACAGGTGTTTAAGCAAAATGAACCTTCAGAATCGGCGTTGATGGCTGAGATATTAGAAAAAGAATTTAACATTGCAGTTCTTTGGAAAGAAGGGCGCAGCCGTAATACTGCCGAAAACGCGTTATATAGTCATGCACTTCTACAAACACTTAACATAGAACGGGTTATTTTGGTAACTCATGCATTCCATATGCCGAGAGCTTTGACTGAGTTTGAAAGGGTTGGTTTTGATGTACTGCCTGCGCCTACTGGGTATCTTTCTACTAAAGAGGAATTAAGTGTGTTCAGCTTTATACCCTCCGCACAAGCACTGACAGTAAGCAGTTTTGTGTTTCATGAGTATTTGGGGTTGCTTTGGTACAGGTTGAGGTATCATTGACAAGTTAACTTTCGAAATTTACAAAAAATTTTATAAAGTATGAAGTTCTATTAATTCAATTTTAAAAAAATTGGCTCTTATAACTTTCAATGACTTGTATCTGTCTATGTCATGTAAAAGCTATTATTAGAGACTCCCTTATGTCAGAATACACACTATTCTTTGTTAGAGCTTTATTAAAAACATGCGTATTTTTAAACTGATAAAAATAATTGCTAGTTATTACCTGCTATTCTGCGGACTGAGTGTGAATGCACTATTGGTTGGTGTTTATTTATATGATCCATCAATAATTTATGTAATTCATGGGAAAATTGAAAAAAAACTAAAACTTGCCATTAACCCCAACGCTCTAATTGACGAACAAAACCAATTAAGACAGCAATTGGATAATGAAATAGCGATTAATTTCGGGCAATGGCAACCATTACCCGAGAAATATCCGGTTGAACGAGGAATGGTTAAAATTGATAATTTGACGTATAAAACTATCAGCGAAGCCAGTGCAAGCCTTCGTGATAATCAGGTCATGTTGATCGGTGAAGGAACTTACCTTGAGCCTTTAGTCATCAAAAAAAATAATGTTAAAGTTATTGGATCAGGAAGGGTAACTTTCGATGGAATCAATGCCGAGGGTAAAGCGGCGATTATCACTAAAGGCAACAATATCACTATTGTTAATATAGAATGTAAAAACATATCAGTTCGCGATCAAAATGGTGCTTGTATTCGTTCAGAAGGGGCAAACCTAACCGTGGATCATGTTTATTTCCATAATTCTGAGCAGGGTATTTTATCCAGCCGTAATGAATACTTGCACATTACTGATAGCCGCTTTGAAAAGCTGGGTAAAAATGGCTTTGCGCATGGTATTTACATCGATTCAGGCGAACTGATTATCGAAAACAGCCAGTTTATAGCATCAGTATCGGAGGGGCATGAAATTAAATCACGCGCGAGGAAGACGGTCATAATGAAGAGTGTCATTGCCTCGCTTTCCGCTGACGATAGTCGTCTTATTGATATTCCTAATGGCGGCGAGCTTATTATTAGTGATTCTGTTTTGGAAAAAGGACCTCAAAGTGTCAATAGTACTGCCATAGGCTATGGCTTAGAGGGGATAAAGCACATCAAAAATGAAATTACTATCAAGAAAAGTGTGATTATTCTTGAGCGCGATGGATTTAATAAGCTGTTTGATATTAGTGCAGATATCCATCTGCCTATCACGACAGCAAATAACATCATGGTTTCTAAACAGGGCTTCGATATTGGCGGTATCAATTGGATATATTCAAGCAGGAAAGAAGCCAAGATAAACGATTATCCATATATACCTGTATTGGAAAATAGCCAGCCATCGACGGTTAGATAAAGGTTGGTAACCTAGGAAGACTTTATGCCATGTATGAATAATTTCATCTTGGTTTTTCACGAATATTCATGTTAAGCGGTAAGTATTTTATGTAATGTAGTTAATTGGCGTAGCGCGATTTCACGACAACAAACGGCCAATCAACGCACAACATTAAAGACAATTGGTTATGAAAAGCTACATGGACTTTCTCTTTTGAGATGATTCAATCAGATTATCTTGCCCCTTTACCCCACAAAATGATTTCTATTGTATTGAACATAATGGATAAATCCAGAAATAAACTATAATTTTTAACATAATACAAGTCATATTGTAGCTTTTGAATCGTATCATATTCATTCGCGCCATAAGGGTAGCATAATTGAGCCCACCCAGTAATTCCGGGTTTAACGCGATGCCTTTCACGATAATAAGGGATTCTCTCTTCAAAACCTTGTACAAATTCAGGCCGTTCTGGTCGTGGTCCAACGAAACTCATCTCACCCTTAAGAACATTGAATATTTGCGGCAATTCATCTATACGACATTTCCGAATAAAGCTTCCAACTCGAGTGACTCGTCTATCATGCTGTTCTGCCCATTGCGGCCCGTCTTTTTCCGCATCAATGCGCATGCTTCTGAATTTAAGAACATTAAAATCTTTATTGTTCTCACCTACACGCGTCTGTCGATAAATTACAGAACCGTGGAAGCCGGATTCCAGACAAATCGCTAATGCTGTAATTATCATGAGCGGCCAAGAAACTGAGAGTAATAATAAGCTTGCGAATATGTCAAAACTCCTTTTTCCAATTGATTTTAAACCGTTTTGAGCAAAACCATCACAATAAACGAGCCAGCTGGGATAAAGATCTATCAGTGAAATAATACCTTTTTCCCGCTCATGAAAAAGGAGAACATCCATGATATTCAGTCCTGACATTTTGCAGTCTAACAGTTCATCAATAGGCATTTTTAGGCGCTTATCGTCTAAGGCAATGACAATTTCATCAATTTTTAGCTTTTCGCTAATTTCGCACAAGTTATTATTTGCTCGGATGATCAGGTTTTCATCAATTAATAAATTTTCACCGGGCAATACGAAAAAACCAACTATCTTAAAACTCTTATGCAAAAATGAATCATTAATTGAGGTTAATGCATGCGCTTTTTCGCCACCCCCAATAACCAAAATTCGCCTTTTTAAGCGATCAATATTCACAAACTTATAAAATAGAAAGCGCGATATGATCATGCCCAAAAATGCAAAAAATAAGGCATAGCCTAATACGCTACGTGCAATCAAAAACTCAGGTAAAAAATAATAAATTTGAGTAATTATTAAAAATGCAATGAAAAAGCTAAAGCACATGCGTCTAATTAAGCTGTAATCTTCCCAGCTTAAACTTCTTCTATATAAACCAAGCCCTAAACAGGATAAACTTAAAACCAATGCAAAGATCACGCTGGCCAGAGTGATATCATGTTCTGTATACCACGACCCTGTAGCTAAGAAGCGAACTCTACTGCCATAATGCATCGCAGCAAAAAAAATACCATACTCTATTATGATCAACCATAGATAGGTGCTGGATATATAGTGGCGAAAAATACGAATCATATTAAGTTCCTAGCAGAAAGTAAGTTGGTATTTAGAGCTGAAGCCATCCCCGATTTTGTCGATAGCTTTTTCTAGCTCATCCACCGTAAATGTATTGAAAGGCAGCCATTCATATTTTATTTATTCCATAAAACCTCAATCCGATTTAATTTAGGGTTATAAGCCGATAAAAAATAAAAAAATGCATGTTCTTTTCTTCCAGAAAATCCCAGTACGATTTCAGTTTTTTGAGGTGTGAATAATAGAGGTATTATCCAGTATTACCACCATCGGCTTCTTGATCTGCTCGATTAAGCTCATAAAAGAGCCGAAGAACAATAAGTCATTCACGCTCTGTCATAATTTAGCCATCACTAATTATCCCGATGAAAGCAATGCGCCGGTTATCTTTGGTCGCTATGCTCGCTTTGCGGTAACAGCGTGGGGTTCAACGCGTTTTGTCTAAGTCGGACGGTTCGGCGGTTGCGGCGCAAAAAAAAACGGCTTCATCAACGTACGCCAACTCAATGTCGTTGCCGGCGCTTGCCGGATCAATTCGTGGCGATTTCATAGGTTGACCCAATGTGTATCCGGCATTCTTTTTCCAAGTGCACCAGCAATTTCCGAGAAGACAACCCTTCAGCCTCAACCTCAACCTATTGTCCCGGTAGCTGACGATACTTATCCGTTAATCTGCCCGGAGCCCCGCAACGCAGCTAGTCTGGCAAGCTGGCAAAACCCAGGCTTCAACCATTTTCTCCATCGAATCCGCACTGCTTCAAGAAGACATATATTCTGCTGTTTTGATATGGCTTGAACACTGTGTCCTGCCGCCAATAATAAAATTAGTCTCCGCCCGGTGTCGTTCGCGCCAATCTGCGCCTTTCATACGAGTCGTTCGTGGGCAAAACTCCGATCACTCTCTCCGCTAATTCAATACATGCAACGCTCGCCATGTCTCTTTATTTCCCTTAGTTCAAAAGGTGGATAGTCTATAACAAATCAATTTATTGCGAAGTACTTATTAGTTTAATTCGTAATGATGATGGAATGAATACGAAGTTAATATAAGCCTTTATCTTTTAAAAGCTTTTCAACATAATTTATAGGAATAGCATAAGTGATGCCGCTTGGCTTTGATAGAATATTTTCTTTGCTTTCTTGTACGAAGACCTTATTAATGACCGCTATGACAGCTCCTGAGTCAGGGTCATACAGAGGGCTGCCACTATTTCCAGGATAAGCGGTAGCGTCTAACTGAAACACATTATAGGGCTCTTGTAGTCGCCTAAGGAGTTTTGTATTAAGTTGTGCCGAATTTAGCATTGGAATTATATTTGGACTGATCGCAGAAATAATGCCGCGATGCGTTACAGGATGAAGTCCCAATACCATGCCCATTGGATAACCCGTAAATGCATAAAGCTGGCCTTCGTGCACTGTTGCAATGCTTCCTAATTTGAGGGGCGGCAATGCGCCTTCAGTTAATTTTAAAATAGCAACGTCATGTTCATTATCTGATGCCACTTCTTTTACGATGATGATTTTGTCTTCGTTGTCTTTATGATAAAAAACTGCTAGTTGTTCTAGATTTTTATTGTCTAATATCGGCTGTAGAACATGCTCGTTGGTAACAATAATACTACCATCGGCTACTGCAAAACCCGTCCCTAAAAAAACAGCACGAGGATTTCGTTTGGGCATGAATGTCCCAATAGCAACGATGCTAGGCTTTACTTTTGTTATAGTCTCGGAAAGAATTGATTCTGCATAAACGTTTTTTGTAAAAGAAAAGCCAATAAGACATGGTAAAAATAGTATAGACAGTAAATATTTTGAAAAATTAAATATTGTTTTTATCGTGATGTTCATTTTTTACTAAAAATATAATGGTGAGCGCCAATATTGCAGAAGCAAGATTGGCTCTTTCGGAATTCGCGTGGTACGCAATATATGAATTTTTATGAAGATTGTCCATAACCGACCGAATCGAGGAAAGTATGTTGGAAAAGGTAAATACCATAGCAGTGTCTTTTAATTACTGATGTTACGCACACTGGCCTTTGAGCAAAGGCCAATTCAGCCATTGCTTGCCGAATGGCATTGATATATAGCTTGCTCGGTAAGGCAAAGTGGTTCATTTTATATTTCAAAGGCAAGCATTCCAATTGAAATGCGGCATCCATTGCTGTAAAAGCAGGATTACTTTGAGTTTGGAGGCATTTTGAAAATGCTTGGTTTGCAGAGAGATGATAGATTCAAGGCGACCGAATAACGGTCTCAGCATGATGGAATACGGTGCATATAGTAATAGGTCTGACGGCGTTTAATGAGATATTGAGGCGAAAATGTGGGTATGATTTTTCTCCTGTTCGACATCTTTCATGTAACAATATGTGTAGCAGTTTATGCAACATAAAGAAATTTACTCTTCTCTTTTTTTAAAAAACGGGTAAATTTAATAATAAAGCGATATAATTGAATGGTGCCGAGGAGAGGACTTGAACCTCCACGGGGTTGCCCCCACCAGCACCTGAAGCTGGCGTGTCTACCAATTTCACCACCTCGGCAGAGGTTAGCTGTAAAAGCTGGAGTGAGCGCGCACTATACCCATCCTCTTTGATTTTGTCAATTAAGCGCGAAGTTTTTACTTAAATTTAAATAACTTCAAGTTAGACGTAATGGCGTTACCTTGAGATAACGGAGGATAGTAAGACCCAAAAACTTTTCTCTTTCAATCCTAATCGATATACTAAGCTTAATATTAAGATATGTTTATTGTATCCATCTTCTTCTATTTAATTATTTAAATGACATTGAAGTCTAAAAAAGACGTTGATTTTAATTCAACAAAAGATCCATATGCTCAGCGCGAAGCCGAGAAATATGAGAACCCCATTCCCAGCCGTGAATTAATTCTTCAATTTATCGAGCATGCTGGAAAACCTTTGCGCCGTGAAGAAATCGCAGAAGCATTTTCTCTTGAAGCTGAAGATCAACTAGAGGCTTTACGCCGCCGTTTACGGGCAATGGAAAGGGACGGGCAATTATTATTTAATCGGGGCAAAAAATATTGCCTGGTTAATAACGAAGATTTAATTGCTGGGCGTATTATCGGCCACGCGGACGGTTTTGGTTTTCTTAAGCCGGATGATGGATCGGATGACCTGTTCTTATCGCCACGGGAAATGAATCCGTTGCTGCACAACGACCGGGCGCTGGTGCGTGTTGCCGGGGTCGATAAAAAAGGTCGCAGGGAAGGGGCGGTTGTTGAGATTCTACAGAGAAATACCCATCAGATTGTAGGACGGCTTTATAAGGAAGACGGCTTTACCTACGTAGTGCCGGATAACAAAAATATAGCGCAAACCGTCCTGGTTCAAAAAGGCGGCGCCGGCAAAGCAAAACAAGGACAGATTGTTGTTGCGGAAATTATCGAACAACCGACTCAGCTTCGACAGCCCATTGGCCGGATCATTGAGGTCATGGGCGAACACATGGCGCCGGGAATGGAAATCGATATGGCGATTCGTTCCTATGAGCTGCCTAATCAGTGGCCTGATGAGTTACTGGAAGAAATTAAGCCTCTTAAGAAGGATGTGCCGGAATCGGCAAAACAGGATCGGGTCGATTTACGGAAAATTCCGTTAGTCACGATTGATGGCGAAGATGCCCGCGATTTTGACGATGCTGTTTATTGCCAGAAAACTCCCAAAGGTTGGAAGCTGCTGGTTGCAATTGCCGACGTTTCGCATTATGTACAGATTAATTCGGAATTAGACAAAGAAGCTCAAAAACGCAGCACGTCGGTATATTTTCCGGAGCGGGTTATACCCATGTTGCCGGAAATTTTGTCCAATGGATTGTGTTCGCTTAATCCTCATGTAGACCGCTTATGTATGGTGTGCGAACTGTATATTAATGAGCAAGGTCAGGTTACACGATCACGCTTTTTTGATGCAGTGATGAGCTCTCATGCAAGACTGACCTATACCGAAGTTGCAAAAATGCTTGTCGATGGTGATATCGCCAGGGATGGTGTGTATGCCGAAAGCCAGCCGGGAGCTGGCGCGGCGAAGGTATTAGCCGAGAAATATAAAGTCTTGATGCCGCACTTACAGGACTTATACTCGCTTTATAAGGTTATGCGGGTGAGCCGCGAAAAACGCGGCGCTATGGATTTCGATACTCAGGAAACCAGGATTGTTTTCGGTACGGAACGTAAAATTGAAAAGATAGTGCCTGTGGTGCGTAACGATGCGCACAAATTGATTGAAGAATTTATGATCACCGCGAACATGGCGGCAGCACGGTTTTTAAATAGTAAAAAAATGCCCAAGCTGCTGCGGATACACGACGGTCCGAGTGCCGACAAGCTGCTTAACCTGAAAACGTTTCTTGGCGAATTGGGCTTGAGCTTAGGCGGAGGCGCTAAACCGACGCCGCTGGATTATATGCATCTGATCGAGTCAATCAAGGAAAGACCTGATGCGCATTTGATTCAGACTGTATTGTTACGCTCGATGTCGCAGGCCGTCTACAGTCCCGAGTTAAAAGGCCATTTCGGTTTGGCGTTGGAAGCTTACGCGCATTTTACTTCGCCTATCCGTCGTTATCCCGATTTGCTGGTGCATCGCGCGATCAGGCATTGTTTGCAGGGCAAGCCGGTGGAAAGCTTTTTCTACGGGGTTCCCGACATGATTGTGTTGGGCGAGCAATGCTCCGCCAATGAGCGACGCGCCGATGATGCCACGCGGGACGTAGTGAGCTGGCTCAAATGCGAATACATGATGGATAAAGTCGGCGAGGAATTCCCCGGTATTATTTCTGCGGTCACCTCGTTTGGTTTTTTTGTTGAACTGGCCGAAATCTATGTTGAAGGTCTGGTTCACATCAGCAATCTGGCACAGGATTATTTTCATTTTGATCCGACCAGTCACCAGTTAAGGGGCGAGCGTACAGGCATTAATTACCGGCTCGGCGACAGCGTCAAAGTCCAGGTCGCCCGCGTCGACCTGGACGAAAAGAAGATCGATTTTGAGCTGGCGCAAAAACAAGCCGCGATGGATACCAAACCTAAAAAAAGACGCCGTAAAAAATGAATTTAAGCAAAATTTACGGCATACATTCTGTACAGTCGGCTTTAGATTATTCCCCTAAAAAAATCGGTAAAGCCTGGGTTGACAGCCAAAGACAAGACAAGCGCTTGACGCAGCTAGTCGATGATTTATTGGATTTGGGCATAGAGCCGGAAAAAGTTGACCGGAAAAAACTGGATCGTTTTGCGGAAGGCAACAATCATCAAGGCATCGTTATTGAAGTCGAAATGCCCGGCGAGTTATCGGAAAGCGACCTGAAGGACGCGGTCTTAACGCTGTCAGGAACACCTTTATTTTTGGTGCTGGATAATGTTCAGGATCCGCATAATTTTGGCGCTTGTCTTAGAACCGCTGATGCAACAGGTGTGCATGGCGTGATTATCACTAAAGATAATGCTACGGGGATTACCCCGACAGTCTGTAAAGTGGCTAGCGGTGCTGCAGAAACAGTGCCGGTTTATCAGGTGACCAATTTGGCCAGAACTTTGCGTTGGCTCAAAGACCAAGGCATCTGGGTCATGGGGGCTGCGGGCGAGGCAACGCAGGCTGTCTATCAAACCGATTTCACGGTGCCTTTGGCTTTGGTCGTGGGCGCTGAGGGCAAAGGTTTAAGACGGCTGACCAAGGAGCAATGCGATGTGTTGGTTAAGTTACCGATGCTGGGCCAGGTAGAAAGTCTTAACCTGTCGGTTGCGACCGGCGTGCTGCTTTATGAAACCTTACGACAGCGGTTGCTTGCTAGCTCTGGAATGTAAACAGCGCATAGTGAACTGGAACACGGATGATACTGATAAGACGGATTTAAACGGATTTTTTAAAACCTGTTATGTTCTTTTTGATCTGTGTTTATCTGCCTAATCCGTGTCATCAGTGTTCTATTTTTTATCGCTATGCCATGAAGTTTTTCTTCGTGATCTTCGTGGTAAATTATTTTGAATGATCGCGTATACCCAATTTAGTAATGCAAACACAATCAACACACTCTCTTGAAGGCACGGGTTTAAGCTGTATTCGGGATGATCGGGTGCTCTTTGAAGAACTGGCTTTTGAATTGGTTTCAGGACAGGTTTTATTGCTGGAAGGCAAAAACGGCAGCGGCAAGACGTCATTATTACGCATTTTATGCGGATTCCGGGAGCCTGATGCAGGCGAAATTAACTGGTGCGGCGACGCGGTAAAAGACAGTCAGTTTTATGCGCAGATGGCTTATGTCGGTCACTTGGATGGCATTAAAAAAGAACTGACCGTATTGGAAAATTTAAAAATGTCTGTGGCTTTAAGCAGTGCCGGTCAGTACTCCATTCATGAGGCTTTGACCAAGGTTCATATGGCAGGCTACGATGACATCCTCGTTCAGGCTTTATCGGCGGGCCAGAAAAGACGGCTGTCTTTGGCAAGATTGCTGATTACCGAAAATGTGTTGTGGATTCTGGATGAGCCCTTCACCTCATTGGACAAGCAGGGCATTGCCCTGATCGAAACCTTAATGACCGAGCATTGCGCCAACGGCGGAATGATCGTTCTCACTTCGCATCATGACATAGACTTGCATGGTGTCGATGTCCAGCGTATTAATTTATCCTGATGTCTTTATCCCACGCATTTTTTGCCGTTATTCGGCGCGACCTGGTTTTGGCTTTACGGCGTCGTTCGGAGATAGCTAATCCTCTGCTGTTTTTTATTCTGGTAATAACCCTGTTCCCGTTGGGCATCGGCGCGCAGCCGCATTTATTGCAGGCCATCGCGCCGGGTATTATCTGGGTTTCCGCGTTATTGGCGGCGATGTTGTCTCTGGACAGCCTGTTTCGTTCGGATTTTGATGACGGTTCACTGGAGCAGATTTTATTAAGTCCGCATCCGACCTCGGTGCTGGTGCTGGCTAAAATTATCGCCCATTGGTTGGTGACCGGTTTACCGCTGTTGGTTGTGGCGCCGCTGCTGGCGGTTTTTTTAGGCATGCCCAATCATGCTCTGGGCATCCTGTTGCTGACCTTGCTGCTTGGAACGCCGGTATTAAGTTTAATAGGAGCCATCGGTGTAGCGCTGACCGTAGGGCTGCGCCGGGGCGGCATGATTTTGTCGCTGCTGGTTTTACCATTATATGTTCCAGTGTTGATTTTCGCCGGTAATGCGGTACAGATGGCAGGCAGTGGATTGCCTGTCGATGCGCAAATCAATATTTTGATTTCCATTTTATTGATGGCTTTAGTGCTGGCACCCTTGCCGGTAGCGTCAGCATTAAAAATGAGTATTAATTGATAATATCTCGTAGAATAATCGTTCATATTATCGACCTGGAATAAATAATTATGGCATCAGCTAAATACTTGTCTATTTTTGCACCGGCTACCCAGCAACAAAGGAAAGAAAATTTTGACAATTATTGGGAGTTTACCCAGCAGCATGGCGGAACATTATTAGAAGACGATAAGGATTTAGCAAAAAAACGTGATCGACTAAAGCATTTTCAGGATAACCCGGTTAAATTGCGTCAGCCGCTGGCTGATCCTGAGGCTTTTTACCGTAATTATATTGAGATGAAAGATGATCCTGAATCATTGGGTCGCATGACGCTGATGCTGACAGGCATATACAAGTTTGCCAGACATGAATGGGTGGGTATTAAAGGCGCTTGGGATGCCGTGCCGGATATGGCTAATTCGCATACCGTGGAAGATAAAATCAGTCGTGTGCATTTGGCCGAAGAATTCTGCCATGTGCGCCTGTTTGATGAAATGCTCCGCACTTGCGGATTGGATAAAGTGGAATGGGTGCCTCTAGGGCCGATTAAAGAAAAAATCTACGAGCAGTTCCCCAAATTACCCGGTTTTTTAATGGATACTCCGGCGTTCGTCACCGAATTGATGGGAGTGACTTTTTATTGTCACTTACATCGTCTATTTGATGACGTACTGGCTGATGAACCGGAAGTGCGCGACCGTTTAAAGGAGTTGCTGAATGAAATCACCATTGACGAAGTGGCACATGTCGGACAACGAAGAAATTTTGTCGGGCCGATAGGCATCAAGGTCTCAAAAGCACTGGTTAAGCCTTTTTATACGCTGTTCTTTAACGATATTCCTGAAGTTGGGCGTTTGTTTAACGTTGAGCAGATGATTAAGGACGGCATCGCTTTTGATTTTAATGAATTGCCTGAGTATATGATTGAACGCAGCTGGATTCCTTCATACTGCAAAGCCTAAAATACAGACTTTCCGTATATTTTAGTTTTGAACCTTTAGCCTGATTTCCTATGTTTTCAATTCCAGATCCCGTAGTCCGTTTCTTCCATCGCATGGCATCTCCGCCGCATTTTTACGCGTTTACCGAGCGATTAATGCCGTGGCTGGTGGTTATTTTCCTGCTGCTAACAGCAGCCGGTCTTTATGGTGGCCTGTATCTGGCGCCTACGGATTACCAGCAGGGCGATAGCTATCGCATTATCTATATTCATGTGCCCAGCGCCTGGATGTCGTTATTTATTTATGTGGTCATGGCGGTTGCAGGCGCAATAGGCCTGGTCTGGCGCATCAAGCTGGCGGAGATTGTGGCAATCAGCAGTGCTCCGGTCGGTGCAAGCTTTACCTTTATCGCGTTGGTGACCGGTTCCTTGTGGGGCAAGCCGATGTGGGGAACCTGGTGGGTCTGGGACGCGCGGTTAACGTCTGAATTGATATTGCTGTTTTTGTATCTTGGGGTCATCGGGCTTTACGGCGCGATAGACGATAAGCGCACCGCGTCCAGGGCCGTGGCTATTTTGGCCCTGGTCGGCGTGGTCAACATTCCGATTATTCATTACTCAGTCGAGTGGTGGAATACCCTGCATCAAGGCCCTACGGTAACAAAAATGGATAAGCCATCCATCCATGTCAGTATGTTGATCCCGCTGTTGCTAATGGCGGTAGCGTTCAAGTTTTATTATCTGATCGCGATGTTGCAGCGGGCGCGTACCGAATTGTTGCTGCGCGAACGTAATGCACAGTGGGTTAAGGCCATGATCTCGGAGTCGAAATAATGAGTATGCAGGAATTTTTCGCAATGGGCGGATACGCCTTTTATGTCTGGACCTCTTACGGCCTGACCTTAATCGTGCTGCTCGCCAATATTATTATTCCAGTGGCGCAACGCAGACAGTTTTTACGTTCCTTGGCGCTCAAACAAAAACGGCAATAAATCATGAAACCAGCCAGAAAACAGCGTTTAATGCTTATCGGCCTGATGGTCATCGGAGCCGGTCTAGCCACCGGGTTCGCGCTTAAGTCCTTTAATGAAAATTTGATGTATTTTTTTTCCACCACCGATGTCGTGGAAGGTAAGGCTCCCAAAGACACCTTGTTTCGTTTGGGCGGCATGGTCATTAAAGGCTCTGTGGAAAGGCCAAATGACGGGCTGATGGTGCGCTTTAAATTGACCGATTTCAGTAAGGATGTGACCGTCGAATACACGGGTATCCTGCCGGACTTGTTCAGGGAAGGGCAGGGTATTGTTGCGCACGGAAAACTAAATGCACAGGGTGTATTTATCGCCGAAGAAGTGCTGGCCAAGCATGATGAAAATTACATGCCGCCGGAAGTAAAAGACAGTTTAAAAAATAAACCGGCGCCAGTTACAGGCCAAAAATCATGATTGCAGAGTTGGGACATTTTTCACTGATTCTGGCCTTATGCATGGCTGTTATTTTGGGGATATTGCCCATTTTTGGCGCTGCCCGATCCATATCCGGCTGGATCGCTGTCGCAAGGCCCGCCGCGTTTGGGCAACTATTATTCATGGCGGTTTCATACGGTTGCTTGACCTATGGATTTTTGACGCATGATTTTTCCGTCGCCTATGTCGCCAGAAACTCCAATACCGCATTGCCGGTTTTGTATTTGGTTTCCGGTGTCTGGGGCGCGCATGAAGGCTCGTTATTACTTTGGGCGCTGGTTTTATCCGGCTGGACAGGCTTGGTTGCGATGTTCAGTCGTGCTATTCCCGACGCTACCGTTGCCCGGGTTTTGGGGGTGATGGGACTGGTCTCTATCGGTTTTATCCTGTTTTTATTGCTGACTTCCAACCCGTTTGAGCGACTGTTCCCAGCGCCTTTGGAAGGGCGGGACTTGAATCCCTTGTTGCAGGATCCCGGTTTGGCGATACATCCGCCGATGCTTTATATGGGCTATGTCGGCTTTTCCGTGGCCTTTGCTTTCGCCATTGCCGCCTTGCTTGAAGGTAGGTTGGATGCGGCCTGGGCGCGCTGGTCAAGACCTTGGACCAACATCGCCTGGATGTTTTTAACCATCGGCATCGCCTTGGGCAGCTGGTGGGCTTATTACGAACTGGGCTGGGGCGGCTGGTGGTTTTGGGATCCGGTCGAAAATGCCTCATTCATGCCCTGGCTGGTCGGTACGGCACTGATTCATTCTTTGGCCGCCACCGAAAAACGCGGCGTATTCAAAACATGGACGGTGTTGCTGGCGATTTTTGCTTTTTCCTTAAGCCTGTTGGGTACATTTCTAGTGCGTTCCGGCGTATTAACCTCGGTACATGCGTTTGCCAGCGATCCGGCACGCGGCCTGTTCATCCTGATTTTCTTAGGCGTAGTGGTGGGCGGCTCGTTATTGCTGTACGCGATAAGAGCGCCCTACGTCAAAAGCAGCGCGACCTTCGAGCTGGTATCCAAAGAGTCTGCAATATTGCTGAATAACGTACTGTTAGTGGTAACGGCTTCCAGTATTTTGTTGGGCACCCTGTATCCGCTGGTGATTGACGCGTTGGGATTAGGCAAGATTTCGGTCGGCCCCCCTTACTTTAATGCCGTATTCATTCCGTTAATGGCGCCGCTGGCGATTGCCGTGGGCTTGGGCATGTTGTTGCGCTGGAAAAGAGACAATATCAACGTGATTGTCTTACGGGTGCGCTGGATTGCTTTAGCCTGCGTCTCCGGCGGCTTGCTGATTCCGTTGGCGATGCCGTTTTATTCCTGGGGCGCAGTATTGGGCTTAACTTTGGCGTTGTGGACGGTTGCGATTACCATGATGTCTTTTGTCGACCGTATGGGGCCGCAGGGATTTTCACTGCAACGACTGCAAACCGTACCGGCGGGGTTTTACGGCATGACCGTAGCGCATTTGGGCATTGCGGTATTCGTCATCGGCATTACTTTGACTTCGGTGTACAGCGTCGAAAAAGATGTGCGCATGGCTCCCGGCGATAAATTGGATATGTCCGGCTATATTTTCGAATTCCACGGCGTAAAGCAAACCCCGGGGCCTAACTACATGGCCGAACAGGCTTTTGTGACCGTCAGTTACCAAGGCAAACAGGTTGCCCAACTGGAGCCGCAAAAACGGGTTTATCAGGTGCAAAAAATGCCGATGACCGAGGCGGCTATCGATGCCGGTTTGTTCAGGGATTTGTTTGTGGCGATAGGCGAACCGCTGGGCGATAAAGGTGCGTGGAGCATGAGGGTTTATTACAAGTCGTTCATCCGCTGGATTTGGCTGGGCGCGTTGTTTATGGCGGCAGGCGGTTTAATCGCGGCCTGTGATAGACGGTATCGAGTTGCCAAGATACAAACGGTCGGATAATGAACATTAATGAAAGCAAAAGATTTGCTTTATTGATTGATGCCGATAACGCACAAGCTAAAGCGATTGATGCGATATTAACCGAAGCCGCCAGATACGGAGATGCAACTTCACGGCGTTGTTATGGTGATTGGACAAATACTCGACTCGGTAGCTGGAAAAGCGTGCTTAATAAACATGCTATCCAGCCTATGCAGCAGTTTGCTTATACCTCAGGTAAAAATGCCACGGATTCCGCATTAATTATTGATGCAATGGATTTACTTTATACCGGTAAATTCAATGGATTTTTTCTGGTTTCCAGTGACAGCGATTTTACTAAATTAGCCACTCGTATCAGAGAAGCAGGGCTTGAAGTTATTGGAATTGGTAGACGTTCGACGCCCGAAGCTTTTCGTGCCGCATGCAATAAATTTATTTTTACCGAAACCATTATGGATGATGAGGGTTCTGTTGATGAAATTAAGAAAGGTGCAAAGATTGTAGCAACAATCGCTACCGTTTCACAAAATAGTAATGATGCTATTTCTCCAGTGTCTCAAAATAACAAAAAAAAACAATCGGCAAAAATTGCAGACCCATCGAAGGATGTGAAGTTAAAAAAGTTGATTAAAGAGGCTATTGAGGCGGCGTCTGAGGAAGACGGATGGGCAAATTTAGGCGCTGTAGGCTCTTATATTCTGCGTGTAGATAGTTCATTTGATCCTAGAAATTATAATTTTCCAAAACTAGGTAAATTGATCAGATCGCTTGATTATATAAAAGTACAGCAAAAAACTGTTGAGAGCGGATCGAATACTTATATCCGATTTAAAGGTACTACTGATTGATACAGAATTGAAGAAAAATAAACATCATGCTTAAATTTATCCTTCCCTTAATATTATTCATCGTACTGGCAGTATTTCTGGCGCTGGGTTTAAACCTTAACCCCCGCGAGATTCCGTCGCCGTTGATCAACAAATCGGCTCCGGCATTTTCAGCGCCCAAACTGCAAACGCCTGCGGAAAAATTATCCCAGACCGATTTAAAAGGCCAGGTCTGGCTGTTTAATGTATGGGCGTCCTGGTGCGCTTCGTGCCGCTTAGAGCATCCGATACTGAATCAGTTAGCGCAACAAAAAGCCGCCATTATCGTCGGCTTAAATTATAAGGACGAACCGCAAGCGGCCTTAGGCTGGCTGGCGCAATTGGGTAATCCTTACGATGTCAGTATCATGGATCAGGACGGCCGCATCGGTATCGACTGGGGCGTTTACGGGGTGCCGGAAACTTTCGTCATCGATAAACAGGGTGTGGTCCGTTATAAACATACCGGTCCCGTTACGCCTGAAGATGTGCAGCAAGTCTTTCTACCTTTAATCGCCACGTTACAAGCTGAACATTAATGAAGCATTTAGCTATTATTTTCCTATTGGTACTGTCCGGCGTAACTTGCGCCGGTGTTCCCTTTCCGGAGTTTGCCGATCAGGAGCAACAACAGGCTTACGACACTCTGACCTCGGAATTGCGCTGTCTGGTTTGTCAAAACCAGACCATCGCCGATTCCAATGCGGAACTGGCAGGAGATTTACGCAGGCAGGTTTATGAAATGCTGCAACAAGGCAAATCAAAGCAGGACATAGCCCAATTTATGACGGATCGATACGGCGATTTCGTTTTATACAATCCGCCCTTTAAGGCTAAAACCGGCGTATTGTGGATAGGGCCGGTGGTGTTTTTGTTAATCGGTTTGATTGCTGTGTTTTTGTTTGTACGGCGTAAAAAAAATACTGCAGCAGTTGAAATCGACGCTGATAAATTGGCAAAAATCCGTAACTTGTTAGAGAAAGGTGATCAGTCTTGAATATGCTATTTTTGCTTATCGTCAGTGTACTGATCTTAACCGCTTTTCTGATTGTCTTGCCGCCGTTGTGGAGAATCCCCCCCGGCCCCCCTTTGCTAAAGGGGGGAGCGGATCTTTCTCCCCCCACTTTGAAAAAGGGGGGCCGGGGGGGATTTGCAGACCAGGATCAACGCAATATCGCCATTGCCCGGCAACGACTGGCCGAGCTTAAGGAACAGCTGCAAGCGGGTGCATTAACTCAGACGCTTTATGATGAGCAGTTGGTCGAGCTTGAACAGGCTTTGAGCGATGATCTCGATATAGGTCGCATCGGTTCCCTCGGCAACCGCTCCATGCGTTGCTCTACCTCCTGCATCCCTGCAGTCGTACCGATTGCGACACTTCCACCATCCATGGCAGTCGAAAGCCATGTCAAAGCATCGCCAACACAGGGGCGCTGGATGGCGTCCGTGCTGCTTTTTGCTATTCCCTTGGCAGCGGGTTCGCTTTATTGGACATTGGGCAACTATCAGTCATTAAACCAAGTTGAACAAACAGCGGCTGCTCCCGAACTGGAACAAATGAAAAACATGGTTGCAGGGCTGGCCGAGCGCCTGCAAAAGCAGCCGGACGATGCGTTGGGCTGGACTATGCTGGGCCGATCCTACAAATACTTGCAGCAAAACGACAAGGCGGCGGTAGCCTTTGAGCACGCCTACAAGTTAATAGGCGACAAGCCTGAAATCATGCTGCTTTACGCCGATGCCCTGGCCTTTGCCAACAACGAACAATTGGCCGGAAAGCCCTCAGAACTGGTGTTTAAAGCCTTGGCGATGGAGCCCGATAACGTGACCGGCCTGTGGCTGGGCGGTATGGCAAAAGCGCAAACAGGCGATTTTGTTGCGGCAATGGATTTGTGGAAAAAACTTGAAGCACTGTTGCCGCAAGGCTCGGAAGCTCAACAGGAGATACAAGTCCTGTTGGCAAAGCTTGCAACCCAGATACCGGAAGGCACTGCTCAAGTGGAATCAAAAACCGTGCAACCGGCTAAAACGGGTCGCACCGATTCCCAACCGGTTGCGGCACTTCCGCCATCCCTGGCAGTCGCGAGTATTGATGTTCAGGTGAGTTTGGCGCCGGAGTTGCAAAAATCAGCCAGCCCAGGCGATACCGTTTTTATTTACGCGCAGGCATTATCCGGCCCCAAAATGCCGTTGGCTATCGTGCGCAAACAGGTTTCCGAATTGCCGTTAACCGTCAACTTGACCGATGCGATGGCGATGATGCCGACGACCGCCAGGGATGGCGGAAGTGCCGCAATCGGTAGGGAACCGATGCGGCCCATGAAATTATCCAATTTCGAGCAAGTCAAGCTGCTGGCGCGCATTTCAAAATCCGGCGATGCGATGCAACAGCCCGGCGACTTGATAGGCGTGGTCGAACAGATAGCGTTGACTGACAAAGGTCCTCATAAAATAGTCATTAACAGCCAAATAAAATGATGGATCAATCTATAAAATTCGATTTGGGCCTTATCAATCGCTACGATAAGGCCGGTCCCCGTTATACCTCTTACCCGACTGCGCTGGAACTGCACGAAGGCTTCGGCGACAAGGAATATCGCCGGCACATCGCACAATCCAATGCCGCAGGCGGGCCGTTATCGCTGTATTTCCATATCCCGTTTTGCGATACCGTTTGTTTTTATTGCGCCTGCAATAAAATCGTCACCAAAAACCGCAAACATGCGGAACCTTACTTAGCGAATCTGTGCAAAGAAATTGCGATGCAAGGCGATTTATTCGACTCCAATCGGGTCGTCAATCAATTGCACTGGGGCGGAGGCACGCCGACTTTTTTAAGCTACGAGCAGATGAAAAAGTTAATGGACGTGACCCGCGAGCATTTCCTGTTAAGGGATGACGACAAGGGCGAATATTCCATTGAAGTAGATCCTCGGGAAACTAACGATCAGACCATAAAACAACTGCGAGAACTGGGCTTTAACCGGGTCAGTTTGGGCTTGCAGGATTTTGATCCGGCTGTGCAAAAAGCCGTCAATCGCCTGCAAAGCGAAGAGCAGACGTTCAGCGTTTTAGCGGCCGCCAGAGCCGAGGGTTTTCGCTCGACCAATATAGACTTGATCTACGGCTTGCCGCTGCAAACGGTCGAGACCTTCGCCCTTACGCTGGATAAAATTCTGGCGGTAGCGCCGGATCGCTTCTCGATCTTCAACTATGCCCACATGCCAGCCCGGTTTAAAACCCAGCGCCAGATTAACGATGCAGATATGCCGACTCCCGACGTTAAACTGGCTATTTTACAGATGGTAGGCCAAAGGCTCACCGAAGCGGGTTATGCCTATATCGGCATGGATCATTTCGCCAAACCCGATGACGAACTTGCCGTAGCCCAGCGCGAAAGGCATTTGTACCGCAACTTCCAGGGCTACTCCACGCATTCGGATTGCGATCTGGTGGGTTTGGGCATTACCTCCATCGGCCGGGTAGGGGATGCCTATATCCAGAATGTCAAAGAGCTGGATGAATACAATCAGCTTATCAGCCGGGATAAACTGCCGGTATTTAAAGGCGTCGAGCTGGATGATGACGACAAATTGCGCCGCGCTGTGATCACCCAACTGATTTGCCATTTCGATTTGAGCTTTGCCGCTCTCGAACAGCAATTCGCCATTCGCTTTGCCGATTATTTTGCCCAGGAGCTTGAGGCATTAGCGCCGATGCAGGTCGATGGCTTGCTGGTTTTATCAGCGGAAGGCATCAAGGTATTATCCTCAGGTCGTTTATTGATCCGCAACATCTGCATGGTATTCGATAAGTATCTGGCGCAAAAACAACAGCAGTTTTCAAAAGTTATTTAACCCGCCTTATGAATGAAGATCGAATAATCGAATTGGAAATAAAAGCCGCTTATCAGGAAGATTTGCTGCAAGAATTAAACAAAATAGTCAGTCGGCAGCAGCAACAGATAGACCGTTTGGAAGCTACTTGCAGAATGCTCAACGAGCGAATTAAAAGCCTGTCCGCTGAGGGTAGTGGCGGTGAAAGTGTTGAGGAAGTGCCGCCGCATTATTAGCCGTTGTGCGGCATCTTACGTCACTTAACAGAATTTTATTTTCTGCGTGTGTCGATTGCATTTATGAGTTGAATGTAAGGTTGTTAAATCGGAATATAATCATGGGAGCTAGATAATATATTAACCTTCAAGGCGAAAGCGCCGCAGGGGATCCTACGTGTCGTATTTTTTAGACAACTGCAATAATACAAAAACCGCCCCCGTCCCTCCGTCTTTAGGCGGTGCGGAGCAAAAGGCCTGAACGTCTTTGTGCTGCCTCAGCCATATGTTGATGTTGTTTTTTAGTACGGGATAGTTGTCGGCCGAACGATAACCTTTGCCGTGGACGATATGTACGCAACGGCAGCCGTCTTCCACGCAGTCATGCAGAAAATGCAGCAGTTGCCGTTTTGCCTCATTGCTGTTAAGTCCATGTAGGTCGATTTCCGCATCCAGTCCAAACTGTCCTTTGCGTAGTTTTTTTAAGACATTATGCTGTAGTCCCGGAGCCGTAAAGCTCAGTGAGTCTTCAAGACCCACTTTTTCAACATCAAATTCGATTATGCCGCTTAAGTGTTCCTCTATGTTAACGGCCTGCGATTTGGGGAATGGCTTGGGTTTGCTATCTTCCATTAACAGCACTTTATCGCTTTTTACAGCGTGTACTTTGCCGATAGTGATACGAAATAAATCGCTGTCTTCCGGAGTAAGGTTTTTTTTTGCCACGAAAGCTGATTTTGTTGTGTATTGTTGCTAATATGGTTGATTTTATAGCTTAATCGGCTTCAGGGCGATTGATAATGCATATTTTGTTAAGTAATGATGATGGCTACTTGGCTGAAGGACTGATTGCATTAGCCAATGCATTAGGTGGACATGCCGAAATATCGGTAGTAGCTCCGGATAGAAACCGCAGTGCGGCGAGTAATTCGTTAACGCTGGAAATGCCGCTACGCGCTTATGCAATGGATAACGGCTTTATTAAAGTTGACGGTACACCCACCGATTGCGTGCATTTGGCAATAACCGGATTGTTGAAAAATGAGCCTGACATGGTCTTTGCCGGAATTAATCATGGCTCCAATTTAGGCGATGATGTGCTTTATTCTGGTACTGTTGCGGCGGCGTCAGAAGGGCGTTTTTTAGGGTTGCCCGCCGTTGCCATTTCGTTGGCAGGCAGTAATCCAATTCATTTTGAAACCGCCGCACATGTTGCAGTGACGCTGTTGCGACAATTAATCAATAATCCCTTGCCGCAAGATACTATCCTTAATGTCAATGTGCCGGATGTGGCGATTAAAGACTTAAAAGGCTATCAGGCAACCCGGCTGGGTCAGCGGCATAAATCGGAGCCGGTCATCATGAGTCAAGATCCTCGCGGACGCATTATTTACTGGGTAGGGCCGCCAGGGGCGGAACAGGATGCAGGCCCCGGCACTGATTTTTACGCCATTAATGCAGGTTTCGTGTCGGTTACCCCGTTACAGCTGGATTTGACCTGGTATGAACGGATCAATGATTTAAAGGCGTGGTTGCCCAAGGAGCATGATTTATGATTCAAAGCCTGCAAGGAATAGGCATGACCTCTTCGCGCACCCGTGAGCGCATGATTAATCGGTTAATGGAGCAAGGCATCCGAAGCAATAAAATTTTGGATGTCATACGCAACACGCCCAGGCATATTTTTATGGATGAGGCCTTGGCCAGTCGGGCTTATGAAGATACCGCGCTACCGATTGGTTATAATCAGACGATTTCCCAGCCTTATATTGTCGCAAAAATGACAGAGCTGCTGTTGGCATCATCAGGTCGGTTGGCAAAAGTGTTGGAAATAGGCACCGGCTGCGGTTACCAGACGGCAATCCTGGCGCAACTTGTCGATCATGTCTATTCCGTTGAAAGAATCGCTCCGTTGCAGAAAAAAGCCAAAGATCGGCTATGGGATTTAAAGCTCAAGAATGTCAGTTACTTGCACAGCGATGGCGGCTGGGGATGGCTGGATCATGCGCCGTATGATGGCATTCTGGTTGCTGCCGCACCGCCTGAAATACCGGAAATGCTGTTGCAGCAAATGGCTGTCGGCGGCGTGATGGTTATCCCTATTGGCAAGGGCGGTAGCCAGCAGTTACAGAGAGTAACTCGTACAGAAAGCGACTATGAAGTTGAGAGATTGGAGCCGGTTGTTTTTGTGCCTTTTTTATCAGGAAGGAAATAAACATTTTTCAAAAAATGAATGGCATAACCTTTTGCAGCATCTCCTGCTTTTAACGTCTATTCTACGGTATGTTTTTTGTTGCGAGTCACCCTAAAAAGATCAACACTCTTGTATACTGAATGCGACGAATACTAATCAGCAACATAAAAGTTTGTGTTAATTCGTGTTCTGGTTGGCATTTCTCTTTTATTGAAGTCATTAACGGTAATTGGCATGTTATTTTTGGGATAAAGTAAGCAATTATAGGATTTTCTGTACGCCGATTTAAGGTTAAGATCGGTTCTTATGAAAATGAACTTTGACTCAAAAAAGATTCTGGTAATCGAGGATCAAGCGATCATACGAGAAACCATTAAACACATACTGTATTCAGTAGGCGCGCGGCACATTGCTGAGGCGGGAACCGGTATTAATGGAATAGTTGAGATGAGACGCGATCAATTCGATATTGTCCTCTGCGATTATAATCTTGGCGACGGGAAAAATGGCCAGCAGGTTTTGGAAGAAGCAAAGCATTTTAAGTTACTGCCGTTTAACGCTGTTTTTATAATGATTACCGTTGAACAGAGCAAGAATATGGTGCTTAGCGCCCTCGACTGCAAGCCTGATGATTACCTGATAAAACCCTTTAATCGGCTGCAACTGTCAACCCGGATCGAACGATGTATTGTCCGCAAGGAATATCTTGCCGGTATTGAACGTGAAATAGATATAGGCAATGTTTATCAGGCAATACAAAACTGTGAAAAGTTGCTTCAGCAGGGCAATAAAAAAACGCGCTTACATGTATTGAAGATACGCGCCGACTTAGCCCTTGTAATCAGGGACTTCAAGGCAGCCAAAAGAATTTATCAGGAGATACTGCAAGAAAGAGATATTCCTTGGGCAAAGTTGGGCATGATTGTTATCGTTTTTTTTGATGGCAATTATGAGCAGGCTGTTGAGTCTCTTCAGCAGTTTATCGGTCAATATCCTATGATGTTGGAAGCTTATGACTGGTTGGCAAAATCGTACGAAGCCTTGGGCAACAATGAAGAGGCGTTAGTCACGCTTAACTTGGCGATTGATCTTTCGCCTCAAACTATTTTAAGGCAGCAACGACTGGCCTTGTTGGCTGACAAAACAGAAAATATTGAAGTTGCAAAAAAAGCCTATAAAGCAGCTGTTAATTTAGGCAAACATTCTGTATATGGATCATCCAGTGATTTTTCAGGTTTGGCTAAGGCCCACTTAAAATCCAATTCAGCCGGTGATGCACTAAAAATATTGAATGACATGAATAAATGTTTTTTCAATGACCCGGATTCAAGGCTTAGAGCTGCAATATTGGAAATCGAGATCCAAAAAGCAAAAAATAACGGCGTAGTGGCACAGAAACCTTATGAAAAGGCATTTAAATTAAACGAGCAATTCGGTAAGCAAATAGCCAGAGAACTGCGTCTGGAAATGGCAAAAATCAGTCATCTGAGCGGTGCCGGTGAAATTACCGATGAAATTCTTGCGGATTTAATTAAAACCAACATTGATGATAAACATTTTATCGGTGACATTGACAAAATGTGCAACACATTTATCGGTGATAATTATGCGAACGATTTGATTAGTCGGATAAAACAGGAATTAGTTGATATTAATAATGAGGGAGTCAGCTTATTTAAGGAAGGCAAAATTAAAGAGGCTCTCGCAATTTTTGGAGATGCCATCGAAAAAATGCCTAATAACAAGGCAATCACTTTAAGTATGCTGAAAATCATTATCCATGATCTTAAAACATCTAGACCCGATCCTAAAAAAACCATGCTGGTTCAGTCCTATATCAATAAAGCCATTAAAATAGGCGTTCCCCACGATCAAATTGGCAGTATTCAACTGGAGCTTGACAAAATTCAATATCAAAATCCATTAACCCAAAAGTCATAGTTCGCCTTATTAGGGTCTCCGTGAACTTTGCGAGCAATTGATTTTTTCAGGCTTGCTGATATCAGGTAACGATAAACAGAATGCGCTTGATTTTAGGTGATTTACTACGTTAATGCGGGAAGATAGTGCGGAGTATAGAGGGGGGTGTAGCCGGGCAGCGAACTGCCCGGCGTACCTTTCCAGCTTATTTCTTTTTGTTGCGTTCGTTCACTTCTTTGATGACTTCTTCCGACACGTTTTTCGGGCACGGCATATAGTGCGAGAATTCCATGGAGAACTGACCACGACCGGAAGTCATGGTGCGCAAGTCGCCGATGTAACCGAACATTTCGCTTAGCGGTACATCCGACTTGATACGAACCCCTGATGCACCCGCATCCTGAGATTTAATCATACCGCGACGACGGTTAAGGTCGCCGATAACATCACCGACATGATCGGATGGCGTAAACGTATCCACTTTCATGATCGGTTCGATCAGTTGCGGCCCTGCTTTCGGAATCGATTGACGGAACGCGGCTTTCGCAGCAATTTCGAATGCAATCGCAGAGGAGTCAACCGCGTGGAAGCCGCCGTCGGTTAAGATAACTTTAAAGTCCAAGCAAGGGAATCCAGCCAGTACGCCTTTATCCAGCATACTTTTAAAGCCTTTTTCAACCGCCGGCCAGTATTCGCGCGGCACGTTACCGCCGGTAACCGCAGATTGAAAGACAAAGCCGCTGCCGGGTTCGCCGGGCTCGATGATGTAGTTGATCTTGCCGTATTGGCCTGAACCACCTGATTGCTTCTTGTGGGTGTATTCGTCTTCAACCGATTTGGTAATGGTTTCGCGGTAGGCCACTTGGGGTTTGCCGACGATAACGTCAACGCCGTGGGTACGTCTTAAGATGTCGACTTTAATGTCAAGATGCAGCTCGCCCATGCCTTTAAGAATGGTTTCGCCACTGTCTTCATCGGTCTCAACGTGGAAAGAAGGATCTTCCTGAATCATTTTGCCCAGCGCGATACCCATTTTTTCGGAAGCCGCTTTGTCTTTCGGTGAAATCGCCAGTGAGATAACGGGATCAGGGAACACCATCGGCTCCAATGTCGCCGGGTATTTCGGATCACACAGGGTGTGGCCGGTTTGCACGTTCTTCATGCCCAATACCGCAACAATATCACCCGCTTGAGCAGATTCAAGCTCGGCGCGAACATCGGCGTGCATTTCCACGATACGACCGATACGCTCGGTTTTACCGGTGAAGGTATTCAATACTGACGTACCTTTTTCCAGTTTACCGGAGTAGATACGCAGGAAGGTCAGCGCGCCGAAACGGTCATCCATAATCTTGAATGCCAAGGCACGTAGCGGTTTGTTCTCATCGACGATAGCAAAAGTTCCTGTAGGATTGCCTTCCAGGTCGACTTCAGGCTGCGGCTTAACTTCTGTCGGGCAAGGCAGGTAATCGACAACGCCGTCAAGCACCAGCTGTACGCCTTTGTTTTTGAAAGACGAACCGCAGAAAGTCGGGAAGAAGTTCAGATTAATCGTACCTTTACGGATACAGCGCTTAATGGTGTCTATATCGGGCTCTTCGCCTTCAAGGTATTTTTCCATCACATCGTCAAACTGATCGGCAACTTCGTCGATCAATTTTTCGCGCCATTTTTCAGTTTCAGCCACCATGTCGGCTGGAACGTCCTTGATTTCGTAGTTCATTGGATCGCCGGAATCATCCCATATCCACGCTTTACGCGTTAAGACATCAACTACGCCGCAGAACTGGTCTTCAGTGCCGATAGGCAAGGTCATAACCAGCGGATGAGCCCCCAGTACCTCTTCAACTTGTTTAACCACGCGATAAAAATCAGCGCCGATGCGATCCAGTTTGTTGATATAGATAACACGGGCGACTTCAGAATCGTTGGCATAACGCCAGTTGGTTTCCGACTGGGGTTCTACGCCGCCTGAGCCGCAGAAAACGCCGATACCGCCGTCAAGCACCTTAAGAGAACGATAAACTTCAATCGTAAAATCAACGTGTCCCGGGGTGTCGATAATATTAAAACGATAATCTTTCCAGAAACAAGTCGTCGCAGCAGACTGAATGGTGATGCCACGCTCACGTTCTTGATCCATGAAGTCGGTAGTGGTTTCGCCATCATGCACTTCACCGATTTTATGGATTTTACCGGTAAGTTTTAAAATCCGCTCGGTAGTCGTTGTTTTACCGGCATCGACGTGAGCGAAGATGCCAATATTTCTGTAATGCGCTAAATCTGTCATGTTTTTACTCTAAAGTTGGGCATAAAAAACTTTTTCGGTGACTGCTCTCGTAGGATGTGCTGAACGCAGTGAAGCGCATCAACATCAAGATTTTTCATCGAGAACGATGCGCTTCGTGCCTCGGCAATTGCTCCTGCATTGCTCTACCTCCTGCATCCATGCAGTCGTCAGCGCATCCTACGGCCTCGTACCGGGGCGGTGGGCTACATATCATACCGCAGTCACACAACCTAAGACCGCAGTGGCGGTAGCCATCGGAATGGATGAAATGCGTTGGATACATGCTGGTAGCTCAAAGCCGAGTGAGGTGCATTTATTTGAGTCACCATCGCTGCTCACTCGTCCAGCTTCGAAAGCCTACCATTTTAACCTAAAAACTTGGTAAAAACATAGAAAACCCATGTGTTATGTTGTAGGCACGTTAAAATGACTGAATCTATTGAGTCATTTCATGTCAGTGTATTGAAGAAAGATAACCTTGAAACCTTGATGGTACAGTCCCAAGCATTTTTGATGCATAAAGACGCGTTGCGTAATGCCCGTGTATTTTTCGGCAATAGTCCTGATGGTCTTTGGCGTTGTTGATCGGCAAGGGCAGGCATGGGAATTACTTTTTATAAATAATGGCATAAGGTAAAGGCAGTCGGTTCCGGTCATCGTGTCCGTCCATAAGCTGTGATTGAAGAAGTGCTGCGTAAAAATGGTATGAATAGAGATTTAGCTATATATAATTGAACTAAAATGTTGTAAAAACAGCTACATTTACTGATATGTTATTGTAAAATGTTCGATTGACAGCAGGAGATTCAGATTATGATTGTCGCTGATATTATGGCCGCTAATCCGGTTACGGTTAACATGGATACCGAGCTATTGGTGATCAAGGACATTTGCGATCATATCTATTTTCATCATCTGCTGGTTGAAAATGAATCGGACAAAACTATTCGGCGTTATTTCGGATCGTGATTTATTGAGTGCTTTAAGTCCTTATATTCATGCCGCTGCAGGAGCTTTACGCGATCAGGAAACTTTAAAAAAAACGTGCTCATCAAATCATGTCACGCCAGATTGATACCGTGACACCAACAACCGATTGCAATATTGCTGTACAAAAATGCTGGATGCGGATATATCCTGTCTGCCTGTCGTCGGCGATGACAAGGTTATTCTGGGTATTGTTACCTGGAAAGATTTCTTAGCAAACTATTTAAAATAACAATCGCCCGAAAACCATAAGCATCTTGTTATGAAACATAATTGGCGTAATAACCGGAATCAATAACGCCAGTAACAAATTGTGTCTTTGTTCGCACGAGTAAATGTTGCTCGTTTTGGCAGGGCTTAAGGTTAAAGTATTACAGGTAAAAAACAAATGACATCGACGAGCGACCCTCTAAGTCTCAATTTAATAGACATGAGCATGGAAATAGTACCCCCCAAAATTATAGCGGAACCCCTTACTCTTAATGGGTGGACGCATGTACTGTGCAATGAAGAAATGCCGATATTTTCCAATACTGCGCTAAGTATTCATGACATTTTGAGTGATGATAGAAAAGGCGCTATGGAATTGGCATCTGTTATTTTGCAGGATCCGAATCTGACGGTTAAGTTATTAAAAATCAGCAACACTCCCCATTACAATCCTTCTCGTCAGAAAATGGTTACTGTGTCGCGGGCCATTATCATGATTGGTTCCGATGTTATTCGTGAATTAACGCTGGTTTGCTCCTTTTTTGAATCCATTCTATCTGTGATCAACAAACAACAGGCCAACGAAGAAATAGCCCAAGCCATTCATGCAGCGGTACACGCCAAGTCCATAGCAATTGCGACGAACGATAAATCACCGGAAGAGGTTTTTATTGCCACGTTGCTTAATCATATTGGCAGTATTTCTTTTTGGTGCTTTTGCGGTGAACAGGGAGAGCAAATTCAAGCTCTGATAAATAAAGGAAAATGCAGTAGCGAAGAAGCGGAGAAAAAAGTGCTGGGCTTTACATTGACAGAGCTGGGTGCTTCTTTAAGTAAAGCTTGGAAATTAGGCAGCTTGGTTGAAGAATCGATCAAGCCGAAGATATTGTCCAAAAATCCCAGAGTTGACTTGGTCCACTTGGGATATGAAATCACCGAGGCGTTAAAAGAGGGTGTCGGTTCAAAAAAATATGAGGCTTGTGTCGGGAAAATTGAGGCGCTTACCAAGCAATCCAAAAAAGCTATAAATGAAAAACTTCAAAGTAATACCGGTACTGCGTCTGATATTGCCTGTCAATTTGGCGCGACTGACGCCGCTTTGCTTCTTCAAAGTCGTCTAAATCAAGCCGTAGTCATGGAGAAACCATTGCCGGTTATTGATAAAACACAATTGCAACTTCAGATTTCACAGGATGTAACATCAATAATAAGCGACCAATTTGACATTAATTTGTTACTTGAAACAGTGCTTGAGGGGATTCATCGGGGTATCGGTATGGATCGAACTATTTTTTCTCTGTTAGTCACCGATAAGCAGTCCCTTAAAGAAAGGCTGTCTTTGGGCTGGCGCAAAGACACATACGAGCACAAGGTCATTTTCAATATCTCGGAAACACCGCCCAATATTTTTTTTCAAGCTCTGGCCGGTACTCATGCTTTCTGGGCTAAGCCTTTGGTTAATGGCAAATTGTACACACTCCGGGATATTAATGTGGTTGGAAAAAACGAATGTTTTATTATGCCGATTTTCTCCAACAAAATACCGATTGGCTTAATTTATACTGATCGGTGGGTCAGTAACCAACCGTTAACTGAAGAAGATTTTAATGCCTTTAAATATTTTGCCCAACAGGCAAACATAGGTCTTACAATTTATCGTATGCAACGCATAGTTAATGGAAAAAAAGATGGCGGCATTGACCAGAGCGGCAGTTATTGAGCTTGCCAGGCAGACGACTTGGCAGGAGTATCGCAGTATTGATTGAGTAACTTTGTAAAATAATCCCGGCTAATTTCCTGAGCGCCAAGGCTTTCCAAATGCTTTGTATGGACTTGACAGTCTACCAGTCGGTAGTCCCAAGACTTAAGCAGCTGAACCAAGGTAACAAAAGCTACTTTGGATGCATCGGTTCTGGTGTGAAACATGGATTCGCCCAAAAAAACCTGCCCCAGCGCAACACCGTATAATCCGCCAACCAGTTCATCGCCAATCCAGGTTTCAACCGAATGAGCAAACCCGGCTTGATGCAGTTGATTATAAGCCGCGTTGATTTCTGCTGTTATCCAAGTGCCTGCGGTGTCTTTGCGAGGATCTGCACAAGCGGTAATGACTTCATTAAAAGCCAGATCATAAGTTACTGAAAAAATATTTTTCCGCAAGGTTTTGCGCAAGCTGCGGGAAATAACCAGTTTATCGGGAAATAAAACCAAGCGGGGATCCGGCGACCACCACAAGATAGGCTCACCGCGGTTATACCAGGGAAATATTCCGTGCCGATAAGCATTTAACAGCCGATTTTGGGACAGGCAACCCCCGACGGCAAGTAAGCCGTCCGGTTCGCGGAGGGCTTGGCTCACCAAGGGGAAACCTTGCTCCGGGTTTTTGGGGTCAAGAACAGTCAGTCGCATAGGTCTGACTAATTTAAAGCATGAATGTAACTGTAACTATTCGGCCACAGATCAACGCAGATTAAACAGATTGCTTTTTGCCGTTTATTATAAACGAGCCGTTTAAACGTTGGTTCATTTCCAAAATGCATGAGCAATCCCACCTCAATAGCGGTTGCTGTCAGTTTATCAGTGTGCATCTGTGTCAATCTGTGGCTGAATAGTTACGCATGGATTTGAAAGGCTGTGCCAACCATTAACCCGGAATTGCAGCTCAACCGACTAATTCATCAAGAAACTTTTCTGCATCCAGCGCTGCCATACAGCCTGCGCCTGCTGAAGTAATGGCTTGTTTATAAACGGAGTCCATGACATCGCCCGCAGCAAATACGCCTTCAACGCTGGTTGCGGTGGCGTTTCCGTGAATGCCGCTTTTGACTTTAATATAGCCGTGCTCCATATCCAGCTGGCCCTCAAAAATACCGGTATTGGGGGTGTGGCCAATAGCTATAAATACGCCGTGTACATCCAGCTCTTTGGTCGAGCCATCCAGAGTGTTTTTGATTCTAAGGCCGGTAACGCCCATATCGTCTCCCAGCACCTCATCCAGCTGATGATTCCATTCAATGACGACATTGCCGTTTTGCGATTTTTCGATCAGTTTGTCAGAGAGGATTTTTTCGGAACGGAATTTGTCGCGGCGATGCACGACAATGACCTTTGAGGCGATATTGGCTAAATAAAGCGCCTCTTCAACAGCCGTATTACCGCCGCCAATGACTGCAACGGGTTTGTTTTTATAGAAAAAGCCGTCGCAGGTAGCGCAAGCTGATACGCCTTTGCCTTTGAAAGCTTCCTCGGATTCCAGGCCCAAATAACGCGCTGAAGCGCCGGTTGCAATAATCAGTGCACCGCAGGTGTAAGTGCCGGAATCGCCGGTTAATGTGAAAGGCCGAGCGGATAAATCAGCCGTGTGAATATGATCGAAAATTATCTCGGTATTGAAGCGTTCGGCATGTTTAAGCATTCTGTCCATGAGCGCCGGTCCTTGCAATCCTTCAACATCGCCGGGCCAGTTATCCACTTCGGTCGTTGTGGTTAGTTGGCCGCCTTGTTGCATGCCCGTAATGATGACCGGATTCATGTTGGCGCGTGCGGCATAGATTGCGGCCGTATAACCGGCGGGGCCGGAGCCTAGAATCAAAAGGCGGCAATGTTTGGAATCACTCATTAAAAATCCTTTGCGGGGAAAGACAGGGAAAAAATTAATTATGAAGAGGAAAGCGTGATTCGTAAACTGTTTTATCAGAATAGTTGACGGATCATGGCAGAAATGCGAACCGGAGTTTATTGCGGACATTACTAATGTAAAACATCTCATTATTGATCTATAATTATGTTTTATTGGTAATTTATGTGACGAGTTGTTAAATATGGCTGCTGTAATGGAAGAAAAAACCTTTCGCGGTTTGCGTGAAGTTGCTTTATTAGGCTTCATTGCGGGCGCATTATTCTTTTTAATTTCGCTGATCACTTTTAGTAACGAGGATGCGGGCTGGACGCACAGCGGATCAGTGCAGACAGTCTCTAACGCTTGCGGTGTCTTTGGGGCGTGGATCGCTGATTTCATGCTCAGCTGTTTCGGTTTGGTCGCTTATCTGTTTCCGGTCATTATCTTCTGGCAAGGATATCTAATCTACACTCAGGGCAGACAAGGCCGCGAAAAAGTGATTATCGCGGTGCAATGGGTAGGGTCTATAGCGACCATTATTTCAGGCGCTGCATTATTGAATCTGTATCTGTTAAGAATAGGGATCGAATTACCCAGCAACACCGGCGGCATTTTGGGCCAGGAAACCGGCAATGCACTGCTGGTGGTATTCGGTAATTCGGGGGCGACGCTATTCTTACTGGTGATTTTATTGGCCGGGGTCACCTTGGTTACCGGGCTGTCATGGGTCGCGCTGATAGATGTTATCGGCAAATATACCGTGTTTATATGTCGGGTTTTTTGTAGTAGCGTCCTGGGCTTGTTGCAGGAACGTTCGGTCAATCGCATTCAGACGCTGGTTAATAATTCTGAAAAGTCGGAGCTTAAGAGAAAAATCAGCGCTAAGGTCATACCGAATATCGAAAAACCTGTAGAAAAAATAGCAAAAAATACTCTTCCATCCAAAAAACAGCCGGCCATTAAATATGACGCCAGCAAAGGCGTATTGCCTTCCCTGGAGTTACTGGATCACCGGGACACTCGCGTTATAGGGTATTCGCAAACCGATTTGGAAGAAATGTCGCGCTTGGTGGAAGATATTCTGGCCGATTTTAACGTCGCCGTCGCCGTTGTCGGCTTTCATCCAGGCCCCGTTATCACCCGTTTTGAATTACAGCCTGCCGCAGGCGTTAAAGTCAGCCGCATTAGCACCCTGTCTAAAGATTTGGCCAGGGCGCTGTCGGTTACCAGTGTTCGTATCGTTGAAATTATCCCCGGTAAATCGGTAGTCGGTCTTGAAATTCCCAATCGGGAACGGGAAATGGTGACTTTGCGCGAATTATTGGTGTCAGCGCCGTTTGAAAAATCCAAATCCATGCTGACCCTGGCGATGGGCAAGGATATTTCCGGTACACCGATGGTTGCCGATCTGGGCAAAATGCCGCATGCGCTGGTCGCAGGCACCACAGGTTCGGGTAAATCGGTCGCCATCAACACCATGATTCTGAGCCTGCTTTATAAAGCGACGCCGGAACAGGTGCGATTGATCATGATCGACCCGAAGATGCTGGAATTATCGGTTTATGAAGGCATTCCGCATTTATTGACTCCCGTGGTAACCGATATGAAGGAAGCCAGCAACGCGTTACGCTGGGCGGTTGCCGAAATGGAAAGACGTTACAAGTTAATGTCCAAAATGGGCGTCAGAAACCTTGCCGGATTTAACCAGTTGATAGAAGATGCGACCGCAAGAGGCGAGACCATCAGGGATCCCATGTTTCAAATGATCAATCCGCTGGAAGAAGGCGAAGAGTATCCCACCTTAAACACCCTGCCCAGCATCGTCATCGTCATCGACGAATTAGCCGACATGATGATGATTGTCGGTAAAAAAGTTGAAGAGCTGATTGCCCGTCTGGCGCAAAAAGCCCGAGCGGCCGGCATCCATTTGATCCTGGCTACGCAACGCCCATCGGTCGACGTATTGACCGGACTGATTAAAGCCAACGTGCCTACCCGGATTTCATTTCAGGTTTCATCACGTATCGACTCGCGCACTATTCTCGATCAAGGCGGTGCGGAAACTTTGCTAGGTAATGGCGATATGCTGTTTTTGCCTTCGGGCACCAGTATCCCCATTCGTGCTCACGGCGCTTTTGTCGATGACCATGAAGTGCATCGCGTGGTTGAATTTTTAAAACAAACCGCACCGCCGAATTATCTGGAAGACATCACCTGCGAACTTTCTGATTCCGGTGATGGCTACAGCACGAGCGGCGGCGGTGGCGGTAATGGCGATTCCGAGACCGATGCCTTGTACGACGAAGCCGTGCAATTTGTCACAGAAACCCGTAAAGCCTCAATATCCAGCGTACAAAGACGCTTTAAAGTCGGCTATAACCGCGCCGCAACCATGATTGAAGACATGGAGGCGGCCGGCGTTGTCAGTTCTCCGGAAAGCAATGGTTCAAGAGTCGTGCTGGCGCCGCCGCCCGTAAGAGATTAACGATGAGCATTGCGTTAATCGGAGTCGCCATTGTACTGACGGCGACTCTGGGCGGTATCGTTATCGTCAGACGCAATTCTCCCCAGCAACCGATACAAGTCAAGGCAGTGCTTTTCGGGCTTTATTTCTGGGGATTGGTGTTTTTACAGTTGGCTCTATTTGGGTTGTTCTTGGGCTAAAGCGTAGGCTGGTGTAATCAGTCCGGGCTTTAGATAAAGCTATATGCCCTAGGGGAATGCAGCCGGAAAAGCGCCTCTTTTAGCGCTCATTCTACTTAGCTGAGATTGCGCTCAACAAGAGCGCGGCGGATAAAACGGTTTGGCAAGGCCAGTGCGCTGCACACGCTAATTTTACGGTAGGCATTAATGCTATGGATAAACCAATATCATTGTTAATGAATAAACATATTACGACAGTAGATATTAACGATACTATCGACAAAGTTGAAAAGATAATGGATTCGCACAAATTATCGTGTGCGTTGGTTATCGATTCAAACCAGGGTTGTTTTGGTGTAATCAGTTATCCGGATATTGTACATTTTCATGAGAGGGGCAAAAATCCAAAAACCGAACGGGCATGGGAATTGTGTACGCATAGAGTTATTGAAGTAAACCCTGATACATCTGCCAGGGAAACGGCCAAGTTAATGTTAAAGCATAAAATCCACCACATTGTCATAACAGAAAATAAAATAATAAAAGGCATCGTTTCATCAATTGATTTTGTAGGGGAGTACTTGAAACAAAATGTTTAAGGCGATTTCCATGAAAGAACATCCCGTAGTTACGCATTTTTACTCACCACGAAGACACGAAGAACACGAAGAACACGAAGAACACGAAGAACACGAAGAAAAACATAAACTTCGTGTCTTCGTGGTAAATAACAGAACCGAATATGCTTGGTATATTCTTTACCGGACATCGCCTAACATGTCGTTCAATAGAGTGTCTATGACTCTGGGCGGTTTTTCTGAAATCATAGCAGCTTCTCTATGATGTTTCGATTAGGTAAAAAATAAAGTCGTCTGGGAAAGATGACAGTAAGTTTTTGAGATGACAAGACTTGCATATATAAGGAAGGATAAACATTAACCGGGCTTTTAGGTTTATTGACAATAGCCCGGTGAGCTGATACTTTGCCCTGCTGGCACTCGTCCTAATGGAGTGCTAAATATGGTTGCAGAGGTTGGTGTGGGTAATACGCAGTTTTTAAATGAACGGTCGTTACAGTTATTGAAAACGCTGGTCGAGCGTTATATCAGTGATGGTCAGCCGGTGGGTTCGCGGGCTTTATCAAAAGATTCGAATTTAAATTTAAGTCCGGCAACTATTCGCAATGTCATGGCCGACCTGGAAGACCTGGGTTTTGTGCATTCACCGCATACTTCGGCAGGACGGGTGCCTACGGTCAGCGGCTACCGCTTGTTTGTCGATACCTTATTGACGGTTAAGCCGATGGAGTCGAAAGATTTGACCCGACTGCACCAAGGCTTGTCGTTGAGTGAGGACAGCAGCGACATGATCGGCGTCGCCTCGCGCCTGCTGTCGGAATTAACGCAGATGGCCGGGGTGGTGACTCTGCCCAAAAGAGAGCTCGTTTGCCTGCGGCATATCGAGTTTCTGTCTTTATCTCACACCCGCGTGCTGGTCATTTTTGTCACCAATGAGCAGGAAGTCCATAACAAAATCATCCATACCTCCAAAGTATTCAGCCCTGCCGAGTTACAGCAGGCGGCCAACTATTTGAATTCAATTTATTCCGGTCGCAGCCTCGATGCGGTGCGCAAAGCCGTCCTAAAAGAGTTGCAGGAAGATCAGGAACGCATGACAAATCTGTCCGGAACAGATTTGCATTTACCCGAAGGGTGTCGGGCAGGAAAGCCCGGCATGACAAATCTGTCTGGAACAGATTTACATTTACCCGGAGGGTGTCGGGCAGGAAAGCCCGGCATGACAAATCTGTCTGGAACAGATTTACATTTACCCGAAGGGTGTCGGGCAGGAAAGCCCGGCATGAATCAAGGCATGCTGGACGCGGTAAAAATGGCGCAACTGGCGTTCGATCAGGACAACAAAAAAGATGATTACGTGCTGACCGGCGAAACCAATTTGATGGGTTTTTCCGAATTGTCGGATATGGATAGACTAAAAAGTCTGTTTGAAGCATTCAGCCAAAAACAGGGCGTTATCCATTTACTGGATCAATGCATGAAAGCCGACGGCGTGCAGATCTTTATCGGCGAAGAATCCGGTTACCGGGCTTTCGATCATTGCAGTCTGGTGACTTCATCGTATTCGGTCAGCGACGAAGTGGTCGGAGTGCTGGGCGTGATCGGGCCGACGCGCATGGCCTACGAAAAAATTATCCCGTTTGTCGATGTCACTGCAAAATTATTGGGCGCTGCCTTGAATCCAAAATCAACGACCCCACTATAAATAATGACTTTTTTGTGCCGTCGGGCATGGATATTAATTCTAAATATTATGGAGCTATAAATAATGAGTACTGATCAGGAAGCGCCTGAATCCCAGGTTAAAACTGAAAACGAAACGGTTGTAGAGCCGCCGCATACCGAATTAGTCGAGCACGAGCTGTCGATTGAGGAGTTACAGCAGGCATTGGTTCAGGCTGAGCAAAAAGCGCAGGAGAACTGGGACAAAGCGGTTCGCGCACAGGCGGAAATGGAAAACCTGAAAAGACGGACGCAAAAAGATCTGGAAGATGCGCACAAATTTGCCCTGACAGGCTTTGCCAAGGAATTATTGCCGGTATTAGACAGTCTGGTGTTAGGCTTGCAGGCGGCAACCGGCGATAGCGAGGACGTGAGAAAATTCCGTGAGGGCAGCGAATTAACGATTAAGCAGTTCGAATCAGTCTTTGAAAAATTCAAAATAGAAACGATTGATCCGATCGGCCAGCCGTTTAATGCCGAACAGCATCAGGCCATGGCCATGCAGGCCGTAGAAGGCGCCGAGCCGAATACGGTGGTTAACGTTTTCCAAAAAGGTTATATGTTGAACGGACGCTTGCTCCGTCCCGCGATGGTTTTGGTTGCCAAAGCAACCGAAAAAAAGCCGACAGATAGTCCTGGCATCAATGAACAGGCTTGAAATCAAATAAAGCAGCCTCATATTTGTAAAAACTATTACTTTTTTAAATAAATTCAAGTCTGGAGAATTCAATGGCTAAAATAATCGGCATAGATTTAGGAACAACAAACTCGTGCGTCGCGGTGTTGGAAAACGGCGTCGCAAGAGTGATTGAAAACAGCGAAGGTGCGCGCACTACGCCTTCCATTATCGCTTTTACCAGTGACGATGAAGTGTTGGTTGGACAGTCGGCAAAACGTCAGGCGGTTACCAATCCAAAAAATACCGTATTTGCGATCAAGCGTTTGATCGGTCGTCGTTTTAAGGATGATGTCGTACAAAAAGACATCAAAATGGTGCCTTATAAAATCGTCGAAGCTGAAAACGGCGATGCCTGGGTTGAAGTTCACGGCAAGAAAATGGCCTCCCCCGAAATTTCAGCTCGTATTTTGATGAAGCTGAAAAAAGACGCTGAAGCCTATTTGGGTGAAGAAGTCACCGAAGCGGTCATTACCGTCCCGGCTTATTTTAACGACTCGCAACGCCAGGCGACTAAAGACGCCGGTCGTATTGCCGGACTTGAAGTCAAGCGTATTATCAATGAACCGACTGCATCAGCATTGGCTTTTGGCATGGATAAGCCTAAAGGCGACACCAAAATTGCGGTGTATGACTTAGGCGGCGGTACCTTTGATATTTCCATTATTGAAATCGCCGAGATAGAAGGTGAGCATCAGTTCGAAGTGTTATCGACCAACGGTGATACTTTTCTGGGTGGTGAAGATTTCGACTCAAGAATTATTGAATTTTTAGCGGCAGAATTCAAAAAGGAAAGCGGCGTTGACGTGCATAACGATCCACTAGCACTGCAACGTTTAAAAGAAGCGGCGGAAAAAGCCAAGATCGAACTGTCTTCAAGCCAGCAAACCGATGTGAATCTGCCTTACATTACCGCAGATGCCTCAGGTCCCAAGCATTTGAATGTTAAATTGACCCGCGCCAAACTGGAATCGCTGGTTGAAGAGCTGATTAACCGCACTAAAGGCCCTTGTGAAATGGCGCTGAAAGACGCCAAATTATCGGCATCGGATATTAATGACGTGATTTTGGTCGGCGGTCAAACCCGTATGCCGAAAGTGCAGGAAATGGTAAAAGCCATTTTCGGCAAAGAACCGCGCAAAGACGTTAACCCTGATGAAGCGGTTGCTTTGGGTGCTGCGATACAGGCGGGCGTTCTGGGCGGCGAAGTTAAAGACGTGTTGTTGCTGGATGTTATCCCGTTATCGTTGGGTATCGAAACAATGGGCGGTGTAATGACCAAGCTGATCGAGAAAAACACCACGATCCCAACCAATGCATCGCAAGTGTTCTCTACGGCGGACGACAATCAAACGGCAGTGACCGTTCATGTATTGCAAGGTGAACGTGAAGTCGCAGCGGCGAATAAATCGCTGGGTCGTTTTGATCTGGCCGATATTCCGCCTGCACCGCGCGGTATTCCGCAAATTGAAGTTGCATTCGACATCGATGCCAACGGTATTTTGAACGTGTCGGCCAAAGACAAGGCAACCGGCAAAAAACAATCCATCGTCATCAAAGCTTCCAGTGGTTTGTCGGATGATGAAGTTGAACGCATGATTAAGGATGCCGAAGCCCATGCCGATGAAGACCGTAAATTGACTGAATTAGTTCACGCTCGCAACCATGCCGATGGCATGATTCACGCGACTGAAAAATCACTGAAAGAACTGGGCGACCAGGTCAGCGCCGATGAAAAAAACAGCATTCAACATGCGATTGAAGCACTGAAAACTGCGATTAAAGGTGATGATAAAGCGGAAATTGAAGCCAAAACGAATGACTTAACCGAGTTATCCGGAAAACTGGCCGAACGAGTTTACGCACAAAAATCGGCATCTGAAGGCGAGGCGTCCGGTGCTCATGCTTCTTCAGAGCATCATGCGGCGGATGACGGTGTTGTCGATGCCGAGTTTGAAGAAGTTAAAGATGACGAGAAGAAATAAAATGTAGGTTGGGGGTACTTATCCCCTATGCATTAACTTAAGGCATGAAACCACGAAGAACACGAAGATCGCGAAGAAAAAACTTCGTGTCCCTTCGTGTTCTTTTTGCGGTTTAGTATAGGATCCGAAGTTGGTAAGGCGACAAAGTCCCCCTCTCCCCTTGGGAGAGGGTCAAATGTCGTTTTACCAACTTCGGCTACTATAACCAGTCTCTTATCCTCTTTACGGAGTATCTCGGACAAAATCAGATGATGATAACCAGCAAAATCCAACAATAGAATATTGAACCATGGCAAAAGAAGATTTTTACAAGCTTCTCGGTGTAGACAGAAACGCCAGTGATGCAGAGATTAAGAAAAGCTATCGCAGCAAGGCGATGAAGTTTCATCCGGATAGAAATAAAGACAATCCGGTGGAAGCCGAGGCCAAGTTTAAGCAGATTAAAGAGGCTTACGAAGTTTTATCGGATCCTAAAAAGCGCTCCGCTTACGATCAGTTCGGCCATGCCGGAATTGATCCTTCGATGGGAGGCGGGCGTTCCGGCGGTTTCGGCGGGGGTGAAAGTTTCAGCGATATTTTCGGCGATATTTTCGGCGGAGGAAGACAGCAGCGGAGCAACGTTCAGCGCGGCTCGGACCTGCGCTACAATCTGGAATTAACGCTTGAAGAAGCCGTATTCGGCACCGATGCCAAAATCCGCGTACCGGTACTGGTTGCCTGTGGCGAATGTAGCGGTTCCGGCGCTAAAAAAGGTTCCAGTCCTGTTATCTGTTCAACTTGTCACGGTCACGGCCAAGTCAGGATGCAACAGGGTTTCTTTTCGGTTCAACAAACCTGTCCAACCTGTCGCGGTACCGGCAAACAGATAAAAGATCCTTGCGGCGTGTGCTATGGTCAGGGTCGGGTCCAGGAAAATAAAACCCTGTCCGCCAAAATTCCGGCAGGCGTCGATACCGGTGATCGCATACGTTTGGCCGGAGAAGGCGAAGCCGGAGAATTCGGCGGCCCGGCCGGCGACCTTTACGTTCAGGTTCAGGTAAAAGATCATCAGATTTTTACCCGCGATGGCGCAAATTTATATTGCGAAGTGCCGATCAGCTTTCCTACCGCCTGCTTGGGCGGCGAGTTGGAAGTGCCTACCTTAAACGGCAAGGTGCTGTTGAAGATCCCTGCTGAAACGCAAACCGGAAAACTATTCAGGTTGCGCGGCAAAGGCGTGAAGCCGGTCAGAGGCGGACCGGTCGGCGATTTACTGTGCAAAGTACAGGTTGAAACACCGGTACATCTGACCAAAGAACAAAAGGCCTTGGTTGAGCAGCTCAGCGAATCCCTATCCGGTAGCGGTAAACATCATAGCCCTCAAGAGTCCTCATGGACGGACGGCGTAAAAAGCTTTTTCGATAAATTAACAGGATAAGTCATGATGCGTATTGCTGTAGTAGGTGCGTCCGGTCGAATGGGACTTTGCTTGATTAAAGCGGCGGCACTGGCTAAAAATGCCGAATTGGCCGTCGCCGTCTCCCGTCCCGAGAGTCTTGCCATAGGCCGGGACGCGGGTGAATTGGCGGGCATCAGCGTGGTCGGCATTAAAGTCGTCGATGATTTGGCGTCCGTTGTCGATCAATTCGACGTGCTGATCGATTTTACCCGCCCCGATGCGTCAATGGCTTTTATCGAGACTTGCCGCGAGGCCGGAAAAAAGCTGGTCATCGGCACCACCGGTTACAGCGATGCGCAAAAAGCTATAATTACCGAAGCGGCTAAACACGTGGCGATAGTGATGGCGCCCAACATGAGCGTCGGCGTAAATCTGTCGCTTAAATTGCTGGCTTTGACCGCCAAAGTCATGGGCGATTACACCGATATTGAAGTGATCGAAGCCCATCACCGGCATAAAGTCGATGCGCCGTCCGGCACTGCATTGCGCATGGGCGAAGTGATAGCCGATGCGTTAGGCCGCGATTTAAAAGAATGCGCGATTTACGGGCGGGAAGGCAATACCGGCGAGCGCGACAGGAAAACCATCGGTTTTTCTACGATACGTGCCGGGGACATCGTCGGCGAGCATACCGTCATGTTTGCCGATGAAGGCGAACGGGTGGAAATCACCCACAAGGCCACCAGCCGCATGACTTTTGCCAATGGTGCGGTCAGGGCGGCGGTTTGGCTGGCCGACAAGGACAGCGGTTTGTACGATATGCAGGATGTTTTGGGGCTTTCTTAAAGATCGGTCGCAGGTTGGGTTAGCGCAGCGTAACCCGACACATCGAAGCGGCAAATGCTGAGTTATTCGACTCTATACAGACATGGTTAAGAAATTGGCATCTTAGATTGGTTCTGTGGCCATTCACTCTAATGGATTCCAGGCTATGTTATGATTTAGCCAATTACATCAATCGGTAAAACTAACACAGCATGATTCGCAAACTGCAAATAAACAATTATAAATCTCTACATGAGCTGACGTTAGACGTCGGGCGCTTTAATGTGTTTATTGGGGAAAATGGTTGCGGAAAAAGTAATTTGTTGGAAGCGATTGCATTGGCAGCGGCAGCGGCAGCTGATAAGTTGGATCATGAGTTTTTGGCATCTCGAGGAATTAGGGTTACTGAGCCGCAATTGATGCGGTCGGCTTTTAGCGAAGATGCTCTGGGAGAGCCTATAAAAATAGCAGTCGAATTTACTGGTAATTTTAAGACAAAATATTATCTTTATAATGACAACGAGCCCTATTCAAAATGGGAAGTATACCCCTCTGAAGATTCGTATTTTCTTATTAAAGACGCGGCCAGTTTTTCTGTGGAAGATTTTGAGACAAATCTTAAAGATATGATCGATCGTTTTGTTTCAGAAGGAGTTGTAATTGGGCATAAAACCGAAAAGGAAATTAAAAAATTCATTATCTATTCCCCCGAAAACACAGCACTAAGAAACTTTTACAAAGAAGGACAAATTGAACCCTTAGGTATTAATGGCGAAGGTTTGCTGAAACTGTTAAAAGTTATTCAGAATAAATCGCCAGAACAACGGCAAGAAATTCATTCCAGTCTGCAACTTTTCGATTGGTATGCGGAACTTGAAATACCCAAGGATTTATCGCAATCCGAAGACAAAGTAACCATCACCGATCGTTATTTAACTCTGGCCTTCGACCAACGTAGCGCCAATGAAGGCTTCCTGTTTGTGCTGTTTTATATCGCGTTGATGGTATCGGATGACACTCCGAAAATATTTGCTATCGATAATATCGATACCTCGCTCAATCCTAAGCTATGCACCAAGCTCATTAAAGAACTGGTTCGTTTAGCGAAAAAATACGACAAACAAGTTTTTGTAACCACCCATAATCCGGCGATTTTAGACGGTATTGATTTGGGTGATGATGAACAACGCTTGTTGGTGGTATCACGTAAAAAAGACAGTGGACATACTCGTATTAAACGCATTGAATTAAAAGACAAACCACGTTCGTCAATTAAAAACAGTAAAGGCGAATATGAGAGCTTGAAGTTATCAGAGGCTTTTTTAAGAGGCTATTTAGGCGGACTGCCGAAAGGGTTTTAAGCCTTATGTATCAATTTAGAATAGCAGGCGAAGGTGTTACCGATCAGGTAGTCATTGAAAATATCTTGCGTGGCTATTTTGAAAGCCTAGACCTCGAAGGCGAAATTAAATATTCACATCCGCTATATGATGAAACAGATCAAAAGCAAAGAGGATTTGGCAATTGGACGGTGCTGTTAGATTATTTGGATCATTCTGATTTTCGAGCAGATGCCCTCAATTGTGAGTTTATTGTTATTCAAGTCGATACGGATGTTTCTAATGAAAAAGGCTTTGATGTTTCCCAAGTTGATGCGGACAATCAACCATTAACGCCGGAAGTTTTGATAACTAATGTGATTGCCAAACTGGTTGCCACTATCGAGAGCGGCGAAACAGGATTTTACGAAGAACACGCAGAAAGGATTATCTTTGCAGTCAGTGTCCATTCCATAGAGTGCTGGCTTTATGCCCACCATAACAAAGAGTCGCTGAAAACCCCTAAAATTACTGGCTGTGGCAAGGCGTTATCTCATTATTTATTGAATAAGGACAAAAATAAGGCCTTTACAAAAATTGAAAAAAACCAACCTTGTTACGATAAACTCAGTCAGCCTTTTCAAAAGCGTCAACATATTGATGCCGTAGCCCAAAAAGACCCCAGCTTTCGCGTTTTTATCCAATCGTTAGAAAAAATAGAAGACCATGTTTTCAAACTCAATAACAGCGGTTGAAACAGATATAGCAATGTTAAGAATATTCCACACCGCCGACTGGCATCTCGGTCATCATCTGCATGGCGTTTCGCGGCAACTGGAACACCAGCAGTTTCTGGGCTGGCTGTTGGATGAAATGCATAACAAACAGGCCGATGCGTTGATAGTTGCCGGTGATATTTTCGATTCGGCAAATCCATCCTCTGCCGCGCAGTCTCAGCTTTATGACTTTCTGGTCAAAGCCAGAACCCGACTACCGAATTTGAATATTATTTTAATCGGCGGCAATCACGATTCCGCATCACGGCTGGATGCGCCATCTCCCATTCTCAATGCGCTGGGCGTTACCGTGGTCGGCGGTTTGCCTCGCGACGAGCAAGGCAATATCGATTGGGATCGCTTGCTGGTTCCGCTGACCAATGCGGCGGGCGAGGTTAAAGCCTGGTGCGGGGCCATGCCGTTTTTACGCAATGCCGATTTACCCGGAAGCGAGCATGACACCGATCCGTTAATCTCCGGCATGAAAACGCTGTATGCCGAATTGTTTTCGCAGCTGCAACAAAAAGCGAGCAATGCCGAAAGCCTGATCCTGACCGGGCATTGTTATATGGTTAATGGCGCGGTATCTGAGTTAAGCGAGCGCAAAATACTGGGCGGCAACCAGCATGCGCTGCCGGTTGAATTATTTCCCGATGATATTGCTTATGTGGCATTAGGCCATCTCCACTTGGCACAAAAAGTCGGCGCGAACGAGCATATTCGTTACAGCGGTTCGCCGATTCCGCTGTCGTTTGATGAAACCGATTACTCTCATCAGGTCGTTCAGGTCGATGTCAAAGCAGGCCAGCCGGTTGAAACGGTCGCCGTTAAAATCCCCCGTAGCGTTCAATTATTAAGAATCCCCAACGGCAAAGATTTTGCCGTATTGTCAGAAGTGATCGAGCACTTGGAAAACCTGACCCTGGACGATCTGCCGATAGAGCAAAGACCGCTGCTTGAATTGCGCATCAGGCTGGAAAAGCCGGAGCCCGGATTGCGCCGGCAGATTGAAGAAGTCATTTCCAAACTGCCGGTGCGCTTATTGAAAATATCCACCGCTTACAGCGGCAGCGAAAAAAGTCTTGCCGATTTAAAAACCGAAGAACGCCTGGAAGAACTGCAACCGCTGGATGTTTTCCAGCGCTGCTATCAAAACAAATATGACAAGGATGCGCCCGAAGCCATGAATGCGCTATTTAACGAATTGGTTGAAAGCCTGCAAGGAAGCGAATAATGCGCATTTTAGCGATACGCGGAAAAAACCTGGCAAGCCTTGCCGAGCCGTTCGAGATTTTGCTGAATTCAGGGCCATTGGAGCAGGCCGGATTATTTGCCATTACCGGGCAAACAGGAGCAGGTAAAAGCACGATTCTGGACGCCTTGTGTTTGGCGCTTTATGACAAAATCCCGCGCCTGCCGGACGGTCACGGTTTTGCGGTAGGCCATAAAGACGAGGATGAAAACCTGCGCGTGGTCAGTACTGACGTGCGCTCGATATTACGCCGGGGCACCAGCAACGCTTACGCCGAAGTGGATTTTATCGGCAAGGACAAGCATCACTACCGCGCGCGCTGGGAAGTCAGCAAAGCCCGGGGCAAAGCGGATGGCCGCTTGCAGGCGCAGGAAGTCACGTTAAGCAAAATTGACGACGGTCAGCGCATCGGTCAGGGGAAGAAAAATACGCTGGAAATGATTAGCGAGCTGATCGATCTGAACTTCGACCAGTTCCGCCGCTCGGTGTTATTGGCTCAGGGCGATTTTGCCGCGTTTTTAAAAGCCAAAAAAGACGAGCGTTCCAGTTTGCTCGAGCGCATCACCGGCACCGAACTTTATTCCGAGCTGTCTATCGCCGCATTCGAGCGGGCCAGACAGGAAAGAGACGCGCTAAACCTGATTACAAACAGGATGCAGGATCAAATTCCGCTGGATGAAGAAGCCCGTCACGGACTGGAACAACAACGCGATCAATTCATCGGGCAATTGGCCGACCTGGATAAACAAATCGCCAGCAACCAAAAAGTCATTGATTGGTATGCCGAATTGAAAAAACTGCAAGAAGCTGAACGGGTTGCCCGTAATGCTCTTGCCGACACGCAACTGGCGTGGGATGCAGCCGAAGCCGATCGGCAGTTGATACGAAAGATCGAAGCCGCACAGCCGTTAAGACCGCTGTTAAGCCAATACCAAGCAGCAGACGCCGAATATCGGGATGCCGAACAAAAACTCAAAGACAGCAGCGCTCAGCAAATAACCGCTGAAATAAAACTGCAAAGCGCCAAGGAACAGCTCGGAATTCTGGCAGTTGCATTAACCGAAGCCGAACAGCAGCAGCAGCAGGCGCAACCGGTATTAATCAAAGCGCGAGCCTTGGACACCCGAATCGATGTTATCCGGCAAGCTGTTGGCGTGCTGGCCTCTGAAGAAAACCAATTACTTAAAGTGTTGGATAGCGCCGAAAAAGAGCATCAATCTTTATTGGCTCGACAAGCCGAACAATCCACGGCACTGCAACAGCTTAATATCTGGCTGGAACAAAATCAGGCGATCAAACCCATCGCAGCCGAATGGAACCGATGGGATGCCGAGCTGGAACGCTATCAAACCTTGAACATTCGGAAAATAGAAGCCGAACTCAACGCGGAGCAGTTAAGGCTTGCAGCTGCCAAGGATGAACGCAGTCTGGCAGAGTTAAAGCTCGCGATTGATGATAGCCACAAAAAGCTGGAACTGCATCAACAGACGCTGGCTCAACTGAAAACACAGGACAGCCGACAGTCTCTTGAAGACCTGCATCAAGCAAAAGACGAGCTTGAGATCAAGCGCGAGCATGTCGCCCTGGCGCTGAAACTGGCGAATAATGCGCAGGAGCTGCAACAGGCTATCAAGCGGGACATAGATAAACTGGCAGCTACCGAACAGGTGATTAATGACAGCATGCAGCAACTGCAAACCTTAAGCCGGCAGCAGATGACTAATGGTGTCGCTCTGAGCGAGGCAAAAAAGTCCTTGGACCTGATACAGGCGACAACGCATAAAAACGCCGAACAATTCCGCTCTTTGTTGCAGGAAGATCAGCCTTGCCCGGTTTGCGGCGCACTTGAACATCCCTGGAAAGATCAGGTCAGCATAGGCAATGAACATGTCGCAGCGCAATCAGCACGGGTCGTCGAGCTGGAAAATCTGAATGAAACGTTCATTAAAGCTATTGCCGAATTAACCAAAAGCATCAGCCAAGGACAGGAGCAAAAAGCAGCGCTGGCCGAAAAGCTGGCCGAGGCGCAGACCAAACTGATTCAATGCGACAATGATTGGGCCGTTTTAGCTATGCACAATAAACCTGATTTTTCCGTTACCGATGCTCAGCTTTTACCTGTACTTAAAAGTCATGAAGAACAGGTCAATTCCGAGTTGGAGCTAATCAAGCAACAGGAAAAAACGGCTCTCGAATTACAAAAACAGCTTAAAGCGGCACAGGATTTATTCGATACGGCCAAGCTGAACAAGGAAAGTTTATCTGCCGAACATGCCACGCTGGATAAGCAACACGCCAAAAACAAAGCCGACCTGGAACATATCGTCAACGGTATTCAACAGTTAGAACAACAACTGCAAGCTATTATCGATTTATTGGCAACGCCATTCCAACAGTTGGAAAACTGGCAATCTTATTTGCAGGATTCTGCCGCAACATTCAGGCAAGACTGCACGGCAAAAGCGCAGCAATTCCAGCGCACCGGGCAGCAGATTGAAGCCGCGGCCAAATCCCTGGAGAAAATCAATCACGATGAAAAGTTCGCCGAACAGGCGCTAAAACAATGTCTGCAACAACACCGCATTAAACAGGTCGAGTTAAAGGCCCAAACAGCAGAGCAGCAAAAACTGTCGGTCGAGCGCGACGCGGTGTTGCCAAGAGTTACTGTCGACAGTTATGAGCAAACAATCAATCAAAACGTGCAGGCCGCAAGAGCCGCTCATCAGCAGGCCGGTCACACCGTCAATCAGGCGGCAACGGAGCTGGCAACCCATAAACAAAATCAGCAGCATTGGCAAGCCGAGACCGGCAGGCGTTACAGCAATCTGGAAAAAGCTCTAAATGCCCTGAACCAGTCGCTGCAAAAGCAAGCCATTGATCTTGAGCAGTTAAGCCGATTGCTGGAAAAAGAGGAGCACTGGCTGGCTGAACAGAAAACCCAAATGGCGACACTGGAGCGCTCCCTGCAAGAATCTGCGGCATTATTAAAAGTTAAAGCCGATGATTGCTTTAAGCACCGACCGCCATGGATGGTGGAAGTGTCGCAAGGGGTAGGGAACCCATGCGACCAAAGCCATCCTGTCGAAATACCTGAAGAAGACGCCAATAAACTGTTGGTCGAATTGCAGCAACAAAGACAGGTTGCGCATAGCCAAAAAGAAGAGCAGATCATACTGCTGCGGGAGGACGATAAAAAAATCGAAGCCGGGCGGCTGTTGAAAACGGAGCTGGACAGCCAACGAAACCGCTGGGAGCAATGGGAAAGCTTGAATGAAGTGATAGGTCAAAAAAACGGCGCCAAATTTCGTACTTTTGCTCAAAGCCTGACCCTGGAAGCATTGCTGGCGCACAGCAACCAGCATCTTGAAGATTTCGCCAAACGCTATGCCCTGCAACGCGTACCGGGCAGCGATCTGGAGCTGCAAATCATAGACCGCGACATGGCCGACGACGTGCGTAGCGTACACAGCCTGTCCGGCGGCGAAAGCTTTCTGGTGTCGCTGGCGCTGGCCTTGGGCTTGGCGTCCTTGTCATCCAACAAAACCCAGGTTGAATCGCTGTTTATCGACGAAGGCTTCGGCAGTCTGGACCCGGAAACACTCGACATCGCCATCGCCAGCCTGGACACCCTGCAAGCCTTGGGCAGAAAAGTCGGCGTGATCTCGCATGTACCTATTTTGGTTGAACGGATTGGGGCTAAGGTGGTGGTTGAGAAACAGGGCGGGGGACGGAGTAGTGTTTTGATCGTTGGGGGGTATTGAGTTGGTATTTACCAAACTATGGATGGGTAGAGCGGTAGCGAAACCCATCAAATACGGCATAGAATGACAGATTATCGTCGTTAAGTAGTTGAGCAAAAGTTTTCCAACATTAGTGGGAGCGGCTTTAGCCGCGATTATCGCGGATAAAGCCGCTCCCACTAATACCAATAATGTTAAGAAACTTATGAACACCTACTTACCGTATTGATGGCGGGAGCTATTTTTTCACGGTTAACTTAGCCGACCGTAACCGAGCATTATTGACAGAACGGATAGACGCTTTGCGTGAAGCTTTTCGGGGTGTCAAAGAAGCCCATCCATTCGAAATCGATGCCATAGTTATAATGCCTGAGCATCTTCATACAATATGGACTTTGCAGCAAGGTGATCATGATTTTAGCCGGCGTTGGCGGCAAGTTAAATCGGCTTTTTCTCGAGAAATAGAAAAAGTAGAGCAGATTTTCATGAGTCGTCTTCGCAAGCAGGAGCGCGGGATATGGCAGCGGCGCTTTTGGGAGCATGCAATCCGTGATGAAGAGGACTTTAGGCGGCATGTAGATTACATCCACTTCAATCCCGTGAAACACGGTTATGTACAAAAGGTGTCCGATTGGCCGTATTCATCTTTTCACCAGTATGTTCGCTTGGGCATATTGCCCGTGGATTGGGCAGGAATTGGCAATTGTGAGTTCGGATCTGATTTGGAATAGAACGCTTTATTTGAAGTTGATGGGTTTCGCTACCGCTCTACCCATCCTACGCGCTGTAAAACAGATCGGAAAATAGCTGGGCTTTATGTCGTCAATCCACGCATGTTTACACCGATAGCCAGCTGCCGTCCATCTGGATTAAACGCTTGTAAAAATACCAATAGTTATTAATAATTGGTATATAGATGAAAGTGAGGTTATAGATTATGCAAAAAAATACCAGCGTTTCGATTGGACTTCATTTTGAAAAATTCATTGCCGACATCGTCGAAGAAGGGCGCTTCGGTTCTAAAAGCGAGGTTGTCAGGGCGGGGCTTAGGCTTTTGGAGGCTCAAGAAATAAAATTGGCCGCTTTACGTTCCGCGCTGATTGAAGGTGAAGAAAGCGGAATCGCTGAAAATTATTCGCTAACAGGTTTGATTGAAGAGCTTGATAAAGAAGACGGCGCGTAATGCCGTCTTTTCGATTAACAAAGCAAGCCAAGGATGATTTGAAATCTATTTGCTCGTTATACGCAAGAAATCTGGGGGCGTGATCAGCGAAATAAGTATCTTGGCATATTGGACAATTGTTTTCATCTGTTAGCCGATGAGCCGGATTTAGGTGTGGCTTGTGATGAAATCCGAAAAAATTACCGTAAGTTTTGTATTGAACGACACATTATTTTTTATCGAAAAGTTGCAGATGATATTGATGTTGTTCGTATATTGCATTGTCGGATGGATGTAGAGAAACAGTTATCCGATTGAATTCGAAGTCCATTAATTGCAATCTTAAATTTTTGCATGAAAGCCCCCTTTGAAAAGGCTTAGCCATGGCTGCGTCCGTCAGGTTAGGCGATTTTCAACGCATTCTGGCTAAACGGACAATTTGATGTGAAAATTGTTTCAACCCTTTATTACCTGAACATTTTTCTAATCAACCAATGCCAGATATTTCTCAACATGGACACAGCACCAACTTAATCGGTTTGGCGACTGCGTGTATGGCCAGCCATGCTTTTAACGAAAATCCCAAGCCGTTGCATATTGCAGGCACCCGCGAGTCGGCTTCAGGTTTGTTTGAGCAATTGGGCAGGCAGCCGACACGCGATGACTGCGGCCGGATATTTCAAGACTATATGTGTGTCGTTTTCGGCTTTGAAACAGAGCAACGGCTACGCAACGACCATTCGGGAAGACGACGTTACCGTAACAGTTATCTCAGGTTAATTCAGGATTGGGGACTGGATTCAAACAATGCCCAAGGCGCGGTTTTTAAAGGCTGGGTCGAAAGCCGCTTCGGACTGTTCCCCACTTATCATAAACAGCGCATAGCCAGTTTCATCAGCAAAGACTGGGTCATGTATATCGAAGAAAAGATGAACAGCCGTTATCACAATAACTGCATTTACATGCAGCTGGATCTCTTATACGAATATTGTCAGTGGATTGTCGAACGTTTTCAGTTTCCGGCCGCAACCCATAAAACCCTTTATCGTGGCGTCAACTCACTCGATGATCATTGGCTTGCTCAGGATCAGGATAAACTGCATAAAATCGTGCGTTTTAATAGTATTGTTTCTTTTACCGACCGCCGGAGTATTGCCGGCGAGTTCGGCGCTTATATTCTGGAAGTTGAAGTGCCGATGGTTAAGCTGATTTTTTTTAATGAGCTGTTGCCGCACCATGCCTTGCACGGCGAAGCCGAATATCTGGTGATTGGCGGCGACTATCGAGTCAAAGTGCAACGTTAAGGGAAAATATGTCTACAGAGCAAATATTGAACAGAGCGTTGGGCGCCTATTTAGGCTTTGCCTGCGGCGATGCGCTCGGGGCAACGGTAGAGTTTATGTCGCCGAAACAAATTCAAAAACGCTACGGCGTGCATCGGGATATTATCGGTGGCGGTTGGCTGAGCCTGGAAGCAGGCCAAATCACTGACGACACGCAAATGTCGCTCGCGCTAGGGCAAGCTATTATCGATCATCAAGGCTGGCATATTCAGGCTGTCGCCGATAATTTTGTCGCATGGCTGGAAAGCGACCCGCCGGATATAGGCAAGACCTGTCGGCGCGGTATCATGCGCTATCGGGATAGCGGCGAACTGTTCGGATTGCCTCGCGATGATGACGCAGGAAACGGCGCTTGCATGCGTAATCTGCCGGTGGTGCTGTCGACCTTAAACCGGCCGGACTGTTTCAGCGAATGGAGTTTGCAACAAAGCCACATTACCCATAATCACCCGTTGTCTAATGCCGCCACCTTAACACTGGGGCGGATCGTCAATCATTTAATTAATAGGCAGGATATGGACGCTTGCAAGCAGGAAGCCGAATTGTTGATCAGTCAATACGGCGAATTTGCCTATAGCCCCTATCCGGGGAAAGCCTCAGCCTATATTGTCGATACTGTACAGACGGTTTTACATTATTTTTTTAGCACCGACAGTTTTGAGTCCTGCCTGATTGCAACCGTTAATCAGGGGGCCGATGCCGACACCACCGGTGCGTTGGCCGGTATGCTGGCAGGCGCTAAATATGGCGTTGAGCAGATTCCGGAGCGTTGGTTAAAGCAGTTGGATCAACAGATTGTTGCTCAAATACGTCAGCAAACGACGGAACTTATCCGGCTTGCGGGATTACTGTAAACCCATTCTGTTCGATCGGGAGTGCGTCGTTTGACAGCGGAACAAATAGCAGTCTGTCCGAATTTATCAATGATGACACAGGGGATTGCCCGGCGGTATTTTTACAATTGGCTTGGTGGTTGTCGGCTGGCTTACTTTTGCCATTTTGCGGTTTCTTGCAAATCGCGAGCACGGTAAATCGGGTAAACGCTAACGCGGCAAGACGCAAAGCTTTGCCGACTGTATTGCCCTGTGCTATTCAGCTTTACATTTTACCGTGTTGTTTGAAGTTCTCTTATCGGTTATGACGAGAACAAGGAGAGCTGACATTGGGGTATATGATGTGGGCATTATCCATGTGGATAAGGAGAAATGGTGACGCTTTGCTCTAACGGAAGTCGGGAATCATAAATTCGCTTACTTTCGGCCTCGGGTATAATGACATGCTGGAATAACATCAATCTAAAAAGGAACATAATGCCGGTCGATATTTTACTTGCGGTTGTTGCAACATCCGTCGTTCAGTCTATTTTTGGGGTAGGCGTATTATTATTTGGTACCCCCTTGTTGCTTTTACTCGGTTATGGCTTTGTCGATGCACTGGGAGTGTTGCTGCCGGTTTCTATTGCCATAAGCGCGTTACAATTTCTAAGGCACTATGAAGATGTTGATGCCAAGTTTTATAAAAATGTGTTGGTTTACAGCATTCCGTTGGTAGTGCTGTTTTTGGTAGTGGTTACTACGGTCAAAATCAATATCAGCCTGGTGATTGGCCCGTTGCTGATTTTTGTCGCGTTAAAAAATTTCTCAACGGTTATTGAAAGAACCTTACTGTCCGTCGTCAAGTATGAAAGAATTTACCTGATGGCGATGGGGCTGGTTCATGGTGTCAGCAACTTGGGCGGCTCGATGTTAACCGTGATAATTTACAGCAAGCACTATCCCAAAAACAAAACACGGGTGACAGCTGCGGCGAGCTATGCGACGGTCGCCTTGTGTCAGTTGGCAACGTTATTGTTAATCGGCAGTGATTTTACGGTGTCGTTTGCCGACAAGATAAGCTTTATTCAGATTGCTGTGGTGATGTTTTTATTGACTGAAGAAATACTTTATAACGGAATCGATAATGAAAAATACAGCAAAATTTTTGCAATGTTTTTGTTTGCGTCAGGCATTCTGTTAATAATGAAATCCTTATAAAACTGGAGAGAAAAATGAAAGATTTGATTAAAAAGCTGTTGAATTATTTCCTGATCGGTATTCTTGCGGTTATTCCTATTGTCGTTATTTTGCAAATTATGATTTTTGTAAAAGACCGGGTTTCCGATTTGTTCCAAATGGTTTACGGCTACGCAGATAATTATCTTTATACGATCCTGGTTTTCGCGGTCAGTTTTTTTATTCTGGTATACATTGGTCGCAAATTAGTCCAGGAAGGCCGATCCTGGGTTATTGGCGCGTTTGACCATGTTATTGATCGAATCCCATTGATGAACACGCTTTATCGGGTACTTAAAAAAGTGATCAATATGTTTTCATCCCACGACCGGACTATCGCAAAGGAAGTGGTTTATGTCGAATATCCGAAAGAGGGTGTGTGGATGACTGCTTATGTTACGAACCGGCACGATGACAAATACGTGCTGTTTATTCCTACATCGCCTAACCCGACCTCCGGTTTTACGGTGATTGTCGAGAAATCGAAGGTCATTAAATCCGCCATGAATATTGAAGAAGCCAGCAGTTTTATCATCAGTGTTGGCGTTGATTACGGCAAGGTTTCGGAAATAAGTCAATTACCCTAAATTTGAACCGTAGTATGGAAACATAGATGAAATTATTAATTAGAGTGGCGGCGATCCTGATGCTGGTTTCAATCTCCGGCTGCGATAAAGGCGGTAAACAGGTTAAAGCCGCTGATGTAGGGCCGTTAAAAACGCAACTGGAAACTTTGGAGCAGGCCAAGCAGGTTGAACAACAGATTCAGGATGCTGCGGAGCAACAGCGTCAAAAAATAGAGGCGGGAACGCAATAATTTGGAAAGGTAGGGGGCTGTCATCCAGAGGCTATAGGCTGTGATGCGGTGTCGGCGTAAGCAAAGAAAAACCTATGTAGAAAGTTGCTGAAAGCATTTTTGTTGACTTTAAGTTGCCTGTTTGTTATGAATGATCCTGCTTTTACCGGCAAAAAATAATAATAACAATTAGATAAGAGGGGGATGGGTATGGGATCTGATAACGGCACCAAAACAGGCAGGTTGGCGAAATTAACTCAGCTGGAAGCAGAGGTAGCCAAGCTTTCCGAGCAGCTGAAAGCAAATAAGAAAACGATCGTTTTGCTGAAAAAATCTTTAACTGAGCGCGATTTAAAGATTCATGAATTAGAATCAAAATTGGTATATGCTCAACAATCGTTGTTGAAAAAAGCGATATTTACAATCCACCAATGCAGGGATCAAATCAAAAACGGAATTGACGGAAAAATAATCAACCCTGCTTTAGCGCAAATTCAGCAGCAGATTGAGGTCATTCAGGGCATTGTCTTTGAAGCGAAGGACCTCATCAGCAAGAAAAAAATGCTGATTCACGAAAATATTCATACGACTTCAAATATAGTCCATCAATGCCCTGATCAAGCGATAAGGTATTTTGAAAAATGGGTTGTCGAACCGGCCAGGTTAGCGGTCAATGAAGTTGTTGGATTGATCGGCAACAATGTAAAAAACGGTCAGTATCTGGTCGAGCAAAAAATCGTATATCCATGCAAACTATGGTACGACAAAGTTGTTGTCGTTGTGCAGGCGCTACCGATGGAGAGTCAGGTTATTTTTCAAGTGTGGTTGGCGGAACCCGCTATGCAGAAAATAGAAGCGTTACCTGTTATTGGAAAGGAGCTTGGCGCCAATGCAGAGGCATTACTGAAGCGCTTGATTGACCGGTTAAAATCCGGAGCGGAACAGGGTGTTGAAAAAGCAGTCGATGCAGTAAAAAAATCATCTTTTTGGGATGGCAAGCGCAAGATGGAAGCGGCTTAATAAAGGATAGTCGCCTTCAGGCGTTTAAAAATGACAAGGCGACCGGGGTTGGTCGCCTTGTCTTCATCAAGAATAGTTTAAAGCCACAGTGTTACTTCTCATCCTTGCATGGTTATTTAACCAAACTCAATAAAACTCCCGCAGCCACCGCAGAACCAATCACTCCGGCGACATTAGGTCCCATGGCGTGCATCAGCAGGAAGTTATGCGGGTTGCTCTCCAATCCGAGTTTGTTGACTACCCGTGCCGCCATCGGTACTGCGGAAACACCGGCGGCGCCAATCAGGGGATTAATCGGGGTGCTGCTGAATTTATTCATGATTTTCGCCATGATCACGCCGGCCGCCGTGCCGATGCTGAAGGCAATCGCTCCCAAGGCCAGGATGCCCAGTGTCTTGACTTGTAAAAAAGCTTCGGCGCTGAGCTTTGAACCTACCGCCAAGCCCAGGAAAATAGTGACGATGTTGATCAGTTCGTTTTGTGCGGTTTGACTCAAGCGTTCAACCACGCCGCAGGCATTCATCAGATTACCCAGTGCGAACATGCCGATTAAAGGCGCGGCCGACGGTAACAACAAGGTGCAAATAACCAGCAGCATTAACGGGAAGATGATTTTTTCGGTCTTGCCCACTACGCGCAGCTGTTGCATTTCGATTTTGCGTTCATCTTCGGTGGTTAAGGCGCGCATGATCGGCGGTTGTATTAGCGGCACTAGAGCCATGTAGGAGTAAGCCGCGACAGCAATGGCTCCCAACAAGTCAGGCGACAATTTTGAGGCCACATAAATAGCGGTCGGACCGTCGGCGCCGCCGATAATGCCGATTGCGGCGGCATCTTTTAAAGTAAACTCCAGTCCCGGTATGGCGTTGAGCGCCAGCGCCCCGAGCAGTGAGGCGAAAATACCGAACTGCGCCGCAGCGCCCAGCAGCAAAGTTTTAGGGTTAGCCAACATGGGACCGAAATCGGTCATTGCGCCCACGCCCATAAATATCAGCAACGGAAACAGGCCGGTTTTAATGCCGTAATACAAATAGTACAAAATACCGCCTTCTTCGGCGATACCGGCAACCGGGATATTGCTGAGCACGGCGCCAAAGCCTATCGGCAATAACAGCAAGGGTTCAAAGCCTTTTTTAATAGCCAGGAACAGCAGCAAAAAGCCGACCAGCATCATAAAGGCCTGTCCGCCGGTGAAGTTGTATATGCCGGTGCTATGCCAGAGTGAAATGAGATTTTCCATGAGATGTCTCTTTATTAAATCATGTAGGGGCGACCGGTTGGTCGCCCTTGTTCAGATTTACGAAGGGCACAGGCGGCCGGCCGGTCGCCCCTACGGTTCTTCGTGCTCTTTGTGGATGTCCTTTATAAAGAAATCAGCACATCGCCCCCGGCAACGGCACTGCCTTCTTTTATGTTAACAGTGCTGACGATTCCGGCTGTTTTGGAGCGTACTTCGGTTTCCATTTTCATCGCTTCCATAATGACTATGATATCGCCTTCGGCAACGATGCTGCCCACATCGACCAGAACTTTCAAAATATTGCCGGCCATTGGAGATTCAACCACGGCGCCGCTGCTGGCTATCAGTGCGGCATGGGTTGCGCTGATCGCAGGTTGAATCGTCAGGGCTGCGTTGTTAGCTCCGACGATGACGCTGAAGTTCCTGCCGTCGACATTGACGGTATAGGTTTCCGTTTGCGGCTGGGTGGTTGCGTTGTCGGCAGTGACTGATTTTGCCTGAGGTGCGTTGGCAGCAGCAAAGGCTTGCGCATCCGGGGCAGCTTCAAAGGCGGCCGGATTGCCCCGGTTAGCCAGAAACTTCCAGCCGACTTGCGCAAACAAACCGTTGATCAAAGCATCTTCTTCGATGTTGGCGGCGAGAGTCACGCCTTCGGCTTGGGCTTTCTCGCGTACTTCGGCAATCAGCTTGTCCATTTCCGGCGCGATCAGATCGGCCGGGCGACAGGTAATCGCTTGTGTGCCGTTCAGCACCTTGTCTTGCAGGGCTTTGTTGACCGGCGCAGGTGTTGCGCCGTACTCGCCTTTTAAAACACCGGCGGTTTCCTTGGTGATGTTTTTGTAGCGTTCACCGTTCATCACGTTAATCACGGCCTGGGTTCCGACGATTTGCGAAGTCGGCGTGACCAGCGGAATAAAACCCAAGTCTTCGCGAACACGGGGAATTTCCAGCATGACTTCGTCGAACTTGTCGGCGGCGCCTTGTTCTTTGAGCTGGCTTTCCATGTTGGTCAGCATACCGCCCGGCACTTGGGAAATCAGGATGCGACTGTCGACGCCTTTCAGGCTGCCTTCGTATTGCGCATATTTTTTGCGTATGTCCCGGAAATAGGTAGCGATGTGTTCCAGTTCGACCAAATCCAGGCCGGTATCGCGGCCGGTGCCTTCCAGGCTGGAGACGATGGTTTCGGTGGGGCTGTGGCCGTAAGTCATGCTCATTGATGAAATGGCGGTATCGACATTATCCACGCCCGCTTCGGCGGCCTTGATCAGAGTGCCGACACTCAAGCCGGTGGTTGCATGGCAATGCAGATGGATCGGAATTTGGGTGCCGGCTTTCAGGCGACTGACCAGTTCAAAGGCATCGTAGGGCTTGAGCAATCCTGCCATATCTTTGATACAAATCGAATGCGCGCCCATGTCTTCAATCTGTTTGCCCAGATCCACCCATAAATCCATGGTATGCACGGGGCTGGTGGTAAAGGAGATCGTGCCTTGCGCATGAGCGTCGGTGCGGAGTACGGCCTTGACGGCATGGTCAATGTTGCGCATGTCGTTCATCGCATCAAAAATGCGGAACACGTCGATACCGTTGATTACGCAACGCTCGACAAATTTATCCACCACATCATCGGCATAATGCCGGTAGCCCAGGATATTCTGTCCGCGAAACAGCATTTGCTGAGGCGTATTGGGCATGGCGGCTTTCAGCAGACGCAGTCTTTCCCACGGATCTTCGCCCAGGTAACGGATACAGGCATCAAAGGTCGCGCCGCCCCAGGACTCAATCGACCAATAACCGACTTGGTCGAGTTTTTCGCAAATCGGCAGCATGTCTTCAATGCGCAACCGGGTTGCCAAAATGGATTGATGAGCATCACGCAGAACGACTTCGGTGATACCTAAGGGCTGCTTTTTAACGGTGGACATGCTTGTTGTTTCTCCTGAAACATTAATTTGTAATTACTTGGCAGTTCGAAAAAATAGAACGCTGATGACGCAGATGAATATGATTAACGCTGATAATTCGAAAAATCTTATTTAATCATAATAATCAGCGTCGCCTAGAGGCGCCTACTTTTGGCATCTGCGTTCTATTGCATTTAATCATTGACCTTGCGACCGTTAGTTATGCTTCTTGCGGTACATATGCACGGCAGCAGTTATCGCCGCAACAACGCTTTTGTCAATATCATTGGTAATGCCGGGGACTGTTCTTGAGGCCGGTATGTCCGGGAAATAGCGTTGCACAAGTGCCGACATGAGGTTGATAGCGACTACCAACATGGTCAAAAACAGGAATACTATGCCCATCCCGGTAAACATTAATTCGATCCCGCTAGTCATTTGTTCTGTCATAGTTGATCACACATTTAAAATTTTTAACTATTGCATTGTATCATAGGCAAAAATCATAACTAATCGATGTTTTTTCCATATCGATTGTGACCGGCAGTCTTTTGGCTACGCGGTTGTGGACGCGAATTTATTCGCGCAGTGGGTTAAAAAGCGCGAATAAATTCGCGCCCACATTATAAATGGTTGTTATTAAGGGTAAAAAAATGACAGATAAAGAACGCGACAAAGATGAACAGTGGCAAGGCAAATTAACGCCTGAGCAATTTAACATTTGCCGTCTGAAAGCCACGGAACCGCCTTTTACCGGCAAATATGCCGATTGCAAAAAAGACGGCATTTATCATTGCATTTGCTGCGGCAATCCGTTGTTTGATTCGGCGACCAAATATGATTCGGGCTCCGGCTGGCCGAGTTTTTGGGATGTGTTGTCGCAACACAGCGTTGCTGAACATGTTGACGTCAGTCACGGTATGCGCAGGGTCGAAGTGACTTGTAAATCCTGCGATGCGCATTTAGGCCATGTATTTGAGGACGGTCCGCAACCGACAGGGCTGCGCTATTGCATTAATTCAGCGGCATTAGACTTGAAAGAAAGATCATGAGTAGTAAGGCGCAGGTTCAAAATTTACTGGATTTTATCGATGCCAGCCCCAGTCCCTGGCATGTCGTAAAAACCATTGAAGCTCAGCTTGCGACACAAACACCGGCGTGGCAACGTCTTGACGAAACGGCCAAGTGGACATTGCAGCCGGGCGGGCGTTATTACGTGGTGCGCGATGGTTCGTCTATCGTTTTGTTTATACAAGGGCAAAAACCGCTGGCTGAAACCGGCTTTAAAATTATCGGCGCACATACCGATTCCCCCGGCTTAAGAATAAAGCCGAATGCCGCGAGTAGCGCGGATGGACTATTAAGACTGGGCGTCGAGATATACGGCGGCCCCATACTGGCGACCTTTACCGACAGGGATTTGAGCCTTGCAGGAAGAATCGCTTATAAAAACGATCAGGATCAGATAGCCGGCATGCTGGTCAAATTCGATCAACCGCTGCTGCGTTTGCCTAATCTGGCAATCCACATGAACAGGGCGGTTAACGAAGAAGGCCTAAAACTGCAAAAGCAAACCGAATTGCCGTTGATCTTGTCGGCATCGACCGAAGAACAACTGCCGCTTGTCTTTTTTTCAACGTTGCTGCAACAACAATCAGGCATAGCTACCGAGCGTATTTTATCCTGGGATCTGGCAGTGTATGACACGCAGAAAGGCGTTTTCTGGGGGGCAAAAAGCGAGTTTTATGCGGACAGTCAGCTGGATAATCTGGCCTCCTGTCATGCCGCATTGCAGGCGTTGCTGGATCAAACCGTTTTACAGTCGGATGTTACGCGAGTGTGTGCGTTGTTCGACCATGAAGAAATCGGCAGTCAAAGCAACAAAGGCGCTGACGGCAGTTTCCTGCCCGATGTACTCCAACGCATCGCTTTGGCGACGGCAACCGATAGCGAAGATTATGCCAGGGCGCTGGCGAAAAGCTTCATGATCAGCGCGGACATGGCGCATGCTTATCAGCCTAATTTCCCCAATGCCTACGATCCCGACCATAAAGTTAGCGTCAATAAAGGCCCGGTGATTAAAGTCAACGCGAATCATAACTACAGCTCGGAAAGCGTTTCGGCTGCAATGTTTATAGACTGGTGCGGACAGGCCGGTGTGCCGTACCAGAAATATTCACACCGGTGCGATCTGCCCTGCGGTAGCACCATCGGGCCGATTACTTCCGCTAAACTGGGTATGCGCTCAATCGATGTCGGCAATCCAATGTGGGCGATGCACAGCATCAGGGAAAGCGCTGGAGTGTTGGATCATGATTATATGATAAGAGTGATGAAACGCTTTTTTGCTATATGTTGATTAACTAGGCTTAAATAAATTAAGTGCTAGAATAATAAAAACGTATCGAAAATGCTGCTTTCCATTCAATTACCTCTACGCCAAAATAAATGAAGCTTATCAATGTACCACGCGTTTTTTTTTGCGTAGCTTTATTGCTTTCACAGCGTGTCATCGCTGATGATGTCGAATATAAAGTAAAAGCAGGTTATTTATACAATTTCACCAAATTTATTACCTGGCCTGAGGATAACAGTGAAACCTTTAATCTCTGTATTGTGGGCGAAGATCCTTTTGGCGATTTAATCAATCCCATCGAACAGCGATCGGCATTTGGACGACCTATTAAATTATTCAGATTTAAGGGCCTCAACAATGAGCAGCGCTGCCATATTCTTTTTATCAGTGCTTCTATCAAAGATAACCTTTTTCTCAAAGGTATGCTGGTTATTCGCGACGTTGATAAAACATTAACCGTCAGTGAAAGTAAAGATTTTGCAGCTCAGGGTGGAATGATTGGTTTTATTAACAGACAGGGCAAAATAAAGTTACAAATTAATCTGAAAATGCTGCAACAGAGCGATTTAAAAATTAGCGCAAAATTATTGGAAGTCGCTGAGCTTATTGAGGGAGAAAGCAATGATTAAGCTTGTTCGTAATCTGTCAATAAACCGCAAGCTACTGTTAATTTTATTATTTTCCAGTATTTCATCGTTATTCTTTGCCGGCGTGCTTTTAATAGTTCTTGAAATTTCAGAGTTTCAGAAAAATACCCGAGACGATTTATCAACCTTGGCCCGAATTGTAGGTAATCGCAGTACTGCTGCCTTAATGTTTGAGGACAGGGATTTAGCCAATGAAAATTTGTCCGTATTCGATAACTTGCCGGACGTGCAGTTAGCATGCCTTTATGATGCGCAGGACACTGTTTTTGCACAATTACAGAAAAAAGATCACAAAACATGGACATGTCCTGTATCGATTAAGCCTGAAATGACCCGATTTGAAAACGATCATTTACATATAACTCAACCGATTGTTGTAGATGGCGCAGAACTGGGTACGGTCTATATTCATGCCGACTTGGCTCTTGCCTATTGGCGCAGGGTGCAGTTTTCCGGGCTTATACTTCTGGTGTTGGCCGGAGTATCAATATTGAGTTTCTTTTTCTCAACACCGTTGTTGACGCTTATTTCTTCACCGATAAAAAAACTTGTCGATAAAGTTAAAGATATTAGCGATACGAAAGATTATTCGTTGCGTGCGGTTAAAGTTAATGATGATGAGCTGGGTGTTCTGGTTGATGCCTTTAATGGATTAATTGGCACCGTTGAAATTCAAAACCAGGCGTTGACGCAGGCAAAAGACCGCTATTTGGCGCTTTATGATGACAATCCGACGATGGTGTTTAACCTGGATATAGAGGGTCGTATTTTGTCGGTTAACCGTACCGGCGCCAAACAACTGAATTTGTCCGTTGAAGAGTTGCAAGGTTGTTCGATTTCTGATTTTGTTCACGTAGATGATTTGCTTGGCTTGCATAGTTTATTTGAGCGTTGCCTGACGCGCCCTTTGCAGGTATATAAACAGGAAATCAGGCAGGTTTGTAATAATGGAAGGATTATTTGGGTTAGGGCAACAGCGAGATTAGTCAAGAATGAAAATCAGCAAAGCAGTTTATTGCTAGTGGGTGAAGACATCACGGAAGCTCGCTTGCTGAATGAAAAAATTGCTTATCAGGCCAGTCATGATGCCTTGACAGGCTTGGCGAACCGTAGCGAACTTGATAGGCATATTAAGCAGACAGTTGCTCTGGCTTGTGAGGACGGCTCCGAACATGCCTTATGCTATCTGGACTTGGATCAATTTAAAGTGGTTAATGATACCTGCGGGCATCTTGCAGGTGATGAACTACTCAGGCAGCTAGGTGAGCTGTTAAGAAAAAATATACGGCGGCATGATTTTGTGGCCCGTCTCGGGGGGGATGAGTTTGGTGTGTTGATGAACAATTGCTCATTAAATGAGGCGTTCCGAGTCTGTGAGAATTTACGCAATTTGGTCAGGGATTTCCGTTTTGCCTGGGAAGATAGAAGCTTTACCATCGGTGTGAGCATTGGTATTTCAGCTATAAACGGTTCCAGCGGTAATGCCGTTGATATACTTAAAGAGGCCGACGCCGCCTGTTACGCGGCAAAAGATAAAGGCCGGAACCGGGTGCATGTTTTTCGGCCTGATGATCAAGAGTTGGCTATACGGCACGGAGAAATGCAATGGGTAGAGAGGATCCAGCAGGGGCTGGAACAAAATCGATTTTGCCTGTACGGGCAGCCGATAGTAGCAATTGCTCATCATGAGGAAGGCATGCATTTTGAAACGTTGGTTCGTTATCAGGACGATGATGGCCGCATTATTCCCCCCGGCGCATTTTTACCGGCGGCAGAACGTTATAATCTTGCACCCGCGCTGGATCGCTGGGTTATCAGTCATTTGTTTGAATGGATAGCGACGAAGCCGGGTTTTCTGGATAAGTTATCGTTGTGTTCAGTTAATTTGTCCGGGCTGTCGATGTCCGATGAAACTATGCTGGCGTTTCTTTCTGAACAATTCTCCAGGTGGGCAATTCCGGCCCATAAAATCTGTTTTGAGGTCACCGAAACAGCCGCCATCGCCAACTTATCCTATGCGACTAAATTCATTAATCAATTAAAAGAGCGGGGCTGTTTATTTTCACTGGATGACTTTGGCAGTGGCTTGTCTTCTTTCGCCTATTTAAAAAACCTGCCGGTTGATTATCTTAAAATTGATGGTTTGTTTGTTAAGGACATACTCGATGATAAAGTGGATCTTGCCATGGTGAAATCAATTAACGAAGTCGGGCACGTTATGGATAAAAAGACGATTGCCGAGTTTGTTGAAAACGAACAAATCTTTAATTTGCTTAGTGTCTTGGGTGTGGATTATGCGCAAGGCTACGGTATTGGCAAACCAGTGCCTTTGGATGAGCTTAAACTCATAAAAGCTTTTGCGGCGACATCAAAATGAGAGTTAAGGCTACGATAGCGATCAGCTTGGCGCTTATGTGCAGTCACAGTTTGAGTGTCGCAGTTGCAGCAGAAGAGATGGACAATTTTTTTGCGATGTCACCGGCTGAATTAGCGGCGACATCCGTCACTATTGCTACCGGAACGCCTAAACCGATTTCCCAGTCTGCGGCAGTGACCAGCGTGATTACCGCTGAACAGATCAAATCCATGGGCGCGACCGAGCTGCACGAGGTGCTGGAAACGGTGCCCGGCATGCATGCCAGTGTGCAGGGATTGAGCGGTGATTATCATTACAGCATGCGCGGGATACAGAACGCCACAAATTCGCAGCTCCTGATACTGCTGAACGGCACGCGTGTTACTACGCCTTTCCGTGGCACGTTAATGTCGGGGTTGGAGCTGCCTATTGAGGCAATTCAGCAAGTGGAAGTCATACGAGGGCCGGGTTCAGCGCTTTACGGCGCAGATGCTTTTGCCGGCGTTATCAATATCATCACCAAAAAAGCCAAAGATATTGATGGCACAACCGTGGGTGGCCGGGTAGGTGACCATGACACCCAGAGCGGCTGGGGTCAGCATGGCGGCCAGTGGGCCGGCTGGGATATTGCAACCAGCCTGCAATATCAGCATACCGGTGGCGATGATGGTCGTATTATTAAAGCGGATGCTCAAACCACCGTGGATAATGCGTTTGGAACGCATGCGTCTCATGCGCCGGGGCCTATGAATACGCGTTATGAAACTTTGAATGGACATCTCAATATGCAGCGCAAGCACTGGGATATTGGTTTCTGGGCATTGAGTGAAGAGGGCGGCACCCGCGCCGGCCTTGCCGGCGCATTGGATCCGGAAGGCAATGCCAATGGCGAACAATACCTGGGCGATGTGCGTTTTTCAACGGAAGACTGGTTTGATGACTGGGAATTTATAGCGCATGGCAGTTATCTGCGTGCTGATTTTCTAGGGCGCTTTCAGATTTTTCCCGATAACGCGTTATTGCCTATAGGTCCGGACGGGAATATTAGTCTTTCAGGTACGCCGGTTTTATTTCCTGATGGCGCCATTAGTAATTCAGGCCAACTGGAGCAGATTCCCTCGTTTGAATTGAGTTCCATCTATAAGGGCCTGGACAAGCATCTGCTGCGGGCAAGCGCCGGTTTTCGTTATGAGCAAATTACAACAAGGCAGCGTGCGAATTATGGGCCGGGAGTCATTGATGGAACCAAGCCCGTTATAGATGGCACATTAACAAACGTTGCCGGCACGCCGTTTGTTTTTTTAGCGGATACGCATCGGTCAATCTGGTCTTATGTCCTGCAGGATGAATGGCAACTGGCTGATGACTGGCAATTGACTGCCGGCGTGCGTTACGATAATTATTCGGACTTTGGCAGCACCGTTAACCCCCGCGCTGCCCTGGTTTGGGACATTAATGAACAAGTGACCAGTAAGTTGTTGTATGGAAGAGCCTTTAGAGCGCCCAACTTTTCAGAACAAGGCAATAAAAATAACCCGGTGCTGCTGGGTAATGGTAATTTGGAGCCGGAAACCATCAATACCTACGAATGGGCTTTTGACTATCACCCTGTTTCTTCACTTAGAACCGCTGCCAATCTGTATTATTACCAAATTAAAGAGCTCATCGCACTTGTCCCGGATGTCGGCAAGCCAACAAACACTTTTCAAAATACCGGCAATCAGGACGGTTACGGAACCGAGCTGGAAGGGAATTGGCAGGTGAATGAACAATGGAACCTGCTGGGTAATTACGCCTGGCAATATGCAAGAAACGGCGAAACCAAAAGACGGGTGACCGGTGTGCCCGAACATCAGGTCTATTTTGCCGTTGCCTGGCAGTTTATGCCGAAGTGGCAAATACAGCCTCAGATAAATTGGATAGGCAGCAGAACAAGTCCCGTTGGAGATAATCGAGCCTTGGATGACTACGAAACCATCGATTTAACCTTAAGAGGTAAAAAATTGTACGGACATCTCAATCTTGCAGCTTCTTTGCGCAATGCGTTCGATACAAATAGCCGTGAGCCAGCTGTTGCTCAATTGCGGGAAAATCTACCTATGCCTGGCAGAAGCTTTTATCTCGAAGCATCTGTTAATTTTTGATGTGTTAAGTTATGCGAAAAATCTTATTCCCTTTTGATAAAGTCGGGCACGTTTTGTTTAATGAATTGGGCGTGGATTATGCGCAAGGCTACGGTATCGGCAAGCCCGTGCCTCTGGATGAACTTAAGCTAATAAAACCTTATCCGGGGCGTGAAAATGAGAGTTAAATTTGCGTTAGCGGTCAGCTTGGCGCTTATGTGCTGTTCCTACAGCTTGAGCGCTGAAGAAATGGATGATTTTTTTGCTATGTCACCGGCTGAATTAGCGGCGACATCCGTTACTATTGCTACCGGTACGCCCAAGTCGGTTTCCCAGTCTGCGGCAGTGACCAGCGTGATTACCGCTGAACAAATTAAATCCATGGGCGCGACCCAGCTGCATGAGGTGCTGGAAACGGTGCCGGGTATGCACGGTAGTCTGCAAAGAAGTACATACGATTATAATTACAGTGTGCGCGGTATGCAGAATGCAACCAATTCACAACTTCTGATATTGTTAAACGGTACGCGCATTACTACGCCGTTCCGCGGTACAGTGATGTCCGGCTTGGAATTGCCTGTTGAGGCAATCCAGCGCGTAGAAGTCATCAGGGGGCCTGGTTCAGCACTTTATGGCGCGGATGCGTTTGCCGGTGTTATCAATATTATTACCAAAAAAGCCAAGGATATTGATGGCACAAAAGTCGGCGCCCGCGTAGGTGATCATAGTACGCAGAGCGGGTGGGGGCAGCACAGTACGCAGTGGGCCGGCTGGGATGTCGCGACCAGTCTGCAATATCAGCATACCAGCGGTGATGATGGACGGGTTCTTGACGCTGACCTTCAAGCCACTAAAGATAATGCGTTTGGGACTCACGCCTCTCATGCTCCCGGCCCCATGAATACGCGCTATGAAACTTTCAATGGACATCTCTCGCTGCAACGGAAACATTGGGCTGTTGGTTTCTGGGCATTTAATTCAATTAACGCAGGCACTCGCGCAGGAGGCAACGCAACCCTGGATCCAAACGGCGCGACTAATGGTGAACAATATCTGGGGGATGTGCATTTTTCCACAGAGGACTGGTTTGACGATTGGGAGTTAATGGCGCATCTCAGTTACCTGCAGGCTGATTTTAAAGCGGGATTTCAGGTTTTTCCAGATAATGCCAGCTTGCCTGTCACTGGAACTGGAAATATTGCTAATACGCTTGATCCTTTAGTTCCAAGGGTTTTGTTTCCTAATGGTGTCAATAATAATTTAGGGCGAGTGGAGAAAATTCCATCAATTGAGTTGAGTTCAATCTATCAGGGTTGGGACAATCATTTGTTGCGCTTAGGCACGGGCTTTCGGTATGAAGAAATTACTACCAGTGAGAGTAGAAATTTTGGTTATGGTGCGCCGCTGCCCGCTGTGGTAAATGGTACACTAATCGATGTGACTGGTACCCAGTTTGTTTATCTACCCGACACCCATCGATCCATCTGGTCTGCTGTAGCGCAGGATGAATGGCAATTCGCTAAAAACTGGCAACTGACAGCCGGTGTGCGCTTCGATAACTATTCTGATTTTGGCGGCACCATCAATCCGCGTGCCGCCCTGGTTTGGGATATTAATGAACAGCTGACCAGCAAGCTGTTGTATGGTAAAGCCTTTAGGGCGCCTAGTTTCTCAGAACAAGGCAACCAGAATAATCCGGTCATCGTAGGCAACAAGCAGTTAAAGCCTGAAACGATTAACACCGTTGAATGGGCTTTTGATTATCGTCCTTTTTCTACACTACGAACGGCGGTCAACCTGTATTATTATGAAATCGAAAATCTTATCGCCATACCGGCAGGAACGGTTACCTTCCAAAACAGCGGTAATCAAAACGGCTACGGCACGGAACTGGAATGGAATTGGCAGGCTACTGAGCAATGGAATGTGATGGGTAATTACGCGTGGCAAAATGCCCGTAACAACACCAGTAACAACCGGGTAACGGGCGTACCGGAGCATCATGTTTATACGGCAATCGGCTGGCAGTTTTTACCGCAATGGCAGTTACAGCCACAGATTAACTGGATTGGCAGCCGAACCAGCGTATTAAACGATAACAGGCTGTTGAAAGACTATGAAACTATCGATGCAACTTTGAGAGGTAAAAAATTATTTGGACACGTTAATGTGGCGGCTTCTATACGCAATATGTTCGATGCCAATAACCTTGAACCCGCCAGTCCTGCATTGCCGCAAAATATCCCGTTGCCGGGAAGAAGTTTTTACTTTGAAGTGGCGGTTGACTTTTAATAAAAAGAGAATCGGGCTAACGTGGAGGGTGATTACATGGTTTTTCAGCAAAAGTTGATGGCTTGCTGTGTCCAAAGTTACCCGTTATTAGTCAGCATATTCCAATAAGTTAAATTTTTTGTAGCTACGCTATCCAGAAGATCGTCTACCTTAATCGCACAGGGTCGCCGCATTCCATAGAAATCCACTAATGGACCAATCCCGACAAAATGGATGCCTAATGTCGAAATAACTCGCATCAAGGCAGGTTCCATGAGAGCGTACCAGTAATGAATGTTATTTTCAGAACTCATTTTAATGGCGCATGCAAACAAAGCCAGTGTCAGGTGAGAAGAGCTACGTTTCTCTTCTTGCGTAAAAGCAGCTTCTGATTCAGCATCAATAGTCGTTAATAAGTGCGGTTCGTTTTTTCTTCGCCTAAACTCTTTCGATACACAAAATCGCGATAATTCAGCCAGATTATGCCGGGGCATGGTTTTTAATAAAGCAACATCATCAATCTGGCTGTGTTTTTCAATGGGAAATGGTTTTTCCCGATTCTTGGCATCTGGCAGAATAAGGCGGGTAGTTGCCATATAAATTCCAAGTCTACGATGGCGAATAAGATAATGACTTGAATGCGAGTCATATTCATCAAATTCTATTTCTTCAGGATGATCCATAGGATTCATAAACCCGGTTTTATCTCCATTTTCAATGCAATACACTTGATAACGTAACTTATACACCTCATGCTTAAGTTCCTCAGAAGTTGCTGGTATCATCTCAAAATATTCATTAAAAATATCAATAATATTCATTTGGTTGCAATTTTATATGTGGCTGATTCAACTTCATAATGAATTATAATCTCAAAACTGCTTCCCTTGGTAAAGTATTGCCGTTGTTAAATCGCGTTCTCATGACTGATAGGAGTACCTTGATTGGCTTTTAACCATTCCAGTGCTTGAATTCATAATAATAAATGCAAAAATAATCTTCGTAAGGGGAGGTATTGATGTCACTCAGCGCACCTCGTAACGGTGAAAAAAATATCGTTCCCTTTGATGGGGAACTTTATTTAATCAAACAGTTTTACTCGCAACCGGAGTCTGATCGGTTATTTGCGCAGATGAAATCAGGTCTGGCTTGGGAGGACGAATCCATTTTTATTTTCGGGAAATGGGTTAAGGTTCCCCGCTTGATGTGTTGGTACGGCGATCCGGATGCCTGGTATCAATATTCAGGCGTTAATCATCAGCCAAGGCCGTGGACTCCGGCACTACAGGCAATCAGGGAAAAAGTAGAGCAGCAATGTCAATGTGACTTCAACAGCGTATTGGCCAATTTGTACCGTGACGGTAACGACTCTATGGGCTGCCATGCCGATGATGAAAAAGAGTTGGGGCCCAATCCTGTGATTGCGTCTTTAAGCCTGGGTGATGAGCGCTTGTTTAAATTGCATCATAAAAAGCGCAAGGAAACCCTGGATATTGTTCTCGGACACGGCGATTTGCTGGTGATGGCCGGCCCTTTGCAGCACCACTGGATGCATTCGGTGCCTAAAACCAAAAAATTGAAAACGCCACGGATTAATTTGACGTTTCGGAAGATTAAGGCGGATTGATTGGTTCACCACGAACGACTGCATGGACAGATATTTGCTCCTGCAATATCTGCATTCACCACATCCATGTGGATTATGCAGGAGGTAGAGCAACGCAGGAGCAGTTGCCGAGACACGAAGGACACGAAGTTTTTAATCTGGCTTTTCTCCGTGAACTTCGTGGTGTTATGCTTTTATAGCTTTAAAGCCAATATCGGTGCGGTAATAGACATTATCCCAGTGGATGCTGTTGGCTAGCGCATAGGCTTTGCTTTGGGCTTCTTTAATATCATTGCCTAAAGCGCAAGCGCATAAGACCCGTCCGCCATTCGTGACCAGATCGTTGCCGACTTGCTGGGTGGCCGCATGAAATACCTTGCTGTCTTCGTGCTCTTCGTGAGGCAAGCCGGAAATAACCGCGCCGCTTTGATAGGCGTCAGGATAGCCGCCCGCTGCCAAAACTACGCCTAATGCGGCGCGTTCGTCCCAATCGCTGCTGGTTTTGTCGAGATTGCCGGCCAGCGCTGCTTCGCAAAGCTCTACCAAATCGCTTTTCAAGCGCATCATGATCGGCTGCGTTTCAGGGTCGCCAAAGCGGCAGTTGTATTCCAGCACTTTAATGGCGCCGTCGGCACTAATCATCAATCCGGCGTACAGAAAGCCGGTATACGGCAGTCCGTCTTCCTCCATGCCTTTTAAGGTCGGCTCGATGACATCGCGCATGACCTTGTCGTGTATTTCAGGGGTGACGACGGGGGCAGGGGAGTAAGCGCCCATGCCCCCGGTGTTGGGGCCTTGGTCGCCGTTATCGCGGGCTTTGTGATCCTGGGAGGTCGCCATCGGCAAGGCGTGTTTGCCGTCGGCTATGACGATAAAGCTGGCTTCTTCACCGGTCAGGAATTCTTCGACGACGACCCGGTTGCCGGCCTCACCGAATACATTGCCCGATAACATGTCCTCGACCGCAGCTATCGCTTCCTGTTCGGTCTGGGCAACGATCACGCCTTTGCCTGCCGCCAGGCCGTCGGCCTTGACCACAATCGGCGCGCCTTGTTGCCGGATATAGGCTATGGCTTGCTGCTGGTCGGTAAAGGATTTGAAAGCGGCGGTCGGGATGTGGTGGCGGATCATGAAGTCTTTGCAAAAAGTCTTGGAGCCTTCCAGTTGCGCGGCTTTTGCGGTAGGGCCAAAGCACTTCAGCCCCGCTTCCTGAAAACGGTCGACGATGCCCAAAACCAGAGGCACTTCGGGGCCGATAATGGTCAGGTCGATCGCTTCCTGTTGGGCGAATGCCAGCAGCGCGGCAATATCGTCGACGGCAATGGCGATGTTTTCAACAGACGGTTCCAGCGCAGTACCGGCATTGCCGGGCGCGACAAACACTTTTTCGACTTTGGGTGATTGCTTGGCTTTCCAGGCGAGGGCGTGTTCACGGCCGCCGCTGCCGACGATGAGGATTTTCATAATAATTCTCGTGTATTTTGTAGGGGCGACCGGCTGGTCGCCCATAACTTAACGTATATTCAATTAATGAAACGCAAGTAGATTAATTCACCACGAAGACACGAAGAGCACGAAGTTTTACCATTGTTTTCTTCGTGTCCTTCGTGTCTTCGTGGTGAAGGCCTTTAAAATATTAGTGTCGGAAATGACGCATGCCGGTAAAGACCATGGCGATATTATGTTCATCGGCGGCGGCAATGACTTCATTATCGCGCATCGAGCCGCCGGGCTGGATGACGGCGGTAATGCCCGCTTCGGCGGCGGAATCGATGCCGTCCCTGAACGGGAAAAATGCATCTGAAGCCATGGCTGAACCCGGAACATCCAGACCCGCATCGGCGGCTTTGATGCCGGCGATTCTGGCCGAATAGACCCGGCTCATTTGTCCCGCGCCGACGCCGATAGTCTGGCCGTTTTTGCAGTAAACAATCGCATTGGATTTGACGAATTTGGCGACTTTCCAGGCAAACAGTAAATCGGCCAGTTCCTGTTCGGTCGGCGCGCGTTTACTGACTATTTTGAGATCGGATGCGCTGATTTCGCCGATGTCCTTGTCCTGAACCAGCAAGCCTCCGGCAACGCGTTTGAAATCGAGGGAGGCTGAGTTGGCGTTGTTCCAGAGGCCGCATTCCAGCACGCGCACATTTTGTTTTTCAGCCAAAACGGTTTGCGCGGCTGCGCTGATGGACGGCGCAATAATGACTTCGACAAATTGACGTTTGACGATTTCAGCGGCGGTTTGTTCGTCCAGTTCCCGGTTAAACGCGATAATGCCGCCGAATGCCGAGGTCGGGTCGGTGGCATAAGCCTTGTCGTAAGCGGCAAGCAGGCTGCCGGCCTGGGCTACGCCGCAGGGGTTGGCATGTTTGACGATGACGCAGGTGGGCTGGTCGCCGAATGATTTAACGCATTCCAGCGCGGCGTCGGCATCGGCAATATTGTTGTAGGACAACTCCTTGCCTTGCAGCTGCCTGGCGGCGGCAATCGTGCCGCCAGCCGGTGTTTTTTCCCGATAAAAAGCCGCGTTTTGATGCGGGTTTTCGCCATAACGCATGGTCTGGTTATGATAAAACTGCAAGTTCAGCGTTTCGGGAAACTGGATGCCATTAATATTGCCAAGGTAGGTTGCAATCGCGGTGTCATAACGGGCGGTGTGTTCAAAGCTTTTTAGCGCCAGATTGAAGCGGGTTTGCTGTGAGAGTCCGCTGTTGTTGTTTTTCAGTTCGGCAATAACCGATGCGTAATCGGCCGGATCGACGACGACTGCAACATCGGCATGATTCTTGGCTGCGGCGCGGATCATGGTCGGGCCGCCGATATCGATGTTTTCAATGGCCGTGTCCAAGTCGCAGTCCGGATTGGCGATAGTTTGTTCGAAGGGATACAGGTTGACCACCACCATATCGATCGGGTTGATGCCGTTCGCCGCCATCACTGCATCATCTATGCCTCGACGCGCCAAAATGCCGCCGTGGACTTTGGGGTGCAAGGTTTTAACCCGGCCGTCCATCATTTCCGGGAAACCGGTGTAATCGGAAACTTCAGTCGCAGGAATGCCATGTTCGGCCAGTGTCTTGGCGGTGCCGCCGGTAGACAGGATTTCGATGCCTAATTGATTAAGCTTCAGGCAAAAATCCACGATACCGGATTTATCGGATACGCTGATCAGCGCGCGAGTGACTTTTTTGTTCATGCAGATCTCAGAATGAAAGGGGGGTAGAGCCAGTCTTGTTTGGGTATCAGGACAGGCCGTAGAATTCCAGTTTTTTGCGCAAGGTGCTGCGACTCAAGCCCAATGCTTTGGCCGCTTTGGTTTGGTTGTGGCCTGAATGTTCCAGCGTTGCTTGCAATAAAGGCTTTTCAACTTCGGCGATGACCATCGCATGCAAACCTACCGCATCATGGCCGTTCAGATGCAAAAAATATTGCTCCACCGTTTGTTTAACATGTACGCATAAAGGAATGGTTACGGTTTTTATGCTGTCTATGCTAATGATTTCAGCACTTTTTTGGGATGCGTTCATGTTATGCAGCACGGTCGGTGGTTAAAAGATTAAATGCCGAATTAATCAGCGTTATTTGTTGGGATGGACATTGTGCCTGGTTGATGGTGCTTTGGGTATCCTGAGCTACGGACCCAAGATGCTTGAAATACCAGGCTATATGTTTTCTTGCTATTCTAACACCGCTCGCATTGCCGTAGAAGCTATATAGTTTGTCCAAATGGGTTAAGATTGTGTGGTGTATGTCTGTAACTGTTGGTTTTTCAAGATGTTTGCCGTGGTTGATAAAGTGACTTATTTGACTAAATAGCCATGGATTTCCTTGGGCGGCCCGACCGATCATAATGGCATCCGCACCGGTTGAATCAAGCACAAATTGGGCTTGTTCGGGTGAATCAATATCGCCGTTGGCGATAACCGGAATGCTGATCGATTGTTTCACTTTTTTAACGGTTTCATGCTCGGCCTGACCGTCAAATTTGCAGGCACGGGTTCGGCCGTGAATAGTCAATGCGGCAATACCTGCATTTTCGGCTATTTGGGCTATTTCAACGGCATTGCGGCTATGCAAGTCCCAGCCGGTACGGATTTTTAACGTGACCGGAATATCGACGGCATTAACGACTGCATCAAGTATTCGCTTTACCAGCGCTTCATCTCTTAATAGCGCGGAGCCTGCGGCAACTGAGCATACCTTTTTTGCCGGGCAACCCATATTAATATCGATAATCTGGGCGCCCCGTTGGGCATTAAGTTTTGCCGCATCAGCCATAAGCTGGGGGTCGGTGCCCAGAATCTGTACGGAACGTATGCCGGTTTCACCGTCATGATCGGCTTTTAACAGCGTTCTTTTATGCTGACGTAAAGCCGGATTGGATGCCACCATTTCAGACACGGCCAAGCCTGCGCCGAATTGCTTGCACAATTCCCTGAACGGGCGGTCGCTGATACCGGCCATAGGCGCCAGAATCAGGTTGTTTTGAAGTTGGTAAGGGCCGATATGCATAAGAGAGGTCTTCTAACGTTTCCGCGATGCTGAAGTAAAGTGGATATACTTAACCAACGCAAAACGTTTCGGACGGGGCAACATGCCCCGTCCGGCTTGTTAGGTAAAAGGCGAAGGGCTAAAGGCACAAGGGAGGTTTTTTTCGCCTTTCGCCTTTAGCCCTTCCCCTAAATCATTTGTCTCCGTCTTCATTCCAGATTGGATTGTCGCGGTCTTCCGGTTCCAGCTTGACAGCATCTTCAGCATAGATATGCCAGAAAGACTTATCGATCTTGGCGTTGTCATAGCTTTCTTTTTTGTCATGAGAGAACGGGCACCACCAGTTCTCAACAATCTTGACCATATAAGCATGCCATTCGAACAGGGCGACACTGTAAGGACAGTACCAGGTGCAGTTCAGTATCCAGAACAGTTTTGACTGGGACGTGCTGGCTTTGAACGAGCCGTCCATGGTGATTTGATTTTTTAAGGTATAACGATGGCTGGCCCGGTCAGGTAGGAAATCGGCATAGGTTTTGAGATTCTTGGCGCCCATCATGAGCAAGTGCCAGTAAGTCATATAGGCGCTGGCAAACACAAAGGGAAGGGTAAATAGAGGCATGTAAACCAAGACCATGCCAATGGCTCTTTGCAATACCGGGACTTTTTGATGGTTTTTGCCGATTTCAACGCGGCCGGAACAAGACTCACAGGCTTTCATTATTTTTATATCCTCATTTTTTTGTTGTTAGTAGGGGGGTTATAGTCGGTTTGGTATTATCCTCATTAAGTAACTGATAAATGCTCAGGCACCCGGCACAGCAAAATTTTTGCAGACCGTCACTTGTGGTCAGCGAAAATCCGGTGATTTCTACCGGTTGACCGCAAAGTACGCAGGGTTCCTTATCTTTTGCATTGACCATAAAGTGCCTTACATTTTACAAGCTTGAAGAGACAGAACAAAAAAAAGTTTTCAAATATTCGGTCTCGGGAGCTGCCGGGTCGATTGGATGATCGGGCCCCTGTCCCCCGTCGGCAAAAAACACCAGATGGCGGTCTATGTGTCGTCCTGACGAACGTAAAATCTCATGCAGGTTTTCACGGCTCAGGTGGTGAGAGCAAGATGCAGAGACCAATATGCCGTTTTTGGACAATACTTGCAAGGCCAGGTGATTCAGGCGGCGATAAGCTTCGTAGCCTTGTTTGAAATCTTTTTTGCGTTTAATTAAAGCGGGAGGATCCAGTACGATAATGTCATAGAGCCGGTTTTCCAGACGAGCCTGCTTCAGAAATTCAAACACATCACTGCGCACAAAGTGCATTTTATCCTGAACCCGGTTCAGCGCCGCATTTTCCACGGCCAATGCCAGCGCGCTTTCCGAGGCATCTACACAGGTGACTTCCAAGGCTCCGGCCAACGCGGCAGGAATGCCCCAGGCTCCGGTATAGGAAAATAAATCGAGTACCCGCTGGTTTTTGGCAATACCCGCCAATTGGGCGCGGCTGCTGCGGTGATCGTAAAACCAGCCGGTTTTTTGTCCTCCCCGAATGTCGATTTTAAATTGAGCGCCATTTTCTTCAATGATCAGCGGCTCGGGGAGCTTGCCGTAGGCCAGTTCGGATTCCAGGCTTAAGCCTTCCTGTTGGCGCTGGCTGTTATCGTTTTTCAGGATAATGGCCTCAGGACTCAGCAATTCAATCAGCGCGGCAAACAGTGCTTCTTTGCGCTGATCGATACCGGCGGTGGTGATTTGCACCGACAATACCGGGCCGAAACGGTCGATGACCAAGCCGGGCAAACCGTCGCTTTCACCGAAAACAAGACGGTAGTAAGGTTTGTCGAACAGTTTTTCGCGTAAAGCCAGCGCGGTAGTCAAGCGCTCTTTGAAGAAGTTGGCGCCGCATTTCAAGTTGGGTTTTCTGGACAGAAGCCTCGCGCATATCAGGGCTTGAGGATTGATGTAGGCTGTGCCCATCACCTTGCCGTCGTCGCTTTTTACCTGTACCAGGTCGCCTGCGCTGAATTGTTCAAGCGGTGAGCGGTTGGTGTCGACTTCGTTGCTGAAAACCCATAGATGGCCTTTGCGCAGACGCTTGTCTTCGTTCTTTTTTAAATAAATTTCAGGATGAGCCATGTTAATAAATAAGTTTAAAAGTATAACCGCCGACATTGGTTTTTGGTGCGGCGATGTTCAGGCTGATTGCGGCGGTCGCATCAGGGCGCATGGCTGACGTTGCAGCCTGGGCGTTGATTAAATAGTCTTGCGACCGAAAAATCCGTCGGGCGAACGGGTTTTCTGCATAGTCGAGCAAGGTCAGTTCCAGACTTGGGTAGGGTTGCGTAAAAGCGGCCCGATTGCGGGTTACCGCTCTGAACAGTTGGCTGCGATCCGGTAATGCAGACAATGAACTTTGTAATACAACGAACTCATCCGGATTTTTGTAAACGGGTAACTGGCAGTTAAGTTGCCCGCATAGTTTTTCCAGGCTGGGCCGAAATTCCGGGTTCCGGCTGAATGCCGTACCTTCGAAATACATTAATTGTCCGGCAAGCAGCAGCGAAGCAATAACCAGCCCAGAGCGCCAATAAGCGTCGCCGCGATCCGGTTGATTAGCGCTTGATGCCTTCAAGCCTGATCCAGTCTTCCTGTTGCACAGGTGTGCTGAACGTTATGTAGTGCCGATAAGCGTTCATCACCGACTCGGCCTGTTCATGCAAAATGCCGGATAAAACCAGCTGACCGCAGGGAGCAACAAGATTGCAAATTTGCTCGGACATGTCGATTAAAGGTTTCGCCAGTATATTGGCCAGTACTATGTCCGCCTGAAACGGAGCAAACTGTTCGGGCAGGTAACAGGCGATTTTATCCTGCACCTTGTTTTTCAGTGCGTTGCTCTGTGTTGCGGTTATTGCCTGGGGATCAATATCCACTGCATGAGCTTCTTTAGCGCCTAACAATATCGCCGCAACTGCCAGGATCCCGGAGCCGCAGCCGTAATCGATGACGGTTTTATCGGTCAAGTCGTGGCCGGCCAGCCATTCCAGGCATAAAGCGGTGGTCGGATGGGTGCCGGTGCCGAAAGCAAGTCCCGGATCGAGAGTCAGGCAGACTGTGCCGGTCTCATATTGTTCCTGGTCGGTCGGGCAAACCCAGAGTTTGTCGGCAAACTTCATCGGCTTGTAAAACTCCATCCAGGCGCGTTCCCATTCCTGATCGGCAATTTCTTCATGCCGCCAGTTGAGCAATTGTTCAGGCTTAAACTGGGCGTAAACTAAAGTCTTGATCAGCGCCGGTTCGGCGTCCAGCTCATACAGCGCAATGACTTCGGTATTGGTCCATATCTTGGTCTCGCCGATAGCCGGTTCGTAAACCGGCTCGTCCTCAGCATCCATGTAGGTAACGGATACCGCACCGAGCTTGTCGAAAAAGTCGGCAAGCCGGGGTGCAAGGTCTTCATTGGTGATAACGGAAATTTGGTGCCAGGCCATGATGTGAATTATTGTGGGTAAGGGACGGGGGATTTATTCACCACGAAGACACGAAGAGCACGAAGAATAAACATAAAACTTCGTGTCCTTCGTGCCTCGGCAACTGCTCCTGCGTTGCTCTACCTCCTGCATCCATGCAGTCGTTCGTGGTGAACTTTTAAGCTTTCAATAAATCCCCAGCTTCTTTTCCAGGTAATGGATGTTTTGCCCGCCGGCGGCAAAGGCACTGTCATTCATGATGTCGTGCTGTAGCGGGATATTGGTTTTAATGCCGTCGATGATGATTTCGCTTAACGCGGTATTCATCCGGGCAATCGCGCTCTTGCGGTCTTCGCCGTGGGCAATCAGTTTGCCGATCATCGAGTCGTAATAAGGCGGCACTTTATAGCCGTTGTAGATATGGGTCTCGCAACGGATACCGGGACCACCGGGCATATGGAACTGGTCTATCGTACCGGGGCAGGGCATAAAGGTTCTGGGATCTTCAGCATTTAACCGGCACTCGATGGCATGACCCTGAATTTTAACCTGATCCTGGGTAATAGACAGCCGTTCACCGGCCGCAATGCGCAGTTGTTCCTTGACGATGTCAAAACCGGTCACCATTTCAGTAACAGGATGCTCAACCTGTACGCGGGTGTTCATTTCAATGAAATAGAACTCGCCTTTTTCATACAAAAACTCGAAAGTGCCTGCACCCAAATAGCCGATGTCGACACAGGCTTTGGCGCAGCGCTCGCCTATGGCTTTGCGCTGTGCTTCGGTAATACCGGGCGCGGGCGCTTCTTCAACCACTTTTTGATGGCGGCGTTGCATGGAGCAGTCGCGTTCGCCCAAATGTATCGCGTTGCCGTGAGCATCGGCCATGACCTGAAATTCGATGTGCCGTGGATCTTCCAGAAACTTTTCCATGTAAACGGTGTCGTTGCCGAATGCAGTGCCCGCCTCGGCCTTGGTCATGGTGATGGCATTTAATAACGCCGCTTCGGTATGCACCGTGCGCATACCCCGACCGCCGCCGCCGCCGGCGGCCTTGATGATGACCGGATAACCGATTTCATGGGCCAGCTTCAGGTTCTTTTTATTGTCATCCGACAACGGGTCATTGTTGCCGGGGACGCAGGGAATCCCCGCTGCTTCCATGGCTTTTTTGGCGGAAATCTTGTCGCCCATTATGCGTATGGTTTCCGCATTCGGGCCGATAAACACAAAACCGCTTTGTTTTACTTTTTCAGCAAAGTCGGCATTTTCGGACAAAAAACCGTAGCCGGGATGGATGGCTTCCGCATCGGTCACTTCAGCGGCGCTGATAATAGCCGGAATATTCAAGTAGCTGTCAGCGGATGCGGCAGGGCCGATGCAAACGGATTCATCGGCCAGGCGCACGTGTTTCAGATCCCGGTCCGCCTCGGAATGCACGGCAACGACCTTGACACCCAGTTCCCGGCAGGCGCGTAAAATGCGCAGAGCTATTTCGCCTCGATTGGCGATAACGATTTTATCGAACATGAGATTCCCGTTTTTGGTGTTATTCAATGATGAATAAGGGTTGGCCGTATTCGACAGGTTCGGCGTTTTCAACCAGAACTTTAGTGAGGATGCCGTCTTTATCCGACTCAATCTGGTTAAGAATTTTCATCGCCTCAATGATGCACAAGGTATCGCCGACCTGAACGGATTGGCCAACCTCGACGAAAATTTTGGTACCCGGTGAAGCGGAGCGGTAAAAGGTGCCGACCATCGGCGATTTAACCACATGCCCGGTGATTTTTTCTTCTGATGATGTTGCTGTTATTGCTGGAGCGGCGATTGCGACAGGCGCGGCGGCGACAGGTGCAGGCGCGTAGGCGACAGCGGCAGGAGCGGCGGAATAACGACTGATGCGGATGACTTCTTCGCCCTCTTTGATTTCCAGTTCGGCAATGCCGGATTCCTCGATAATCTCGATGAGTTTTTTTATTTTTCTAATATCCATAGTTTAGTGTCTCTCGGCTAATATCTGATGAGCGGCCAGTAAGGCCAGTTCGTACCCTGTTGCGCCTAATCCGCAGATAACGCCTTTGGCAATATCGGAGAAATAGGAGTGTTTTCTAAAAGGTTCACGTGCATGGACGTTTGATAAATGAACCTCTATAAATGGGATTTTGGTTGCCAGCAGCGCGTCACGAATGGCGACGCTGGTATGGGTGAAAGCTGCCGGGTTAATAATGATGAAATCAACGTGGGCTTGGTAAGCCTTATGTATCAGTTCTACAATCTCGTGTTCTGCATTGCTTTGATGGAAGTTAAGCTGATGATTGAGTTCGGCAGTCTTTTGTTCAAGATTGTGCTTAATGTCGGCTAGGGTTTGATTTCCGTAAAGACCGGGTTCGCGAATGCCTAACAGGTTTAAATTCGGCCCATTTAAAACGGTAATTGTCGCCATCAATCTTTGCAGTCAGTTTAGGGTTAAAAAGCATTATCAGGCATTAATTTTGCCCAATTTAAGGGATTTTGTCCAGATATTATGTTTTTAGTAAAAGATAGCGGCAGAATTCAAGCTATTTGGAGTCGTTGCGCACAAATCTGCTGATTTTAAAAGTTATTTGTGCATTAGTCTGGCAGGCGAGCCCAAAAGCATTATTTACTCCACTTGGCCTGATTTAAACCGGTGATGTTAGTTCAGTAACGGAGTAATAACTTCCACTATTTGCTCTTTGGGAAACTCCCCCGGATGCCGGTGTATGATTTGCGCTAGTTCTTACGCGCTACGGCTTTCTCCTCAACGTAGCGCATTGAGGCTGCATTACCACGCGGCGCGTGGGAACGAGAAAAGCAGAATACGACCTCTGGCAAGCCAGACAAAAACCACGCCCCAACATTAAACTAGCTGAAACACCTCATGCCGCCTAACAGAGCATCAAGACCCCATGACCAAACCGTTATCGAATTAATACGGGAAGATTCCAGTTTTACAGGCGAGTATCTATCTGCAAAACAGCGACCAATTTTTACTTTCAGTATCGATTTTTATCAGTCTATGTGCCATTTACCATAAATAATCCCGATTGATAACAAGCTTCTAAAAATGGCTTTTTCAGAAAATTATAATCTGCATACGGAGAATTGCTTTCGATCTCTGCAAGTTCTAGAAAATACTCTTCTGCTTTTCCTCCTCTACAGACCCAACTTTGTACTTGTGTAATCCAGAATTTGCCAACGTTCTTTTTACACATCAGAGCCTTGTACCGGTCTTCGATACCATAGACATCAAACCAAGTACTAATTTCGTTAACATAAGCTGTTGGGCCAACGGACATCATAATTTCGCTTGGTGTGTAATCATTCCAGTTTTTTGGATTAAAAAATACCTTAAATTCCAGCTTGTATGGGGTATGAGTGAAAGGATAAAAAGCTTTACGAGCAGCTCCATTAATATTGATTGGATCTTTGGCGCCTTTATTTTTAGAATTGCAAGTATTACAGGCAGGCGGTAGGTTCTTAAAATTAATAGAGTTAAATGGATATTTACTTTTGGGCAGATAATGATCATACGCATCACGAGTTGGGTCATACTGACCATCCAGTGGCATAATTCCGCAAAATGGGCAGATGTCTTCGTCATTTTTCTGAACAAATTTTGAGTAATGATCTGATACTGTTCCTATATGGTTTTTAATGGTTTCTAACGCCAAAAAATTATGGGAATATAAATTCTTAAAGAATTCTTCAAGTTCCTCGGTCAACTTTTCAAATTTGACAGTAAGCTGATCATACCGAATAGGCGCTATAGCAGCATCGTTGCAACAGCATTTTTCAATATCATTATTAGACGCATACCAAGCTTTAAACTGAGCAATATCTGATGGATTAAGCCCTTTAAATTCATTAAATATCTTATTGAGACCATTCAAGAAAAACACGGCACTTTTTTTAGGTTTTCCAGCCAAATCATAACCCCATAAATATTCCACTATGCCTTTCAAATCAGAATTTTCTTCAAATAATTCAATACCATATTCCGAATTCGGTGCCTTACACCATACATCATTAAAAATGAAGTCTACATACTCCTGCATTTTCTCAATTGGATGAGATACATATTTGTATGGGAAAAGCATTAAACATCTTCCTTATTTCTGCCGTCTAGGATGGTACGAATCATTAGCATTTTTTCAACAGAATCGCCCAATTGTTTATTGATTTCCTTGATCAGTGCGTTTTTGTCTTCTCCTGCTTCAAATCGTCGTTGCATTTCATGCAATTTATCCTCTGCATATCCCCCAATAGTTGAAGATTTATTAAATGTCAGCATCGTAATCTGATCGACGGAAGCACCGAGCGTATTGTAGTCTGGGCGCTTAACATCAACGACACTGTCCTCTTTCGAGAACACCAGCACTTGTTCCGGCTTGCTATCGGAAATCAAAAACGGCGTATGGGTGGTAATCAGCATTTCGCGTTGAACGTTCTTTTCATCCAATTTGGAATCCATAGGCTTAAAACAATCACGCAAGCGGGAGATAAACTTGGAACGCCAATCGGGGTTAAAGTGGGTTTCCGGCTCGTCCAACAGAAATAGGCTGTTGGAATTTTTAAACAGCAAGCAAAGACCCAGGCTATGTAAAAATTGATGCTCGCCGTCGGAAAGGTCTTTCAGCATGACGGCATCCGGCACATCGGACTTGGTAAACTTCACAAATTTAAACCGCATAATACGCTCGTCTGATGGCAAGGTGGGGATAGTTTCATTCGCATATAAGCTATTAGATCTGTAAAGGTCTTTTTTTAAGCTGTCGCTTACGGAATACAAGTTTAGCGTCAGCAAAATACGAAATGACTGAAACAAATCGATGGCTGATTCAAAGTTGTTTTTAAAGGCTTCCTTGGTCGCATCATTAACCAAATAGTCCAAATACAAGCAACCTGTTTCATCATCTTGAAAATAACTGGTTGCGCAGCGTCGCAAGCGGTTAATAACCGGCTCAAAAGTGAGCGCTGTATCGGGTTCTGATTCAAACTTTTTTAGTATGGGTAAAAAGTAGCTTTTGACTTCTGTCTCAGTTTCCTCAACTATCAAAAAATCTTCTGGATAAAGGTTGGCTTGCTCGGCAGAAATTTCAATGCGCTTTTTCAGAATGATACGAAATTCTTGCAAGGTTCCAATGCCCACATCCTGCTTAAAAGGGGCGAGCGTTTCATCGTCTTCAAACAACAAATTACACAGCAAAATAGCCTGACTAAAGGCATTATCCAAATAGATTTGCCTGGATTCCGGACTGCCTGCATAGGGCAAATCCTGCTTAAGCGTATCCAGATATTCATCCAGTTGGATAAAACGCATTTTAAAAAACGGCAGACTGAGGATTTCGTTTTCACCGGAGGAATAAGCCAAGACAAAATCCGGCAACATTTCCCATGCATCAAGGCGCGATAAAAGCTTTCCTTCGCCAAGCTCTGGATGATTGAGCCAAAACATTTGCGCGCCGCTATCAGGTGTTTTAACGATCTTTATGTGAGCCGTTAAATCTGTTCCGCCTTCCTGTAGTCTATCGGGAGTAGGAAGCAAATATTCCAGCTCAAAGGCGTTAGGTTGCGCGCATTCTTCATTAAACCCCTTGGGATTAGTATCTTCATCAAAAGCAAAGGTCTCGGGTCGGTAAGTCAGGTGCTGGCATTCAATATGATAAAAAATTGCTGCCAGCACTTCCAAGACATTGGATTTGCCGCTGCCATTGGGGCCTGCCAGAATATAAGGTGCAAATTCCCTATCAGTGACACCACTATTTTCCGAGCGATCCCATTCACGCAGAAAATGCAGCTCAAAACCGGCTTGCAGGCTACGAAAAGGCTCGTTGAGTTTCAGCCGTAACAGTTTCATTGCTTCGATTCATCTTCAGCTAAAGAAAACAGTAGGATTTTTTGTTTTTCGTCGAAAACTTGCGTCACTATATTTTCTGTCAGTAAGTCGAAGAGGATGGTCTTGATTGTTTCATACCCGGTGAAGTCGACCGTTTCCGACTCGCCAAGCTGTTGCATCAAAGTATCGAATGATATTGGTTCAACCTCACTGGACAGAATGTCTATGACATCTTCGTGATGGAATGACTGTTTGTTGTACTCTTCCAAATACATTGCCAGTGGATCGCAGGCTAGTTTTTGCCAAGAGAAGACATCTGGAATGGGGCTTTGTAGCCATTTGGTAGCTTGAGTGTATATGCTAGATGCACTTGCTCGTTCCACAGCGTTACGCATATCCCCAAAAGGATCAGTCATTTTTCTGAGCGCTTCGCTGTATTGATCAGACAATCCACTGTTAGATATTGGGATAGCAGTTGTATGACCAAGAGCCGATTCCAATTTTTTGGAAATAGAATTAATCCGATCGTAATTTAATGATTCGATCTTTGCCATGGTTGAATGCATGGCCTCAAAAGGTGCAGCAGCGTATTTCAACACATCGTTGTGTTGTTCAAGCCAGCCCATATCAATCTTGGGTATAGCGGAAGTCATGTTACGAGCTAATTCGACACTTCTGGAAATAGAATCAAATTGGCTGAGGTTTAATGGCCTCATGACCGATTCGAGGTGTTCCATGGCCGAGGTAATGGTCGACATATTCTTTAGTTGTTCAAGAGGAGAACGGTAGACGGCAAGTTGAGCTGCTGCTTGTTTGACTGATCCTTGTTGTGCCAGATCGAATGATGAAACACGCGCTGCTCTTTCAATAGCTTTAAGGCTAGTTGCACTTTGATTAAACGCATTTAGGGTTGTCAGAGTAGTGCTGATGTTCTCGGGTACAACCACAACAGTGGCAACGACTTCATCTTGATCATTTTCGAGGTCTGCAAGTATTTTGTGGTTCAATGGAATGCGAGTTAAATCCAGCTCACCTTTAAAGGCTTTCTGGCTGAGTGCGCCGTAGAGGTTTTCCAGTTCGATCAGGTTTTTCTGATAGTGGTTTTTTAAGGATTCTGCTTTTTTGACGATAGCGGCGAATTGGTTTTGGAGATTGACCGGCGGGGTCGGAATACTTAAAGTTAAAAATTTCTTCATTGAAATGTTCAGCATTGAATCATGACCGCCCGACGCGAGTTTACGGACACTGTTTCTAAACGAATTATTTTTTAGAAGAAAATTAAAGTATGTCGGATTTATCAATTCCAAATTAAATGAGAGCCGCCATAATTTATCTGGAATGAAGAGATTGTCGTAATCTTTGGCTACAATGCAACATGCCGCTACAAGCTCAACCGTGTTTGCTCTGCTAAAAAGGAAATCGCCCTTTTTTACAGTGACTAATTTTTTAGTGATGATGTCTTTTTTTACCGCTTTTATTTCTTTGGAATCAAATGAGCCTGTGGTGACAGCACTTATTTTTAGAACCCCCATTTCATTTTCTTCTAAAAGATTCCTGTCTTCACCGCCGTAACTTGTTCCAGACACTATTTGTTCAACAATTTTGTTGCAGGGGTTCTGTTCCCAGCCCTTCTCATTCCGCACAGGGTCGCCAAATGTTTCCAAAAACGTGCTTTTCAGAAATTCATCCAGCAGACGCAGGTTGTCTTTGCGAGTGGTAATGAGTATCTCGACGCGACTAAGCAGGGTGGCGATGCGAATTTGATCTTTAAAAGTAGGATATGGTATTTTTAGTGTAAGAAAGTCATCTCTTTTTAAGCTCCGTCTCCTTGCTACAGCTCCCTGCATTTTTGATGCATAAAGCGATCTGGCTTGTGGTGATCTAAGAATTCTTTCTAAATAAGGTAGATATGATTCAGTTTCACTTTTTAACTTCCAAATTTCGTATGCAGGGCTGACTATGGCGGCAGGATATTTGGTTTGAAAGCCTAAAACACCCTCGTCTATAGGAAAACCAACTACTAATTCATTTAAATATACAACTCTATAGTTTTCAGTATCTTGACTGGCAATACGTTTTTTAAATTTATCTGACTGATCAATCAATCCATATTTCATGGTGATGGACATTACTGGGTAGTTATTTTCTCTAGCTCTGTCTTTACCAGAAATTTCAAGTAAAGAACCTAATGCTTTATGACCCCTGCTCATCCCACCATCCCTTTTAATTCCAACAGCTCTTTCACAATTCCACCCTGAATCTTGCCAAGCGCTGACATATCAGCATTCTCACCGACCTCACTCACCAGCAACCGCTGCAAAATCACGTCTGATTTTTCATAAAGCATTTCCTCAAACACATCTTTCTTGTAGCGGCTTAGACTCAGGTCGTAGTTTTCAGCGACGATTTCTTTCCGTGGCACGCTAAAGTATTTTTGGGTGCGCTCGGACTCTTGCGCAGGATTACGGTTGTGATATTTCTCGACGATGTCTTGCAAGTCGCCATAACCTTCTTTCTTGCTGCGTTTGTCATCCAGTGTATAGCCATCGTCTTTCATATCATAAAACCAGATCTGTTGCGTGGCAGGTTCATCGACATTGTCTTGCTGGTCGTAGACTTTGGTGAATAACAAAATCGCGGTGCTGACTCCGGCATAGGGTTTAAACACGCCGCTGGGCAGCGTAATAACGGCTTTTAAATCGCAGCGATCTACCAGGATTTTGCGCGCTTCCACAAACGCTTTGCCGGAACCAAACAATACTCCCTGCGGAATAATCACTCCGGCGGTGCCGCCTTTTTTCAACAAACGGTAGATGTTTTCAATAAACAGTAGTTCGGTTTTGGTAGTGCCAAGGCTTAGGCTTTCGTTGATGTCGCCTTTATCGATACTGCCGGTAAAGGGCGGATTGGCCATGATGATGTCGTAGTGATTGGCTTCGTCAAAGCTTTTACTGAGCGTGTCTTTATAATCGATATGCGGTTCATCGATGCCGTGCATCATCAGGTTCATAAGACCTAAACGCACCATCGTGCTGTCGATGTCGTATCCCCACAGGCTTTCGTTGAGGATGCGTTTAGCGGTTTCGGTCAGGCTGGCGCTGACCGAAGTACGTTTAAAGCCGTCTTCGTCGGTTTGCAGCTGTGCCGCGCTGCTGTCGTTATTTTTGGCGGCTTTAACCGCTAACTGGGTGACGATGTATTGATAGGCACCCAGCAGAAAGCCGCCGGAGCCGCAAGCTGGGTCCGCTATGCGTTGACCCAGCTTCGGTTGCACCAGTTCGGCAATGAGTTTGATAATGTGGCGCGGGGTGCGGAACTGGCCGTTTTTACCGGCGGAGGCGATTTCAGACAGCAGGTATTCGTAGACATCCCCTTGTATATCCTGAAAAGCCTGGCCTTTCACCAGCGAGTCGTTTTCTATCTCGTCATACATCTCGTCGATGGTTTTTACTGCTTCCACCAATAACATGGGTTTGGGGATAATGAACACCGCATTTTTCATGTGGTGAGTAAAGCTGGACGCCTGACCGTTTAAATCTTTTAAGAACGGAAAGACTTTTGTTTGCACATGAGTCAGCATGTCATCAGCTTGCTTATGTTTGAATTCGCTCCAACGCAGGGTGTGTTTATCGACGGCAAACGGTTTTTGATCTTCTGTTGCTTTGTCGCGATGCTCAGGCGGAATCCAGCTTCCGGCAAAACGCGAGGTGAATTTATCGCCAGTAAATTCAGCGTCGGCCTGTTGCTTTAAATCCAGATCATCCAGACGTTTCATAAACAGCAAATAGGTAATTTGCTCGATGGCGGTCAGCGGATTGGAAATACCGCCGCTCCAGAATTTGTTCCAAAGTTGGTCGATTTTGCTTTTAAGGGCTGGATTATTTTGTAGCATTCATTTTTCTCTTATCTTTGTTGTGCGTGGCTTGCTTTTAATCTTAAGCAGCTAATCGTTCGGTTAACTCTAAAATCTCATTAATTTCAGCGGGGCTGAATACGCCACGTATGCCTTGCGGATGAATCACTGTGAACGGTGATTGGATAAGGTCGCGTTTTTCGACTTTTTCACGTTCGATGATGAAGTTTTTTAACAGACGTAAAAATTCCAGCTGACGGCTGTTGAGGTGGGTATGCTCGGTAATAAACTGATCGAAGGTTTTGCTGACGGTGTCAGGGAAGCTGGTAAGTATTTCGATACCGAGTATATGCCGAATAAACTGGATGAACCGCGCTTTGCGGTTTTTATAGACGTTGCGCAACAAGTCTTCGGTGATATGCGGGTGTTGTTCGTTAAGCAACTTGGCTAACATTTCCGCTTCAAAGTCTGATATGTCAGCGCCATCTTTGATCTTCTGGAGTATCGGGTTGTTGTTGGTGAGTTCAGTTATTAGTTCCTCGACCATTTCCCTGTAGCGAGTGATACTAACTGCTTCATTTTGCGGACCGAACTCCACTTTTTCTTTGTTGTGCAGGACATCAGTGAGGTCGAGTTTAACCGGGCCTGCACCGGGATTTTGCAGCTCGCGGAATTTCATCAGTGGACCGAGTTTTTCTGCCAGCTCGTCCAGTGTGGCATCTGTGCAGTTTGACCAATAATAATGTTGTTGGGCGCTTTTAATCAGGTTTTCTTCGCGTGCAACCATAGGTACTGTTAAAGGCAGCTCACTAATTTGTTCAACCAAGCCATCTTTTAACGTTTCAAATTGGTCGTTTTCTTCTTTTGACCAAGTTGCTTTGCTTAATAAGACCAGTGAAATTTCCAGTACATCTTTGCTAAAACGCATGGCCTTAAAATCAGCCTGCGATATTGTTCTAAAAAGAGGTTTGATTTCAACGCGCAGAAATTCTATTTTCTGCGCGTTGAGTTTGCTCCAGTAGTTATCGTCGGCAATCTGATTCAGTGCTGTAGCTGCTTCGATGATGACTACGGAGTTTTTTGGGAGTTCTTGAATTTGCAAGCGCAAGATGGCGCTTTCTTTGGCGGCGATGTCCTCACTACCTAACTCCAGCGCTTTTTCTATTTTATCCAGTCGAATAGCCACCAGACGCACCGGCAAAGGCAGTTGCGGCTTAAGCTCTTTGCCTTTGGGTTGCAGCTTGAAGTATTCGAAGTTGTCCCAACAGTCGAGAATCAGAAAAACGTCTTTCTCGGTACACCAGGGTTTGATTTTTTTAGGTTCGAGTAAACGCGTGCCGCGACCGATCATCTGCCAGAATTTGGTGTAGGAATAAATCGGTTTGGCAAAAACGAGGTTGACGATTTCACGCACGTCGATACCTGTGTCGAGCATATCCACGCTGATAGCGATGCGTGGCATGTCATTATTGGTGAACTGGTCGAGTAGTCCACCTTTACCATAAACCCTTGGATCATCGGAGACTAATACCTTGGCAAGTTCACCGTGATAATGAGGATAGAGTTTGTCGAAAATTTCTTCGATACGGCGAGCATGAGCTATGGAGGCACAGAAGAAGATAGTTTTACCAGGCAGTACACCATTGCTATCTTTAATGGATTCCTCCATAAATTCTTTAACGATAAGGGTATTGGTGCCTTTGTTGATGACCTGTTTTTCAAGCTGGGTGCCTTCGAAGTTGATTTCTTCGACATCTTTACCTTCAAGGATCAGCTTTTTCTGATCTTCTAAACTGATGGTGCGCTTGCTGATGCCTTCCATTTGGAATTTGGTTTGAATTTTCATCACCTGAAAATTGCATAGATACGGCGGCTGGTTATTAACCGCCTCCTCGTAGGTGTAGGCAAAGGTGGGCAGGCCATCTTCACAGGTAAACAATTTGAAAGTGTTGTGGTCTAACACGTCCGTCGGTGTAGCCGTCAATCCCAGATTTATGGCTTTGAAATAATCAAGAATTTCGCCGTATGTGTTGTAGATGGAGCGGTGACTTTCATCAATGATAATCAAATCGAAAAAATGCGGCGATAAGCTGGCCGATTCGTCACGAATAATGTTGAGCATGGTTGGGTAGGTAGAGATGTAGATTCGTCTATCTTTGGAAATTAGCTTTTCTCCTACCTTGGGCCAGCGCGGTTCGTTGGGCAGATATTCTTTAAATGCGGCTAATCCTTGTTCGCGCAGGGGGATACGATCGACTAAAAACAATACCCGCTCGACATGACTAGCGCGCATCAGAGCATCGACCAATGCAATGCAGGTACGGGTTTTACCTGTGCCGGTAGCCATAACTAAGAGAAAATCACACTGCTTGCGCTCAATCGCTTCCAGCACTGCGCGAATAGCTCGGATTTGATAATCGCGCCCTGCGATTTCGGTGTTGATGAGTTCTTCTGTAAGGGATTTTTTATTTCGCCGAATGTAGCTAAAACGCTGTAGATCATCAAGGGTGGGGAAGCCAACGATCTTGCGAGGCGGGCCATTTTCCAGATCCCAGAAATATATTTCCAAGCCATTTGTGTAAAAGCAGAAAGGTAGTTCTCCACCTTTGTCTTTTTGCATGTTGTAGCAGTATTGCTTGGCTTGTTCACGGCCTAAGGCTGCGTCTTTACAGGTTTTTTTTGCTTCTACCACTGCAAGAGGCTTGGCATCTTTACCAAGCAGCACATAGTCGCTGAATTGGTGGCCTTGGTAAGGTGTTTGCGGTTCAGATATATCCGGAGGCAAACCTACATTTATATCGAATTCCAGTATGACTTGCGTCGGATCGTTAACCTTCCAGCCAGCGGACTCAAGCGCTTTGTCGATGATGTTTTTTCTAGTTTGCTGTTCCGTGCTCATTTTTTAACTTTAAACCGGTGATGTTAGTTTAGCAACGGAGTAATAATTTCCAGTATTTGCTCTTTGGAAAACTCCCCCGGATGCCGGTGTATGATTTGCCCCTGCCGGTCAACAATGAGGGTGTAGGGAACCGCATCAACGCTATTGCCCAGTTGATTAGCCAGGGTGATGCCCTTGTCGCCGCCCAATAAAATCGGATAACTGATTTTGGTTGCGGCGGCGTACTTGGCGACAGGTTCCCTGTCCTCTAAAGCGATGCCGATAAACTGCACGTCTTTGTCAGCATATTGCTCCTGCAAGGCGATAAAATCGGGGATTTCCTTGAGGCAGGGCGGGCACCATGTCGCCCAGAAATTGACCACCAATATCTTGCCTTGCCATTCGGCAATGTTGTGCTGATGACCGGACAGGTCGGGCAGGGTGAACGCGGGTAAAGCGCTAGTGCCGGGTTTTTCAGCGGGTGGAAAAAGATGCCGGGCGGTTATGCCAAGACCCAGCGCAATAATCGCGGCAATAATAATCAGGCCTGTCTGTTTCATCACGGGCTGTCCCTGCCCGTGCCCCTTCGGGCGCTGTGCGTGCCAATCCGCTCCTGGCGGATTGGTCATGATTGGGTGCGTTGCAGTGATTTAATAAAGGTTTCGACATCCTGATAACCGATGACCCGGTTGGCGATTTTTTCCTGATGATCCAAACCGAAAAACAAAATGGCCGGAGGCCCGATCAGGTTGAATTTAGTCAACAGCGCTTTATCATCATCCGAATTATTGGTGACATCGACTTGCAGCAGTACATAGCCTTTGAGCGCCTGTTTAACGCGCGGGTCTGCAAAGGTATAAGCCTCCATTTCCTTGCATGAGATACACCAGTCGGCGTAAAAATCCAGCATGACCGGTTGATGATTGGCGGCGGCCTGCTTGATACGGGCTTCCAGAGCTACTGATGCGACTCTTTCAAAAACAATGCCCGGTTCTGCGGCTTGGGCCGTACTCACACCAAGTCCTTGCAGCGGCTTTAACGGATTGCTGTTGCCCAGGCTGAAACCTATCAATAATAACAGGCCGTAAGCCAGCATCATCAAGCCTAAGCCTTTCCACAGCTTGCGCCAGCCGGAACTGTTTTCGGGTAGCGGATCGACGGCGCTGAGGTAAATGGCCGGAAATATCAGCAGTATCGCCCAGAGCATCATGATCACGTTGCCCGGCAAAATTCGGCTGAGCATCCAGATTGCGACCGCCAGCATGATCACGCCGAATACCGCTTTGGTGGAATTAAGCCAGTCTCCGGCTTTGGGCAGCAGTTTTCCGGCGGACGCGCCCAGCAACAGCAAGGGTACGCCCATGCCTAAGCCCAAGGCGAAAAGGGCGCTGCCGCCCAACACCGCATCGCCGGTCTGGCCGATATAAATCAGTGCACCCGCCAGCGGCGCGGCGACGCAGGGGCCGACGATCAGGGAGGACAGCGAGCCCATGATGGCGGCGCCCCAGAGCGAACCGTCACGGTGTATTTCGCTGGAATTGTGCAGTTTGACCTGTAACGATTTGGGCAGTTCCAGATGATAAAAGCCGAACATCGACAGGGACAGCAGCACAAAAACGGCGCTGAACAGGCCGATAATCCAGGGTTGTTGAAAGGTGGTTTGCAGATTACTGCCGAACAACGCGGCGAGTATGCCGAACACCGTGTAGGTAAGAGCCGAGGCGACCACATAGCTGAGGGACAGTAAAAAGGCTCGACCGGTGGTGATCCGGTTGCCGTGACCGACGATAATGCCCGATAAAATCGGAATCATCGGAAAAATGCACGGGGTCAGCGATAACAACAATCCGAAGCCGAAAAAGCTGAGCAAGGTTATCGGCAAGCTGTCCTTGCGCAAGGATTGCACGATTTGATCCTGTTCGGAAAGTTCCTGTGCGGCTGGTTGCCGGGCTATTGGCAGGGCCAGGTCGATTTTTTTGCTCATCGGCGGATAGCAAACACCACGGTCGGCGCAGCCTTGATATTTTGCCAGCAGGGTAATGGTTTGCGCCGCTTGGCCGGAACGGATAACCGGCAGGTCAAAACCGAGTTCGTCGTGGAAAGTCTCAACTTGGCCGAAAGTTTCATCCTGTTTAGGCGCGCCTCTGGGAATGTCGTAAGTCCCAAGCTTTACGCCGTCAGCGTTAATTAATTCAAATTGAATTTTTTCCCGGTAAAGATAATAACCGTCTGCAATATGCCAGTTAACATGCAGGGAATGATCGTCTTTGATCGATGCAAAAAACTCGAAAGCCTGATCCGGCGGCAGCAGGTCATCTTCAAATAAATTTAGCTTTGAGCCGGATGAACCTTTTAACAGCTGTTTGACCGGATCGACTTTGGCAACAGGCGAGGGTAGCTTGAGATCGAAAGTGGTTTTCTGAGGCGGATAGCAAATACCCTGATCGGCACAGCCTTGATATTGCACCGATAGTTGCAGGGACGATGCGCCGTTTTCAACGGTTAAGGCAACCGGGATGTTCAGGGCGTTGCGGTAAATAACCACATCGCCAAAGTTTTCATCATGCTTGGTTTGTCCGGCCGGAAAATCGGGTTCGCCTAACCGGATTTGCCCGGTTTTGGACTCAAAGCGCATTTTATTGCGGTAAAGATAATAACCTTCGGCTATATCCCAGGAAATTTCAATCCGATCGGCTGCAAGTGCTTTCGCAGAAACCTTGAAGGCCTGGTTGGGCGGCAGAATTTCGTCAGCGCCCAGCGCAAAGGCCGATTGGCTGACAAACGACAGGAAACAGAGAAAAATTATTTTAAAGAGTGGCATGAATCTATCCAATTCAGGTATTCAGGTAAGCCCCGCTCAATGGGGACGGCAATTATTTCAGGCAGTTCGTAAGGATGATGGTTGCGCAGGGTTGTTTCAATAGCCTGATAGTGATCTTTATGCGCCTTGATCAGCAATAGATGTTCCTGGGCGGATTCAATTTGTTCTTTCCATGTGTAAATAGAGGTCATGCCGGGTAAAATATTTACACAGGCGGCCTCGTTATTTGCCACCAGCAGTCGGGCTATTTTTTCCGCCGTGTCTTTATCAGGGCAAGTACAGAAGATTATTTGATGGTTAGCAGGCATGTTGCAGGTCATAAAAACTGGAGCGTCAGATATTATCCTAGAAATTAACCGGAATTGCCCTTATATTGTAATAATGATGATTACAACAAGAGTACTTTAGATGAAAATTTTTCAAACACTATTTCTGGTCGTTCTGATTATCCCTTTTGCAGAAATTTATTTGTTGATACAGGTGGGCGCAATTATCGGTGCATTCCCGACCATTTTGCTGGTGGTGTTTACCGCGATGCTGGGCGCTTGGCTATTGAAACAGCAAGGCTTTGCAACATTTCAGCGGTTTCAGGAGAGTTTGGCGCAAGGAGTGATTCCCGCTTATGAAATGGTAGAAGGGCCTCTTATTCTGGTAGGGGGAGCTTTATTGCTAACACCGGGTTTTATTACGGATATCATTGGCTTTGCCTGTTTAATTCCACAATTACGCAGAAAAATTGCTCAATATGTGATTGAACATTATCTTGTACAGGCTGGAGCGCACTTTCAGCAGGCAAAAGCGGCTGAAAATAACGTGTTGGAAGGTGAATTTCGTAAAGAAGAGTAGGAAGATGAGAGATTTAAGACAAAAGGCACAAGACTAAATTCCGGTTTTTGTCTTGTGCCTTTGTAGCTTAGCTTTCTGTAGAATCGCTTTCTGTGGAGCTGCCTTCAGTTGTTTCGCAGGTGTTTTTATTGAGACCTGAATAAACCGGGCACCAACCTGAATAACCTGTCGCAACAAGAACCAGGCCCACTAATAATAAAAGAACCTCACCGCCAGGAACGAAAAGAGAAATAACCAGAAGTGCCGATCCCGCATATAGACGGTATTTTTTTTCCTTCTCGCCAACATTGTGTTCAAATTTAAGCATACGTTTAAAATCAAAATTCATCTTAAAATCCTCTGTGTGTAGTTATTATTATCTTTAAACAAAGCAACGGTTCAGTTCGTCATTATTGAACCTCATGCAATATACACAGCTCCGAAAAATGTGCAAGCGAAAAAACTAATGGATGTTACTTCAATAATCGATCCCCTCAATGATGCTCAACGTCAGGCAGTTACCGCGCCGTCCCAGGCCATGCTGGTTTTGGCCGGTGCCGGTAGCGGCAAGACCCGCGTATTAGTGCATCGCATCGCCTGGCAGATTCAGGTGCTGGGCGTGTCGGCGCACAGCATTCTGGCGGTAACCTTTACCAATAAAGCGGCTAAGGAAATGCGCGGCAGGATTGAGGATTTGCTCAATATGTCCGCGCAATCCATGTGGATAGGCACTTTTCACGGCGTGGCGCATCGACTGTTAAGACGGCATGCCAAACAGGCCAAATTGCCGGAAACTTTTCAGGTGATGGATTCCGGCGACCAGTTGCGGGTTATCAAACGCCTGTTAGCCACACTTAATCTCGATGCCGACAAGTGGCCGCCGCGCCAAGTGCAGTGGTATATCAATGCGCAAAAAGACGAGGGTATCAGAGCTAGGCACATGATGGAGACCCACGATCTCTACCAACGGCAAATGCTGACCCTATATAAAGCCTATGAAGAACTGTGCGACCGTTCCGGCCTGGTGGATTTTGCCGAGCTGCTGCTGCGGGCGCATGAATTGCTGCGCGATAACCCCGATGTGCTGGATTTTTATCAGCAGCGTTTCCGGCAGGTTCATGTCGATGAATTTCAGGACACCAACACCATACAATATGCCTGGTTGCGGCTGCTGACCGAGGGCAAGGACAATATCTTTGTGGTAGGCGATGACGATCAGTCCATTTACGGCTGGCGCGGCGCGAAAATCGAGAATATCTACAGCTTTCAAAAACATTACCCGAATCATCAGGTCATAAAGCTGGAGCAAAATTACCGTTCGACCGGAAATATCCTGAAAGCCGCCAACAAGGTGATCAGCGTCAATGATGGTCGGATGGGCAAAGAGCTGTGGACCGATGCCGGTGACGGCGATTTGATTTCCCTGTACGCGGCATTTAACGAACAGGATGAAGCCCATTTTGTGGTCGAGCGCATCAGAGCCTGGGTGAACGAGGGGGGCATGCGCAATGATGTCGCCATTCTTTATCGATCCAACGCCCAATCCCGCCAGTTTGAAGAAAGATTGATGACCACCGGCACACCCTACCGGGTTTACGGCGGGTTGCGCTTTTTTGAACGGATGGAAATTAAAAATGCGCTGGCCTATCTACGGCTGATGTCCAACCGTAACGACGACGCTTCGTTTGAACGGGTGATCAACACCCCGACGCGCGGCATAGGCGCCAAAACTATCGACGATATTCGGACCATTGCCAGGGATCAAAACCTTTCATTATGGGCGGCGGCGATCATGCTGATTAATCAGCGTAGCTTGTCGGCAAGGGCGACCAATGCCTTGATAGGCTTTTTAGAATTGATCAAACAGTTTGACGGACAGGCGGAAGGCCTTGAGCTTTATGAAAAGGTCAAGCTGGTGGTCGAAAAAAGCGGCCTGATTGAGCTGTATCAAAAGGACAAGGCCGACAAAGGCGAAGAAAAAGTAGAAAACCTGGAAGAGCTGGTCAATGCGGCGCGGCTTTTTGACGCGAGCACAATCGGAGATATGGAAGATGAAGAGAGCTTGGGCGAGCTGGATATGTTTCTGGCGCATGCAACACTGGAGTCCGGTGAACTGCAAGGCGATGACTTCGACGATTGTGTGCAGCTGATGACCCTGCACTCGGCTAAAGGGCTGGAGTTTAAGCAGGTGTTCTTGGTCGGCATGGAAGAAGGCTTGTTTCCGTCGCAACAGTCTGTCGATGATGTCGGGCGGCTGGAAGAGGAGCGCAGGCTTTGCTATGTCGGCATTACCCGCGCCATGCAGCGTTTGTACCTGACTTATGCCGAATCCCGGCGTTTATACGGACGGGAAAGTTATCCGAGACCGTCGCGTTTTTTGCGGGAGATTCCTGCGGAACATATCCAGGAAGTCAGGATGCGGGCCACCGTGACTCGTCCGGTGACCTCGGTAAAACCGAAGGCGCAATCTTTGCAAATAGAAGGAAAATACAAGCTGGGCCAACGCGTCAGTCATGCCAAATTCGGTGAAGGCGTGGTGTTGCAAATGGAAGGCGAGGGCGCTCAGGAAAGAGTGCAGATCAATTTCAAGCAAGTCGGGCTCAAATGGCTGATACTGGCTTATGCGCAATTGGATGTGTTGTAAGGGGGGCTTTGCGAACGAAGCGCTTCATTTTGTTCGGAGCATCCTGTGGCCCTAATTTACATGAATAAAAAACAGTGTATTGTGTGGTGTAGTTTCTATCTTTATCCTACACACTTAAAAGGAGAAAAATATGCAAACCGCTAAACAAGCCGCAAAACAGATTATTGATCATGTCTCTGACCAGGCAACGTGGGATGACATCATGTATGAACTTTATGTCAAACAGAAAATCGAAAAAGGACTGAATGCTGTTGATGAAGGCCGCGTTCTATCCAGTGAAGATGCTAAAAGACGGCTCTTGGGCAATGAGGGTTAATTGGATAGAACCGGCATTAGAAGATTTAGAAGCAATTCAGGCTTATATCGCCAAAGACTCCAGCTTGTATGCCCGACAATTTATTGAACGTATTTTTGATGCCGCTACAAAACTGGAAACTTTTCCCGAAATAGGTCGAAGAGTGCCGGAAGCCGAAGAAAGAGCCGATGTCCGGGAATTGATTTTTCAAGGCTACCGTATTATCTATCTGATCCAGCCAGAGAACATCACTATCATCACTGTCATTCATGGCAGCCGGGATTTAGCGGGGATGGGAGATAAGCCTTGGTAGCTCACAATAAAAGCTCGGAGGGGTTTGACAATAAATTTGTCCATTATTAAAGAGTGCAAATCAACTTCAAGTGGTTAATACTGGCCTATGCTCAGTTGGATGTGTTGTAGCAGGCGCTTTAGCCTGAATAATCCTAAAAACCGCAGTTGAGCATTCCAAACCCCGCTCACCCCATTCGACAAGCTCATGACAGGCTTCGACTGGGCTCAGGGCGAACGGGGTTTGGAATGCTCACTAAATGGGTGGGGTGTGGAAACCGCTCATGCTTCGACAAGCTCAGCACGAACGGTTTCCACACGCTCCAACTGATTTTTTTAGGATAATGCGAATGCTATTCCCCATGCAAATCTACCGTGGATCTTGTGTTGGATAGTATCAAAGAAGTCATCCTATCACCCAAAAGGTGTGGGCATTGTAGGGGTGACCAGCCGGTCGCCCTTTAAGGGTTCACCAACTTATCGGCAGGCAGCACACCAACCATGCAACATATCGACAAAATATTTAAGCTCCACAACATTCTGCGCGACCGCAGAACGCCGATTACCGGCAAAGCAATAGAAGAAAAACTGGAATGCTCAAGAGCTACCCGTGACCGCATCATCAAATACATGCGGGAGATGCTGGATGTACCGATTGTTTACGACAAATACCGGAACGGCTTCTACTACGATCATGACCATGCACAACATCCTTACGAACTGCCCGGGCTCTGGTTTAACGCCCAAGAGCTACAAGCCTTACTGGCCTGTCAGCACCTGCTCGCCAACGTCAGTGCCGGCATCCTGCAAGACGATATAGCCCAGCTGCAAAGCCGTCTGGAAAAGCTGTTGAGCCGCACCCCTGGCGTTGCCAAGCTGGACATCAGCAAATTTAAAATCCTCAATCAGGCCAACCGCTACCACAATGACCGCGTTTTTCTCGACATCGCCACCGCGCTGTTCAACGGTAAATGCCTACAAATCAGCTACCACGCCCGCAGCGACAACCAACACAGCCAACGTGACATCTCCCCGCAAACCCTGGTGCGTTATCGCGACAACTGGTATCTGGACGCCTGGTGCCATTTACGCCAGCAGCTGCGCAGTTTCGCCGTCGACAGGATAGTCTCAGTCGCACTGTTAGACGAAAACGCCGACATCATTCCCACGGATCAACTGCAACAACACTTCGCAGAATCCTACGGCATCTTCAGCGGCAGCGCCCAGCACATGGCCGTACTCAACTTCAGCGCCAGCCGTGCCTGTTGGGTTGCCGACGAACACTGGCACCCCCGGCAGCAAAGCCAATGGCTAAACGACGGCCGCTACCAGCTCAGCATTCCCTTCAACGACCACCGCGAACTGCTGATGGACATCCTCAAACACGGCGCCGAAGTGGAGGTGGTTGCACCAGAGTTTTTGATTGAGGCGGTTAGGGAACAACTGTCCGCCATGCAAAAAATTTACCCAGGCAGATGATTTTTTTTACCAGACACTCATGGTTTGAGGCAGAGGGTGTGTTAGATTGAAAAAAACGATGCAACGGTGCAAAAGTCTTGATGCCTTTCAAGCTATTCAAAATTTAGAAATATGTGACGAGTATGATCATAAACATTGATAACCAAGACGAAAATAACCAAAACGAACTATTTGAAAATTGGTTTGAGATCATTACTGGTTTCCCAAGTTTTCGTTGGCAAAGACGTCTTTTCGCTAGTTTTCTGGACGGGGATATTCCAGCTATGCTGGATTTACCCACCGGTCTCGGCAAAACATCTGTGATGGTGATTTGGCTGTTAGCGCGAGCTTTTAATCCTTCACTACCTCGTCGTCTTGTCTATGTAGTCGATAGAAGAGTTGTGGTAGATCAAGCCACAAAGGCGGCAGAAATCTTACGGATTGCCTTGGAAGAAAAAGTCGAACTCGCCGGTCTACGTATTCGCCTTGGACTGACAAATACTCAATTGCCTGTGTCAACATTACGCGGAAAATTTGTCGACAACCGTGAATGGCTTGCTGATCCCGCTGTACCGGCAATCATTGTTGGCACTATAGATATGATCGGTTCCCGTTTGCTGTTTGAGGGTTACGGTGTATCTCGTAGCATGAGACGTTATCATGCCGGATTTTTGGGAGCGGATACCCTATGCGTGCTTGATGAAGCTCATTTGTGTCCCTCATTCGAAGCCTTGGTAAATGACATAACAAACAACAGTATCTTTATGCCGCACGGCGAGGAGCTGCGCCAGCTAATCCCCTGTTTTTATTATTTGCCGCTTTCGGCTACAGGACGTAAAGAGAACGAAAAAGCGTTTCGACTTGTACAGGAAGATTATCAAGACAGTGAGGTGGCAAAACGTTTATCGGCAAACAAAAATCTTGTTATCGATGCACTTGATGAAGGTGGGACTCTTAGCAGCCGCTTGGCGGATCATGCTTGGGAAAATCGCGGTACGAATAACCGGGTTTTGGTTTATTGCGACCGCCGAGAAGATGCCAAAAAAGTGGCAACGGAACTCGATGTTCGAATGAAGAGGGAAAAACTAACCTGCCCGATTAACCTTCTTGTTGGTGCTCGCCGTGTCTTGGAGCGTCAGAAATTGGCGGGGTGGTTAGAGCAAAATGGTTTTCTTGCGGGTTCATTCCAGAAACGGAAAACACCGGTATTTCTGATCGCTACTTCGGCTGGCGAAGTCGGTATCGATCTCGATGCAGATCACATGATTTGTGATCTGGTGGCCTTCGAACGAATGGTACAACGATTGGGGCGGGTAAATAGGCGTGGCGAACGCAATTCAAAGATTGTCGTAGTTACTCTCGAACCAAAGAAATCCAAATTGGATCGTCCTCCAAAGCCATTAGAACAAAAATCGATAGAGCCTGAAGCGCCGGTAGCTCCAGAGCGAACTGCCGACAAATCTATAAAAGAAGCATACAAGGCAAAAAAGAAAGACTTTGAATCCGAGTTGAAAGCATATAACGAAGGTAAAAAAAGTTATAGCCAAAAGCTGGAAACTTACTGTAAAAAACGTGAAGAATACAATCTGGCATGGAGCTTATATCGAATTTTTAAAGCACGTAAATTAATCTTGGATAGCTTGAATGGCAATGCAAACCCCGGCGCTATTGTGAAGCTCAAAGAAAGGGCTGCAACAAGCAAACGATTGGAAATTCTGCTTCGCCATGCCACTTCATCGGAACCTCTACGACCAGATTTAACTCGCGCACTGGTAGATGCCTGGTCTATGACCTCGCTTGAAGCTCATACCGGCAGACCTGAAATCGAACCTTGGCTTCGCGGTTGGATTGACAAGGATGCGCCAGAGACAACGGTTGCTTGGCGGCATTTTTTGCCATGGAGAGAAAGAGAAATACAGCCTAACCCGACAGATGCCAATGCGTTCTTCGAAGCCGCTCCCATTCATTTGAGCGAAACGTTGGATGCGCCTACCAGCGAGATTACCGAGGTACTCATTAAAAGGGCTACTGCCTTATTGAAAAATAAGGATTACGAAACAGTATTAGGCCGCAAATCGCCCGCAGCTTTGGTGTTCAATCGCTCGGGTAAATTACAGCAGGCCTTCACAGTCGGTAGTTTGGCCGAAATAGATAAAAGTAAGCTAAAGCAACTTTTGCAGGGTAAGCAAATAGTTATTTCGCGAGCACTCGGTGGATTAAATGGTGACGGTTTGCTTGATGGTTCGGCAGATAGCAAACTCAATACCCTTGATAACGGTTGGCTCGATACTGATCTTCAAGAAACCATCGGTTATCGAATTAGACTCAATGATTCGACAGATAGCAACGCTGGTGGTTGGCGAGTCATTCATACTTACCAATTAAGTGATAGCGAGGATGAAGAAAATCCTCTGAACCTTGTTGTTCAAGCGTTTCGGGGCACAACTGCCTCTAGACAAGGCGACCCGGCTGTATCTCGTTATGAGCAATCACTTACTGACCACCATGAATGGGCGGGCAAAGAAGCTGAAACAATCGCCCGAGCGCTTGGGCTTTCCAACGAATACTCGAACATGTTGATTGCGGCTGTGCGAGGACATGATCTCGGCAAAAACCGCGAGCTATGGCAAAACGCTATGAACGCACCCACAACTGGCCGCCCCTACGCAAAAACCAAGGGCGGCGGAAATTTTCGTCTGCTTAGCGGTTATCGACATGAATTTGGTTCGCTGGGCGATATTCAATATGACGAAGCAATAAACCAACTGGCAGAAGAGTTAAAGGAACTCGCCTTGCACTGCATTGCCTCCCATCACGGCTACGCGTGTCCGGTAATTCCGCCTATCGATCCCAGCGCCCCGCCATCCGTGCTTGCAGCACGGGCACAGGAGGCCGCTCTACGGTTCGCAAACTTGCAGCGGCGTTGGGGGCCTTGGGGGCTTGCCTGGTGGGAAGCGGTGTTCCGGGCAGCCGATCATCGCGCCTCTCGGAAACTCGATGAACAACTAAAAACGGAGGGTAAATAATGGGAACAGTCTCAATACCGGTTGATATTGCCAATCCAGGCCAAGTCTTTGCTTGCTTGGGGCTTTTAGAAGCGGCAGATTTGCTGTACGGCCCATCGGAAGGTTGTTTTGATTGGGATAATGAAGGAGAACCGCAATTTATTCTGAAGTCCGAACAATCAGAAAAACCTGTTGAAGATATTCTTGCGTTTTTAGTAGATGCGACAGCTTTTGCCGTCGCTCCTTATGGTTGGGTACCGCCTAAGGGCGATGCTACGGATTTGAAGCCAATTGGAACGTTTCCGGCGAATGAACCGGATAATCTGTCGTTGCCAATTGTTCTTCAGGATACAAAAGGAAAAATAGTGTCTTTTGGGCATTGGGCTGATGGGAGTGGAAGAGATAATTTCAAGCTTTATGCTGGAAATCGCAGCGCCTTGAAAATTGCCAACGATATGCTGCAAGCGATTGCCCATCTTTGGGAAAAGCAGCATAACAAATTAATTAGCGATCCTTTCGGTACGCTTTGTGGCATGGGTGGAAGCTTCAATTTTGATCCTCGTGGAGCATGGACAGCTCTTGATGTTGGATATTCTTTAAATGATTTGAAGAAAGCCAAAGTTCTTGAGCAGAAAGTAATGGCATCTCCAGCAGTTGAACTCCTTGCTGCTTGGGGACTTGAACATGCCCGACCTGATGAGATTTCACTCCGATATTACTGTTACGCCGTGTGGGATCGCCTGTTGCCCCCACAATTAGCCAGAGTTGCCATGAGCGGTAACTTTGCACCTATTCAGCAACGGCGCTATCGTTTTCAGCTCGATATGTCGGGCAAAAATAAAATTATTCGTTACGCAACCGAGGAGACTACACCATGACCGAAATTCAATCTCTAACAAAAGAAACAATCAATGCTTGGGCTGATGATCCAAAAGGGCCAGTTGCTCTGATGCTGAAACAAAAGCTGCTTCCAGTTGATGGTGAGGGCGGTATCATCTTCCCGCCAACTTATGCCGACATTGGCTATTCCATCGACGTTTTATCGGACGGCACCAAGGTTGCTCAAATTGATTCGGTCCCCTCACAAGCCAATCGGATGGAACCGTTGTTTAAAGAAGGCGAATACAAAGCGCTGGTTCCGCAAATTGAATTCGATTTGGGTAAGGATAAAGAAGACGGTTCCGAACGGTTTGTTTCGTTACTCGACTTGGCTCACCGTGCCGGGGATGCAGTCGTTCGCTCTTCTGATTTAGCAGTGCAAATGGATAGCGCATTCAAAACAATGTTGAGAAAGCACGATGCCGGCCCGTTAGCCAAGCTTGCCCCGACTTCTTTGTTATTCGGAGCTTGGGATTCCAGAGGCACTCAAGTCAAGCGTCCGCGCTTGATTCGTTCATTCATACGTGCAGAAAATATTGATGTCCTTCATAGTGCTGCTCAGTACAACAGCGTTTGGAAACTATTAGACGATCAGCAAAAGAAAGACCTTACGGATGAAGCAAAAGCTAAAAAGGTGAAGTTATCTGATAAAGGCTTTAACGATGTTCCAGCGGTTTTTCGGAAGAATGACAAGATACAAAAATACAATAAGGATGGACATGTCAACGATGAAGCCAGGGTGCTCGGCGGAATCATCGCCCATGGCCCGATCACTCGCCAAGTTACCATCAATCTGATTGCACTGCATTCACTCCATGGGGGCGATGACGATTCCACAACAAAATTGAGACGCTATCTGTTGGGCCTAGCCTTGGTTGCAGCAACAGCGGATATGGAGTTCTATCTGCGGGAGGGCTGTCTTTTAAAATATGTCGACGATGACGATGAGAGCTGGGAAGCAGTAGCTCGGCGCGGACAATCGCAATTTTTCAGCCTTTCTGCTGAACAAGATCGCAAAACCATCTTTGCTTACGCTAAGGAAGCAGCCGAAGTATTCGGAATTGTTCAGCCGGAAAAGCCTTATTTATTCGATATAAAGAAAGCAAAAGCGCTACTCGCCAAGAAAGAAGAAACTGAAACTGACGCTGAGGCCTAATGCGATGAGCAGACGCGCACTTCTCGTTTCCGTTCGTCTTTTGGATGGACGTTACCACGGTAGCGGCGTGTGGCCGCCGTCTCCGTTTCGTTTATTTCAGGCTTTGGTGGCCGCCGTCCATACCGGGCGTGATGCTCCGAGTGATGAAATTAACGCGTTATGTTGGCTGGAAAATCTTGCTCCACCGATTATCGCAACGCCTAAAGCAAGGCAATCCGTTACCACTACTTATTTCGTGCCGAGAAACGGCGCGGATGCGGCTGGCGGTGATCTTGCGAAAGCTGCGAAAAATCGTGACGCTAAACTTTATCGTCCCTGGCTTTTCGATGAAAACGTTCCCTTCGTTTACATCTGGACTTTCGACGCGGATGACACGCACGCACTAGCGGTTGTCAGCATTACAGAGTTGCTTTATCAATTGGGGCGTGGCATTGATATGGCGTTTGCCACTGCCGAAAGCATTGATGCCGAGGAAGCAGAGCGAAAAATCTTGGAGCATCCGGGTTCGGTTTACCGACCTAGTCCTAACGGTTCCAGCAATACTTTACCTTGTCCAAGGAAAAATAATTCCCTCAATTCATTGATTAAACGCCATATTGCGCAACTTAGCAGATTGAAAGGCGAGGAATTCCGCAAAGTTCCCCCACCGCTTTTCGATATGCTGGGTTACGATTGTCCATCGGCAAAGCTTCTTTACGATATTGCCGAAAATACCTCTGCCGGTGCCTATGTCGTTCAACCGTTGACGGAAGCGGCTAAATTTGCCGAAAAGGTGCGCGACTTTGTCGCCCGTCGTTTCTCTTGTTTAGAAAGCTACCCTTTAGCCGATTATGTGGATCGTATTATTCTTGGCCGCAATGCGGCGGAAGAAGATAAGGCCTTACGCATCCGCATCATTCCGTTACCTTCTATTGGATTCACCCATACGCCTCAGGGAATCAGGCGCTTATTGGTAGAAGTTCCGCCTGATTGTCCGATTCCGCTTGATGATATTGCATGGGCGTTTTCAGGATTGAATCTGGGTGTCGATCTTGATGCAGGTGAAGTTATCGATGAGATGGGACCTATTCTTGTGAGCGCCGATGATCGAAAAATGCTTGTCCATTATGGTATTGAAACCGACAAAATGGTACGAGTTTGGCGTACTGTTACGCCGGTTGCCCTGCCAATAAGCAGGCAGCGAGGTAAAACGTGTGGCGACGACCGAGCTATCAATGAAAATCAAATCGCTTATGCGGCACGTCAAGCACTACGTCATGCTGGTCTTGATGCTAAAGCGGAAATATGCCATATCCAACGCGAACCTTTTGACGCGAAAGGCGCTTGCGCCGATGAGTTTGCTCACGGAAAGCGATTCCCGGCGACTCGGCTTTATCATTTGGAAGTGACATTTAATGAACCTATTTCCGGGCCAATATTGATTGGGGATGGTCGTTATCTTGGCCTCGGTTTAATGCACCCTATACAGGAATTGACCGAAGATGTGTTCTTGTTACAGATTTCTTCAAACAATCGTCCGCCGATTAAAGATCGAATGGCCTTTTTAAATGCAGTGCGTCGGGCGCTCATGGCATGTGCGCGTGATCTTGAGGGATTTCCCAGTCGTCTGTTTTCAGGGCATGAGTTTGATGGCGCACCGGCAAGATCCGGTCAACACGAACATGTTTTTCTTGCTGCTGAGGATAGCGATGATGACGGATTGTTAGATAAATTGCTCATCGTGGCTCCTTGGCGAGTGGATCGCCACCATTGTAGCAGGCAGGAAACGCGAACGGCTTTTGAACAGGTATCATTGAAACTGGAAATTGTTCGTGCCGGTCGGCTTGGTATCTTTCAGTTTGCAAAGCCTGAGCAAGTTTTGACTGATGATAGGCTGTTACAAACATCTTCTAGTTGGCGTAGCACAACGTCTTATGAACCAACTCGTTACCCAAAGACCATTGATGAAGCACCGGAAAAAATTGAGGCAGACATCGTTATTGAATGTCTACGACGCGGATTACCGAAGCCGAACGTTGAAATAATTTCTGTGCAAGCGGGGCGGCGTGGCGGATTTCGCGCTGATGCACGATTGCTTTTTTCTGTCGCGGTTTCGGGCCCTTTGATGCTTGGACGGGAAAGTCATAAAGGCGGTGGCTTGTTTTATGCCGAAAATTGAAGCTGTATTCAATACTTGGCGATATTTAAACGGTTACTTCGAGATAACGCAGTGTTATTTGTATTCACAACATCCCCATCACTCCCAGCAAGCTTTTTTCCACCGCCGCCATTTCTTCGGCGGTCAGGGTTGCCAGCGGGCCTTCGCCGAAGCGGGAGCGGTCGAGGGCGCGAGGTTGGTCGGTGACAATCTGGCAGGGTTTCAGCAGGCGGCCTCGGGCATTAATGGTCAGCCGCCAACGTCTAAATGCCGGGTATACCTGGGTGGAAAGCGGCAAAATCACCAGCATCGGCGTGATGTCTTCACCCAGTTCGTCGGACTGGACGATCAGAACCGGGCGGATTTTGCCGATTTCGCGGCCTCGCGATGGATTAAGGTTACCCACCCAGATTTCGCCGCGTTTCATCACCGCCACCACTTTTCGTCAGGGTCGATACCGGCGGCGCGTTCGCTGGCGATGATGGCATCCAGACCGTCGTCAACCAAGTCTTCGGCTATTTCCAGGGCTTCGCGGCGAATTTCCGGGTTGGAATAGGCGGCATGCATTTCCGCAACCATCTCCGCCATAAATCGCTCTTTCTCGCGGCGGGCGAGGTATTCCGTGATTGCCACGCGGGCTATTTCGGATTGGGTTTTGCCTTCCAGTTGGGCTTCGGCCTTGAGGATGGCTTCAATGTTATCGGGTAAGCGCAGGCTGATCGCAGTCATCTTGTTCTCCTAATGGTTTTTTAATAGTGCAAATTGTATTACAAAACGAATAACAATCAATCCCTAATCCAACTTGAACTCGCAATACCGTTACCGGAAGCCTGGAAACGAACGATAGAAATGAGACAAATCGGGTAGGGCGCTCCGTGCGCCAAAGGGATAGTAACGTTTTTCAAACATCGGTAAAGGTGCGCACGGCGCGCCCTACAGCAGCGACAACTTTGTTCAATTTACATAACCGGAAAGGCATTGTTTTCAATGGTGTTTCCTTAACTTAATGGCAATGACGCAGAGCGTGGGAACGATAAGCCCAAGTTTCGGGAAGTTATTGTCGATCATATCCTAATACGAATTGTAATACAAAATGACTAACAATCAACCCCTCATCCAACTTGAACTCCCGATGCCGTTCCCGGAACTCAGCGGCGATATGCCGTTGCTGCCGGCGCGGATGATCAACGAATACCAATACTGCCCGCGTTTGGCCTACCTGGAATGGGTGCAGGGCGAGTGGGCGGCGTCGGCGGATACCGTGGAAGGCGACCATGCCCATCGCCGCGTCGATCAGCCGTCTAAAAGCTTTCCGGTCGCTGACGAACTTGAACAGGAAAAACTCCATGGTCGATCCATTACCTTGTCGTCCAACCGCTTGGGGCTGATTGCCAAACTGGATTTGATTGAAGTGGAGGAGGGTGTGGTCACGCCGGTGGATTACAAACGCGGCAAGCGGCCGCATGTGGCGCGCGGCGCTTATGATCCCGAACGCGTGCAATTGTGTGTGCAAGGCCTGGTGTTACAGGAGCACGGCTATGTTTGCGAAGAAGGCGTCTTGTATTTTGTGCAAAGCCGCGAGCGAGTGCGGGTGGCCTTTGATGACGAACTGCGCCAGCTGACTTTTAACGCCATCAACGGTTTGCGCTTGATTGCCGCCGGTGGCCATATTCCGCCGCCGTTGCAGGACAGCCCGAAATGCCCGGCCTGCTCGCTGGTCGGCATTTGTCTGCCGGATGAGGTCAATTATCTGCACAATGCCGCTATTGAACCCCGGCCGCTGGCGGTGATGCGCGACGAAGCCATGCCGGTCTATGTGCAGGCCTACAAAGCCAAAGTAGCCAAAAAAGCGGAGGAGTTGGAAATCAGCATCGACGACGAAAAGGTGCAGACGGTGCGGCTGCTGGATACCTCGCAAGTGGTGGTAATGGGCAACGTTTACATCACCACGCCGTGTTTACAGGATTTGATGAAGCGCGATATTCCGGTCAGCTGGCACAGCTTCGGCGGCTGGTTTTTTGGCCACACCGTCGGCACCGGTCATAAAAATGTTGAACTGCGCACCGCCCAGTACCGTGCCAGTTTTGACGATAAAACCTGTCTGGCGATTGCCCGCAATCTGGTGCGTGCCAAAATCCAAAATTGCCGGACGCTGCTGCGCCGCAACTGGCGGGTGGAAGACAAACCGGACGCGCTGCTGGATCAGCTGAAAGCCTTGGCCGATAAATCGCAGCGGGCGGTGGATTTGCAACAGTTGTTAGGGTTTGAAGGCGCGGCTGCGGCGGTGTATTTCGGCGCTTTCGATCAGCTTATTAAAAAGCCGGACGACAGCCGCCAGCTGAGCTTTGACTTTACTACCCGCAACCGCAGGCCGCCGACCGATCCGGTCAATGCTTTGCTGTCGTTCGCCTACTCGCTGCTGGTGCGCACCTGGACGGTCAATTTAACAGCCGTCGGTCTGGATGCCTATCGCGGCTTTTATCACCAGCCGCGTTATGGCCGTCCGGCATTGGCGCTGGATATAATGGAGCCGTTCCGGCCGTTGATCGCCGATTCGGTGGTGTTGCAAGCCATCAACAACGGCGAAGTGCGCCCCAGCGATTTTATCAGTGCGGCAGGCAGTGTTGCCCTTACCGATGCCGGTCGCAAGCGTTTTATAGCGGCTTTTGAACGACGCTTGAGCCAGGAAATCACTCATCCCTTGTTCGGTTACAAGGTTAATTATCGACGTTTGTTTGAGATTCAGGCACGGCTGTTCGGCCGCTATCTGCTCGGCGAATTGCAGGAATACCCCAACTTCACCACCCGCTAATGACTACTTACGAACATCTTTACATCGTCACTTACGACATTCACGACACTAAACGCTGGCGGCGAGTGTTTCGGCTGATGAAAGGCTACGGCGACTGGCTACAACTGTCGGTGTTTCAATGCAGGTTAAGTCGTAAACGCCATGCGGAACTGATCGCCCTGCTGGACGGTATTATTCATCACAGCGAAGATCATATTCTGATCATGAACATTGGCCCTGCGGAAACCGTCAAGCCGTCGGTGGTGAGTTTGGGCAAGGAGTTTGAAGCCTTGGAACGCCAACCGGTGATCGTCTGATGCGGATTGTCTTCCGCCGCCGGTTGACGAGCGCTGCAATGCCGTGCAAAATCCCGTCAGCGTTCGCAGGCGGATGGCTCTTTAAAAATCAGTATGTTATGAAAAACGGCTATCCGTCAGGCGGTTTTTTGTATACAGTTACCGGGCGTTGTAAAGCAGCCCTCGCAAACAGCCCGCGCAGGCTAGGCAAATCAAGGCCTCCAGCGTGGGCTGCATTCCCCGGCATAACGCCGGGGCCTCATTGAAGCCTGTACTTGGATATTCATATGGATAGGTGAGAGTGACGCATTCCCCGGCATAACGCCGGGGCCTCATTGAAGCTATGCTCCGCCGCCCTTACGAGACGTCTTCTCTCTAGCATTCCCCGGCATAACGCCGGGGCCTCATTGAAGCTTATCGTGATTGTTCCTTTTCCTTGATAGTTGTACGTTGCATTCCCCGGCATAACGCCGGGGCCTCATTGAAGCATGGATGCCGAAATAGATTATGGGACGGTTTACGATGGGCATTCCCCGGCATAACGCCGGGGCCTCATTGAAGCAAAACGTGAGCTGCACCTTTTTACCTTTTGAATTTGCATTCCCCGGCATAACGCCGGGGCCTCATTGAAGCATCATCGTGCCATCGATATCTTTAATGCCGCGCGGGCATTCCCCGGCATAACGCCGGGGCCTCATTGAAGCAACCTGTTATTTTTAAGATCAAAAGAAAGACAATCAGCATTCCCCGGCATAACGCCGGGGCCTCATTGAAGCCAAATGCCGAATTGACCGTATCCTTCATCCTGTTAAGCATTCCCCGGCATAACGCCGGGGCCTCATTGAAGCTCCTTAAATTCGCGACCAAACGCTTTGCTTTGGGTGGCATTCCCCGGCATAACGCCGGGGCCTCATTGAAGCTAATGTCAATGCCAGTTTTACGCCGGTTTCCGGATGCATTCCCCGGCATAACGCCGGGGCCTCATTGAAGCGGCCTTTGCGGCATATTTTGAGGCGTATGAAATTGTGCATTCCCCGGCATAACGCCGGGGCCTCATTGAAGCATAACCTTGTTTTCTTTTATCGAAAATTCCCAAGCTGCATTCCCCGGCATAACGCCGGGGCCTCATTGAAGCAGTTATTGCTGATTCCACGGCGTTCAAACCAGCGAGGCATTCCCCGGCATAACGCCGGGGCCTCATTGAAGCTCGATGATGCAACGCTGCGCATGCTCCGAGTTTAGTCGCATTCCCCGGCATAACGCCGGGGCCTCATTGAAGCCAATCTCAGTAGATCAAGACGCAACACCAGATACTGG
>JAURZV010000054.1 GCA_030653175.1 Methylobacter sp.
GTCGGATTTAGAAATTACATTAACCTAATATATTGATTTTAAATGATATTAATTTCTTATTGTTTTTCATTAGAAAAATAATTATTAAATTATTTCAATGGCTTACTAATTTTTGTAAGCTATAATCCGACAGCCTCCTAGAGTGTTATCCGTAACTCCAAATTTTCCGGTTGCTCTAGTTAATAGCCCTGCGTTCGCCCCAACTCTAGCTGCTAATATGAAACTCCCAGCGAAAGTATCACTTGTTGTTTTTCCAATAACCCCGGTTGAACCATATAAGTCATAGGTGCCATTAGCGTCGCTTTTATCTTTTCCCGAAGAGATGCTAGAGCAAATGCTCTCTAAGGGTTTCTCTGGCCACTCCCCCACATCCCGAAACTCAGGAAAGCGCAGTTTGGGGACGGTTTCGCCTTCGGCGGGAAATAGCTGCTGCATCAGGCCTTTTTTATGGGCTTTAAGTGCGTCAATTTTTTGGCTTTGTGCAGTGATTAGTTCGTCGAGGGAAGACAGACAATCGGCGATTTTTTGTTGTTCTTCTGGATGAGGGAAAGGAAGAGGCATATCCATAAAGTCATCGTTTGTGATGCTCATGCGATCATGTCTCGCTCCGCTATTGGAGACCTCACGTAAATACGAATACCAGTGTGTTGACTTAAAATAATGCTCGTAAAAGTCGTTGTTATCTCTATGGAATCTAAAGACAGTGTAAAGTGGTGACATTACACCTAACCCAATCTTATTTTTAGAAATTGGCCCAACTGGCGCGATATTGGATATTCGCGGGTTGTATACGTAATCACCTTCATTGACGATGAAATAACCATCTAGGTTATTTTTATTGGCAATATCTTTATCAAAGTAGTCCCGTTGATCCACAATGCCATCTGCCGCAGAGTTTGTTAGAACGTGATTTACTTTGCTTCCTTTATTTTTAATTGTGACCTTTTTTGCCAGTTCTCCCAGCTTTTTTTCCTTCCACTCCCCCGCATCCCGAAACTCAGGAAAGCGCAACTTCGGCACAAGGCCTGTTTTTCGTTGTGTCATGGTTTTTCTGCCTTTGTTTGCCGGCCTAGCGCCTTTACCACCCGGTCAAAGTCGCTTTCAAACAGGCGATCTTGCACGATGCGGTATTTTTCAAATTCGCTTTCTGCGTGTGCCTTGGCAATTTCCGCCGTGACTTTGCCTGCATCCTGCAAAATTTCACGGTCTGTCGCCTCGATAAACCGGTTCAGGCGGGTCTCCCAGTCTTGCATGGTCATCGGAATCTGCCGAAGCGCCATGTCTTCCGCAAGATCCAGATAAGCTGAGACCAAGCGCTGCATTTGAGCCATTTCGTTTTCGGTCAAATAGTTCTTGGCAACGGCCACGTCGAATTTCTGGATTTTTCCTTGGGGTGCATCTTTCCAAGTCGTCAGCCCCATGTTTTCTTTCTCGGCGTCGGCGCGGTGGTAAATGACTTCTGCCGCCGTTTGCCCATGGATGGCCCAATGCAGCTTGTTTTGTACGGTGGCGAAAAAACGCTTGGTGGCCTGTGCGGTCAGGTCATAGTCAATCGACGTGGCATAAATATCGGTGATTTTTTGGTAGAACTTGCGCTCGGAGAGGCGAATTTCTCGAATGCGCTGCAGCTGTTCTTCAAAATAGCGCTTGGTGAGCACCGAGCCGTCATTCTTTAAACGCTCATCATCCATCGCAAAACCCTTGATGGTGAACGATTCAATGATGGTGGTTGCCCATTTGCGGAATTGCACGGCGCGTTCGGAGTTAACCTTGTAGCCGACGGCAATGATCGCGGCAAGGTTGTAGTGCTTGGTGTCGTAACTTTTGCCGTCTGCCGCAGTTATTCGAAAATTTCGAATAACTGCGGCTTCTTCCAGCTCGCTGTCGGCAAACACTTTTTTCAGATGGTAGTTGATGGTGTGGGTTTCAACGTTATAGAGCAACCCCAGCATCTTCTGGGTGAGCCAGACGTTTTCATCGGCGTACACCGCTTCCACGCCGCCATTGCCGCCGGCAGCGACGAATGTCAGATATTCGGCCGCCGATGAACGCACCCTGGATGTCTCGATTTTATTACTCATACGCAGCCAACCCCGAAATCTCGCGCCCTTGGGCGAGTTTGTTCAACATCGGCACCAGGTCTTCCATTAGCGCCAGTTCTGCTTTTGTGCGGGCTTTCCAGCCTAGCTCTAAGGGTGCGAGTAAGTCGCTCAATTGTTCGCCATCAAAAATCATGCGGCTCATAATGCCATCCACAAAGGCTTGCAGGGCTTGGGCTTGCAGGCCGTGTTTGTCGGCTATGGCAGCCAAGTCTTTGGCGGATTTTGCGGCTTTAAAGGCTTGGTAGCCTTCGCGGATGGCTTTTTCGCTTAATGCTTCTCCCGCTTGCAGGCTGTTGATATAGGCGATGATGTCTTCGCGCTCGTCCATTAAATTGGCGCTGGAACTGATCAGGTCGATCAGTTGCTGGCGGGTCATTTTTTGTTTGCCGGTTTTTTGCGTGGATTTGGCAATCAGACCCATGATGTAGTCGTAGTCGATGACTGCCGAGGCAAAGAGCACAAATTCAAAATCCAGTTGTTGTACTGTTTCGTCTACATCGCCGCCTTTGTCTTGCTGGTCTTTTAACCGTTGAGCGGTTTCGAGATACATGCCTTTAAAAGCGCGCAGGGTGTCTTCGGGCAGCAGTTGTTCAACGCTTTCTCTGCTGTCTTCACCTAAATCGGTGTATTGATCAAGCTGGGTTTTCAGGCGCTGCACTTCTTTAAAGTGGTTGATAAATTCGGCGCGGGCGTTATCGCCTTTTAAGTTGGTCACTTGTTCCGGTGCGCAATCCAGGCCTTGGGATTGCATAAAGGTATCGAGCTTGCTGAGGGCGTCTTTGAGTTTATCGATGACCACGGGGGCTGGATCCACCAGCCAGATTTCTTTGGCTTGTTCGGTTGATTGGCCGGAAAACAGTGCAATGGCGGCGTCCACTTCTTTTTCCTGCCCGCGAAAATCCAGCACATTGCCCCAAGGCTTGCTGTCGTTCAGTACGCGATTGGTGCGCGAGAAGGCCTGAATCAAACCGTGATATTGCAGTTTTTTATCCACGTACAGGGTGTTGAGGTATTTGGAATCAAACCCGGTGAGCAGCATGTCCACCACAATGACGATGTCGATTTTGTTTTTACGCGGGTAATCCTGGTTGGAATATTTGTGGTCTTTAATCCGCTGCTGCACATCCTGATAGTAGAGGTCGAACTCGTTAATGTTGTGGTTGGTGCCGTACTGCTTGTTGTAGTCGGCAATAATGGCCGTTAACGCGGCTTTTTTCTGTTCCGGTGCTTCCTGGTTGTCGGCCTTTTCTTGCGGCAGGTCGTCTTGCAGCTGTTTAATATCGGCAACGTTCTTGCCGTTTTGATTGTCGATGTCTTTTGCCAGTGCCTGAGTGGGCGGCGAGAACACGCAGGCGATGTTCAGCGGCTGAAAGCTGTCGTCTTCCGCCAACTTCTGTGCCTGTAGGGTAAGGAATAAGTCGTAGTATTCAATAGCGTTATTGATGGAGGCCGTTGCCAGAATCGTGTTAAAGCGGCGCGAGTTGGTGGCGGCATCGTGTTTCTTTAAGATTTCCTTCACGACGGCCTCTGGTGGTGGAGTTATACCAGTTTTTGGGCCCGATTTAGGTTTGCTTGTGCCTTCGGCTTTATTGTCTTTTCCGAAATAATCGATGTGAAAGCTCAGCACGTTTTTGTCATCAATGGCGTGAGTGATGGTGTAGGCGTGCAGTTCTTTTTCGAATATATCTTTGGTGGTTTTAAAAGAGCCCACGGTGCCGTCGATTTGTTTGTAGCTGGCGTTGTCGTCAAAAATCGGTGTGCCGGTAAAGCCAAACAACTGCGCGTTAGGGAAGAATTCTTTAATGGCTTTGTGGTTTTCGCCAAATTGCGAGCGATGGCATTCGTCAAAGATGAAGACGATGCGCTTGTGGCGTAGTGGCTCCAAACGCTCTTTGTAGGTGAGCTTGCCTTTTTGTTTGTGGCTTTGGTTGCGCTTGCTGTTTTCATCCAGCGCGCCAGGCCGAGCTTTTGAATAGTAGTGACAATCACTTTGTCGGCGTAGTCTTCCGATAACATGCGCCGCACCAGGGTTTCGGTGTTGGTGTTTTCTTCTACGCAGCCCTCCTGAAACCTGTTAAATTCCTCGCGGGTTTGGCGGTCGAGGTCTTTACGATCCACCACGAACAGGCATTTTTCAAGGTCCGGGTTGTCTTTGAGCAGCGTGGATGCTTTAAACGAGGTGAGGGTTTTGCCGCTGCCGGTGGTGTGCCAGATGTAGCCATTGCCCCGGTTTTGATGGATGCAATCGACAATCGCCTTAACCGCATAGATTTGGTAGGGGCGCATGATCATCAGCTTTTGCTCGCTTGCCACCAGTACCATGTAGCGGCTGATCATTTGGCCCAGCGTGCATTTGGCCAGGAATGTGTCGGCAAAATCGTGCAAGTGGGCGATTTTGTTGTTGTCTTCATTCGCCAGTTGGTAGATGGGCAAAAAGCGCTCGTCGGCGTTAAAGCTGAAATGCTGGTTGTGGTTGTTGGCAAAGTAGTAGGTATTGCTTTCATTGCTAACAATAAACAGCTGCATAAAACAGAGCAGCGTATTGGTGTAGCCGTTGCCGGGGTCGTTTTTGTACTCGACAATTTGCTCCATGGCGCGGCGCGGGCTGACCTGGAGTGTTTTCAGCTCAATCTGCACGACGGGGACGCCGTTAATCAGCAGAATCACATCATAACGGTGGTGGCTGTTGTCGGTATTGATGCGTAGCTGGTTGATGACTTCAAAGTCGTTTTTGCACCAGTCTTTGATATTGACCAGGGTGTATTGCAGGGGCGTGCCGTCTTCACGTTGAAAAAAATTGCGCTCACGCAGGGTTTTGGCGGCGGTGAAGACGTCGGCGGTGACGATTTCGTCGCGCAGGCGGGCGAATTCCGAGTCTGTTAGGTTGACTCGGTTAAGCGCCTCGAATTTGTTGCGGAAGTTTTGCTCTAGTGCCTCTCTATCCCGAATATCAGTGCGATGGGTGTATTTAAGATCGGTCAACTTATGAATCAAGCTTTGTTCGATCTGGTTCTCTTTTATGGTCATTTGTAACGTTCAAAAAATGTTCTGTGACTGATCCTAGGAGGCTGTCGGATTTAGAAACTATAAAAATATAACAAATTGATTCATAAGGATATTATTTCACTGGCGAAAAATACCAGGAAAATAGTTTTTCAATGATTTCAATTACTTACTGTTTTTAGTGAGCCATAATCCGACAGCCTCCTAGAGGATTTTAGCAGGTTGGTAAAAAACTCCCCGATATATTCTCTTTCCTTAAAGGGAGTCTACATAGTGGACCACATTAGGGAAGCGCTGAACAAATCGAATTCCAGCCACAATTACCAGACAAGCTGATTTTTTTCAAAAATTGCCGCTTGGTAACACGCGCAATAAATGGTATTTTTAGTCATTTCCCCCGATTTTTCTTGTTAATCTGTCGTTTTCGGGAAACGACAGTCGCATTTTGCCCTCAGGCAGCCATCAGCTGCCGCCTGAGCATGTACAGATTTGCCAGTCCCACAGTCCCACCAGCAAGTTGACCTGCGATGCATTTTTCTCCAGCCCCCGATAGCGAGTCTTCCATTGGGATCCAATAACCGCCAATAAGGTGTATAAGTGCTCCCTGATGAACTTTTATAATCGAAATAAAACCGTTCGCCCGCCGTGGCATTGAACCGATACAGGTCGGTCTCATTGGCCGGGCTGAGCTGCCCGCTCACGGCCGTCCCCAGCGTCAAGGCCGTGGCTTGGGCTATGTCCACAATACGCGGAAACTGTAGTTGCCTACCATTGCGCCATTGCCGTCGATAATGAGCGTGTAGTCGCCAGCGACCAGATCGTAAACGGCGAACCGCCAAGGTTGCCGGAATCCGTGCCGGTGAAGTTCCTGCCGGAAACCACCGTGCCTTTAGGGCCTACCAAGGTCCAATTGACGTCACTGTTGCTCAGTGCATCGAAATACAGCCGCTTGGCTTCGCTTAAGCTAAAACTGTAAAAGTCGCGCTGCCCGGCATGGGCAATGCTGCTGCTTACCGTATCTCCCACGGTGAGCGTGGCTTGGTCATCAGTGACTTTGTGCACACTGAAGCTGTAGTTGCCGGTTACTCCCGTATCATAGACGTAACCTTCTATCAGCAAGGTGTAGGCGCCTGTTTGGGTCAGGGTCAGCGGTTCCTTATCGGCGTAAAAGCCGTCGGGGCCAAACACCAATTGACCATAGGGATCTAACAACCGCCAATAAGGATAGCTGCCTGAATAGCTTTTATAATCAAAATAAAAACGTTCGCCTGCAGTGACATTGAATTGGTACAAGTCGGTCTCATTGGCCGGGCTGAGCTGGCTGCTCACTGTTGTCCCCGGCGTCAGTGCCGTGGCTTGAGCGATGTCCAATACGCGGAAGCTGTAGTTGCCCACCATATCGGTATTGCCATCGATAATGAGCGTGTAGTCGCCGGCTATCAGGTCATAAATGGCCGAACCGCCGAGGCTACCCGCATCCGTGCTGGTGAAGTTCCTGCCGGATACCACCGCTCCTCTGGGGTCTGTCAGCGTCCAATTGACGTTGCTGTTGCTCAGCGCATCGAAATAAAGCTGTTTGGACTCGCTCAGGCTAAAGCTGTAAAAGTCACGCTGCCCGGCATGGGCAATGCTGCCATTAACCGTACTGCCCAAGCTGAGCGTGGACTGGTCGTCAGTGACTTTCTGCACATTAAAACTGTAATTGCTGCTCCCTGTTGCACTGACTCGCCCTTCAACCAGTAGTGTATAAGAACCATCGACTGCCGTAGTAATGTCAGCGTCGTTAGTAACATAAGAGGGACCGAATACGTTATTCCCATTAGGATCAATTAACCGCCAGTAAGTATTCCCGCCAGTTAAATTCAAGCTATTAAAATAATAATGCTCCCCTGCTGTCGCATTAAATTTGTATACATTGGTTTGGGTTGCTGAATCCAGGGTACCCGTCACATCGGTTCCTGGGGTAATTTCTTGCGCTTTCAGCACATCAATTAAGCGGAAATTATAAGCGCCGGTCTGGTCAGTATTAGCATCCACTGTAAGCGTATAATCCCCCACTGCTAAATTAAGCAATGGGCTAGCTGAAGCGTCTACCGAATCTGAATTAGTAAAACTCCTGTTACCGACTACCGCCCCGTTAGGCCCTGATAAGCTCCAATTCATATTGGAATTGTTGGTCAGCGAATCAAATACGATTTGAGTGTTTTGGGTGAGCGTGAACCCGTATTGATCTACTTCGCCTTGCACATTGATCGAACCCGATACTGTTTGCGCCGGATTTAAATCCCCTGACAGCAGCACTCTGGGTTCCAGGGCTTCAAAACGAATAGAGGAATTAGCGGTTGACTCTTTTGCTTTATTGGCAGCTGAGTCGGAGAACGGTTTTGATTGTCCGTTAGGCGTTCTAAAGGCCTTTTTAAGCGCTGACATTAATAACGACATTTTAAAAGCAGGATTCCGGACAGAACGATCTTCTTTTTTAATAGATTTACGCATTATCAACCTCTTATGAAATCAGTCCTGTTTCGGACAATTAGTTATTATTTTTTATCTAACTCTGGAAAAACGGCTTTGCATTTCACTCCGGCAGGAATCTCAAGCTTTGGATTCGGCATCTCAAGAAACACGACAAAAGTTCCGCTTGCCGCATCAATCAACCGGTCAACCATATTCACTTTGGCGGAATAAATACTGCCTTGAGGAATCTCCGGCGTAACATTTGCCTTCATTCCATGTTTAAGCTCACCAAACACATGCTTCGGCAAGATGACATGAACCCTAAGCGGGTTCATTTCTGCAACCTTGAAAATATATTTTTTATTCGAACCCAACTCGAACACCTCTCCTTGAAACGCGCCTTGGTCAACTACAACGCCTTCTATGGGGCTTTTAATAGTTCGTAAATTAAGCAAGCTGTTTTGTTGCTGAAGTTCCAACTTGGCTATTTGGCGATTTTCTTTAGCGACTTGAAGTTCCGCCTCGGACAAACGAAACTCCGCTTCCGTATCTTCGCTATCTTGCAAAGCCATTAATTTTTGATTCGCCATCTCCTGACGTCGATTAAGCTTCTTTTTAGAAAACTCCATTTTGCCTTCAGCCATTCGAGTAGGGCCTACTTGCTGAGATTTGAATTTAGCCAACTCCGAAGCTGCGCGTTCTGCATCCGACTCAAGCGTTGCCAAGGTCTGCATTTTTTCTACCCAGTCGCCACGCTTAACATAAACGCGATCTATCCTGCCAGTGACCGAGCTACCTACCTCAACCATTTGCGCGGGTTCAATCAAACAATCAAACTCAGCCGCCATACACTTTGAATACATAAAAGCAGCAGCCCACAAGAAGCCAAGTCGGATAAATATACTCAGTAGCATAATTGACAATAACTATAAATAACCTGGATAAAACACAGCAAATAACAAAAATTTGGTCCAAAAGCTTCTTTGTAAAACCGGGAATTAAGCATTTAATACCACTAAGGCTATGATATAAAGGAAAAAACATTGCCGATCATCTTTACATATAGAAGCGAGAAAACGTAGGTTCTCTGAACCCATTGTCAGCATTAAAAAATCGAATAAAGATAACTCCATTTTCTTTATTCCTCTTTCCCTTGCGTTTTACTTTTTATAGACTGACGAACCGAAAGATACTAGAACTTTGGCTATGCTGCAAATATTTAGAACAAGACCAACCTCTAACGTAAACAATAGTTCAAAAAACATTTAACACTTTTGCCAATATTGGCGCGAATATCAAATAGATTTTCTTTTAGAGAGATAAAGGATTGATAAGCGGAAAAAGACAATCATTCATGTAATTTTTAGCCCGAGTATTTCGTTAAGATTAAACTCTGGAAAATAAGGCAAGATCGGCACAAGGGTTAATTCCTGGTAATTCCGACCTTTCGATATTCTCAATGAATTCATGGCTGGTATGAATCGAAGTATGATTAATAACCAACGCTGTCGGTCGTGCAAGGAATTTTGCAAAAAAGTTGGTACAGACTACAACAACCGCACTGGCATGTTTTACACCTGAGCGGCGTAAAAGAGCTTCCAATTTTTCACTTAAAGCGCCCGTTTGCCAGTCAAGTCAGACAGTGGATATTTTAAAGACAGTCGCATAGCTAAGATTGCCGTTCAATTTGGAAGCTCTTTTCTAAAAAAACCGGCAAAATACACTCTCTAACACAATTAGTTTCGCCTGAAGGGAATACGGTGAACGATAACAGTAAGCCGTGGCGCTTATCAGCAAAAAAAGAGGCGCTTTATGCGCCCCTTTATGATTAATCGAATTAATCTTTCAGCAGATCCTTAACTTTGTCCATAATCCCTGCCGGATCGATACCTTGATGCGGGAACTGTTCCCAGAGACCGCCACAACCTTCTTTATGCGTTGCAATATGCGCATATTTTGGGGTCAGGCCACGCTCCAGCAACCAGGAACCAAAGCGGCTACCCAGTCCCGTTTTCCGGTTATACGACTCGACAATCAACACCATCGGCGAATTGCCAATTTTAGCCATCATCTCCTCATCAATGACATTCAAGGTAGGTTTGTTGATCAAACCGACATCAATGCCTTCTTGTTTTAGACGTTCTACTGCGTCCAACGCCCGATACAACGCTTCGCCGAAGCTGACAATATAACCTTGAGTTCCTTCGCGAATAATTTCATCCTTGCCCGAGACAAATTTGTAGTCACCGCCAAAATACTCCTGACCGTCAGTATTCAAAATAGTCGGTACTTTAGAGCGGGTCGAGAATACAAAACGCAAACCCGGGTTAAAGAAGATGGTTTCCAAACAGGCTTTCATTTGCAGCGGGTCAGCCGGAAAGTAAAGGTTGGTCGCATAACCGTCACTCAAACCATTATCGGCAAACATGTTGTTCAGACCGAAATGGCAGGTGTTGTCAGCCATGTCGTCTATCCCTGAATGCGAGAAATGACTGAGCACGTTGGAATGGTTCAATCGTGCCATCGTAATCTCTGAAAGCAACATCTCCAAGAAAGCACTAAAGGTACCAAAAATACCCTGTTTGCCTGCTTCCATCCCGAAACCGGCCGCTGCCGAAAAGTTACCGCGCTCCATAATGCCGGAAGAAATAAACACTTCAGGATAAGCGTTATGAATTTTGATCAGACCGCAGGAACCTTCCAGGTCGCTGTCAACGACGCGAATTTTTTCGATACGCTCGGCCTCGCTCATCCGGCCCATAATCGCGACGGCTGCATCGCCGAAAACGTTGCGGTTAGCATCCCACTTGTCGCTGGAACCCAGGAATACAGCGTCATTTTTTGGTGCTTGAACTGCTTTAAGGTGATCTGCCGCAGCCTGTCGACCGTGAGACTCTAAATACTCTACCGCCACTTTTACCGAGACTACGTCATGGCCGTGAGTTGAACCTTCCAGTCCGACAATGCCCGGACACATAGGACGATGATTAATAACAGCAACGGGGCCATCGGTGTTAATGGCAGTACAAATACGCTTATAAAGATCGTCGATATCTTCGCCGTCGCCTTCCAATACGGTTAAGCCGTGGCCGACCAACGTTTTAGCCGTGGAGCAACCGGGTAGATAGTGTGACGGATGACCTGCAATGGTTACGTCATTATCATCAATGATCAATTTAACATTCAGGTTTTGAGCAACTGCAAAGCGGGCGGCTTCTGCGTCATTACCTTCCTGCTGCGAGCCATCGGAACCCAGGCAAAACAGTACCTTAAGAGGATTAGCGATAGCCACGCCATTGACATAGGGCCACATGTGGCCCAACCGTCCCGAGCTGAATTTTACGCCGGGCGTAAAGCCCAGTTCAGGGTGGCCCGGCAAATGAGAATGGGCTGCGCGGTATTGCATCAGATGTTCAGCAGGCAAATCGCCGTTAAGAGCAGACATCAGGTATTGAGTGGCCACGCGATGCCCGGCTTCGTCAAAAAAAACAGGTACGTATTTAGCTGCATCGCCTCTGAACAAAGCATCCATTATTACGACTTCCGGCACAGTATCGTAAGGTCCGCCGGTATGTCCGCCAACGCCTCTCGCAGCGCCGGTAGCCGTAAAAAACACGATCGCGTCGCGGCACAATTGTATATTAGCCTTGAGACTGGCCCGTTGTTCGTCAGTCAGTGTCGTATTGTTTGCGTTTAAAGTGATGCGTTGATAAGCGCCAAGATCGATTGGAAATGTATTCATAGGTAAACCCTTATTATTAAAGTTAAATGAGTGGTCGATTAAGAAGAAAATGATGTTTGTAAGGCTTAATTTATTTGATGATAAGGTAAAACAGCGACTTTCGATATAACATTTTTTGATTGGCAAGAATCTTGGCTTTACGCAGTAAAACATCCGGTCGAGACCCAGATCAAATCTATCTCCAAAACCCCCTTGAATAGCTAAAAAACAGCCAATTCGATTGCTTTCTTTCAATTTATTCTTAATCGCCCTAAATGAACAAATATTTTGTAATACGAGGCTTGTTACTATTAGAGCGGCAGGGCTCCCCACAGTCTAAATAGCGAAAGGATTTAGATAAATGTATGAGTCTTGTGTCCATTGTCCACTGATTATCCACTCCAAAATAAACACTTACAGTAATAAAGCATGTCATTCCAGTGATTCGTTACGCAACTGGGCTTTATCGGACGAGAATCAAAACCGACCTGAGGTTTTGCATTTTTCTTTTTGATAGAACCAGTCGATAATAGCCGCATTATTAATTTAACCATCAATGAGAAAAAAATGAGCAACGTATTTAGTTTTACCGGCACTGTTGGCCGCGATGCAGAAGTCCGGTATTTACCATCGGGTCAAGCGGTATTGAATGTTACCGTAGCCAACAACATCGGCTTTGGCGATAAGCAGCAAACGCTATGGATCAGGTGTGCGGTGTGGGGCAAGCGCGCAGAAGGACAGTTGCAAAATTATCTGAAAAAAGGCCAACAGGTGTTTGTCTCGGGTGAACTGAGTCAAAATGAATATCGGGCGCAAGACGGTTCGACTAAAACCAGTCTGGAGCTTAACGCCAATATTATCGATTTGGTCGGCAAAAGAAACGAGTCCAACCAGCCGCCGCAACAAAATTATCAATCTTCCGGTGCGCAAGGCCAGCCATCTGCGCAACAAGGCCCTAGTCATGATAATTTTGATGCGCCGTATGATGACGACATCCCGTTTTAAGTGATGAAAAAAACATCGGATAACCCTGCAGCAGACCGGAAAAAGGTGAGTGTTACTGAGCGTAATCTGTTGGTGGCTCATGGGCAAAGTAAAAAGCTTCCGCTCCTGCTCACGCCCCTTACCTACATCCATGTAGGCAAAACTGGCGGATATGCGCAAAAGGCTTCAGCCGGATTTGCCGGTTGAAGCCGAGCCATTGCCGGCCAGGCAATTATTAACCGGGCTGAAGCCGGAAGTCGCCACGGAGTTGAATAAAGCAAGGCAGCTTATTGATGACCGCATTAATGAAATAATGGGTGGTTTTGCTGAAGGCAAGAAAAACAGGCTGTTTGGTTTCAGGTTCGGTTCTGTTGATGCCTTAAAAACCATGAATATAAAAGCCGCTTTCAAGACCTTAAGTATCGATGACAATCTAGTGAAAATGAAGTTGATTGCTGACATGGACTGTCATGGAAAGGAGGTTAAAGAGCATTAACTTCCCTGGTTTTTAAAACCGTGAGGCAGGAGGGCATGTGAACAAATTACAACCGTTACTGGCTTCTATCGCCGATCAGTCTTTTCACAACATCCAAAAACTGCGCGGTACTTATCACTTCCCCCGATTCGAACTCAGCTTCATCAAAATGCAGGGTAGCCCCGGCGCTAACCCTGCTTCCATTGCGTCGATTAAAGTAGCGCTACAGGACAGTAAAATCCCCGAGCAATTTTTCCAAACCGCCGAGTGCAAACTGGCGGTGGCCGATTTTTTAATTCGGCGCTTTCGTCACGGCATTGACCGATTCGCGCAGCAAAATCGCGGTAAAGACGGCAGCGGTTCTTTTAATACCATTACCTTGAGCCAAAAGATGCTGAACAGGGATAGCGTTTTGTTTGGTGACGATGCCGTTTATTTGTGCTTTATCATCAGCCTCCCTGCTACAGGGCAAGGCGGCGTTTTTGATGCCGAGCAGGCGTGGATCATGTTCAATCAGGAACTGACTGCAATTGTTGACGCTACGTTTTTTTATCAACACTACGATGAGCAAACTAGAACGCTGCTCCAGCAGTTTGTGGATGTGCAAAAAATACGCGCCGAGATTATTCAGTTTATGCGACAACATGATCTGGTTGCTTTTATCGCCAATGATGCAAAGCTGCCGCGGCATAGCGGCGTCGATGACCGGCCTGCTATGGACGAATCTGTTAAAACCTTTCAATCTCCCGCATCGTTACAAACAACAATCCCTTTGTCTGATGGCCGCAACATAACCGGCATGGGTATTAAAGAAGGTATCACCTGCATTACCGGCGGCGGCTATCATGGCAAATCGACCTTGATGCAGGCGATTTTAGCCGGAGTTTATGCGCATATTCCGGGAGACGGGCGGGAATATGTGGTGACTCGGGAGGATGCCTTTTTTATCAGGGCCGAAGAGGGCCGCAGTATCCGGAATGTCGACATCAGCCTTTTTATCGGCGATCTGCCGAACGGCCTTAAAACCGATTGTTTTTCATCCGATAACGCCAGCGGCAGCACTTCGCAAGCGGCCAATATTGTCGAAGCCATTGAGAGCGGCAGCCGCTTGCTGCTGTTTGATGAAGATACCTGCGCAACCAATTTTCTGGTACGTGACGAGTTGATCAAAAAAATCCTGGATGCGGCTCAAGAGCCGATCAAGCCGCTTTATTCAACGGTGCGATCGCTGTGGAAAAAACATCATGTCTCGATGATTTTTGTGGTCGGCGGCCTGGGTTATTTTTTGCAGAAAGCCGATACCTGTCTGCTGATGGATAATTACCGTTGCGATGATATTACCGCCAAGGTGCGCGACAGGCTTGGGGCTATAGCGGAGGAAGATTCGCCGACCCCCGCTTTTTCCGCATCACGCCGTCTGGCGGCCGGTAATTTCGATCCCGTTTATATCAATCGGCGCTTGAACAAGACGATTTCAAAACGCATAAAAGATTTACGCAACGCACCAAGGCAACTGGAATACGGCATGGATCTGGTCAATCTGGATGCGGTGGTACAAATCGCAGAAGCACCGCAGATTCTAGCCATCGGCTACTGCTTGCTGGCGCTACGAACTCAACTAAAGCAGTCGGGTAATAAACCGGAAACGATCCGTTTTTGGATAGACCGGATAGAGAGTGAAATAAACAAGCATGGATTAGCCTTCTTGGAGCCTGATTATCCGGGTACCCTTTCCATGCCGCGCAAATATGAACTGGCGGCTGCTATCAACAGGATCAGATCATTAAGGATTTTTCAGGAATGATATAGTCGAGTGCCATCCAGATAAGGATGATGAAAGATTACAATGCCGATCAAAAAAAGACCGCCCCAGAGAGAACAGGGGGTAGACCCGGGGTGGTCTTTGTAAGAGAGATAATGCGACAAAAACATGGCATCCAGCCCTTCTTTGTCGCTTACAGATTAACAAAATATGCAGATGAGGTTTATCAGTACGAATACCTATAGCAACAATCGCTATCCCGCAGCTCTTTGTTATACCGTCAAGTTAATGTCCTGAATGATTCCGGTTTTGCCGTCTTCAGTTAAATAAACGCCGGTATCGGCTGACATCGAAATTAAGTTTAGATGACACAAAAAATGGCTGCCGGCAGCAGCTACAGGACGAGATTGCTTGGTGTACAATAGATTTTTTTATTTAGATTAGGATCAATAATGGAAGCTTACCCAGACAAAACCTGTTCGATAGACCGCCTGGTCACTCATGCGAAATTGGTAGAAGCGACAAAGGCCGGAATGAAAACGCAGCAACGTCGTGATGGCGTATACGGCTGGCCCGGCGAAACCTTCGACCTGGACGGGATGACTTTTGTTGTTACCGATTTAAAACGTCAGCGCTTAGGTGACATGACCGATGCCGATGCCAGGGCGGAGGGCTATCCCAGTCTTGATATGTACCGGGATATTATCTTGAAAATGCACGCCGGAATGACCTGGGAAGCCGACGCTCTGGTATGGGTGCATAGTTTTGCGGCTCAAGCGGAGTAGTTAAGCGCATAAAACCCTCGGCTTTTCCTTCCGAGGGTTTAATATTGTTGATCTTGTTTATACCCGGTTAACGGTGCGGCGACAGCGGCTGCCTTCAAGTCATTGGACATCAAAGTGGCCATTTTTTGAAACGGCAGCTCAATATATCGATACGAGATCATTGCGAACCCAAAAACAACAGCGATGTAAAAGAAAGTTAACCAACCGACGTAATTCCCCGTCACTAATTCCTGCCACAAATACACCGTATAAGAAATTCTCCCTAGATAGCATAACTGTCTGTTTTTAAAAACAAGGGCAATCGCTTTAATCTGTGTGGGCGTACCCAGCACCATCAGCAGAATCAGCACAGGGTAACAAACCACCTTAATCTGTTTTTCGATTCCAACCGGCAAATAGCCGATACCAGTCAGCAGCAGCGCAATAACGATTAGCCAGACTGCAACGTGCATCTGACGAATACGGCTGATGATCTTTTCGGGCAACAGTGCTGAGCAGCAACCGGTAAGCAGAAAAATAAAGTACATGAAATATTCGCCAATAAACAGATGTCCTGTCCTGTTCAATAACACCGAAGCGATGGTCAAACCGCCTATTGCAATCCCAAAGCGCAAACTGTTATTGACCATCGGTACAAACAGCATCAGCAGCGGAAAAATCAGGTAGAACTGCTCCTCGTAAGCCAGCGTCCATGTGTGTCCTGCAAACCACGAACAGCCGTCAGGAAACGGCATATTGCATAAAAACGAGGCTGAGGTGAGCGCTTGTTGCGGCGAAATTTCAATAATGTCCGCTGCATTAAGCAGCAAAAGGCAGGATAGATACAGCCAAAGCGGCGGAATAATCCGATAAAAACGGCGCACATAAAATGCGGGTAAACAAATCGTGCCCGTCCTGCTTTTTTCCGCAACAAGACCGGAACAAATCACAAAACCGCTGATCACAAAAAAGACCAAAACCCCCAGCTCACCCAGTCGATCCAGCTGATCTAAATAAGGTGCCAAAGATATTATTTTTAAGCCGCTATAAACGAAAATATGCGACTGAATGACCATAACAACGGCCAGAAACCGCCAAGCATCAATATAATCGATTCTTGCCGGTACAACGTCTTTATTGGTGTTACACAAGGTTACTTATCCTGCTTTAGGAAATGGCGGGGCTACAAGCAGCCCCGGTTTTACGCGGTGTTAGTTTGTTAGACTGTATTTGGAAAATAGCTTTTACCGGCTTGGCTATTTTAAAGGGTGCTTTATTTAGCGGAGTACTATCTTGTTCATAACTGACTCACTAACCGGCGGCTAAATAATACAAGCCGCTGCTTAAGCATATCAATGAAAACAGGGTGTTCATACGCTTACCCGTGCTAAGTCCAATTACGCAACCGATCAGGCAAATGACCAGACTCATCAACATTAACGACGAGAAATACAATACGGCGCTGGAATCGGCCGGAATTTCTGCGGCATGTGAATAGCCATGGAATACGGCGAAAAACGATACGCCCGGAAAGAGTATTTTAGAACGTTGTTTTTGACTGATAGTGACCAGCAAGCCAAACGCCACCAACGATAAGGCGATTAATGATTCAACAAACGGAATTTGCACCGCTACAGCGTTAAGCAAGGCTCCGGCAGCCATCAATGCCAGAAAAACAGCCGGAAATGCAAACAAGGCTTTGCCGCCCTGCTTAGCCGCAATCAGGCCAACCGCCAGTAATACCAGCAAATGATCGATGCCGGTTAAAGGATGCAATAAACCGCTGATCAAGCTGTGGTCGATATGTCCTCCGGTATGTGCATAGAGCGAGGGTGATACGAGAAATAAGGCGGCAATCAGCCAGTTTTTAATACGCATAAATGAGTCCTCTTAAAGTTGTTAAATCGGGGTGAACAATGTTCGGCAAGCTTGCAGTCTATCGTTGCCGTAAAAAAGGCCTCAGTCTATTAACTGGCCTTAGGTCTGTCAACGCTTTATCAACTAATAGGTGTGATTAAAAGTATCGTGCATGTTACTTCATATAGGGCGTGCCGCGCGCCATAGGAAGTTAAATTTAGACGGAGCAGGCGCGCGCGGCACGCCCTACTCAACAGTCAACGCTTTATCAAGTAATTGCCTTAATAGCGTCCGCAAGCAGAGCGTCGAGCTTGATGCAGGAGCAAGGATGGTCGATGCTGTCGGTGCTCCAGATGGTTTTGACGCCGGACTTAAGGATATGAGCATAAGCATCGTCGCAAAACAGGGCGTGGGTGACGACGGCGTAGATGTCTTTGCTGCCTGCGGCTTGCAGCAGTCCGGCTGCTTTAGCAATTGTCCTGCCGGTGCTGGCCATGTCGTCGATGATGATCACGGGTTTGTTGCGAAAATCGCCATCCGGAAAGGTCATTTCAACCTGTTTGTCTCCGAGCCGGTTTTTTTTGGCAATGGCGTAATCGAAACCGATGTTTTCGGCGATAGCGGCAACCCATTGTTTCGATTCGCTGTCCGGCCCCAACAGTACAGCATGGTTGAATTGTGCTTTTAAAAAAGTTCCGATTTCATTGGCGGCGGTAAGGCTGATCGCATTTTTAATCGGAATTGCCTGGGTTAATGCCGAGATGCGGTGCAAATGCGGGTCTACGGTGAGTACATCGTCAAACAGGTCGGCAAGCAGCTTGCCGACGATGCGCTGGCTGACCGCCTCGCCAGGCTGGTTGGCGATGTCCTGGCGCATATAGCTTAAATAAGGCGTAACCAGCGTGAGCCGTTTAGCGCCTAATTCCCGTGCGGTAGTGGCGCACAGCAATAGCTCGATCAATTTGTCGTTGGGTTGATTAAGGCTGCGGCAAACAATAACGTGTTCAGGCAATGACGGCGGCAGGCGGATCAAGCTTTCACCGTCGGGAAAATGATGCAAGACCACTTCCGCCAGCGGTACGTCAAGCCGGGCCGCCAGACGTTGTGCCTGGCTTAAGTAGTCAGGGAAGACAAGTATTATCATAGGTTAAAATTATTCCTAATTAAAAGCCGGTGTTACGCAACGACTAAGAAATTTTCACCACGAAGACACGAAGAAATAAAACTTCGTGTCTTCGTGGTGAGTAAAAAATGCTTAACCCTGGAATGATCTTTCATAGAAATCACCTAAAAGGCAATCAGCGACTTAATGATTTGTTCTTCGCTGCCTATCGTATAGCCGTTGTTTTGAATGGCTAACTCCTGAGCGAATTTAAAATCGGTAGGAAATTCAGCATAGATACAATATAAAGTGTCGCCTTTTTCTACCGGACCACCCACTTTCTTAAATAAATCGACGCCTGCTTTTTTTATCTTCGGCGCACCGGCAAGCCGGGCTATTTTTGCCATTTGAAAGTTGTCGATGCTGGTGACTATTCCGGCACTATCGGCCAGAACCTCATGACAAAGACTGCCGGGATGCAGGTCGATTATTTTTGCACCTTGCGCCTGAATCAATGCATTCATTTTAGCTCCGGCCCGGCCCGATTCGAGTATGTCGCGGGCAATGGCATAACCTTGGCCGCCGCGTACGTCGGGATCGAATTCAATGATCCTGCCGGCCAGTTGCAAGGACTTCTGGCGCAAATCGAACGGCGCATCAGGATCGTTTTGCAGCACCTGCATAATGTCCCGGGCTTCCAGTACCGGGCCTATGCCTCGCCCTATCGGTTGGCGGCCGTCGGTAATCATCACTTCCAAATGAATGTTGAGCCGGTCGCCGACAAATTCAAACAGTTTTCGCAAGGCCAGCGCCTGGCTCATGTGCCGCACCTTGGCGGTGGGGCCGACCGGAATATCGATAATCAGGTGCGTGGAGCCGGCGGCCAGTTTTTTGGATAGAATCGACGCCACCATCTGTCCCTGAGAATCAATGCCCAGCGGGCGTTCAACAGAAATCAGCATATCATCGACCGGCGCGAGTTTGGCCGTACCGCCCCAGGCCAGACAGCCGCGTTCCTGGCGCACAATGTCGTGCAGCTGATCCGGCGTCAGATTGACCTCGGCCAGCACTTCCATGGTGTCGGCCGTGCCTGCAGGCGAGGTGATCGCGCGGCTGGAGGTTTTCGGTATCAACATGCCGTGCGCGGCAACAATAGGCACGACCAGCATGGAAGTGCGATTGCCGGGGATGCCGCCGATGCAATGCTTGTCGGCTACCAGCGATTCATGCCAGTTCATCGTGTCGCCGGATTGCAACATGGCGCGGGTAAGAAAAAACAGCTCGTCCCGATCGAGATTGTTTTGCCCGGTCGCAACCAGGAATGCAGCCATTTCCATTTTTGAATAGCGGGTTTCGACAATATCGTTGGTTATGCTGTTAAAGTCAGCCTGACTGAGGCGTTCGCCGTTGATTTTGCGGCGCACCGCATCCATCGACTTAGGCGCTTCCGCATGATTGACAGTGACTAGGCAACCTTCAGCGACATTGAGCTGCGCAAATGCCTGTTCGGACAAGCCCAGCTCCCCCGGCTGCACGATGGAGCTATCATCGACTACATTAAGAACCGCAAGCACCTTGGAACCGTTGGTGCTAATCAGGATTTTAGACAGCGCCTGAAAACCCTCAGCCCGGTAAATGCCGCACTCGCGGTGCATATAAGCGACGTTTTCATGATAGGTATCGATAGCGATACGACGGATTTGCAGGTTGTCATTACTCATGGGATAAAATGGCTGGTAGATAAACTGGATTGATGATGCGGTTTGAGGTGAGTATTGTCAACCCGCCGAGCATCAATGGGCGGTACGCGTCAACTTAAAGCATAAACCACGAAGAACACGAAGAAAAACCAAGGTAAAACCTTCGTGTTCTTCGTGCCTTCGTGGTAAAAATTCCATGCCTATTGCATAACATCTGTTACTTAAGTTATGGTCGAAAACTTTAACGCCAGGAACATCAATGAAAAAATGCACATGGGCGCTGTCCAGCCCTAATGAAGAGCAATATCACGATCTCGAATGGGGCGTGCCGGTGCATGATGACCGGCTGTTGTTTGAGCTCCTGATTCTTGAAGGCGCTCAGGCGGGTTTAAGCTGGTCAACCATTTTGAACAAACGCGACGGCTACAGCTTAGCTTTCGATAATTTTGATGCTGAAAGGATTGCAGGTTACGATGATAAAAAAATCAATGCACTGTTGGCTAATCCGGATATAGTAAGAAACAAACTGAAGGTCAATGCGGCGGTCATCAATGCACAGGCTTTTTTGAAAGTTCAGCAGGATTTTGGCGGTTTTGATGGATATATCTGGCAATTTGTCGATGGTAAACCGCTGCACAATGCCTGGGAAAATGCCGCCGACATTCCGGCTTCTACGCGAACCTCCGAGCTGATCAGCAAGGATCTTAAAAAGCGCGGCTTCAAGTTTGTCGGCAGCACCATTTGTTATGCTTACATGCAGGCGACCGGCATGGTGAACGATCACACCATCGATTGTTATCGACATGCTGAAATTAAGACCCAATATTCATAAGGAGAAGCACTATGCGTTATTTACATACCATGGTTCGGGTTCATGACCTGAATGAATCACTCGATTTTTATTGCAACAAACTGGGTCTGGTCGAATGCGACAGAATGGACAGTGAAGAAGGCCGTTATACACTGGTCTATCTGCATGCACCGCTGGATGCCTATCAGGCTGAAAAAATGCACGCGCCGTTGCTGGAGCTGACTTATAACTGGGATACCGAAGATTATCAGGGCGGCCGCAACTTCGGCCATCTGGCTTATGAAGTCGATAATATTTACGAAACCTGCCAAAAACTGATGGATGCCGGTGTGGTCATCAACCGCCCGCCGCGTGACGGTCGGATGGCGTTTATACGCTCGCCGGATATGATTTCTATCGAGCTTTTGCAAAAAGATTCGCCACTGGTACCCTCGGAGAAATGGCTTGCTATGGAAAATACGGGGAGTTGGTAGGAATCTAAGCTGCTCCATGCCCGTTTTGCTTAGTTTTAGAATTATATCTGTCCGCAGATCACGAAAAGAAGAGGTAGCCTTATGAAAACTAGTGAATTTGACAAGAATTTTGATGAGGGTGATGACATTCAAAATGTCTTGGACTTATCTAAAGCCAAGAGAAATCCTTGGAAGGAGCCAAGCACGACAGCTAAATTTTCTGCCGAAGAAACAGCCATTGTTGAATACGCTGAAAGCGATAGCGCCGTAAGTATTGATAATGTAGAAAATGAAAAAAACGCTACACGCAAATTGCACACTCTCAAATGAGCAAGGCTGATCAACGTGGGATGAATCACCATGAAAACAGTAAGAATAAGTATTGATCCTGAAAATCCGGCATCGCTGCCCGAAGGTAGAGTGGATTTCAACCGTTTAGACGCTACTACCGAACGGGATATTGCCGTTCAGCAACACATGGATGAAACTAATGCCATGTTAGACATCGAAGGCCGGATGGGGTATTCACCCCATCCGTAATGTTTTCCTTGCCTTTGCCTAACCATAGGCAACTCCAACACTTATCGCTAAACGTTTGGGACGGGGTACATACCCCGTCCCGCTTAGAGAGCAAGGAAAACGCCGTCCAACAGGCGCGGCGAAAGCATTATTAAAAATCCTCGACAAAGCGCCTGAAGCGGCTTTGGCTGCCTTGGAATGAAATTAACTCGAAACACGCCGCCATATTAAAGCATGGGAATGTTGGGCATAGACTGTATGCCCTACAAGATTGTAAAAACGAAAAATTAGTGAGATAAGGTTATGTCGTTTCTACGTTACTCGTTATAAAGGCAAGCGATACAAAGGAATTGCAAATGACGGTAAGCCTAAACGTTTTGCTGTTGATGATGCATATTCTCGCCAATAAGGCCATACGTTAAAACCCACATTGTAATTTGCAAACTCAGTAATTGCTTCATCAGGCAATTCTTCAAGCATTGCATAACAAGCAGAAAATGTTGCAATTACTTCAACGACAGTGCCGCTTTCTTTTTCGTCATCAGGCAATCCTTTCGGTAAGGCTCTAAAGCCTGCTACATAGCGAAAAACAATTAAATTCATGTGTTCATGGTCAGCACTTTCTCTAGAGATTATTCTTGAATCTTTAATGAAATGTTTGAATTGAATTTCAATCGGCGTTACTTCTGCTAAAGGACAAAAATCATCTTTAGTTTTTATTTCCGCAGAATGAAGAAATATATCCTGTATGACTAATCCTTTGTGTGCTTGTTGAACTAACTCCTTATTCATGCCGCTTCTGCTTTTTGCCAATCTGGATAATCTTCTGCAATAGGCTCGGCTTTACTCACAATTCGATAACACAAAGGAAGCAAAACCACAGTTGAGTTTTCCCACTGATAAGAATCAGTGCCATAATCGACAGCTTTTTTCTTGGGCGTAAATTTAATAGACACTTCCGCATCCAGCGCAAATGCAATGTCTGATAATGATCTAAGCGTCATATTCCTAGAACCTCCAAGCATCTGAGTAATAAACGATTTTGATTTATTTAGCAATCTTGCCAATTTTACCTTAGAGATATTTTCATCTTCCATTGCTACAAGAATATCTTCAGTAACGTTCATGATAAGACTTTCACGCGCATATACTCTTTCTTCGTTGTTCATCATATTATTCCTCTATTTTTCTCCAGTTATTGCATACCTTGTCAATATCTGACTTTTTCAATTTATCGAAATCTTTATAGATGTAATGACTTATGTAATAGGTATTTGGTGTATTTTTAGACAACCAGATATACGCCCTTATGGGTATTTTTTTTAATGCTCTAAAGTGTGATTTATCTGGCAACTCCCCTTCCTGGGGAAAATTCTCATTAGACATCCTGTCACCATCGCCAAGCCTCTTAATGATTGCCGTCATTTGAGCCTTGTATTGAGTGCGCCTGTTTTTGGGATGCTTAGCTATTGCATGATTAAAGCTTTCCACAGCGCCTTCACAATGGATAATGTGAAATTTACTTCCTTTGTAATTTTGCATAAACAAGCTCAACCTGCAGTTAACTTATATATTAACCTTTATTTGTAAGAGATGAAATAGCGTAGTTATAAAAGGTGGAGAAAAAAGCTGCCCCACCCTATAAAAACTTAAATCGCCTTCTTAATCCGCTCCAACGCATTTTGCAGATTAGCCATGCTGGTGGCTATCGAAATCCTGATATGCCCAGGCGTGCCGAACGCGGAACCGGGCACTAACGCAACACCGGCTTCTTCGATCAAATATTCGGAAAAACCAAGGTCGTCATTGATGTTATCCAGTCTGGCAATCAGCTTTTCCACGTTAGGGAACACGTAAAACGTGCCGTCGGTTTCAAGGCAGTCAACGCCGTCTATGCTGTTGAGTTCGGCAACGACATAATCATGGCGCTTTTTAAATTCAACGCACATGTCGTCGATAAAGCTTTGATCGCCGGTTAGCGCGGCTTCGGCGGCATGCTGTGAAATCGAGGTCGGGTTGGAGGTGCTTTGCGACTGGATAGTGGTCATCGCCTCGATCAAATCCGCAGGCCCTGCGGCATAACCGATACGCCAGCCGGTCATCGAATAGGCTTTGGATACGCCGTTCATGACCACGGTGCGATCATAAAGCTCAGGATGCGCGTTCAAAATGTTAACAAACGTGCCTTTCTTCCAAAGGATGTGCTCGTACATATCATCGGTGGCGATGATGATGTTGGGAAAATCCTTAAGCACGTCGCCCAGCGCTTTAAGCTCTTCCAGACTATACGCAACGCCGGACGGGTTGGACGGGCTGTTGATAAAGATTAACCGCGTTTTATCGGTAATGGCCGCGCGCAACTGAGCAGGCGTTATTTTAAAATTTTGCTCCTGCGTGGTTTCGATAATAACCGGCACACCGTCCGCCAATAAAACCATGTCAGTATAGGAAACCCAAAACGGCGCTGGAATGATGACCTCGTCGCCGTGGTTAAGCAGGGCCTGGGTCAGGTTGAATGAGCTTTGTTTGCCGCCGCAGGAAACCAGAATCTGCTTGGCTTGGTAATCAAGACCGTTATCGTTCTTGTACTTGGCGATAATGGCTTTTTTCAGGCTGGGTATGCCGTCGACTGCGGTGTATTTGGTGTAGCCGTTCTCGATAGCCTTAACCGCCGCAGCCTTGATATGATCCGGGGTATCAAAATCCGGCTCGCCTGCGCCCAGGCCGATAATGTCTTTGCCCGCAGCGCGCATTTGAGCGGCCCTGGCGGTAATCGCCAACGTAGGTGATGGTTTAACTGCCTGGACTCTGTTAGAAAGTTTGATGCTCATGTTTCCCCGTGTAAAATCAATGTCAAAGGTGAAGCGGATTATACCCTATGTATAATGGCTTACTAACATTCAGGTGCTAAATTATTGGCATCGTTCCCTCGCTCCGGCTTGGGAACGATAAAGCAGTTATGTTTATTGAGAAGATTAAGTGAAAAAGAAGTTTAAAATCCACAGCCGTTTCCAGCCTGCCGGCGACCAGCCTACCGCGATACAAGCCTTGGTTGAGGGCCTGAATGACGGCGAAGTGCATCAGACTTTGCTGGGCGTGACCGGTTCCGGCAAAACCTTCACGATAGCCAATGTGATTAATCAGGTGCAGCGCCCGGCGATGATTATGGCGCCTAATAAAACCCTGGCCGCGCAACTGTACGGCGAGATGAAGGAATTCTTCCCGGAAAACAGCGTCGAGTATTTCGTCTCGTATTACGACTATTACCAGCCGGAAGCTTATGTTCCGGCCTCCGACACCTTTATCGATAAAGATGCAGCGATCAACGAGCATATCGAACAGATGCGTTTATCGGCGACCAAGGCGTTAATCGAACGGGACGATACGATAGTGGTTGCCACGGTTTCGGCCATTTACGGCTTGGGCGAGCCGGAATCGTACTTCAAAATGGTGTTGCATCTGGTCAAGGGCGACATGATTAACCAGCGCGACATCCTGCGGCGGCTGGCCGAAATGCAATATACCCGCAACGACATCGACCTGCGCCGTGCGACCTACCGGGTGCGCGGCGAGGTCATCGATGTGTTCCCTGCCGAATCGGACAGCGAAGCGTTACGGATAGAATTGTTCGATGACGAAGTGGAGCGCTTGTCGTTATTCGACCCGCTGACCGGCGAAATCATCCGGCGGCTGGCGCGTTATACGATTTACCCGAAGAGCCATTACGTCACGCCGCGAGAGCAGCTATTGGAAGCGGTTGAAGCCATCAAGGTGGAACTCAAGGAGCGCCTGGAACAATTGCGCTCCTTGGATAAACTGGTCGAAGCGCAACGGCTGGAGCAACGGACGCTGTTCGACATTGAGATGATTCTGGAGGTCGGTTATTGCTCCGGCATCGAGAACTATTCCCGCTACCTGTCCGGCAGAAGCGCGGGCGAGTCGCCGCCAACGATGTTCGATTACTTGCGCGACAATGCGTTGGTGATTATCGATGAAAGCCACGTCGCCGTGCCGCAAATCGGCGCGATGTACAAGGGCGACCGGTCGCGCAAGGAAACGTTGGTTGAATACGGCTTCAGGCTGCCATCCGCGCTGGATAACCGCCCGCTGATGTTCGATGAGTTTGAGTTGAAAGCGCCGCAACGGATTTATGTATCGGCAACGCCGGGGCCTTACGAACGGGAGCATTCCGGCGTTTTTGCCGAGCAGGTGGTCAGGCCGACCGGCTTGCTTGATCCCGTCGTGGAAGTGCGCCCGGCAACCACCCAGGTCGATGATTTGCTGTCGGAAATCAACAAGCGCGTTGCGGTAAAAGAGCGGGTGCTGGTGACCACGTTAACCAAGCGGATGTCCGAAGACTTGACCGAATATTTATCGGAACACGGGGTGCGGGTGCGTTACCTGCATTCCGATATTGATACCGTGGAGCGGGTCGAGATCATCCGCGATTTGCGGCTGGGGCAGTTCGATGTACTGGTGGGCATCAACCTGCTGCGCGAAGGGCTTGATATACCGGAAGTGTCATTGGTTGCGATACTCGATGCCGACAAGGAAGGTTTCCTGCGTTCGGTCGTGTCGCTGGTGCAAACCATCGGCCGGGCGGCGAGAAATGTAAACGGCAAGGCGATTTTGTACGGCGATAAAATCACCAAATCGATGCAGCAGGCGATTGATGAAACCGAGCGTCGCCGTGAAAAACAGCACCAGTTTAATATTGAGCACCATATAGAACCAACGACCATTTTTAAGTCGGTAACCGATATTCTACAGGTATCGATACCCGGTTCAGGCATGACCAGCGCCAATAAGCTGCTGAGTAAAGTGGCGGAATTTTCGGCCGACTACAAGGCGACCATGACACCCAAACAGGCGGGCAAGAAACTGAAGCAACTGGAAGACGCGATGTATCAGCATGCGAAAAATCTTGAATTCGAGCAGGCGGCGAAGATCAGGGACGAAATCAAGGTGTTGCAGGAGTTGATGTTGGTTTAACCCATCGCATCGGCGTTTGATTATGATGGGTTTCGGCCCAAGCGGGGCGGGGTTTGCAACCCCGCCCCTAACGTTTCCGCAGCGCCTAAGCAAAGTGGTTACAGTTAATCAACGCAAAACGTTTCGGACGGGGCAACATGCCCCGTCCGGCTTGGGAATACGCATGTAAGCATTTCCAATGCGGGGCAAGGGTTGCCCAAGCGGGGCGGGGGTTGCAATCCCGCTCCTAACGTTTCCGCAGCGCCTAAGCAAAGTGGTTACACTTAATCAACGCAAAACGTTTCGGACGGGGCAACATGCCCCATCCGGCGTGGGGTGGATGAGGAGTCCATATCCTTTTATCAAGACATCATGCTTAACCCTTCAAAAACCGCAAAGTCTCATGTTCAACATCAACTTTTATGGTATCCCCGGCGACAAAATCGCCTGCCAGTATCTTCTGAGCCAACGGATTTTCTTCCCAAGCGGGGCGGGGTTTGCAACCCCGCCCCTAACGTTTCCGCAGTGCCTAAGCAAAGTGGTTACAGTTAATTAACGCAAAACGTTTCGGACGGGGCAACATGCCCCATCCGGCGTGGGGTGGATGAGGAGTCCATATCATTTTATCAAGACATCATGCTTAACCCTTCAAAAACCGCAACGTCTCATGTTCAACATCAACTTTTATGGCATCCCCGGCGACAAAATCGCCTGCCAGTATCTTCTGAGCCAACGGATTTTCAAGTTGCTGCTGAATAGCGCGTTTCATTGGCCTTGCGCCGTAAACCGGATCAAAGCCCGCCTCGCCTAACAAATCCATAGCCTCCTCGGTAATTTCAAAACCGATTTCGCGATCCTGCAAACGCTTACGCAAGTATTCGATTTGAATGCCGGAAATAGCGCGAATCTGTCCGCGTCCCAACGAATGAAACACCACCGCTTCATCAATCCGGTTGATGAATTCGGGACGGAACTTGGTGCTGACGATGTCCATGACCGCCGCTTTCATCACCGAATAAAGCGCTTCGCCCGACAGCGATTGAATAATATCCGAGCCCAGGTTAGAGGTCATCACGATAATGGTATTCCTGAAATCAACGGTTCTGCCCTGCCCGTCGGTCAAGCGACCATCATCCAGCACCTGTAACAGGATGTTGAATACATCGGGATGGGCTTTTTCAATTTCATCCAGCAAAATGACCGAATACGGTTTGCGCCTGACCAGTTCGGTCAGATAGCCGCCTTCTTCATAACCGACATAGCCCGGAGGCGCACCGATCAGACGCGCCACCGAATGCTTTTCCATAAACTCGGACATATCGATGCGCACCATCGCATCGGGCGTGTCGAACATGAATTCGGCCAGCGCCTTGCACAGCTCGGTTTTACCGACGCCGGTCGGCCCCAGAAACAGGAACGAGCCATTCGGACGGTTGGGATCGGATAACCCGGCCCTGGAACGGCGAATCGCATTACTGACCGCTTTCAATGCTTCTTCCTGACCGATCACCCGCTTGCTGAGCTGCTCTTCCATCCGCAACAGTTTGTCGCGTTCGCCCTCCATCATTTTCGACACCGGAATGCCGGTCCATTTTGAAACCACCTCGGCGATTTCTTCTTCGGTGACCTTGTTGCGCAACAAGGTCATTTTCTGTGTTTCAGCCGGTGCGGCTGAATGCAGCTGCTTTTCCAGCGCCGGAATAATGCCGTATTGCAGCTCGGACATTCGCGCCAGATCATTGGCGCGGCTGGCCGCTTCCAGTTCGGTTCTGGCCTGTTCCAGCTTTTCTTTGATTGATGCCGAACCCTGCAACGAGGCTTTTTCGGCCTTCCAAATTTCTTCCAGATCGGAATATTCTTTTTCCAGATCGGCGATTTCTTCTTCCAGAATTTCCAGGCGTTTTTTCGAAGCGGCATCTTTTTCTTTTTTAAGCGCCACCTGCTCGATTTTTAACTGAATCAAACGCCGATACAGCTTGTCCATTTCCTCCGGCTTGGAATCGATTTCCATACGGATACGGCTGGCCGCTTCATCGATCAGATCGATAGCCTTGTCCGGCAACTGCCGGTCGGCGATGTAACGGTAGGACAGGTTTGCCGCCGCAATAATGGCCGGATCGGTAATATCAACGCCATGATGCACTTCGTACTTCTCCTTCAAGCCGCGCAGAATGGCGATAGTGTCTTCAACTGACGGCTCATCAACCAGCACTTTTTGAAAGCGGCGCTCCAGGGCCGCATCTTTTTCGACATATTTGCGGTATTCATCCAGCGTCGTTGCGCCCACGCAATGCAATTCGCCGCGCGCCAGAGCCGGTTTCAGCATATTGCCCGCATCCATTGCACCTTCCGCCTTGCCTGCGCCGACCATGGTGTGCAACTCGTCGATAAACAAAATCACCTGCCCTTCCTGTTTGGCAAGATCGTTTAAGACCGCTTTCAGACGCTCCTCGAATTCGCCGCGAAACTTGGCTCCGGCAATCAATGCCGCCATATCCAAAGCCAATACCCGCTTGCCTTTGATGCCTTCAGGCACTTCGCCATTGACGATGCGTTGCGCCAGTCCTTCGACAATCGCGGTCTTGCCGACGCCCGGCTCGCCGATCAACACCGGATTGTTTTTGGTGCGACGCTGTAAAACCTGAATGGTGCGGCGGATTTCATCATCCCGTCCAATAACAGGATCAAGCTTGCCTTGTTCCGCGCGTTCGGTCAGATCAATGGTGTATTTTTTCAAGGCCTGACGCTGCTCTTCGGCATTGGGATCATCCACCGGCTGACCGCCGCGCATCGCATCGATGGCTTTTTCCACGGCCTGTTTAGTGATCCCCGCTTTTTTAAGCAAGTCCTGAAGCAGCCCTTTTTCTTCAAAAGCCGCCAATAAAAACAGCTCACTGGAGATGAATTTGTCGTTGCGTTTTTGCGCCAGTTTGTCGGTTAAATTCAGCAAGCGCGATAATTCATTGGAAATCTGCACGTCGCCGCCGGAGCCGCTGACCGTTGCCAGACGATCCAGCTCCCTAACCAGCTCGGTACGCAGCAACTGCGTGTTGATGCCCATCTGGGCCAGCATCGGCCTGATGCTGCCACCCTGCTGATCCAGCAAAGCCAGCAGCACATGGGTCGGCTCGATGAATTGATGGTCTTTGCCCAAGGCCATACTCTGAGCATCAGCCAATGCCGTTTGAAACATGCTGGTTAATTTGTCCATACGCATAATATTTACCTCATCATGGAGTTTTTTAAGTTACTGCTAACATGGGGGATAGTCCGACTGTTTTCAAGCGGGCTGTTTAGGCGAGGCGAATAGCTAATCGTGAAGTATGGCTACAGCTCAATCATGTAAGGTAAGCGACGCAATGCCTTCATAACTTGATTGGCCCGAAGGTATGGCAAGGACAGCCATGCATGACTCGGCTAATTACAAGCCCGCTTAACCGGAAAATGACAACTGAAACAACTGCCCTTGCCCAATTCACTGACTATATTTAACTTGGCGTCATGCCGCATCAGCACATGTTTGACGATAGCCAAGCCTAGTCCGGTGCCGCCCACCTTCTTAACGCGCTTAACTTCAGACCGGTAAAATCGTTCGGTCACGCGGGGAATATCGGCCGCCGCAATACCTTCGCCCTGGTCCTCAACATCCAGCACGATGCTATCGTTGAACCGATACCAGCGCACTTTTACCACGGAATCTTCCGGCGAATATTTAAGCGCATTGCCCAGCAGATTGGTAAAGGCACTACGCAATTCCTGCTCTTCGCCAGTGATATGCTTATCTGTTTCCAGAGTTAATTCGATCCGGGAAGAAACGTTGCCTACAGGATGTAGGTAAGGGGCGAGAGCAGGAGCGGAAGCTTTGCCGTTCATGGTTTCCGCTTCCTTACAAATCTGGATTAATAAAGCAGGGATATTAACGCACTCGGTTTTCTTCTGCCGGGTTTCCAGACGTGTCAGCAACAATAAATCATCGACCAGATGCTGCATACGCTCAGTCTGTCCCTGCATTTGCTGAAACGAGGTGGTCAACAAGGGTGACTCGCCATCATCCATGTCCTGCAAGGTTTCCAAATAACCTTTTAGTACGGTCAGGGGCGTTCTGAGTTCATGCGACACATTAGCCACAAAATCCTTGCGCATCCTTTCCATTCTTTTCAGCTCCGTAACGTCCTGAGCCAATAACAGGCGCAAACCTGCGCCATAAGCGATAATCCGCACCGCCAGGGTTGTGCGGTGGTTTACCGGGGAAGGTAATATGACGGGCTCGTTATAATTTCCGGATTTAAGATAGCGAATAAATTCAGGGAATCGAATAAGATTGGGAATGCGCTGGCCTTTATCCGATTGTTGCAAGCCGAACACTTCTCTGGCCGCTTTATTCGCCCACTCAATCTCGTCATTGGCGCCCAAAACGACGGCTGCATCCGGTAACGCTTCGGTAGACTGACGAAACTGGTCAACCATTTTGCCCAGTTTCTTTTTGCGTTTTTTTTCGTTCTTTTTAATACGGTAGACATGATAATAAATCTCTTCCCAAATGCCGGTCGTCTTGGGATATTTGGCTCTGCCCCCTGTTCGTATCCATCTTTCAAACCGGTTAATCTGGAATAGCTGGCGCATTAACATGCCCAGCGTCAACAACAGCGCCAAGGGCATAAAAAGCCCGGTCATTCCACCCACTATCGACACCGCTAAAAACAGCAGCAATCCGGTAAGGAGTTCTTTTTGCCAGACATCCATATTGCTTACAACGGCGCTGATACAGAAGCGGTTGATGGATCCGTTACTGAAAACCGGTAGCCGAAACCGCGCACGGTTTGAACCAAATCCTCCCGTCCGTGCTCACCCAGAATTTTTCGTAACCTTCGTATATGCACGTCAACGGTACGCTCTTCGATGTATACGCTACGCCCCCAGACCTGATCCAGTAGTTGGGTGCGATTGAATACTTTATCGGGATGGGTCATAAAAAACTGCATTAAGCGGAACTCGGTCGGGCTCACTTCCAGTTGCTTATCGCCGATGCTGAGCCGGTGCTGTTCGGTATCCAGTACCAGATCGCCCAAGGCGATTTGCGCCAGATCGTTTATTTTTCCGCTTCTGCGCAAAACTGCGCGGATACGCGCCACCAGCTCTTTGGGTGAAAAAGGTTTGGTCATATAATCATCAGCGCCGATTTCCAGGCCTCTAACTTTATCCTCTTCCTCACCTCGCGCCGTCAGCAAAATAATAGGCAGTTCCCGATACATGGGGTCTTTCTTTAAGCGTCTGGCCCACTCAACACCGCTGACTCCCGGCAACATCCAGTCCAGCAGAATCAAATCAGGCAAGGCCGCATCCAGGGCTTTTTGCCCGTCCTCCGCATCAGCAGCCGCAATCGACCTAAAGCCGGCCTGCTCAAGCACCATCATCAACATCTCTCTGATGGCATCTTCATCCTCAACAACGAGAATATTTAAATTAGGCATAATTAAATTAAGATAAGAATAAACGAACATTTTAACAAATTACATATTACCTTTTTATGACAATCAGGATTTGCTTATTGTCATGTGAACTTAAAACCACCTCACAAAAGAGGTTCAAAAAAATTCCAAAACTCATTTGTTACGCGTATCATTTCGTTCACCTTATCTGCGCATTAATACCTGTTTTGCAGATTAACGTCGCGTAACTCGATGACCGCTGCCGCAGAGCTTCGACCTTAACATAATGATTGAAATTTTACGCCGATATAGTCTGATAACGCTGCTGTTGATCTTTAACTTCACTGTTTCTGCCGACGCCTCCTCCTTGGAATCCGTAACGGACAAAGCCAAGACCACCCAAACATCGAAAGAGGATTCCGAACATCAAGAAACTGTCATCATGAAATGGTGGAGATTATTATTGGATTTACCGTTGCTTGCGGGCTGGAACAAGCAGTCCGATGATATTTATGAACCCAGTTTCAGTGCGCAAAGCAAATCTAAAACTCCCAAATATATAATAGGTATCCATCCATTGCATAATCCCAAACGGCTGTTTGAAGTTTACGGCCCCATCGTCGATTTTCTTAACGCAAACATGCCTGAAGCGGACTTTACCCTGGAAGCATCGCGTAATTATGAAGAATTTGACCGGAAGCTCTACAGCGGACACTTTGATTTTGCGATGCCCAATCCTTATCAAACCGTCAACTCGCTTAAGCATGGCTATCGCGTGTTCGGCAAGATGGCCGATGACGATGATTTTCGCGGCATTATTCTGGTGCGTCGCGACAGCGGCATTAACACCGTCGCCGACCTCAAGGGCAAAGCCGTATCCTACCCTGCGCCGACTGCGCTGGCAGCAACTATGATGCCCCAGTATTATCTGCATACCCACGGCATTGATATTAACCGCGACATTGAGAACCGCTATGTCGGTTCGCAGGAATCCTCTATCATCAATGTGCTGCGCGGACATGTCGCGGCCGGAGCAACCTGGCCGGTGCCGTGGAAAACATTCAGCAAGGAAAATCCCCAGTTAGCCGCCCAGCTCGAAGTCAAATGGAAAACCGAGCCGCTGCAAAACAACGGTTGGGTAGTGCGTAAAGACTTGCCGACGGAGGTAGCAACTAAGTTTGCCACATTGTTGTTTAATCTTGACCGGCATGAACAAGGCCGGGAAATGTTGGCGCGTATCCCGGTTACCCGTTTTGAACCGGCTAATGATGACAGATATGGACCGGTACAGGACTTTATTACGACTTTCATCAAAACAGTGCGACCTTTAGACTAAATTTAGAGTAAATGGACATAATGACAACGGGTCGTAATCGAAGCAAAACGCAACGGACTTTTTTTAACGGCTCCATTCGGCATCAATTGGCATGGTCATTTGGCAGTGTTGCGCTAATTATGATGATAGGACTTGCAGGCCTGTTATTCGAACAGCAACGTAATTTTCTTTATAGCGCCGCCATGCAGCAGAGTAAATCGCTGACCACATCGCTAGCCGGCAGCAGCGCATCATGGGTATTAGCCAATGATATTGCCGGATTAAAAGAAGTGTTACAGGGCTTTGTCGGCTTACCCGATCTCGAACGGGCCTATATCTTATCGTTGCGCGGCGAAGTGCTGAGTTCCACACGATCTGAAGAAGCCGGGCTATTCGTTACCGATGCGCAAAATCAAAAACTGTTAAGCTCTCCGCCAACAACTCAAGTGCTGCTGTCCAATACTCATCAAATTGATGTTGCCGCACCCGTCATGGCCGGGCTGCGCCATGTAGGATGGGCGCGGGTGGAAATGACCATGAACGGGGTCAATGCCAATCTTCGCTCCGTTGTGATCATGGGCGTAAACTTTATAGCATTCGCGGCGCTGACAGTAGTAAGTGCAGCAATACTACTGGCACGAAGACTTACGAGAAGATTGCATCACCTGATGCGGGTAGCCGCCGAGGTCGAGAAAGGGAGCCTTAACGTGCGAGCACATATCTCAGGCCAGGATGAGGTTGGTATACTGGCGCGCGGTTTCAATCAAATGCTGGACGCCCTGTCCAATTCCGAACGGCAGCGGGAACGAATCAACCACCTGTATGCGGCATGGACCCAAAGTGCCGATATTATTGTGCGCGAGTCGGACGAGGTTAAGTTGCTGAATGAGGTCTGCCGGATCATAGTCAATCATGTTGCTTTTAAGCTGGTTTGGGTGGGCATGATTGAACCGGATGGCTGGGTGCGTGCAGTAGCCGCCAGTCCTACCGATTCTACCTGTCTCCGGAATATCAAAGTCTCGGTGGATGAGGCATTGCCGGAGGGACGCGGACTGATTGGGGCGGCAATCCGGGAAGCTGTGCCGAAAATTTCCAACAACTTTCTCAATGAACCCAGTACGCGACCATGGGTTGCCAGGGTCGTTGCAGAAAACATTAACGCGGCGGCGGCATTCCCGCTCATGCGTGGCGGCCGCTGCATCGGGGCGATTGCCGTCTACTCAGAGGAACAAGATTTCTTTACCCCCGACCTGATTGACCTGATGCGAGGACTGACTGATGATCTTTCCTATGCGCTGGATAATTTCGACCGCGAGAAACTACGGCTCAAAGCCGAACATGAGCTGCGCATTGCGGCGGCAGCGTTTGAATCCCAGGAAGGCATACTCGTTACCGATGCCGACAACAATATCTTGCGCGTCAACAAGTCGTTTACCGAACTAACCGGTTACAGTGCCTATGAGATTATCGGCAAACCCGCAGGCATACTCAACTCCGGCCGGCAGGACAGTGAATTTTATGCTGCTATGTGGGAAAGCATCAACCGCGATAAATACTGGCAAGGCGAAATCTGGAATAAAAGAAAAAATGGCGACGTCTATCCTGAATGGCTGTGTATAACCGCTATTACCAGTCCTGAGGGTTTGGTTACCAACTATGTCGGCACCTTCACCGACATCAGTCAGCGCAAGGCCGATGAACAGCGTATCAAAGATCTGGCTTACTACGATCCCCTGACCAAGCTCCCCAACCGTACCTTACTATTTGATCGACTCAATCTGGCGCTCAACGCCAGCAATCGTAACAAGACTCATGGCGCGTTAATGTTCCTCGATCTTGACAACTTCAAAACGCTTAACGATACCTTAGGGCATGATCGGGGCGATCAATTGCTGATTGAAGTGGGCCGACGCTTGCAAAGTTGTGTGCGGGAAGTTGATACCGTAGCCAGACTGGGTGGTGATGAGTTTGTGGTCATGCTGGAGTGCCTCGACGAACAAGAGATTGAGGCTGCCATTCAGGCCCACACAGTTGCCGAAAAAATTCGCAGTAATCTGGCTGAATTCTACCTGTTGAAAAGCAATATCGATCGCGACGGTTCCCTACCATCTGCGACACTCCCGCCATCCCTGGCAGTCGGTCGCGACGGTTCCCTACCATCTGCGACACTCCCGCCATCCCTGGCAGTCGACAATAAACTACAACCTTTTGTCGAACATTATTCCACGGTCAGCATTGGTTTTGTACTGTTTCTGGGTCACGAAACCAGTAGCGAAGAACTGCTTAAACGCGCCGATCTGGCCATGTATCAGGCCAAACAAGCCGGGCGAAATGTGATACGCGCTTTTGTTCCTGAAATGCAGGAGGCTTTAAATTTACGGGCATCTTTGGAGACTGATTTGCGCAATGCGCTGGATCGCAACGAATTGAGCTTACATTATCAGATACAAGTAGATGTATCCGGGCAGCCGGTGGGTGCGGAGGCGCTAATTCGCTGGAACCAGGCCGAGCGCGGCATGATTTCTCCAGCCGAATTTATTCCACTCGCTGAAGAAACCGGCCTGATTCTGCCCATCGGCCATTGGGTATTGAAACAAGGCTGCGAAACTTTGGTTGACTGGGCAAAATACCCTGAAACCCGCGAGCTGAAATTGGCGGTAAATATCAGCAGTCGACAGCTTAGTCAGGCTGATTTTGTAGAGCAAGTGCATGCAATATTAGCGGAAACCGGCACCAACCCCGCTCTGCTCAAATTGGAAATTACCGAGTCCGTGATTCTGGATAATGTGGAAGATACTATTGCTAAAATGCATGCAGTCAGGGAGTTGGGGGTCAACTTTTCGATGGATGACTTCGGTACCGGTTATTCCTCACTGTCTTATCTGCAAAAACTACCTTTGGAGCAGTTAAAAATAGACCAATCATTCGTCAGGAACATGGCTTTTAACAACCATGACTCGGCTATTATCCGAACCATTCTGGCACTGGGAAAAAATCTTGCTCTTAACGTCATTGCCGAAGGAGTAGAAACGGAGATTCAACGCGAACATCTGGCAAATTACGGATGCCTGGTATTTCAGGGGTATTTATTCGGCAGACCTGTTCCGGCGGATATATTCAAACAAAGCCTGTTGGCGGGACAGACGGAAAAACCGTCATTACTTTAATCCTGTGGGAGGGGCCTTAGCCGCGACAATCGGGGCTAAGGCCCCTCCCACAAATCATAAACTACTGCCGGGGTCTGAATACTTACATCATAACCCGACCACATAATTTTACCCCGTCCAGCACAAGAAAAAGCTTTGCCGTGCCGCTCAAGATCCTATTTTTTGCCTCCTGATTAGCACGATGCTTCAGCCAAACACGTAGATATGCTGACGAAGGAAGCGCATCGTTCTCGATGGATAGGCTTGATATGGCTGCGCTTCACTGCGTTCAACACATCTACGAGCTGTTGTGGGGGCGGCACCGATTCTCCCTACTTCAAAGGCGGCAAAATTGACGCTTTCTACGACCGCAAGGATAACGGCGATTTTTAAGTCAACAGTATCTTATGGAGCCCGATTTTTAAAGGCAGTCACGACATACAGGTATCTGAAACAGGCGGACAGGACATTAACTACTTCGGCGGCTTTGCGCGTCCGTTGCTGACGCGCCTCGAACTCGGCGATTTAATTCCGGGCGCACAGGAAGTTCTGCAGGGCGATAGCAAACAAACCGAGATGCAAGGCGAATACCCGCTTGCCGTTCGGCTTTTGGCGGCGGATTTGTCGATAGAAACCTCAGCGATCAGGATATTAAATTCGCCAAAATTTCTTATCGGAATGAGTGGCAGTCTATTAAATACATCGTCTTTTTTGTAAAAAAATGAATCTTATTCAGCAATACAATTCCGTTAAGACAGTTTTTCTAGGTATTTTAACTTATTGAAGTACAATCAAATAAATCTAAAATGACCTGTGTTATTTGTCCGCACGCCAAGGACAAACTTTTTTCTCTGCAGAACTTGGGTTTTGCACATACAATTGACTCTCAACCCAACACCAAAAGGTAATCCCGATGAAAAATTTATATAAATCAACTGCCGTCCTATTACTGTTGTTACCCATAAGCATGATAAGTTCCGCCGCTGAACCGCAAAAAGCCGACGAGCCAATGAAAGAAATGGGCATGCATCAGGGCATGGGCATGATGGGTGGCATGACTGAAGAACAAAAAACTGAACATATGCGCACCATGCAGGAACATATGCTGATGATGCATGACCTCTCAAATCAGATTTTGTCAGAGAAAGACGCCGCCAAAAAAGAAGCGTTAAAAAATCAGCAATTGGAGCTCATGAAATCGCACCATGCTCAAATGATGCAACACCGCCAACAAAAGATGCAAGAACGTAAGAAGTAAATATATCAGGAAGGCGAATACTGGAAATTATAACTTTCAAGGCCGAACAAACAAGGAACTTTAACCCGGAACTGTCTATTCACTCGTCCCCAGGCTCTCTGCCTGGGGACGCAAGCAAGGCATCAGCCTTGTGAGTGCAATAAAAAATAAAGGATACCGATTATGGGCATGTTACAAGAATTTAAAGAATTCGCCATCAAGGGCAATGCTATTGACATGGCCGTGGGCATCATTGTCGGCGCCGCTTTCGGCAAAGTTATTTCATCCCTTGTTGCCGATGTATTCATGCCGCCGATTGGCGTATTGATCGGTGGCGTAGACTTTACCAAGCTGGCATTTACCCTACAAGAAGCAGCTGGAAACACGCCTGCAGTGACGCTTAATTATGGCAATTTTATTCAAGCCCTGGTTGATTTTACCATTATTGCCTTTGCTATTTTTATGGCGGTAAAGTTCATCAATAGGCTTAAGAAAAAAGAAGCTGCGGCTCCTGCAGTCACTCCAGAGTCCTCCGGAGAAGAACGGCTATTGACCGAAATTCGGGATTTGCTCAAGGAAAAAAATAACCAGTAAATTGAAGTTAGTCGTTATTAGGAATAATGGCTGCGATGCGTATCCTACATGGCTGTTGATACGCAAGCGTATGCATTGCGTTAGTTAACAGTTGTTTCTTTTACATTGTTAACGAAAATATTAACACTTAAAGACTCAAAATGAAGCGCCAAAGATAGCTACTGACCTGTTCAGAAAACGTCCGCTTGTCGGACAAACGTTAATTGCCAAGAGCATATGTTATGCATTATGTTATTTTTGGTTTAGCAACGAACTTGATGAATACGGCCAGTTTTCGAGCCATTTCATAAAACTACACTTGAGATTCCAGCTTAATATAGTAGCCGAAGCTGGTAAAGCGACATTTGAAATGCCCTAGCCCTCTCCCGAGGGGAGAGGGGACTTTGTTGCTTTACCAACTTCGGACCCTATATGTCCGGCCAGCCAATCTGTCCAGACTGAAAAATTATCGCCTTTGGTAGATGACAGCTGGATGATTTGGATGTCGGGATTGACCTGCCTGGCGTAGTTAATGCATCGCTCCACATCAAAATCGACATAAGGCAGTAAGTCGGTTTTATTGATCAGCATTAAATCCGCAGCACGAAACATATCCGGATATTTGAGCGGTTTATCGTCGCCTTCAGTCACTGACAGCACCACGACTTTATGCGCTTCGCCCAAATCGAATGACGACGGACAGACCAGGTTACCTACATTTTCTATGGCCAGCAGGCTGTTGGCTTTTATGCCCAGCTCCATCATCGCATGACCAATGCCGTGCGCATCGAGATGACAGGCCCGGCCGGTGTTGATTTGCAACGCGGGCACACCGGTGGCTCTAATCCGATCAGCATCATGCTCGGTCTGCTGATCGCCTTCGATGACTGCAATTGGAAAACGGTCTTTCAAGACTTTAATGGTTTCTACCAGCAAGGTGGTTTTACCGGCGCCGGGACTGGAAACCAGATTCAACGTAAAAATATTATGCTGCTGAAAATAAGTCCTGTTTTGCTCCGCATAAGTATTATTTTTACTAAGCAAGTCCTGCTCGACTTTAACCAGGCGCTCTGTTTCATAATCATGATGTTGATGACCGTGGTCATGGTCATGCTGATGAACTCGCCCGTTTACAGGCTGGAGTCTGTTGTTAATTTTGCCGGGTTGGCTGCAACCGCATATTCCGCACATAAATGATGACCTGTAAGAGTGTTAGTGTTTTATTCACCACGAAGACACGAAGTTTACGAAGAAAAAACGACAAAAAACTTCGTGTCTTCGTGGTGATATGTCTTAAGATTATTGCTTAGATAACAATCAAGTCTTTTATTCTCATATCCGCACCCTGAATGACTTTAACAAAAGGGCTTCCGCAATGGGAGCATGGATCATGCGAAGTTTCCATCTCGACTTGCAGACTGCATTGCTGACAAACTCCCAGTCCCGCTATATCGGAAATGATCAATTCGGCATTTTCCGCCAGTGAATCTTTCATCACTACGTCGAAACCGAACCGCAATGCATCCGGCTCCACGCTGGAAAGTTTGCCGATTTCCAGAGTCACTTTGGTGACCTTGCTAAACTTCTGGCTCACCGCATGATTTTCCAGAATTTCCCTGACATTTTCCAGGAGGGAGAGTTCATGCATGGCTACCCCTGCCTTGCACCCTTCGGGTAAGTGCAAATCCGCTCCACACCAATTTTTTATGCATGATTTGCCTGTTTCAGCCAGAAATCAAGGTCGGGATTGCGAAGCAAGCGCTCTGCAAATGAGCACGCTTCAACTAAATTAGTTTCGGCGTTTGCGCTCAATCCATCGCCGAGTTCAAACTTATCGGCTTTGATGCTCAGCAGAAAACACGGCGGCGGCGTTTGGTTTTTTATCGATTGATACACGTCTAAAACCGCCGCAGGACTCATCGCGTGAGTCGTGTAGCTTTTGTCCCTGGCGGGCTCCAGCACGGTAAAATCAAACGCATCGACGCAGGCTACGGATGCATCGACAAACAACACCAAGTTCCTGTTTTCCAGATCCAGCGCATGCTCAATTTGTAATTGGAAGTCGGACAATATTTCAATCGCATCCAAGCTGCAATGAATTTCAACGTATTCCAGCAGTAACGGCCCCAGCGCATCGTCGCCGCGACTGAGATTGCCGTAGCCGAACAGTAAAACCGGTTTAAGCATTATCCCGCTCAATGCGACCGTCACTGTGCTTGACCAATTTATCGATCAGCTTGCCTTCAGCATCGACCAACTCAAGTTGCAGGGGCATTTTGCCTACAGCATGGGTCGCGCAGGACAAACAGGGATCGTAAGCGCGAATCGCCACTTCCAGGTTATTCAACAGGGGCTCGGTCAGTTCCCGGCCGGACAAATATTCCGCCGCCACTTGCCGCACCGATTCGTTCATCGCCATGTTGTTGCTGGTGGTCGAGACGATTAAATTGGCTTTGGTGACGATGTCGTTTTCATCGACTTGATAGTGATGGAACAAGGTGCCGCGCGGCGCTTCAATTACGCCTATGCCTTCATAACGTTTTTCACCTTGCGCCACTAAATCATGGCCCATGATGTCCGGGTCGTTGAGCAACTGTTTAATGCTTTCGGCGCAATGCAGGACTTCAATCAAGCGCGTCCAGTGAAATGCCAGAGTGCTGTGTACCATCGCTTCGCCGCTGTGCGCTTTAAACTCGACACGGGCGGCTTCCGCCAACGGCGTGTCGATGTAATCGCAGTTATTGACTCGCGCCAAAGGCCCGACACGATACCAGCCTTGTTCCTGCCCCAGCGACAGCAAATAAGGAAATTTCATGTACGTCCAGGAGCGGACTTCTTCATGGATATAATCGTTATATTTGCAATAATCGATGTGATCCATAATGGTTTCGCCGTGCTCATTCTTGGCGCGGATACCGCCGTGATAAAGTTCCAGTGCGCCGTCCGGCTTGGTCAAGCCCAAATAATTGGTGCGTATAGTGGCAAAATCATCGTAATAAGGCAGATTGGAGCAATGCACTTTTTTTATCAGCGCAACCGAGCCTTCCGCCCAGCTTATCATCTGCTCTATATCTTCCAGCAGATAATCGCGCTCGGCTTTGCTCAGCGATTTATTCATGCCGCCGGCTATCGCGCCGGTGCCGTGAATACGTTTGCCTGAGACCATGCGAATGACTTCCTGGCCGTATTTACGCAGTTTTACGCCCTGTACGCCGATTTCGGGATACTCGGCCAATACCGCAACAACTGAGCGCTTGCTGATATCGCTTTCAAATCCGAACAGCAGATCAGGGCTGGATAAATGAAAGAAATGCAGGGCATGGGATTGCAACACTTGCCCGAAATGCAGCAAGCGTCTTAATTTTTCCGCTGAAACGGGTAAGTTCTCGGGATCGATACCGACCAGTTGGTCTATGGCTTTGGCGGCGGCTAAATGATGACTGACAGGGCAGATACCGCATAAACGTTGCACCAAAACCGGCAGTTCCCAATAGGGGCGGCCTTGAATGAACCGCTCAAAGCCGCGAAATTCAACGATATGCAATCTGGCTTGCTGAACTTTGTTATCCGCATCCAGCAATAAAGTGACTTTGCCGTGCCCTTCAACGCGCGAGACCGGATCGACGACAACGCGTTTTAAACTGTCCCGGTTTTCAGCTGTTTCTAAATGTTCGTACATAATAATTCCCGTATTAGTTATTTCTTATAATGGTACTTACAACTAATAACAATCAGTCTATCGGCTTCAACTTTGTATACTAAGCGATGCTCATCATTAATGCGGCGCGACCAATATCCTTGTAACTCATGCTTTAAGGCTTCGGGTTTACCCAAGCCTGTGTATGGATTACGCGTCGTTTCTTTAATCAGGCTAACAAGACGTTTATAGAGTTTTTTATCCTCTGTTGCCCAGCCGGTAAAATCCTCAAAAGCACCTTGTTCAAAAGTAATATTCATTACAGATCGTTTAAATCCGCCGTTACCAATTTCCCCTTTTTAACATTGTCTATCGCTTCTAACAGACGTGTTTTATTAGCAGGATCGTGCAATAAATAGTCAGTTTCATCCTGTTCGGCTTGCGCCGTTTCGCAAATGGCAATCTCAATGTCTTTGTGTTGAAACTGCGCTTTGATGGATGCTATAAAATTTTCGTTTAACTCATCAGCGTTGATTTTATAAACTGTGTACATAGCTTTCCTCTCACTTGTTGAGTCTCTTAATCGTAATGAACCAACTCATAAGGCAATGACGGTTCACGCCCTTCAATCAAATCGGTCAGGAATTTCCAGAACACGTCTGCTGAGGGCGGACAGCCGGGTAGAAAATAATCGATTTTGACGACTTCATGAATCGGGCGCACCTGGTTCAACAGCAAGGGTAGTTCTATATCGCTGGGAATCTGCGGATTTTCCACGCCAATACCATCCAAATAAGCCTCATTCAGACATTCTTCAAGCGGAATATGATTACGCATCGCAGGCAATCCGCCGTTAATCGCACAAGCGCCGACCGCAACCAGGATTTTGCAGTTGTTACGAAACTCCCGCAATACATGCACGTTTTCGGAATTGCACACGCCGCCTTCAATCAGACCTATATCGCAGTTGGTACAGTGTTCTATGTCGGTAAGCGGCGAGCGGTCGAATTCAACAACCTCAACCAATTGCAGCATCCGTTCGTCTATATCTAAAAATGACATGTGACAACCGAAGCAGCCTGCCAGCGATGTTGTTGCTACTCTAATTTTATTCGCCATGTTTAAGATGCTCCGTCTCGACTGCCAGGGATGGTGGAAATGCCGCATCCGGTCGGGAACCGGATGCGGCCAGACTTACTTGATCGATTTGTTTATGATCGTAAATACGCTCGCCAATCGGCACCTGATAACCGGTACGTTTAATCAAAATCGCGCCGGTAGGACAAATATGTGCGGCTTGGTCCGTCACTTCCAAATCGGTATCTTTTAACAACCCGCTTTGAGCATTAACGATTAAATGCTTATGGATGCCGCGTCCACTGACGGCAAACACGTCTTTACCGTCTTTTTGCTGGCTGGCGCGTACGCACAATGTGCAAAAAATACAGCGATTATGGTCAATCATCACCTCAGCATGAGAGGCGTCCACTTCCCGGTCCGGGTAAAACAACGGGAAATGGTTATCGAGCATATTTAAATGATAGGCAACGGCTTGCAGCTGACAGTTACCGGTTTTTTCGCAGGACGGACAAAAATGATTGCCCTCCACAAACAACATCTGAGTGATTTTTTTCCGGTCGTCGATCAGCTCCTGAGTTTCATTCAGCACATCCTGACCGTCCATTGCCGGATAAGTGCAGGCCGAACAGTTGCGCCCGTTCACTTTTACCGTACACAGCTTGCAACTGCCGTGCGGGGTAAATTCCGGCTGATGGCACAAATGCGGAATATAGACGCCGGCAGCCATCGCGGCGTCCATAATGGTCTGACCGTCTTCGAAAGGAATAGTTTTTCCGTCGATGGTAATTGCTTTACTCATGTTCATTCTCCGTTTGGGCCAAATGCGCGCCGGCATCATCCCGATTCGCCATGCGCCGCGCTGTTTCCAGCGCGCCATCCAAATCAAACCCCGGTTCAAAACTGATTTCTTTTAATCGGCTTTGGTACAAATCGGGGTAGCGTTCCAGCGTTGTTAATATCGGATTCGCAGCTGTTTGTCCTAGGCCGCAGTGGCTATAGCTTTTAACCAGCTGGCACAGTTCTTCGAGCGCGACAATATCGCCCGCCGAACCATGACCATCGACAATTTTATCGATCTGTTTTTTCAGTAACGCGGTGCCGACCCGGCAGGGTGTACAAAATCCGCAGCTTTCATGCGCAAAAAAATGCGCGAAATTATGAACCATGTCGAGAATGTTGCGACTGGAATTGAAAATAATGAATGACCCGCCGGTGGCCAAATCTTCAAAAGCCAGCTTGCGATCAAACTCCTGATTGGAAATAAAGGTTCCCGATGGCCCGCCTATCTGCACGCCCAGCACATCGTCCGCCCCGCAATCGTTAAGAATGGTCTGAACGGTTACGCCAAACGGATATTCATAGATACCGGGACGCACACAATCACCGCTGATACTGAGTATCTTTGTACCTTTCGATTTTTCAGTACCGATGCTTGCAAACCAATCGCCGCCATTAACGGCAATGCCGGCCGCAGCGAGAAACGTTTCTACATTATTGACGACGGTAGGTTTGCCCAAATAGCCTTGGGTGACGGGATAAGGAGGACGGTTGCGCGGAATACCGGCCTTGCCTTCCAGCGATTCGATCAGCGCGGACTCTTCTCCGCAAATATAAGCGCCTGCGCCCAAGCAGATTTCAATATCGAAATCCAATCCTGCGCCCAGAATATTGATGCCCAGCAAACCATTTTGACGACGCTGATCCAAAATACTTTGCAGCTTGTCGTAAAGATGCAAATACTCGCCGCGCAAATACAAAAAGCCCTGTTTGGCTCCGATAATCGCGGCGCACACGGTCATGCCTTCAAAAACCTGGTGCGCATAGGAATTTAACAGCACCCTGTCCTTGAATGTGCCGGGCTCGCCTTCGTCGGCATTGCAAACCACATAACGCTCAGTCTGCTGCTCTTCCGAACAGAATTGCCACTTGATCGCCGTTTTAAATCCGGCGCCTCCCCGGCCCCGCAAGCCTGAGTAGTCAATTTCCTTCAGCGTTTCCTTGATGCCTCGTTTAAAGGCCGATCTGAGTGCCGCGCCTTGCTCAATCTGCTGATTCAGCAGTAAGCCGGATTTATAAATATTGTCATCTACCTGAAATAACTCGACCGGCCATTCGTCCACGGGTTTTTGTTGATTAATCAGCTCTGCGATTTTATCAATTCCGGAACGATCCAACCGGGTCAATGCATGGCCGTTAACCAAACCGGCCGGACCCTGATCGCACATGCCGGTACATGAAGTATTATCCAGGCTGACCACGCCATCTTCCCGGACCTCGCCCACTGCAACATCCAACTTCTTTGCCAGATAGTCGAGCAGGCTCTTCTTGCCCAACATATGATCAGTTATTGAATCGCTGATCAATAGCTCATATTGTCCTCTGGGGGCCAGATGAAAAAAACTGTAGAATTCAACGACGCTGATGATTTGCGTCCGGGGAATGTTTAGCAAGCCGGACAGCTGTTCTATCGCTGCCTTCGGTATATAATGATAACGGGATTGAATTTGTCTTAGAATCTGCAACAAATGCGTTGCCTGATAATGGCTGTTTTCTGCGATACCCTGAATAAACTGTCTCACTTTATCTCCCTGGCCTTATCTTTCTGGATGTTTGTGGATATGATACTAGCGGATTATTACATTAAAGCTACTTATTCCCTTACAGAATCTAACTATATCCCACTATCTTGGATTAACCAATAACCCGGTGAAGACTTTTCGACGACGCTGATTGACAGACAAATACTCATGGCAAAAAAACCGACTTCTTTTAAAGCGGCATTATCATTCCCAAACCGCACTATCGCTCACTTTTACAGCCGGATTGAGCAGCAAAAGCAGGTTCTACAACGTATTCATGACGTGTTGCCGGCGACGATAGCCGAGCATGCACTGCACTGTGTTGTTAATGGCAAGAAACTGCTGGTTTATACCGATACGGCGGCCTGGGCATCGCAACTGCGCTTTTATAACAGCGCGATTCTCGCCGCTATCGCTCCGGTAACCAGGGAGTCGGTCTCGATTATGCAGGTTAAAATTATGGTAGATACGTTGACTACAGGACGTAGGCGAGGAGCGGAAGCTTTGCAGGCAATGTCTCCCGGCAGAAAGCCGAATATTCCTTCGGCAGAAAAAATAGAGTTCATCCATAACCACAGTCTCACTGTCTCGGATGAACAATTGAAGCTGGCGCTGCTGAGATTAAGTGCAACGCTGGCAAAACTGTCGAAGCATCAAGCCCCTGCCTGATAGATCAATCGGGGGCTTGATGCTCGCAGCAGTCTTATGCCGCAGGCCTCGGTGTCTCGGCAGAACGCATAAAAGAAATAGGGGCGTTTTCTTCATCGTCAAAAGTAACCATTTCCCAAGCCTCTTTATCATTTAATAAAGCGCGCAGTAATTTATTGTTCAAGCCGTGCCCCGATTTATAACCGGTAAATTCGCCAATCAAGCTATGTCCCAGAAGATATAAGTCGCCTATGGCATCAAGAATTTTATGTTTAACAAATTCATCCGCATAACGCAGCCCGTCTTCATTGATAACTCTATCATCATCGACCACAATGGCATTATCAAGGCTTCCGCCCAAAGCCAGGTTATTTTGTCGCAGCATCTCAATGTCTTTCATAAAGCCGAAAGTTCTGGCTCGACTCACTTCCTTGACAAAAGTAGTTGATGAAAAATCCATGGTGGCGGTTTTCACATGCTCTTCAAAAGCCGGATGTTCAAAATCAATCGTAAAAGTAACCTTGAATCCTTCAAATGGCTCAAATGTAGCCCATTTATCGCCATCTTCAACCCTTATGCTACGCCTTATGCGGATATACTGTTTTGGGCTGTCCTGTTCTTCAACCCCGGCAGACTGAAGCAAAAATACAAAAGGCCCGGCACTGCCATCCATAATCGGAACTTCTGCGGCACTGACATCTATAATGGCATTGTCTATGCCTAATCCGGCAAAAGCCGAAAGCAAATGTTCTATGGTTGATATTTTCACATCGCCCGCAACCAGGGTTGTCGAGAGTATGGTTTCGCCAACATTTTCCGGTGTTGCTTCAATGGTCACCGGAGTATCCAAATCGACTCTGCGAAATCTGATCCCGGTATTCGCTTCAGCCGGACGTAAAGTTAAATAGACTTTATCGCCCGTATGTAGCCCTACACCTGTTGCCCTGATTGTGTTTTTTAAGGTTCGCTGTTTAATCATAAAATAAATAACCCTAAGTAAAGAGGGCAAAAAAGCGTGAATTCTATCACAATCAAACCCCAAAATGGAGACTGAATCCATTGTTCAGCAATTCTCAGTCCGATTCCAAGGATTATTAAACCACTGAAACTTTGCGCTCCGTTGCGTATAACTTTGCGCTCCTCTGCGGTTAATAATGCTTTTTTTAACCGCAAAGTTACACAGAGTTTATCGCAGAGTTTCGCAAAGGGATCTTATTTCCGGATTGAATTGCTTGATATTTTTCCATAATGAAAATTGCACCCGCTAGTCAGCTTGACGCCTTAAAAAAGCAGGAATATCCAGATAATCTAAATCCATGTCTTTTTTAGGTTGAGCTCCAAAACGGGTTTCTCTGCCTTCGGTTTTGTTTTGACGCATGACCGTGGGCTTATCCAGGCCTTCGTAACTGACTTCACCGGCCACATTCTGATTAATGTATCCAGCTGTCGCTTTCGGCGCAAGCTTAACCACGCGAGACGGCAATCCCATTCCTGTAGCAACAACAGTCACTTTAATCTCATCGCCTAACTCGGGATTGATAGACATGCCGATTTTTATAACAGCATCCTCCGAAGCAAACTCGTGAACAATATTACCCACCTCATCGAACTCTGCAATGCCCATATCAGCGGCAGAAATATTAACCAAAATGCCGCGCGCACCTTGTAAATTAATGTCCTCCAGCAATGGACAGGCGATGGCTTTCTCAGCCGCTTCGCGAGCCCGATACTCTCCTTTTGCCGAGCCTGTACCCATAATTGCGGCGCCCATACCGGACATTACCGTTCTGACATCCGCAAAATCGACGTTAATCATACCGGGATGAACGATAAGCTCGGTAATTCCCTGCACAGCATCCAATAACACATCGTTAGCCGCTTTAAAGGCATTCACCAACGATACATCGTTGCCCAGTACCGGCAATAATTTTTGATTCGGGATGATGATCAATGAATCAACAAACCTTTCAAGCTCGGCTATACCCAGTTCCGCAGTTGCCAATTTCTTTTTGCCTTCAAATGAAAACGGCTTGGTCACCACAGCAACCGTCAAAATACCCATGCCTCTGGCAATTTCGGCAATAACGGGAATCGCACCGGTACCGGTGCCGCCGCCCATACCTGCCGTCAGGAAAACCATATCGGCGCCCTGTAAAACTTCCCTGATGCGCTCTTTGTTTTCGTCGGCAGCCATTCTTCCAACTTCCGGATTGGTGCCTGCGCCCAGACCCTTGGTTAATTCAACGCCTAACTGGATAATCGTATCAATATTTAACTTTCTTAATGCCTGCGCATCGGTATTTGCACAGATAAACTCAACCCCCTCCACAAGACTGCCAACCATGTGGTTAACCGCATTGCCGCCGCCGCCGCCGACACCAATAACTTTGATGACCGCATGTTCATTGCTCATATCCATTAATTCATATTTCATTGCCATTGCCGCTACCCCTTAATTATTTACAAAACTATTAAAAATTACCCTGAAACCAATTCTTCATTCTTGAGAACACACTTGGGCCGTCAGAATCAATGCTCCTGCCAACGCCCTGGTGTTCTTTTCCATACATTAATAACCCGACCCCTGTAGAGTGAATCGGATTTTTTACCACCTCGGTTAACCCTGTCACATTTTGAGGTCCGCCCATACGCACCGGCATATGGAAAATCTCTTCCGCCAAATCGATCAATCCCATTACTTTTGAACTGCCGCCCGTTAACACTATCCCGGCGGCAATTAACTCTTCATACCCGCTTCGTCTTAATTCCGACTGAACCAACAGCATTAATTCTTCATAGCGAGGTTCGATAATCTCCGCAAGATTTTGCGTTGAAATCTTGCGCGGCGCTCTATCTCCGATACTGGGCACCTCGATAATTTCATCCACATTCGCCAGCTGCGTTAAGGCACAGGCATATTTTCGCTTAATATCCTCGGCATTGAGCGTCGGCGTACGTAGCGCGACAGCAATGTCATTGGTTACCTGATCGCCCGCTATGGGAATCACTGCGGTATGTTTTATGGCGCCTTCTACAAAAATCGCAATATCCGTGGTGCCGCCGCCAATATCAATCAGGCAAACGCCCAATTCTTTCTCATCATCCGTGAGCACTGAATTACAAGATGCCAATTGTTCCAGCACAATATCATCAACTTCCAGGCCGCAGCGTCGAATGCATTTGACGATATTTTGCGAGGCGCTGACACTGCCGGTAACCATATGAACCTTGGCCTCCAGACGAATGCCCGACATTCCGATAGGCTCCTTGATGCCTTCCTGAAGATCGATCACAAATTCCTGTGGCAGAATATGTAAAATTTTCTGATCCGCAGGAATTGCTACAGCGCGAGCGGAATCTATTACCCTGTCTATATCGTACTGGGTCACTTCCTTATCCTTAATGGCCACGATGCCGTGAGAATTGAGGCTTCTGATATGACTGCCCGCAATACCCGCATAAACCGACCTGATCTGGCATCCCGCCATTAATTCAGCTTCTTCAATAGCGCGCTGTATGGATTGCACGGTCGACTCCAGATTTACCACAACTCCTTTTTTCAAACCGCGCGATGGTGTTGATCCAATACCTATGATTTCTATATTGCCATCACTGGTAATTTCACCAACAATAGCGGCAACCTTTGACGTACCGATGTCCAGTCCGACTATTAAATTACGCTCTGCTTTTTTCGCCATTTTGTTTGCTCTGTGTCACTTTTATAAGATTAGCCATCTATTTCATGTTGCGGATTGGCAATTTTCTTCCGACTGCCAAGGATGGCGGCCACGACTGCTCCCGGCAGTCTTGCGGCATTTCCCCCATCCCTGGGGGTCAGAAGTGTCGCATCGGTAGGGAACCGATGCGACCAGTCAATTTCTTCAGTGCCGGGTTTCCATGAAACCGCATATCCGTTGGGATATCTCAAATCGACTATTGCTATTTTCTCAACCTGTTCTTGTCCTAATACTTCCAGCGTTTTCAAAAACCGTTGTAATTTCTTTAACTGTTCATTTCGTCCCAACAGTATTTCCAAGCCCGTTGTTAATTTAATCTTCCATGCCCACCGATCATTAATAGTAAACTCCGCCATTTTCATGGACTGATCGGCTAATGCCGTGTTAACGCCTTTCATTATTTCCAGCGTCTTCAACTGTTGCTGCTCAGGGCCTTGCAATATGGGCAAGGTGTTAAACTGGTCTATATTCTTCGGTGTAATTATCTCCCCCCGTGCGCTGACCAGACTTTGTTGTCCCCACCGCACATAGGGCTTTTTTTCGCGTATCTTTATGTCAATCGCATCGGGCCAGACTCGTTTAACCGTAACGGTATCGACCCAAGTCAATTTCGAAACAGCCTGATGAATGGCCTGCATATCGGCATCGAAAAAACTGATCATCACCAAAGGCTGCAAAGCCGTCTTTATCTCGTCCTTACCGAGGTATTGAAAAACCCCTTCGGTTCTTACATATTTAATCGGGATACGCTTAACGCCGTAACCCGCCATCCAGACCAGACCTGTCAACAACAATACGGTCATCATGGCTTTTACAACGGCCATCACAAATCTGCCTGGAACTGATTTGCATTTGCCCGTGCATGGCAGGGATAGTTATGCATGACTCATTACCTGCAACTGGTTTCCAAAACACGCCAAACCAACTCTTCAAAATCCATACCCGCCTGTCTGGCCGCCATCGGCACCAAGCTGTGGTCAGTCATGCCGGGGACGGTATTAACCTCAATCAACTGGTACTGCCCCAAGTCATCGATAAATACATCCACTCTTCCCCAACCTTTAACGCCAACTATCTTGCAGGCCGTTACAGCCAAGTCCCTTATAAACTGTTCCTGGTCCTGACTCAGGCCGCAAGGACAATGATATTGCGTCGTCGTTGCCTGATATTTTGCTTCGTAATCATAAAATGTATTGGGCGTTTCCAGGCGAATAACCGGCAACGCCTCCCCCCCCAGTACCGCAACGGTATACTCCTTACCGCTAACCCAAGCCTCCGCATAGACATCGCAGCGATATTTCGCCGCAACGCTCAGGGCCGTCAACAACTCATCCCGGTTGGTTGCCTTGCTCATGCCGATGCTGGAACCTTCCTGTGCCGGTTTGACGATAACCGGGAAACCCAGTTTTTCAATGCAGCCGTCAAGATCAGATTCGTCTTGCAACAAACACCATTTGGGCGTAACCAGACCGTAACCCTGCCAACACAGCTTGGTTCGGAGTTTATCCATGGTCAATGCCGATGCCATGACACCGCTGCCGGTATAGGGGATCCCCAGCACTTCCAGAACTCCTTGCAGCACCCCATCTTCACCGCCGCGGCCGTGGATAATGTTAAATACCCGGTCGATCTTTTGCCCTGCCAACGCTTCAATCGGGCTGCCCGTTACATCAATGGCAACCGCATCGACGCCTTTACGTTTTAAAGCTTCGTAAACGGCCGCCCCGCTTCTTAACGAGACTTCTCTTTCCGCCGCCGAACCGCCCATCATTACCGCGACACGGCCGAATTGTTCCGGTTTGTTTAACGCCAATGCTTTCATATTGATTCACCTACCATACAAACCTCCGTCTGCAAGACTACCCCCTGCTGCTGTTCCACTTTATCCTGTACATAATGAATGAGGGCTTCGATGTCCGCTGCCGTTGCATTACCGGTATTGACAATAAAATTCGCATGTTTTTCAGACACGCAAGCACCGCCAATCGCGTAGCCTTTTAAACCGGTTTGTTCTATCAGCCGTGCCGCATAATCGCCTTGGGGATTTTTAAATACCGACCCGCAACTGGGTTGATTGGTCGGTTGTGTTGCCCCTCGTTTTTCCAATAAACCTTTGATCTTCTGCTGGCTCGCTACCGTATCGCCTTGCTGTAAAGTCAACAGGCAAGCCAGAAACCATTCGTTTTCAAAGCCCTTTACAGATCGATAACTCACCTTAAAATCCTGTGGCATTCTATGAGTTACGTTACCCGCCGCATCCAGCATTTCTACACTTTTAACAATAGCCCAGGTTTCTCCGCCAAAGGCTCCGGCATTCATTTTTAAGGCTCCGCCCATGGTTCCGGGTATGCCCGCCAAAAACTCTGCACCCGTTAAGCCCCGTTCTCCACAAAAGCGCGCCACATGTGCGCACGGAACGCCTGCTTCAACATAAACCGAGCCGTCACCGGTCAAGCTCATTTCTTTTAATCGTCCCTTGGTATTAATCACCGTGCCGCGTATACCGCCATCCCTGACTAATAAATTACTGCCTAGGCCCATCCAAAATACCGGCTCGGCATCGGGCAGAGTCTTTATATATTCGATCAGATCCAACCGGTCTTTCGGGATATACAGTTGATCGGCCGGGCCGCCAACTCGCCAACTGGTGTACTTCGCCAGTTTTTCATGCTTCAGCAAACGGCCTTTCGGTAATTGCTCCTGCATTACCCTACCTTCTACATCCATGCAGTCGTCGGCAACCGCTCCATGCGTTGCTCTACCTCCTGCATCCATGCAGTCGTCCTGTGTCGATGCAGTCGTCATTTCAATTGTCATTTCTTATAGAAGCCTTGCTCTGCAACGTCTCTATAAGGCATAGTCGACATTTCATTAAATATCATTTCAAAACAATAAGTTGTCAGCACTTGCATAATTTATTAAGTAATCGATTTAATTGGTAAATATCCAATAATGAACGGCAATAGACCGCCTATTTTAATGATTCAACAATAATAATGTACGGCATTAATTAGTGAAAACACATACGCTAAACCACCTAGGCTATGCTGACTTCTCAATAATAATCATTAAAAAACAAAATATTACGAATCAAAGAGTCAATCACTAGATTAATATTTAACATTCCATAGCGAGAGTCTCTGCCAACAACTGCGGTAACTGCGCGGCAATCTGCCCGACATTGCCTGCGCCCATGGTCAATATCACATCCTCGGCTTTTACGATGCCCGCCAATATTTGCGGCAATTCCTCCCAGTTTTCGACAAATACCGGATCAACTTGTCCGCGTACACGGATTGCCCTGCTTAATGCTCTGCCGTCCGCGCCTGGAATCGCCGTTTCACCTGCGGAATAAACGTCCATCAGGATCAACACATCAACGGTAGACAGCACCTGCACGAAATCTTCGAATAAGTCCCGAGTTCGCGTATATCTATGCGGCTGGAAAACAACTATCGAACGCCGATCCGGCCAGGCCTGACGCAAGGCTTCAAGCGTCGCGGCAATCTCGCGCGGATGATGTCCATAGTCATCAACCAGTGTCAGTTTGCCCTCACCCATCGGCAAATCACCGTTAAGTTGAAAGCGTCTGCCTATGCCTTTAAACGCCCCCAAACTCTTGATAATGGCATCATCATCCACCGCCAGTTTGGTTGCGACGCTAATCGCCGCCAGCGCATTGAGCATGTTATGCCAGCCGGGCATATTCAAAGTGACCTGTAACGGCGGATAGCCGCCTCTTCGTATCACTTCAAAAGAGGTATGCATACCCTCTTGTTTAATATTGACCGCACGTACATCGGCATCTTCATGAACACCGTAAGTCGTTACCGGCTTGGATATTTCCGGCAGGATCGCCCTGACGCCTTCATCATCCAGACACATCACCGCCAGCCCGTAAAAAGGAAGATGATGTAAAAACTCTTTAAACGTGTCTTTTAACCGCTGATAACTGCCTTCATAGGTCGCCATATGATCCTGGTCGATATTGGTGACTATGGCCATCATCGGCTGCAAATATAGAAATGAAGCGTCGCTTTCATCGGCTTCGGCGACCAAATAATGCCCTAACCCTAATTTGGCATTGCTGCCTGCGCTGTTTAAGCGTCCGCCGATCACAAAGGTAGGATCAAGCCCGCCCTCGGCCAGAATACTTGCAGTCAAACTGGTGGTTGTGGTTTTGCCATGGGTTCCGGCAACGGCAATGCCGAACCTGAAACGCATCAACTCAGCCAGCATTTCCGCGCGCGGAATGACCGGTATTCTTTGAATATAAGCTTCGTCAATTTCTTCATTGCTGCGGTCGATCGCGCTGGAAGCCACCACTACATCGACCTCTGCTACATTTTCCCGTTTATGCCCGATGTTGATGGTCACGCCCAAGCCGGCCAGTCTTTCTGTGACCGCGCTTTCCTTGATGTCCGAACCTGAGATGTGATAACCCAGATTAGACAACACCTCGGCAATGCCGCTCATACCGGTTCCGCCTATGCCGACAAAATGTATCCGGTCGATGCTGCCTAATACTTGAGTGGGCATCTGACTGTTTGGAAAAGTCATGGCGTACATCCTTGTATGCCACCCTGGGGGCGCACTGCCGTGCGTGCAAATCGTCTTTCCTGTCGATTTGTCATAGTCCCGCCTCGGCCATGCAAACACCGGCAACAACTTCCGTCGCATCCAACCGTGCATATTTTTTTGCTGTTTTACTCATTACATCCAATTGCTTAAGTATCTTTGTTATATGTTCTACCAGCGTTGCTGCATTCAAATCTTTTTGCATCAATATCAGCCCCGCACCGGCATCGGTTAAATATCGGGCATTAGCTGTTTGATGATCGTCAATTGCGTTAGGCAACGGTATAAATATGGCCGGAATCCCTGCTGCGGCGACTTCACTGACGGTCATTGCGCCGGACCTGCAAATCACCAGATCCGCCCATTGATAGGCCGACACCATATCGCCAATAAAGGCATTCACTTCCGCCTTCACGCCTAATTCTTTATACCGGCTCTCGACTTGCTCCTGCATAGCCGTGCCGGTTTGATGCCTTACTTCTACACTGTTTAATTCGGCCAGAGCGTTAGGCACTACTTCATTCAATATCTGGGCTCCCTGGCTGCCGCCTACAACTAATATTTTAATTCCCCTTTGCCCCTCTTTTTCAAAGTGGGGATTAACCTCCCCCTTTGAAAAAGGGGGATCGAGGGGGATTTCAAACTGTTTTCTTAACGGGTTTCCGGTAAATTTGGCATTAAGCTTTTTATTAAAACTATCTGGAAATGCTTCCAACACCTGATTAGCCATACGTGCCAACAACCGGTTAGTGGTACCGGGCACCCGATTTTGCTCATGAATGATCAGGGGTATACCCAATAGTTTTGCCATGAGCCCGCCAGGCCCCGCTACAAATCCGCCCATACCCAACACCACATCGGGTTTGCGCTTTTGCAATATTTTCAATGCCTGGATGCAGGCCTTTATCAATAACAATACGGCTGTTATTTTCGACAGCCATCCTTTGCCACGTACACCGGCAACCGACAACCAGTCGATCTCTATACCCTGCTCAGGAATCACCCGGCCTTCCAGACCCTTCTGCGTACCCAGCCAACTGACCTGCCAGCCTTTTTCGATCAACGTTTGAGCCACTGCCAGCGCAGGAAACACATGCCCACCGGTTCCTCCAGCCATAATAACGATGCTTTTAGCCATGTCGGCTTCTCGCTTGTGGGCGCGAATTTATTCGCGCTCTTTTAACCTGCCACGCGAATAAATTCGCGCCCACAACAGTCCCTGCGTTTATTTCGGCGACTTCACTTTGCACCCGAAATAACAATGCAACCGCACAGCACATGATCATCATGCTGCCGCCGCCATAACTCATCAACGGCAATGTCAGTCCTTTGGTTGGCAAAATCCCCATATTGACGCCCATGTTAACGAACGACTGAAAGCCAAACCAAATCCCCAAACCATAGGCAACAAATGCGGAAAACCGTTGGCCCGCCTGTTCCGCAGCCACAGCTATTGCAAAAGTGCGCCATACCAAAACCGAAAATAAACCAATCACAGTAACCACGCCCAACAAACCCAATTCTTCCGCGATCACTGAAAACAAAAAATCTGTGTGGGCTTCGGGCAAATAAAATAGTTTTTGTACACCGCTACCCAAGCCCACGCCGAACCATTCCCCGCGCCCGAACGAAATAAGCGCCTGGACCAATTGAAATCCGGTTTTCAAAGGATCAGCCCATGGATCCATAAAACTGGTGACCCGAACCAGACGATAAGGCGAAAAATAAACCAGTAACATTGCCAGTACGCCAATTACCAACAGCAGCACTATGAATTGAGATAATCTCGCTCCGGCTAAAAACATGATACCCATGGCTATCATTATAATAACGACGGCCGAGCCAAAATCCGGCTCCAGCAACAACAACAAGCTGGCCACCGAAAACAGCCCCAGCGGTTTGACCAACCCGAAAGCCGCGTTCTGCACTGACTCCTGATATCGAGTTACATACCCGGCCATATAGATGACGGAAAAAAATTTGACCACTTCGGATACTTGTATCCTCATTCCTCCTATCGATAGCCAGCGCACACTGCCGTTAACCTTTACACCGAGACCGGGGATCAGCACAATAATCAGCAGCAGCAATCCTGCTATAAACAACCGGGGACCATTCTCTTCCCATACCCGCATTGGAACGGCCATCACGATACCGCCGAAAACCAGCCCCAATCCTATGTGCAGCAACTGCCGGAGAGGATAATACAAGCCGTTACCGGTCATTTTTATACCCAGATGCAATGATGCGGATGACACCATCACATAGCCGATCAACAATAAACTGGTACTCACGATCAGCAATACCGGATCTAAATGAAATCGACCAATCCGTACTCGCGATAATCTCATTTACGACCTCCAGGGAGGGTGGGAGTGTCACAATTTGTAAGGAACAGATGCGACCGACCTCCAGCGATGGTGGCCGCGACTGTTCCAGGCAGTCGTCGGCGTTTCCTCCATCCATGGAGGTCAAAAGTGCCGCAATCTGTAAGGAACAGAGGCGACCACTCTCCTAATAGCCGCTCGCTCATATGACCGCCACGGATGGCGGGAAACTGCCGGAGCGGTCAACCAACGCCAATACTGCTTTGGTAAATTTTTCGCCCCTATCCTGATAATTTTTATATTGATCAAGACTGGCGCATGCAGGAGACAGTAAGACGCTTTCGCCGACATCGGCAAGACCCGCTGCAATCTGTACCGCTTCTACCATATTGTCTGCCGAATAAACAGGGACGCAACCATTCAGGGCCTGCTTTATCAGGTCCGCATCCTTACCCATCAACACCACGCTTTTTGCTTTTTCTTTGATCGCAGGCGTCAATTCATTCATGTCGGCGCCTTTCGCGTCACCACCGGCAATAAGAATCACCTTGCGCGCATAACCCTGCAATGCCGCAACGCAGGCTCCGATGTTGGTCGCTTTTGAGTCATTAACCCAGGTAACACCGCGTATTTCCGCAACACGCTGCATCCTGTGACTTAACCCTTTAAATTTTCGCAAGGCATCGCACATAATCTGCTCATCCAAGCCCACGGCCACGCCCAAGGCCAAGGCCGCCAAGGCATTTGCCGCGTTATGCCTGCCTTCAAGCGGCAATTCAGCCAGCGGCATCAGGCACGATTCGTTGTGCATCAGATATTCCGTATCGTCCTTGTATGCAAGGTGGAAATCGGCTTTTTTGTTAATCGAGAAGGTAAATGCCTTTCTGCAGTCGTCCCGCATGGCATAGACAACAGGATCATCGGCATTGATGACCATGACGCCATCGCCCCTGAAAATTCTTTGTTTTTCCCGTGCGTATTCGGCTAAATCGGCATGCCTGTCCAGATGATCGGCGCTGACATTGAGCACTGTCGCTGCAACAGCATTCAAGGCTGAAGTTCGCTCCAGTTGAAAACTTGACAGTTCCAGCACGTATAGTTGCGTATTTAACTCCAATAAATCCAAGGCCGGAGTTCCCAGATTTCCGCCTACGCCCACTTTCATCCCCGCCGCTTTTACCATTTCACCCAACATGGTGGTCACCGTGCTTTTGCCATTTGAACCAGTAATTGCAACGATTGGCGCTTCAACTGAGCAAGCAAACAAGTCAATATCGCTGACTATTTTCGAACCATTGGCAACGGCTTTAATGATCGCCTGTTCATTCAATGACACGCCGGGACTGATAACCAAATGCGTCGCCACCTTAAACGCGGCATCATCAAACCCTCCGGTAAACACCGGCGTATCGGGCATTTGCTGAAAAAGTTCATCCATCATAGGCGGCTTGTGGCGGCTATCAGTAATGGCAAAGTTAAAGTTTAAGCCCTGCAAATAATGCGCAACCGAAATTCCCGTATTGCCAAGACCCACAACCAAAACCTTGGCAGTTTCCGGATCCAAAGCAAAATTCTTTTTTAACAATGCGGTAATAGCTGCATTGCTTACAGAATTATGGAAAGAGGCGCGAGCTTTATTCATTTCTTATCTCAGTTTCAAGGTAGCCAAACCGATCAGCACCAGAATGACGGTAATAATCCAGAATCGCACGATAACCCGAGGTTCCGGCCAGCCTTTCAATTCAAAATGATGATGTATCGGCGCCATACGAAAAACGCGCTTTCCGGTCATTTTGAACGAGGCCACCTGAATAATCACCGATACCGTTTCCATGACAAATACACCGCCCATAATCATTAATACGATTTCCTGCCTAACCAGCACCGCCAATACGCCTAAAGCCGCGCCCAGCGCCAGCGCGCCGACATCGCCCATGAACACCATTGCGGGATAGGCGTTAAACCACAAAAAACCCAATCCGGCACCGACTAAAGCGGCACAAAAAACAATGAGTTCCCCTGCATTAGGCAAATAGGGTATTGCCAGATATTGTGAGAAGGTCACATGCCCCGATAAATACGCAAAAATCCCCAGGCCGGTGGCGACCATCACGGTCGGCATAATCGCCAGTCCGTCCAGTCCATCGGTCAAGTTGACTGCGTTGCTGGTTCCGACAATGACAAAATAGGTCAGAACTATATATATCCAGCCCATATCCAGCATGACGTCTTTAAAGAACGGGACAATCAATTGCGTTTCTGCCGGCAGTATTGCGGTTTTGTACAGAAAAACAGCCGCCATTAGACCTATAACAGATTGCCAGGAATATTTGGCTTTAGCCGACAAACCGTCACTGTTGCCCTTGATGACTTTTCTATAATCATCGACAAACCCGATAATGCCGTAACCCATGGTCACCAGCAAAATAACCCATATATAGCGGTTGCCCAGATCTGCCCACAACAGCGTGCTGAATGCTATTGCGACCAGTATCAAGGCTCCGCCCATGGTAGGCGTACCGGCCTTCTCGTAATGCGATTGAGGACCCAACGTACGGATACTTTGCCCGATTTTGTTGCGGCTCAGTTTCCTGATCATTACCGGCCCGATAATAAAAGAAATGACCAGCGAGGTTAAGGCCCCGAGAATGGCGCGAAAGGTCAGATAATGAAATACCCTGAAACCACCATCAAAGGTCATCAAATAATCTGCAAAATAAAGTAACATTATTTATTTCCTGAAGTTTTGCCTACATGGATGTAGGTAAGGCAGATAAGGCTCCTGCTATATCTGCATTCACCGCATCCCTGTGGTTCGGGCGTGAGCAGGAGCGGAAGCTTTCAACCAAAGCGGCCACTACATTCTCCATGCGCTGAGCCCTTGACCCCTTGATCAAAATCGCTTCATCACCTTTTAGTTCTTGCTTTAACACTTCAATTAAATCATTTTGGGTGTCAAAAAAAGTGGCTCCTTTGCCAAAAATCTTTACAGTATTTCGGGCATCAGAACCTACAGCCAGAAGACGCACGACACCACTTGATTTAATTAGTTCGCCCATTTGTTCATGTATTTTTGGGCTTTCAGGCCCCAACTCGCCAAAAGCCCCTAAGACCAGCCAACGCTTCCCGTCACAGTTAGCCAGCACATCCAGCGCGGCTTTAAGTGACGCGGAATTAGCGTTATAAGTATCATCAATGACGATATTGCCTAACCGACTTACCAGCGGCTGCAATCGTCCTGTGACCGGCTTTACGCTTTCCAGTCCCTGCTTGATCTGTTGCGGATCGATGCCCAGCGCCAGGCATGCCGCGGTTGCCGCCAATGCGTTGACGACATTATGTCGACCCGCCAGTCTTAGTTTTACCGTCAACTCGCCTGCTGCGGTCACTAATTCAAAGGAAGTAGCGAACGCATGATTAATAATTTCCGTTTTAACGGAATGCGCCGTCACAGTTGCCCGCTCATCCATCCCAAACGACATGACCTTTCTTGTTCCGGCTACCGATTTCCAGTAGTCGAAATAGGCATCATCGCGATTAAGAACCGCCACGCCGTCCTGTTTAAGTGTCTGGATTATTTCCCCTTTCGCTTTGGCGACACCGTCAACGCTGCCGAAACCTTCTATATGAGCGGCTCCCACATTGGTAATGATCGCAACATCAGCCTGCGCATATTGACTGGTATATTCAATTTCGCCGGGATGGTTTGCGCCCATCTCGATGACTGCATACCGGTGTTGTTCGCTCAAGCGCAACAAAGTTAAGGGTACGCCGATGTCATTATTCAAATTACCTTGGGTAAACAGCGTATTACCATGTGTTGGATCAGAAGCGCCCAGTATCGCCGCCACCATTTCCTTGACCGTGGTTTTGCCGTTACTGCCGGTAATACCGACGACCGCCAGGGATGGTGGAAGTGTCGCAATCGGTAGGGAACCGATGCGACCGACCGCCAGGGATGGTGGCCGAGACTGCTCCCGGCAGTCCTCGGCATTTCCTCCATCCATGGAGGTCAGAAGTGTCGCAATCCCGACCGATACTGACGCTTTTTTTCGCCAGGCTCCCGCCAATTCAGCCAATGCCAGTCGCGTATCGTCAACAACGATATGCGGTATCGTTGCGGTAATGCCTTGATGCACGATTGCCGCTGCGGCCCCGGCTTGCTCCGCCTCGGCCACAAATTCATTGCCATCGAAGTTATGGCCTTTAATCGCAACATAAAGCTGTCCCGGCTTTATCGCTCTTGTATCAATACTGACCGATGAGATGACACCATCTTCCCCGACCAACTTCCCCTGCACATATGCCGCAATTTCACTCAACATCATATTCATCGTTCGCCTTCGACTGCATGGATGCAGGAGCCATTACCGAGAGCCTTGTACCTTTCGTCTTGAACCTTGCGCCTGTCCAACGCATCCATCACAACTTCCCTGTCGCTGAAAGGTACGCACACGCCATTGCTTTCCTGATATTGCTCATGGCCTTTGCCCGCAATCACAATGCAATCATTTTTAGTCGCACTTGCCACCACTTTTTGTATCGCCTGCTCTCTGTTTTGAATAACTTCAACCTTCGCTGATCTGCAACCGGCCAAAATATCATTGACTATATCCAGCCCGTTTTCGTAACGCGGGTTATCATCGGTAATAACCACATGATCCGCCCATCGTTCTGCAATTTTTCCCATTTGCGAACGTTTACCCGTATCCCTGTTTCCGCCACAACCGAAAACCACCCATAAAGCCTGTTTGCAATGCTTGCGCAAGCTGGATAAAACCTTGTCCAAGGCATCCGGGGTGTGGGCATAATCCACAAAAATCAATGGATCAGTCTCCGCCCCAAAACGTTCCATGCGGCCAACAACCGGCTCGATATTGGCAAGTCTTTTAGCGGCCTCGGCAACTGCTCCATGCGTTGCTCTACCTCCTGCATCCATGCAGTCGTCATTCAATGACTCCCCCATAGCCAGCATGACGGTCAAAACGGCCAGGACGTTCTCTATATTAAAGTCGCCGTATAGCGGCACTTTCACCCGCTGAAGTTCATCCCGAAAACGCACATCAAATTCGATGCCGTCCATTTTGTGCCGTATATTTTCTGCATTAACACACTCGCCTGAATCCGCTATTTTTCCCTTAACGCTAAATTGCCATAGCTGCACCGACTCGGGTACTGCGGCGATAATCCGCTCGCTGTAATCGTCATCCAAATTCACCGCCGCGAAAGCTAAACCCGGCGCTTTCAATAACGCCAGCTTGGCCTGCACATAAGCGTCCATCGTGCCGTGATAATCCAGATGATCGCGACTGATATTGGTAAATACCGCGCCTTTAAATATCACGCCGTTGACCCGGCCTTGTTCCAAACCATGCGAGGAAACTTCCATCGCCACCGTGCGCTTTTTGTTCTTTGCTAATTCAGCCAGTATTTTCTGAATTGCCAGCGCATCGGGCGTGGTATTCAGCGTCTTGCTGAGCTTGCCCCACTCTCCCCAGCCGAGTGTCCCTATAATCCCGCAGTCATCCAGCATCTGACTCAAAAACTGGCTGCAAGACGTTTTGCCATTAGTGCCGGTAATGCCGATAACCGTCATAAACCGGGATGGATCGCCATAAAAACGCGCAGCCAGTTCGCCCAACTTTAAGCCCAGATTTTCCACTGCGATCATCGGCACAAGAGTAGCTGTGTTGGGTTGCAAGGCCTCTACCAGCTGCCGACCATTCCCGGCCGGATCAAAAATTACCGCACAGGCTCCGTTATTAATAGCCTGTTCAACATGCACCAAGCCATGCTGCTTGGCTCCGGCCAAAGCAACAAATACATCTCCGCTAACTACTTCCCGACTATCCAAAGCCAAACCGGCGACCACCAAGGATGGTGAAAGCATATCCTCCTGATCCGGGAACGAGACCAGCCCGTTTAATAAATCTTTCAGCCGCAGCACACCGCTACGCGGTTCCTTCAGTCCTGTCTTCATGTTATGGACCTTTTCGTGTCAACAAGATGGGCATATTGTCCTGCTGATCAGGGGCAACCTCCAACATCCTCAAGGCTCCCGCCATTACTTTGGAAAACACCGGAGCTGAGACTATCCCGCCGTAGTATTGACCCGCAGAAGGTTCATCAACCATGACTACGATAATCAATCGCGGATTTTTGGCTGGCGCCATGCCCGCAAAAACAGAAAAATACCTTTTCTCGACATATCCGCCCGCACCGGCTTTTTTTACCGTCCCGGTTTTACCGGCTGCGCTGTAGCCATCGACTCTACCCTCATAGGCGGTACCGTCTTTCATAAGCACAGTCTCCAGCATGGCTCTGACTCTCTTGGCCGTCTTGGCGGAAAACACCCGCTGCTGATCAACATCCTCATCCCGCCTTAACAAGCTAACCGAGTGCAAAATGCCGTCATCTGCCAATGCCGTATAAGCTCTTGCCAACTGGAGTGCAGAGGCGCTTACACCGTAGCCGAATGACAAAGTCGCCCTATCAAATTCGTGCCAGCTTTGGTAATCAAGCAAGCTTCCACTGGCTTCTCCGGGAAAGCCGGAGCCGGCAGCAACGCCAAAACCCAGCTTATTGTAAATTCCCCAAAAATATTCCGGCGGCATTCGCAATGCCATCTGACTTACCGCAACATTGCTGGATTTTTTCAACACTCCTGTCAAATCCAGCGTTCCATAATTATGCACATCCTTAACCAGATGATTCCCGACCTGATAGAATCCGTGGGTTTCAAAAACCTCATTCGGCTTTATATACCCCCCGTCCAAGGCAGCCGCGACAACAAACGGCTTGACCGTCGATCCGGGTTCGAATACATCGGTTAACGATCTATTCCTGTACAGACTTTCCTTTAAACTCTTTCTGCTATTCGGGTTAAATGACGGCTGATTCACTGCCGCCAGAATTTCCCCGCTCTTTGCATCCAATACCACCAGTGCCGCTGATTTTGCTTTGTTAAGGTTAACGGCCAGCTGCAACTCCCGATATGCCAAATACTGGATGCGTTGATCAATGCTTAGCTCCAGACTCTTGCCTGCAACCGGCTCCTTTATATTTTCTACATCTTCAATAATTCGACGCTGTCCATCCCTGATAACCCGCTTGCTGCCTGGAATTCCCTTTAATGATTTTTCATATCCCGATTCAAGTCCCGCCTGACCGACATCATCAATATCGGTAAAACCGACCAAGTGCGCGGAAACCTCTCCTGCAGGATAAAAACGCTTGAATTCCCGCTCGAAATAAATGCCCGCAAGCTTCAATGCCTTGACCTGGTCAGCAACCACCGGACTAACCTGGCGAGCAATATAAGCAAACTGCCTATGCGCATCACCCTTACTCAGCTCACTGACCTTTCCCTTCGGCAAATTTAACAACTTTTCCATTTGCCTGATTTCGTTTTCTTTTGCCGGCTCAACCTCTTGCGGATTCATCCAAATGGACTCGACAGGCGTACTGATTGCCAACGGCGCACCATTTCTATCCTTTATCATGCCCCTGTATGCCGAAACAGGCACATCACTGACATGGCGCATATCTCCCTGATCCTTAAGAAACTGTTTATTCAGCACCTGCAAATCGACAGCCCGACCAACCAGCACCGCCATACAAGCCATTATAAAAACGACTACTATTTTCCTTCGACTGCCATGAATGGCGGGATTGTCACCATCGGTAGGGAACCGATGCGACCGCCCTGAAAAATTGCCGACCGCCAAGGATGGCGGAAGTGTCGCAACCGGTATGGAACCGACGCGACCGACCGGCTTATTTGCCCTATTTTTGCCTTGAAAATGTATCATTTACGGCTTTATATAAATAATTTTTTCCCGCAACGGCATAACCAGTTTCAATTGTTCCCGCGCCACTTGCTCTACCCGATTCTGTTCTGCCAAGGTTGTCAGTTCCAATTGCAGTTGCCCCCATTCCACTTCATACTGATCCAGCGCTCTTTCCTGCTTTTGGATCTCAATAAAAATTAATCGCGACTGGTATTTACTGTAAATTACGGCCAGAGCGGATATCAACAGCACCAATATCAGTGCGCCCACCCCTAAATAACGACTTGCTGCCACTTACGACTGCATGGATGCAGGAGGTAGAGTAATGCATGGAGCAATTACCGAAACTCTCTCGGCTACGCGCATGACTGCGCTTCGTGCCCTCGGATTCCGGGCAATTTCCTGCTGCCCCGCTTTCAGCGCTTTACCCGTTTTCTTCAAGATACCTTTAGTGATATCGACTTCTTTAATTGGCAGCTTTCCCGGGTTATATTTGGCTCCGGACTCAGCCCTGATAAAGCGTTTAACAATTCGGTCTTCCAATGAGTGGAAAGAAATAACCACCAAGCGCCCACCTGGCTTCAAAATCCTGGCGGACTGCTGCAAAACGGCCTTTAACTCATCCAACTCGCTATTGATTTCTATACGGATTGCCTGAAAACTGCGGGTTGCCGGATGCTTGTGCTTCTCTTTAACCGGCACTACATCTTCAATTAACTTTGCCAACTCTCTGGTTGTTGCAATTGGCGATACGACTCTTTTTTCAACAATCGCGTGAGCTATACGCCGTGCGAACCGCTCCTCACCATATTCAAATAAAACCTTAACCAGCTCTTTTTCATCAACGCCGGTAAGCCACTGCTCTGCCGTAACACCTGAATTGCCATCCATCCGCATATCCAACGGCCCGTCACGCAAAAAGCTAAAGCCTCTTTCCGGATTATCCAATTGAGGCGACGACACCCCCAAGTCCATCAATATACCGTCAATTTTTCCAGCCAAACCTTCACTTGCAATTATATTTTCCAGCTCGGAAAAATGTGTATGCTCCAGCTTAAACCGTTTATCTTCCAGCATGGCCTGCGCATAATCGGAGTTAATCGCATCCAAATCCCGATCAAAAGCCAGCAATCGCCCCGATGGACCCAGTAGATTTAAAATCCCCTGACTATGACCGCCCCGACCAAAAGTACAATCCAGATAAACGCCGTCTTCTTTAATAGCCAACTGCTGCAAAGCTTCTGCAAACATAACGGGCAAATGTTCCACTAACAAATCTCCCGCATTAAAAGGATAAGGAGCCTAAATCTTCCAACCCTTCATTATCGTCACCATCCAGCCATTCATTTTCCTTTGTTCCCCAGGCTTCTTCATTCCAAAGTTCAAATTTATTGAGCTGACCGACCAAGACAATTTTCTTGTCCACATTTGCAAATGTTCTCAACTTTTCCGGCAGCAATAAACGACCCTGTCCATCCATTTCACATTCAGATGCATTACCGATAACAAACCGTCTTAACTTACCGGCCATTTTATTTAAGGTAGGTAATTTGCTGATTGTTTGTTCAAGCTTTTCCCACTCAGGCATCGGATAAAGCCACAAGCAACCATTCTCTCCAACACATCGTTCATTTACAGCGACCGTCACAACCATCTGGCACTCGCAACAATCCTGTAACTCTTCCCGGTAACGGGTAGGAATTGCAAGACGTCCTTTGCCGTCTAAATTGATTGAACTAATGCCTCGAAACAAGATTTACCCCAGATCCCCAAAAAAAACCCTTTTTTTCCACTTTTCTCCACTTGTGTCCACTATAGATTTCAAATACACCCTAGTCAAGGATGATTTCATTTAGATTCTTTCTTTTTCGACAATGACTTACATCGCAATCCGGATAGAATATAACCACATAACATATGGCAAAATAATTCCCATTCTTTATCAAAAAGTTAATTAATCTTAGTGAGAAAGCACTTTAAGTATAAAGCTATCGAAAATTTCCAGCTTTTTTGATGAAAATGAGGACTGAATCAAAAATACTGCCGCAATAATTATCGGGCATTTTTTTTGCGCCTTTAGCGACGCCATGAATACCGAGCAGAAATACTCGGAAAAAGGAGAAAGAGTCGGCCTATAAGCCGGGTTCTGTCGAGAACAGTCATTCATCTAGGCTGCAAGTCACCCTACAGCTCAAGCAATCTACCCAGGAACCGCGCGGGCCACGCGTCTGTCCCTCTATTTGATCTTGCTCCGGGTGGGGTTTACCATGCCACTCCTGTTACCAGTCGCGCGGTGCGCTCTTACCGCACCTTTTCACCCTTACCGGTCAAAGACAGGCGGTATATTTTCTGCGGCACTTTCCGTAGGCTCACGCCTCCCAGGCGTTACCTGGCACCCTGCCCAATGGAGCCCGGACTTTCCTCCATCTTATCTTGCGATAAAACAGCGACTGCTCAGCCAACTCTTTCAGCGCGTAGTGTATCACACATCCGCATTAATGCGATATGGGATGGCTTTATTAACAAGCAAAAACCAGACCAGAAATACACCACCAATCAACATTAACGGAAATACTAAGCCTCTTTCGCCGTCTCCATATCTAATGCAGCTCGATACAACAGCTTCTTCCTGACTCCGGTAATTTCCACAGCCAGTGCAACTGCGGTCTTAATCGAGCATTCGCCCAGCAACACCCTCAATATCTTTTCCTGCTCAGGCGTAATGATTTGCTCTTTTTTGTCGATGGCAGCGCCATCGACAATAACCACAAACTCACCTTTCCTCATATTGGCATCTTCTTCAACCAACTTAAGCGCCTCGCCCAAACTGGTTTTCACAATAGTTTCGTGCAACTTGGTCAACTCCCTGGCAATAACGATCTGCCGATCCATCGGCAATATCTCCGCCATATCCTTCAATGAAGCCAGAATCCGATGACTGGATTCATAAAACACCCAGGTTATCGGACACATTAATCTTTCACTAAAAAACGCTTTTCGCGCCGACGAGGTTCTCGGCGAAAAGCCTTCAAATACAAACTGAGTAACCGGCAATCCCGCAGCAGACAATGCAGCAATCAACGCGCAAGCACCCGGCACAGGAACAACATCGACACCCGCATCCTTCACCATTTTCACCAGCGGCATACCCGGATCACTTAACAGCGGCGTTCCGGCATCGGAAACCAGCGCAATAGATAAACCCTCGCGCAGCTTTTCCAGCAGCCCTGCTGAGGCTTTGTCTTCATTATGTTGATGCAACGAAATCAGTTTATTGCTAATACCATAATGCTGTAACAACATTTTTACATGCCGGGTGTCTTCCGCAGCAATCAAATCAACCTGTTTTAATATTTCAACCGCTCTGAAACTAATATCCGCTAAATTACCTATCGGAGTAGCAACAACGTATAATTTGCCGCATTCACTTGACATTCGATACTCTCACTTGAAAATCCCTAAAAAGATGCGACCAAAATATAAGCCGCCATTATTATGCGTCCTGCTTCCCGGTCTATTGCTTTGTTCCGGTTGCGTACCCACAGCCACCACGGGTGCAGGAGGTACGACCGAGGTAGAGCAACGCATGGAGCGGTTGCCGGGTAACGCTTTGCATAAACAAGAAGCACTGGTAACGCAACCTTTAATAAGGAACGACCAGCCGGGGCAAATGGTTGAATTATACCAGCATCCCTCAACTCCATCGTCTCTGGAACAAAATCAGCAGCGCTTACAGTCCGTCGAATCCTTAATTCAGGCCGGAGACGGCAATTCCGCAAAACACGATGCTGATGCCATTAATCCTGCCGGGCTGTCACCCGAACAGCATGCTCAGTTGCGTCTTCTTTATGCCCAGATCCAGCTCAGCTTTGGCGAGGCTGAACAGGCCATTGAAAACTTGGCGCTGATTCAACCGCAACAGCTCAATCCGGACAATCAAATTAAATACTTTCAATCGCAAGCCTTTGCCTACTCATTAACAGGAAATCTGCTTGACAGCGCCAAATCCAGAATTGAACTACACCGGTTAATAACAGCGCCCGATGAGCTCGAAAAAAATCAGGCCGCCATTCTTGAAGCATTACGCATGCTGCCTGACACCACTTTGCAGACCAACCAAACAGACGCCTTAGCCGGCTGGATGTCTTTGAGCAACATTTTAAAAAACATAAACCAGCCTGATTTTAATACTCAAATAAGCCAATGGCGCACAGCATTTCCGGCACATCCTGCCGACTTAAGCTTCTTGGATCAACCTCAAGACATGCTAAAAAATATGCCTTTTCAACCCCAATCAATTGCATTATTACTACCCGGCTCAGGGACTTTTGCCCAAGCCGGTAAAGCTATCCGTGCTGGATTTATGGCGGCCTACAACCATACGAACAATAATTCCAAGCCTACTATTCGTTTTTACGACAGCGAACAATCGACACCAGCAACTTTATATAGCCAGGCTGTCGCAGAAGGCGCCCAATTGGTCATCGGCCCACTAGCTAAAGAACACATCCAAAGTTTGGCCGATACCGTTACATTTAACATACCCGTGCTGGCATTAAATCATATTCCCGGCCTGCAAAAAAATCAGCTCTACCAGTTTAGTCTTAGTCCGCTGGATGACGCCGACCAAATAACCCATAAAGCCTGGGCGGATGGCCATCAAAAAGTGCTGCTGCTCGTTCCTGAAAACGCCTCAGGTAAACGCATCGCCAATTATTTAACGGAAGATTGGCAAGACCGGGACGGCACTATCCTCGAAACGCAGACCTATAACCCCAAAGAAACCGACTTTTCAGCACCGATTCAAAAACTGCTCAACCTGGATGAAAGCGAACAGCGTTACAATAAAATCCTTACTCTAATACCCGGCGTAAAATATACGCCTCGAAGACGGCAGGATGCCGATGCCATTTTGTTAAGCGCCTATAGCGCAGAAGCGCGCTCCATCAACCCCCAGCTCCAATTTTATCAGGCGGGCGACATCCCCGTTTATGCAATGCCTACCGTTTACACCGGACAAGTCAACGCGTCGCTGGATGCCGACCTAAATAAAATAACTTTTTGCGACACCCCTTGGTTATTCAACAAAGCCTATCAGGGAGAACTCGACATGGACGCACTAAAAGAAACCTGGAAGCAATTTCCCAACTCTTATTTGCGCCTGATTGCGATGGGCATTGACGCCTATAATCTGGCTACACGCTTGGATAATCTGGAAGCCGATCCCTATCCCGGCGCAACCGGAAACCTGTCGTTGACCACCGACCAGCGCATCAAGCGCAAACTGATATGCGCCAAATTCATGAACGGACAACCTGAAATAAGCGGCTCTTCCACTGAAAACACCGGCTCAACACCTGATAAAGGACAGATTGCCATGCATGAAAACCCGATCAACCATGCTGTTTACTAAGCTAAAGACCAAAGCCGCGCATCTAATTCGCGGCGAAAGCGCCGAAGAACAAGCCCACAACTTCCTGATCAATAAAGGACTCAAACCGGTATGCCGGAATTTCCGCTGCAAACAAGGCGAACTCGATTTAATAATGACCGACAAGCTGACGCTGGTTGTCATCGAAGTCCGGTTCCGTAAAACCGACAAATACGGCAGCGCCGTTGAGAGCATCACCCGCGCCAAACAATCCCGCATCATCGCGGCAACACACGTTTACCTTTCATCCCAAAAAACAGACCGCCCTATCCGCTTTGACGTGGTCGCCATTTCCGGCAACGGCAACATCGACTGGATACAAAATGCGTTTTAAATTGCTGCACCTATAATCGACACATTTGGCGTTCCGCGTTGCCGGAAATACAGACATGATCGCGCAAAACCTTCAACCCGTTGAGTTTAAAAAGTGTCGCAGACTCATGATAGCCTTTATAATTGTTCGCCATGAGCCTACAAAATCGCATAATTAACCACTTCACTAACAGCATCCAAACTCAGCAGGACACGTTGAACAGCCTCGGCGAACTGATCGAGTTTGCCTCGCAACGGCTGGTCGCAACTCTGCTTAACGATAAGAAAATAATCGCCTGCGGTAATGGCCGTTCGGCGGCCGTCGCCCAGTGCCTGTCATCGGCAATGCTTAATCAATACGAACGTGACCGGCCTTCGTTACCCGCCATTGCCTTAACCACCGACACGACCACTATCACCGCCATTGCCAATGACTATCATTTTGATGATATCTTCGCCAAACAACTCAGGGCATTAGGGCAAAGCGGCGATATATTAGTCGCTTACACCGATGGCAACAATTCAACCAATATAGCCAAAGCCATTACCACGGCTCATGATAAAGACATCACTGTCATCGCCCTGACCGGTAATAATGGCGGCATGATTGCACCGCTGCTCAATGAGATCGATATAGAAATTCGCGTACCGTCAAACGCCAGCGTACACATTCAGGAAGTACACACATTAATTACTCATTGCCTGTGTGATTTAATCGACCATCAATTATTTGGCGGCTGATTCATGAAAAAACTTTTATTACTGCTGCTGGTGCAGAGCTTTTTTATTACCGGCTGTTCGACGGTTACGGCGGGCGGCGCGGAAATAACCGGCTTATCATTATTAAACGACCGGCGCACTCGCAATGCCATTTTGACTGACGAGGCAATTGAAAATCATGCCAACGCCAAATTGAATGCCTATTATGATTTGCGCGACAAATGCCACTTTAATATCACCGCTTACAACGGTGCAGTGCTGGTCACCGGAGAAACACCCAAAGACGACTGCATGGATGCAGGAGGTAGAGCAATGCAGGAGCAATTGCCGAAGAATTCCGCGACCGGATTATCGACATTGTTCGCGTCATTCCCAATTTAAAGCTGGTGCATGGCAGGGATCGCCATGCATGACAAATTTGCCTGGAGCAAATTTGCATTTACCCAAAGGGTGCATGGCAGGGATCGGCATGTATGACAAATTTGCCTGGAGCAAATTTGCATTTACCCAAAGGGTGCATGGCAGGGATCGCCATGCATGAATCCGACGTAAATCAAATCATTAGGTTTTTGAATACATTGACTAATATTGCCCCCTTACCTGCCGGTTTCTTAAATCTGTTAGCTGAGATTTTTGTTACCCAAGACATTCTGACTGCGCCTGAAGACTGCTGGACGTACGGCTATGACAACAGCCGTCGTCATATGCTGCCTCAAGCCGTGGTTTTTCCGACCACGCATGAACAGGTCGTCAGCGTCGTTAATGCCTGTAACAGGTTCAACGTTGCACTGACCGCCAGAGGACGAGGTACCGGCACCACCGGCGCGACCGTCCCGCTGAAAGGCGGACTGATTGTGTCGCTGGAACGCATGAACAAACTGGTCGAATTTTCTCCCGATAATCGCTACATCATTGTGGAACCGGGCATGACTAACCAGCAGGTGCAGGACATCGCCAAAGAAAGAGGCTTTTTCTGGCCGCCCGACCCGACCAGCGCAGCCTTCTGTAGCGTTGGCGGCAATCTGGCTTATAACTCCGCAGGCCCCAGAGCGGTAAAATACGGCACCCCCAGGGAAAATACGCTGGGCTTGCGCGCTGTGACCGGCGCGGGCAAGGAAATCCGCGTTGGCGTTCATACCAGCAAAGGCGTGGTCGGTTATGACCTGACCCGGCTGATACTCGGCTCGGAAGGCACTCTGGCGATTATTACCCAGGCTACGTTAAAACTGACACCACTGCCGGAAGCGACCAAAACGCTCAGAGCCATATACAATTCCGTTTTTGATGCCGCCAAAGCCGTTTCCGCGATCATGTCGCAGCCGGTGATTCCCTGTGCGCTGGAGTTTATCGACGGCAATGCCATCAACATGATCCGGCAGTATTCGGAAACCGATCTGCCCGAACATGCCGGAGCCATGTTAATGATCGAAGTCGATGGACAATTGGAAGGTTTGGACACGGCGGCCGAAAAAGTGGCTGCCGCCGCCAAAAACGATGGCCTTTTGGATATTAGACTGGCTCAGACCGAATCGGAAGTTAAAGCCCTCTGGCAAACCCGGAAAGCGCTGTCTCCGGCGTTGCGTAAAGTGGCTCCGAAAAAAATCAATGAAGATGTGGTAGTGCCGGTTACCGAAATGCCGGCGCTGATAGCCGGGCTGGGTGAGCTTTCAAAGAAATACGACCTTGCCATTATTAATTTTGGTCATGCGGGCAACGGCAATATCCATGTTAATTTATTACTCGATCCTGATCAGCCCGAACAAGGCAAAAAAGCCCACGCTTGTCTGGACGAAATTTTTTCCTTGGTATTGGCGCTAAACGGTACCTTGTCCGGCGAACATGGTGTGGGTCTGGAAAAACGGGATTTTGTCGATCGGGAACTGGATGCAAATTCTTTGGAATTGATGCGCGACATTAAGCGCCAATTCGACCCGAACGGCATACTCAATCCCGATAAAATGTTTCCGCTGGTTTAAATAGAACACGGATGACACGGATTTTGGCGGATAAACACTGATTAAAAAGCACATAACAAAGGCTTGTAAAAATCCGCGTAAATCTGTCCAATCTGCGTCATCCGTGTTCTATTCCCCTAACTACTGAATAACCCGCTGCTGCCGTCCATGTTGCCGGTCTGGCTGTACAGCAATGCCTGACCTTGATTAAGCGTTGCCGCTGCAACCACTTTGCAGATGGCGATTTTATGATCACCAGCATCGGTATAATGACCGACCTGACAATCAAAATAAGCCAAACTTTCAGATAAAACAGGCGCGCCGGTTTTGGTTTGCTGCCATTGAAATCCTGTCATCTTGTCTGGAGCGGATCGGCCAAAATGCTCCGCAATTGCATATTGCCCCTGCCCCAGCACATTAACCGTACAAACACCGCTTTCCTTCATCAATTGATAAGAATAATGCTCGGGATTAATACTGATCGCCAGCAACAAAGGATCGAAAGACACCTGCATCACCCAGGCCGCAGTAAAGGCATTTTGACGCTCGCCGACACCGACACCGATCACATAAACGCCGTGACTGATCTGTTTAACCAATGTTTCAGCATTTTCAATCATCAATGCACCAGTTTAATGCGCATGGACAAATCAACCGCCCTGACATGCTTGGTTAATGCGCCGATGGAAATATAATCGACGCCCGTCTCGGCAACTACCCTGATATTGTCCAGATCGATATTGCCGGACGCCTCAAGCTCTATGGCTCCGGAATTTAATTTTACCGCCGCGACCATATCTTCAACGCTGAAATTGTCGAGCATGATCCGGTCAGGCTTTGCCGCGACAGCCTCCAGAAATTCCTGCATGGATTCGACCTCCACTTCTACGGGAACCGAAGTCAATTTCCGCGCCGCCCGGATTGCCTGGGCTATCGAACCCGCCGTCATGATGTGGTTTTCCTTAATCAAAACCCCGTCATATAAGCCGATCCGATGGTTATAACAGCCGCCACAGGCTACCGCATATTTTTGCGCATTCCTCAGGCCCGGAATGGTTTTGCGGGTATCCAGTACTTTGCAGCCTGTGCCGGAAACCGCATCCGCATATTGCCTGGCAACCGTAGCTGTCGCAGACAAGGTTTGCAACAAATTCAGCGCGGTGCGTTCGCCGGTCAGTAAACCTCTCGCCAATCCGCTGAGCTTGCATAAAAGCGTATTTTTACCGACCGATTCGCCTTCAGCTGCCAGCCAATTGATATTAACGCTCGCATCCAGATACTTAAATACCGCATCAAACCAAGCTTGACCGCAAAGCACCATGTCTTCCCGCGTAACAACTTCAGCCTCAGCTGTCATAGATTCAGGAATGATGGCTGCGGTTATATCGCCGGAACCGATGTCTTCTTCAAGGAAGGATTTTATTTCTACCATTTTCAATTGTTCTGTCATAAGCTCGTTAATTCTGAAAGCACTCGTTCGGTAATCGTTTTTTCATCAATCTTAATAATGGTCGCCTGCCCTAGTCGCAACCTTTCCGCCAACTCGGCCGCCTGAATTTCAAATATTTTTACTCCATTTTTCCCGACAAACAGCATAGCTTCTGTCCCGGCATCCTTCCAAAGCAGCTTGCCCCACTGCTTTCCCAATTCCGAACTGAATGCAACCCAGCTTCCTTCGGCAAGATTTGCGACCTGCTCCGTGCTGTCATCCGCTATCGCCTCGACTTTTATTTTTTCGTCCTTATCAGGCACTGCACTAACAATATCGCCTACCGTCTTTTTTGCTTCCTTTTTATCCATCAAAATAATATGCCATACGGCAAGATCTTTAAAAAAACGCGACTGTGCAGATTTATCGTATGAAATTTGCTTCAGGCCGTTCCTTAATTCCGCAATCAGCCCAGGCAACAATTTTAATATCTGCTTTCTTTCATTGTCACCTGCCGGAGGCATGACGCTTACAATCAACTCATCCATGGCTTGCACTGATTTCCCCCACTGATCCGGCTGTTCATCTTTGCCTGTATAAGCGGCCAGCAAGACATCCGACCAAACATCACGTAGAAACTCGACTATCGCTGTCGGCAGCGTTTTGCCCATCGTGCTGTTTTCAATAGTTGTAAGGACTATTTTTCTGCTCGACTCCAATGCTTGTTTATTTACCATGAACTGTCTGGCTTTATTTTCGATATTCTGATTGTGCTGTTTTTGCTTGTTCAAATAGTTCGAAAATTCACCCGCCTCTGCCATCCAGCCGGAAAGTTCAAATCCACTATCTTTGGTCATTTTTTTAACTGCGCTTGCAATACGCTCCTGAATTAACCGGTCGTCATGCTCATCCTCATTTAAAAATAGTCCGGCTGCAAACAAGTCATCGAGTAACTGCCTGACAGGATTACCTTCGCTTGTAAAAATACTGTATTGTCCCAAAGAGGCCGCTGCCAGCGGAATTTCCAACCGTAAAATAGCTGTTTTTACAGAATCTTCGAGCAATTCATCCCGCTCTATTTCGCTAAAAATTAAAGCCGCCAAATCCAATACATCTTCATCATGTTTGACCAAAATTTTGGCATCACCACTAAAACTCAGCTCCTTCAGTTTTTTAAGCACTCGCCATTTTAACGGCTGCTTTTTTTCTCCCGGATCTGAGTCATCGTTAACCAGCTGAAGAACTTGCAATGCATTTTTTATTTCAAAATGTTCGTAAATTGCGTTCCCGGTAACTGAAATTAAATCGTAAGCGGAAGGGAAATGAGCCAGCCGCCACAGCTCCAGCTTTTTCTGCAACAACCCAAACGCTACACTTAGCTGTTCAGCGCTTGTATAAGTTAGCTCAACCGTTTCCTTGATATCTTCCACTACGTACAACGGCGTCGGGCAGGCGGTTTCACACCGCTTGATTAGTTCGCGATAAATAAATCCCAACTGACTAAAGACACTAGCTTCAAACGTTTTATACAGCGCAATCCGACCATCTGTATTTAGTTTCAGCGGCTTAACGACCTCAATCAAGGCACGAACCAATTTTTCCGGGAATATCGGATTTTGACTATCCGCAATAGCTTGTTTGCCCTGCTGGATTGTAAGGTACTTGTTCAGGCCGGCCAGTTCTTCATAAAATAATTGCTCACACTGACGAATAATCGCTGTAATCGCATAATTTTCTTTTACCGCCTCATCACTGACTAGCGAGACTTTAGAAAAATCTAATTGTTCTCTCTGATTATTTGCAGTTTTCTGATAACTGTCGTCGAAAATTTCATTAACTTTGAACAAATAATTTTGCCCAATATCTTTCCGAACTGAACGAAGATATTCCAGCAATTTTATATATTGATCCTTACTCGTTTTTTCTCGATTTTTGCCTAACTGCAAACCAAATTCAAGATCGATGCGCATACAACAATCATCAACCGCCTGCTCAAAATACTGAAAGAAAATCGGCTTAATTTTGCCTAATATCTCAGTCCTATTCACTTTATTCAAACCCGAATTTATTTGCTGCCGGTTGTCCATTGCGAAATATCTGCCGTCATTTAAAAATAAATTAGTCATCACCTAGTACCCCAGTAGTGTTTTGACTAATAATATGCGTATTTACCCTGAATACTGTGCTTTATTTCCGTTTTTTACTTCTTAACTAACCCATGAAAATAAACCAGCACTGGTTAACCGGCATTACCCGAACTCCTTCACCCAACTTTGATGAAAGGCCTGACCCTGCGGATATTTCATTACTGGTTATTCACTGCATCAGTCTTCCGCCCGGCGAATTTGATAATCATTATATAGACCGGCTGTTTTGCAATCAGCTTGATCCTGCTGAACACCCCTATTTTAAAGAGATTTATCAACTTACCGTATCGGCACATTTACTGATTAAGCGCGATGGGATGTCTGTTCAATATGTACCGTTTGACAAACGCGCGTGGCACGCAGGGAAGTCGGTATATGAAGGGCGGGAACAGTGTAATGATTTTTCTATTGGTATAGAACTTGAAGGCACCGAATTGGTCGATTATACCGACCGGCAATATGTGCAACTCGCTACGGTAATTCGCACTTTGCTTGGAACTTACCCTAAGCTATCGACGCAACGCATTATCGGGCATAGCGATATTGCGCCTGGACGAAAAACCGATCCGGGCGCATCGTTTGACTGGCAAAGGCTTTTAGGGCTATTGAAGTAACCGGAAAAATGGAACGCAGATGACACGGATTAGGCGGATCCACGCTGATAAACACATGAGTAAGAACTTCGTTATCCCTTAAAATCCGTGTAAATCTGTCAAATCCGCGTCATCCGCGTTCTATTATAAATCCGACTCTTTCGAGTGCCCTAAACCGAATGATTCCACCAGCATTAAAATCACCCCCAAGGTAATAGCGGAGTCTGCGATATTAAAAGCGGGCCAGTGCCAGGTCTCGTAATAAACATCAAGAAAGTCGATCACATAGCCGTAAGCCAGCCGATCGATCAAATTGCCGACGGCACCGCCCAGAACTAAAGCCAAAGCCACCGCCAGCAAGGTCTCATGTTTTTTCAACCGGGCCAGCCAAACCGCTATCACTACACTGATCACCAACGCCAATCCGGCAAAAAACCAGCGCTGCCAACCGCCGGCTTCACTTAGAAAACTGAATGCCGCACCGGTATTATGCACATAGGTCAACTTAAAAAAAGGCATGATCTGAATGGATTCATAAAGTTGCATGGAGGCCGCTATAGCTAGCTTGCTTCCTTGATCCAAAACCACCGCCAGCAACGACAGCCATAGCCATTTCAACATAATAAAATCACGCATAGTGCCTATGTTCGCCATCGCCTGCTACGTTTTCCACGCAACGGCCGCACAGTTCCGGGTGTTCCGTTGTTTTACCCACCTCAGGCCGTTGATGCCAGCAGCGCACGCATTTTTGATGTTCGGATACGACGACTTTTAATTTAATACCTTCAATTTCAGTCTGAATGGCCTCTTCAGGTGCATTTTGTTCAGCCATGACCGAGGCGTTGGAGGTAATGAAGATGAAACGCAATTCATCCGACAACCGGCTTAACGCATCCAAAAACTCGGCATTGCAGTACAGTTGAATTTCTGCATTCAGCGAGGAACCGATTTCACCTTTGGCTCTGCTTTTTTCCAGTTCCTTACCGACAGCGGCTCGAACTGTCATTACTTTTTGCCAGAACTCGCGATTCAATGCCGAATCGTCATCCAGCTTGACCAGTCCCTGATACCAGGTTTCCAAAAATACCGACTCGCTACGCTCACCCGGCAGGTATTGCCAGATTTCATCGGCGGTGTAACTGATGATCGGCGCCAGCCAGCGGGTCAGCGCCTCAAGCACATGGTACATCGCGGTTTGCGCCGAACGCCGCGCCAAACCGTCGGCTTTTGCGGTGTATTGACGATCCTTGATGATGTCCAGGTAAAACCCGCCCAAATCAATCACGCAAAAATGATGCACTTTCTGGTAGATATGCTGGAATTGATACGTTTCGTAAGCGGTTTTGACTTCTTCCTGCAACACGAACGCCCTGTCCACAACCCAGCGATCCAGCGCCAACAAATCCTTGCTGTCGACCAAATGTTGCGCAGGGTCGAAATCGTCCAGATTGGACAGCAAAAATCGCGCGGTATTTCTAAGACGCCTGTAGCCGTCCGATGTGCGTCTGAGAATTTCATCCGACACGCTCATTTCGCCGCGATAATCGGTCGCTGCAACCCATAGGCGCAACACATCCGCGCCCAGATCTTTCATAACCGATTGCGGGGCAACCACATTACCCTTTGATTTGGACATTTTCTTGCCGTCGGCATCGACGGTGAAGCCGTGCGTCAACACGGCCTTGTAAGGCGCAACCTCATTCATCGCAACCGAAGTCAGCAATGACGACTGGAACCATCCTCGATGTTGGTCGGAGCCTTCCAGGTACAAATCGGCCGGAAAGCTCAGCTGTTCGCGCTTTTCCAACACGCAGGCGTGGGTCACGCCGGAGTCGAACCAGACATCCAGGGTATCAGTCATTTTTTCGTAATACTCGGCTTCATCGCCCAACAACTCAGCCGCTTCCAGTTCGAACCAGGCTTCTATACCTTGCTGTTCGATGCGCTGAGCCACCTGCTCGATCAATTCAGCGGTGCGCGGATGCAAGTCGCCGGTTTCTTTATGGACAAAAAAGGTGATCGGTACGCCCCAGGTACGCTGACGGGAGATGCACCAATCAGGCCTGCCATCCATCATGCTTTCGATCCGCGCCTGACCCCATTCGGGAATCCAGGCGACACGCTTGACTTCAGCTAGCGCCTGCTCACGCAGCTTGTTTTTATCCATCGAAATAAACCACTGCGGCGTGGCCCGGAAAATAATCGGGGTTTTATGCCGCCAACAATGCGGATAGCTGTGCAAAATCGCCTCGTGATGCACCAGCTTGCCTAGTTGTGCTAACACCTCTATAACATGGGCATTGGCGTTGAATACATGCTCACCGGCAAAGAGCTCCGTGCTCGGCAGGAATACGCCGTCGTTGCCGACCGGGTTATCGACCGGCAAGCCGTATTTCAAGCCGACCACATAATCGTCCTGACCGTGTCCGGGCGCTGTATGTACCGCGCCGGTACCGGCCTCGGTGGTGACGTGCTCGCCCAGGATGATCGGCACTTGCCGATCATAGAAAGGATGTTGCAATAACTGATGCTCCAACGCAGCGCCTTTGCAGTAAGCAATCACATGATAGTTTTCGATGTCATAACGCAACATCGCATCTTTAAGCAGGGCTTCTGCAACAACCAAACGCTCTTTGTTACCGTCTTTTTCGCATTGCACCACGGCGTATTCAAGGTCGGGGTTTAATGCAACACCCTGATTTGCAGGCAACGTCCACGGCGTAGTTGTCCAGATAACGACCGATAATGCCCCGAATCCCTCATGCTCAGGCACATGATGGCACTGACTCAGAAATTCGGCTTCATCAACAACCAGGAATCGCACATCGACCGCAGGCGAATGCTTGTCTTCGTATTCGACTTCCGCTTCGGCCAATGCCGAACCGCAATCGGTACACCAATGCACAGGCTTTGCGCCTTTTGCTATGTGACCGTTTTGGCTGATTTTGCCCAACGAGCGCACAATGTCGGCTTCAAAAGCGAAATCCATAGTTAAGTACGGATGCTCCCAATCGCCTAAAATACCCAGCCGGATAAAGGCCTCTTTTTGTATGTTGACCTGTTTTCCCGCATATTCGCGACAGGCTTTGCGAAAAACGGCAGGAGATACCTTAATGCCCGCTTTACCGATTTTCTTCTCTACCTGTAATTCAATCGGCAAACCGTGACAATCCCAGCCCGGCACATAAGGCGCATCGAAACCGCTTAACGATTTCGATTTAACGATGATGTCTTTTAACACCTTATTGACCGCATGGCCGATGTGGATTTCGCCATTGGCATAGGGAGGGCCGTCATGCAGGATAAACTTGGGGCTTCCGGCAAATTCCTGCCTGATTTTGTTATACAAGTCCGCTTCGTTCCATTTTTTCAGGCGTTCCGGCTCACGTTGGGCCAGATTGCCTTTCATCGGAAATGCAGTGTTGGGTAAATTCAGTGTTTTTTTATAATCCATCGTCATAACAATTAAACTCGACAAAAATCTTTATCACCAGGGATGGTGTGTATGCCGCTAGCCGGTATGGAACCGGCGCGGCGATCACCAGGGATGGTGTGTGCTGCAAGCGTGCCGGGAGCTAAGCACGGCTTTGGCCTCAGCCACATCTTTTACAATCTGGGCTTTAAGCTCATCCAATGACTGAAATCGCATTTCATCCCTGATCTTTTGCTTGAAATGCACTTCCACATAACGCCCGTAAATTTCTCTATCAAAATCGAATAAATGCGCTTCCAGAATAACCTTTGATCCACCATCAACCGTGGGCCGGGTGCCTACATTCGCAACACCTTCAAATTCGCGCCCATCAATCCCGGTCATGGTGACAGCAAACACGCCGTTAACAGGGGTATTTTTTCTAAACATCAGTATATTGGCGGTGGGATAGCCGATGGTTCGCCCCCGTTTGTCGCCATGCGCCACACGTCCGCAAACAGAATAACAGCAACCGAGCAATTTTTCAGCCAGAGCCAAATCACCACCGCCCAACGCATCCCGGATCAGGGTGCTGCTGACTCGAAGCCCGGCTATTTGATAAGACCCGGTGTCTTCGACATCAAAACCGAATTGCTTGCCCTTGTCCTTGAGCATCGCAAAATTTCCGCGCCTGGCCTTGCCAAAATGAAAATCATCCCCGACGACCAGATGCTTTATATTCAATTTTTTTACTAAAACATCTTCAATAAACTGCTCGGCATCACAATCGGCAAAATATTGATTAAATCGCAATATCAATAAATCATCAACGGGCAATTTAGAAAACCGGATTACTTTCTCCCGCAAACGCATCAACCGTGACGGCGCATTTTCTCCCAGAAAATACTCCAGCGGCTGCGGCTCAAAGGTCATGGCGACGACAGGCAAAGCTAATGCCTCACCTCGCTCAGCCAGCTTTTTTATCACCGCCCTATGCCCCAAATGCAGGCCGTCAAAATTTCCAATCGTAAGTACACAACCGTTTTTTAACGGTTCTAAATGAGATAATCCTCTAATTAGACGCATGAATGTGGTGAATTAAAAAAGGCTTTATTCTACCATGTGCAAGCATTACTTGGATTCAAATCATAATAACCGAATTATGCACTCAAAAAAAAAGCCCGGTGGAATTCCACCGGGCTTTTTTTGTTCAAATCAACGATGATTTATTTCATCATTGATTTTTTGAACATGCTGTCCAGTTTGCTGTTTGTGTCTTGAGCATATTGAGCTGCACGGTTAGCAGCAGCTTCAGCAGAAGCAGCTTGTGAAGAAGCAGAATCAGCAGCGCTTTTTGCACTGGCTGCATCAGCAGATGCTTGTGCAACCGAAGTTTTCAAGCCATCAACTTGTGATTGTAAATTTTCGATATCTGAAGTGCTTGCACAACCAACAACCAAGCTAGCAACCAGAGCAACCATTGATAATTTTATTACTTTTTTCATAATTATTTTTCCTTCTTAAAGTTATTACAACAAAAAAACGCTTACTAGCTTTAATTCTGCACTGTTTTTAAATTATTTTCCAGTTTTATTTTATTTTTACGACGGTTCCTTTGTCCAGCCATTGACTTAAATGGTCAATCTGGCCGTTAGTCAACGCAATGCATCCATGCGTCCAATTCATCGATTTATGAATTTTTTCATCCGCTCGCCCCAAGCCATGAATGCCGATTCGCCCACCTAAAGGCGTATTTTGCGGCGGCACTTGATGAAACCGATGAGCGGTTATAATGCTGTTATAAGCCACTTGATTAATAACCCCCTCTTCCAAGGCCTTTTGGGCATCCTCCGAGGACGGATAAGTTAAACCGAAAAACTTTCGAAAAGAACTGCTCTCGCCAACCCAGCCTATCCTGTAACTCCCAAAAGGCGTAACGTTATCACCCTGATGACTTTTAAACCCGGCACCTCCTCGACCAATAGCAATATCATTTATGGTCTCAAGCGTCTGCTTGCCTTTTTTTACCTCAATGGTAAGCGCTTTCGTGTCCACTAAAAGCCAGACATCATCATCCGCAATTACTGAAAAAGAAAATAAACTACAGCACAGCAATAAATAAATTCGCAACATAAATGCTCTACACTAGATAAGAATTTTGGTGTACTTTAGTCACCAGGTTAATTGTCGAATTAAGGATCCAGCATGCAAATAGAAACTATCACAACGCATCCATACAACGACCAAAATCCAGGAACCTCCGGACTCAGAAAAAAAGTTAAAGTGTTTCAACAGCCCGGCTACCTGGAAAATTTTGTTCAATCAATTTTCGACTCGTTACAGGACTTTACCGGAAAAACGCTGGTACTGGGCGGAGACGGGCGATATTTTAACAGACCGGCCATACAAATCATCATCAAGATGGCGGCAGCCAACGGTTTCGGTAAACTCATTATAGGTCAAGGCGGGCTGCTGTCTACCCCGGCGGCATCACATATCATCAGAAAAAATAACGCATTCGGAGGACTGATTCTTTCCGCCAGCCACAATCCAGGCGGCCCTGACGAAGATTTCGGCATTAAATATAATGTCGATAATGGCGGTCCCGCTCCGGAAAAATATACCAACGCCTTTTTTCAGCGCAGCCTGAGTATCGACTGTTATAAAATCGCCCATATCGAAGATATAGACCTGGATCGCATAGCTACTCTCCAAATAGACGACCTTAGCATCACTATCATCGATCCGGTAGCTGATTATGCAGAACTTATGCAATCTATTTTCGATTTCAATTTACTCAAACAAAGCATCGGCTCCGGCTATATCACCCTGCTCTTTGATGCCATGCATGCCATTACCGGCCCTTATGCAAAAAGAATACTGGTAGACATGTTGGGTGCAAGGCCGGATTCGGTCATTAATGCCGAACCGCTGGAAGATTTTGGCGGTCATCACCCCGATCCCAATTTGGCGCATGCCCAGGAGTTGGCCGTGCGTATGTTCAGCCCGGCGGCCCCGGTTTTTGGCGCTGCATCCGACGGCGATGGCGACCGCAACATGATTACCGGAAGTAATATTTTCGTAACACCCAGCGACAGCTTGGCCATTATGGCGGCCAACGCGCACTTAATTCCGGCTTATGCCCAAGGTTTGCACGGCGTGGCTCGATCAATGCCTACCAGCCAGGCGATTGATCGCGTCGCAGCCTATTACAACATTCCCTGCTACGAAACGCCGACCGGCTGGAAATTTTTCGGCAATCTTCTGGACGCAGGAAAAATCACCTTGTGCGGCGAAGAAAGTTTCGGCACCGGCTCGGATCATGTACGGGAAAAAGACGGCCTATGGGCGGTATTATTCTGGCTGAATTTAATCGCCAGAAAACGCCAGTCCGTTGCCGATATTGTGCATGAGCACTGGCAAAAATTCGGCCGCGATATTTATTGCAGGCATGACTATGAAGCCGTAGAAATGGATATCGCCAACGGCATTGTTGAGCACCTGTTAAATCAACTACCGGCATTACCGGGGCAACCTTTCGGCGAATATACGGTTAAATATGCAGATGAATTCAGTTATGAAGACTCAATAGACGGAAGCATCAGCAGCAAACAGGGCATACGCATCGGCTTTGACAACGGCTCCCGCATTATTTTTCGTTTATCGGGAACCGGAACAGTCGGCGCAACCTTAAGAATCTATCTGGAACGCTTTGAAGCGGATTCCTCCAAACATGATCAGGATGCCCAAGTGGCTTTGGCAGAGTTGATCAGCCTTGCCGAGCAGTTTTGTGAAGTTAAAAAACGCACCGGCAGGACTGAGCCTGATGTGGTGACTTAAAAGCAGGCGAAAGGCTCAACGCAAAGGGCAAAAAAGCCCGGTAGCCAAAATGTCGAGCAACGAAAAGACGTTGCTTGACCTACCCAGTGCCCACAAACTTTCAGTGCAGCTTTATGTGCTGATGTTTGGGTTTTGTATATTCACCGCTTTTGTTGATTCATTAAGTTCGAGTAAAAAGGAACCATTTTATGAGTAAAAAAATTATAACTGCGTTAGCTTGGGCATTTTCTGGTTGTGTTTTTCTATGGCTGTTCAGTTCAGTTTAGTTCAACTTAGAAATATGTCTTCACCTCCAACCTCCGGCGAACTCTTAAGTTCTTTCGTTCTGTTCTCCTTTATGTTGCTGGGAGGCAGCGCTTGTTACCATTTTTTCACTGTAATACTTTCAAGCCCTTATTCTTCGCATAGCGATCATATTTGGTCACGCCTCATGAAAATAATGTTTGCCATGATGACCATTCTAATGAGTGCGCCTATAGTAATGATTGCCTGTCGAGAATACATGTCTATGAATCTAGCCTGGGAGATTGCCTATTTCTATTTATTACTCTCCATTGGCATATCTATTTGGTTAGGCAGAAAAATAGAACCATTATTCAGCCTCATTCACTTAGACAATTAGCTCAACACGAACTCCGGCGCTAACACGCCCCCGCCGATTATTTAAGCAACCTAGATGCTCTATCTGTGTTTTTTAAAAAACAAAACGCTGCCAGATTGACTCGCCGTAGACAATCCACCGACTACGCAAAGCTGACATCGGCCCGCCCCTACAAAGCTCCCAGAATGCAGGAATCGCAAATGCCCTATGTGTCGATGTTCTTTGGTATTATAATCAGAATGTTCCATAACGAGCATAATCCGCCACATTTCCATGCTGAATATCAGGGGCAAAGGGGCTTGTTCGACTTCGACGGAAACATGCTGAAAGGCAACATGAAATCGAACACGGCCAAAAAACTTATCCAGGAATGGGCGCTACTCCATCGGGAGGAATTGCAAGCCAACTGGAACAAAGCCGTTCAAGGCGAACAGGTCGATAGAATTGCACCGTTAAATTAGAGAAAGGTGAAAACGATGGATTATATGCCCGTGGTTGTCCAGGCGACGTACTTGGTCGATTATAAAATCAGGATTATTTTTGACAATGGCGAAGAAAAAATAGCAGATTGCAAAAAATGGCTGAGAGGCGAGCTATTTGAGCCTCTCAAAGATTTGGGCTATTTTCAGCGATTCTTTGTCGACGGCTGGTCAATATCCTGGCCCAATGGGGCCGACATCGCCCCAGAAACCTTGTATGAAGAAAGCGACCCGACGTGAGCCGCTCTGGAACTGTTTAGGCTCGAAAACCGTCTAAACCTCCATATTATGAGCAATGCCATGCAACGAACGGATCAGCAACACTGTAAGGTGGATTCGCCGTAGGCAATCCACCACGACTACGCAAGACTGACATCGGCGTTGTGCAATGATTGGCGGTTTGCTGCGCGAAACCGCCCTATGAGCTAACTTTCCAAGCGGTTTCTTATGGTTGATTGATTTGAATATTCTGCCTAAATTCGTTCATATCGGCGTTATCAACACGGTCATAAATTTCTTCAACCGCCAGCGTTAAGCCAATAGACTCAAAAGTAACCCTATCGCCAAGATAAAAATATTCCGGTTGCCAGTGCTTGCTTTTACGCAGCACTTGTACAGAAACAAATTCTTGTTCTATCAAAACATACTCTTTTAAAGAGGGTAAATTAATGTATTGGATAAGTTTTGTTGTTGTATCTCGCATTCTGGTCGATTTAGATAACACTTCAACAATAATCACCGGAGATGTTGAGAAATAATCATCGCCGGACATTTTGCTACAGTCCACCAGAACATCGGGATAAACATAATCTTTCCCTAAACGTACCTTAGTGTCTGCCATGAAAACGGCACAAGGAGTGCCTTTCAAATGATTGCTATATTCACGGGCAATATTCATTGAAATAAAATTATGGTTGTGCTTGGCGCCAGCCATGGCATAAACCTGACCGTCGATATACTCGCGTTTGACTTCAGAGGTTAATTCGCTTCGCAGATACTCCTCTTCGGTCATGAAAACGCTTTCAGATTCATGCATGGCTATCCCTGCCATGCCCCCTTCGGGTAAATGCAAATCTGCTCCAGGCAGATTGGTGATAATGTTGAGTCATCGCATTATTCTCCGGTTGATTAGTCATGCGTCATGACAGAATTCATGTTGGTTTCCTCGCATTTTCATTAAAAAATGTGTGAAAAACAAGACCCATAGGAAATCGCCGGAAACCTTGTATAAAGAAAGCGAACCGGCATGATACCGTGCTGATAACTCGGGCAACAGTTTTATTGTTACCCGACATTTCCGCTTAACGCACTTTGCGCCTTTCGCCTAAACTTCCATGCTATGGGCGATTCCGTGCAACGAACAGATCAACAATACACCCATAGCAATCAACGCAATCTGCTGCAATGATGTTTTCATGTCGGTCTTTTTGTGCAATGACGGTATCAAATCGGCTACCGCGATATAAATAAAGCTTGAGGCCGCCAGCGCCAGAAAATACGGCAAGCTGTCATGCAAATCTTCCAGCCCGAAGTACGCCAGCACACCGCCCAAAACCGTGGTTAAACTGGCGAGCATATTGTAAAAAAGCGCTTTGCTTTTGGAATAGCCGCTGTGCAGCAAAATCGCAAAATCGCCCACTTCCTGAGGAATTTCGTGCGCGGCAACCGCCAAACTGGTGACCATACCCAACTGCACATCAGTCAAAAACGCTGCCGCGATTAAAACCCCATCGACAAAATTGTGAATGCCGTCGCCAAGAATAATCAACGCGCCGGCCGACTTAGCCGTGCCATGGCTGTGGCTATGTCCATGGTCATCTTCATCGCCATGCGCTTCGCAATTGCCGGAATGGCAATGCCGCCAAATCAATAATTTTTCCAGCACAAAAAAACCGAGCACACCCGCTAAAATTGTTCCTGACAACGATTGAAACTGTTCCGGCTTAACTTCCGCAAATGCCTCGGGAATCAATCCCCAAAAGGCAACCGCCAATAATGCGCCAATGGCAAAACTGATCCCGTGCGGCAACACCGCCGCCCTCCGATGATCCGGGAGCAGTAGAAAAACTGCGGCCGCCATGACGCTTAACACGCCGCCAACCGCCGTAAAGATGATAATTAATATCAATAAACTCACTCTGTTATGCTCTCCATATTAGCGTAGCCATACGCCCTGTTTCTTTATCCCGACGATAAGAATAAAAACGTTCATGTTCGGTGACGGTGCAAAAACCGCCTCCGTAAACCTTATCTATACCCAGCATAGCCAGATCAATCCGGGCCAACTGATAAATATCCGCCAGCCACTTGTCGTTGCTTTGCTGTTTAAAAGCCGTTATGAATGCGGCCGATTTTTCCAGAAAAGCATTCCGCACTTCAGCGCCTACCTCAAAGCAGTCAGGTCCGATTGCAGGCCCCAGCCATACCAGGAAATCCCCCCTAGCCCCCCTTTGTAAAAGGGGGGCTAGGGGGATTTGCAATGCAGCAAGGGTATTGCCGATCACCCCTGCCAGCAAGCCCCGCCAACCCGCATGAATAGCGGCCACTTGGCTTCCGTCAGTCGCGCAAACCAGTAGCGGCAAACAGTCTGCCGTCATCACCGCACACACGACCCCGGACTCAGCCGTATAACCGGCATCGGCTTGTTGCAAATCCAAATCCCCCCTGCCCCCCTTTGCTAAAGGGGGGTGTGCTTGCACCGCCCGGTTGCTGTGTATTTGATCCAGCCAAACCGGCTCGCCAGGCAAGCCCAGCAATTCTTTAATAATCTGCCGGTTTTGCTTAACTTTATCAGCGTCATCGCCCACATGCATGGCCGGATTAAGACTGGCGTAAGCGCCGCAACTGACCCCGCCGGTGCGCAACGTAGTCGCCGCGCGAATATTGGCCGGTGCAGGCCAGTCCGGGGTCAGCCAGTGTTTAATCCCGCTCATTTTCCGCCAACGCTTCCAGCAACCGGGTCATATCATCAGGCAAGGGTTGTTCCCACTCACAATATTCATCGGTAACGGGATGCTGCAAACCCAATTTTGCCGCATGCAAGGCCTGACGCTTGAAACTGCGTAATTCTTTTTCCAGTCGTTCACCGCAATCCGCCGGCATTTGAAAGCGTCCGCCATAGACCTGATCGCCCAGCAGCGGAAAACGAATATGCGCCATATGCACCCTGATCTGATGGGTACGGCCGGTTTCCAGCTTAACCTGAACCAAAGTATGGCGGGTAAAACGCTGACCAACCCGATAATGGGTCACGGCATGCTTGCCATTCTCCCTGACCGCATAGCGCTTACGGTCGGTAGGATGCCTGCCGATAGGTTCGTCCACCGTACCGCCTGCCGTCATGCGGCCACGGGTAATCGCCAGATATTCACGGGTGATGTCCCGGTCCTGCAGCTGTTGTGTCAGACTGTTATGGGCTTGCAAAGTTTTTGCAATCATCAACAATCCGCTGGTTTCCTTATCAATCCTGTGCACAATGCCTGCTCTTGGCAAGGTTTCCAGACTGGAATCATGATTCAGTAAAGCGTTTAACAGCGTACCGTTCCAGTTTCCTATCGCCGGGTGCACAACCAAGCCTGCCGGTTTATTCACAATTAGCAGGCTTTCATCTTCAAAAATAATTTCCAGCGGAATTGGCTCCGGTTCGGCGGTTATTACTATTTCCGCCTCGGCATCCAACGCTATCGTTTCGCCCCCGACCAATTTGTCTCTGGGCTTGAGCGTCAGTCCGTTAACCTGCACTCGTCCTGATTTAACCCAGCTTTGCAGTTTACTACGCGAATAATCTGCAAACAGTTCCGCAAGCACCTGATCTAATCGCATGCCGGCCATTTCAAATGGCACTTCTTCCGTTAATCTTGTCATAACAAGTTCTTCTGATTAACCCATTGTTAAGTTATACTCGCCGGATACCCAAGCCATCCCAAGTATCGCAGTTAAATTCCAGCGAGAAAAACCCCTTATATTACAGCGTGTCGTTAGCACTATGCGATTAATTTTAATTAAATTTTTATTTATCTGTTGTTTAGGCCTGTCTCTTCAAGGCTGTGAGACGCTTAAAAGCCTTGCATCCGGCGATTCCGATACCGAAGACGAATATGCCGACTGGAATGCCGAAAAGTTTCGCACCCAGGCCAAAACGGCGCTGGATAGCGGCAGTTACGACAAAGCCATCAAGCTCTACGAAGCGCTTGAATCCCGTTATCCTTTTGGTGATGAATCCGCTCAAACACAGCTGGATGTTGCTTACGCGTACTACAAAAACGGTGATCCTGAAGCCGCAATCGCCGCCGCAGACCGCTTTATCAAAATCAATCCGCGCAGCTCCAGCGTCGATTATGCTTATTATTTAAAAGGTCTGGTTAATTACAATCGCGGCATAGGTTTTATTGATCGCTTCCTGCCTACCGATACTTCACAACGCGACCCCGGAAACGCTCGTGATGCCTATGACAACTTTGCCGAACTGATCCGTAGATTCCCGAACAGCAAATATGTACCCGACGCCCAACTGCGCATGATTGCGCTTAAAAATAATCTGGCGATGTATGAAGTACACGTCGCCCGCTTTTACATGAAACGCAAAGCTTATGTTGCCGCCATCAACAGAGCGTCTACCGTCGTTGATAAATACCAGCGTACTCCTGCGGTTCCTTATGCATTGCAAATCATGCAGGAGGCCTACGCTAAACTTGAACTGCCGGATCTTGCCAAAGATACCGCCCGAGTCTATGAGTTAAACTACCCGAATGGCCCACCGGTACCCGAACATAAAGATTCAACCTTTTCGCACAAGGTTTGGGATTTTATCGGCTTGGAAAAATAGCCAAAGCAAGCTTTGAACTCCGCATTTGGAGTCCAAAGCTTGCTTTGGCCGTTCAAAATTAGACCTCGTCAAACAAGAATCCGACCTCAATACAAATCCACCGGATCGACATCCAGCGACCAGCGAACTTTTTTTGCCTGCTTGAGTTTTTCAATTTTCGGCATCAGCACATTGAGCAACGCATGCAACTCCGGTCGCTTGCTGCTCTGAAACAGTAATTGGTAGCGGTAAAGTCCCGCTCGCCTGGCCATGGGAGCGGCAACCGGTCCCAAAATATGGGTATGTCCTTTACTATGCTCTTTCGCCAATTCAGCAACCGCATGCAGAAACAGCTTCGGCATCTGGGCATCCAGGGCCTGTACCCTTAATAACGCCTGATAACTGAACGGCGGCAATGACGCCTCTTTGCGCTCCGCCAACGCGGTTTTGGCAAAACTGTTGTAACCCTGTCTGATCAGCGTTGTTAATAAAGGATGTTCGGGCTGCCGGGTTTGCATGATGACTCTACCGGGCTTTTCCGCACGTCCGGCGCGACCTGAAACCTGCACGATCATTTGTGCCAGCTTTTCCGGGGCATGAAAATCAATGCTGAACAGGCCGCTGTCCACATCCAGTATCGCCACCAGCGTCACATTGGGGAAATGATGGCCTTTCGCCAGCATTTGCGTACCCAAAATAATATCCACCAAACCCTGATTGATTTGCTGTAAATAATCTTCCAATGAACCTTTGCGCTGAGTAGTATCCCGATCCAGGCGAACAATCACTTTATCGGCAAATAATTCCGCCAACACTTTTTCCACCCGTTCGGTACCCAGTCCCAGTGGCGTCAACTCCCCGGTTTTGCAGGCCGGACACTGCCTAATCAGGCGCTGTTCCTGTCCGCAATGATGACAACGCAATATTCCTTCATCATAATGAATCACCAGATTGGCGTCGCAGCGCCCGCAACGCGCGACCCAGCCGCAGCCATGACATATCAGGGTCGGTGCAAAGCCTCGCCGGTTTAAAAACAATAATACCTGTTCGTCTTTTGCCAGCGTTTTGCGCATCTCCGCAATAAGCGCTTCGGACAGACCCTCCTGCATCCTTTTGTTCCTGATGTCCAACAACTGCAAGACAGGTGCAGTTGCATTTCCCGCTCTTTCCGGCAGATGCAGCAAACGGTAACGCTTGTTATCGACGTTATGCAGACTTTCCAGCGCAGGCGTCGCGGAACCCAACAATACCGGGATATTTAACAGCTTGCCACGCACCACGGCGACATCGCGAGCGGAAAACCGAAAGCCCTCCTGCTGCTTGAACGAGGCGTCATGCTCTTCATCGAGAATGATCAAGCCGGGATTTTTTAACGGCGTAAACAGCGCGGATCGGGTACCCAGTAAAATGGAACATTCACCTCGCTGCATTTTAAGCCAGGCACAAGCTCGCTGCCGGTCGGTCAATTTGGAATGTGAAATGGCAATGCTTACGGTAAATCGTTGCCTGAACCGTTCCTCAAGCTGGGGTGTCAGGGTAATTTCCGGCAACAACACTAAAACCTGCTGGCCGCGTTCCAGCACAGAGCGAATAATTTGCATATACACTTCGGTTTTGCCGCTGCCGGTCACCCCCTCCAGTAAAAAAACGCCAAACTGCCCCAGACTGTCGCATACCGCAGTTATTGCCGCTTGCTGCTGCGGATTACATTGCAGGGCATTGTTCCTGATTATCGGGGCGTTGCTCCCTTCGGCTGCGCTCAGGGTAAAACTTGTCCCGAATTCCGATACCGCAAGCTGTAGCAATTGCCTGCCTACCAGCTGCTTTACCGAAGTACGCCAGTTTTCATTCCATGCGGACAGCTCCGCTTCGGACAAACTGCTTTGATGTGCCTGAAATTTTTCCAGTACGCTTTTTTGTTTGGGCGTCCGCTTTAACAGCTCGCTATCAATAGCTTTGCCTGAGTCAGTCAACGCATAGCGTTTTTCTGCTTGAATAACAGCTGATTTCCCTTGGCGTAGCGCCACCGGGAAAGCAGCGCTGAAAACTTCGCCCAACGGATGATGATAATAACGGCCGGCCCAGTGCAGCAGCGCCAGATCTTTTGTTGATAGTAGCGGTTTTTCGTCCAGTATCCGTTCGACGCGTTTTAATTTACCGATTTCTACATCGCTATGTTGAACGCACTCGACCAGAATGGCGATTTTTTTAGCTTTCCCGAAAGGCACTTCCAGGCGAATGCCCGGTTTGATATGGGTCAGTTCGAACTGTTCCGGGGCCAGATAATCAAATAATCGATAAACGGGAACCGCAATGGCAACCCTGAAAATCAACTCATTCCCGCTTTGCAACTTGGCCATAATGTCTGAATTATTTTTGATGTTTTAAGGCTAAGTCACTATACGATTTAGACTATTTGAGTTACCCACAGAATCTGTGGATAACTCTGTGGAAAAATAGTTTTTAACAACCCTTACTAGCGGTTTTTATTACAGTTTTGTTAATTTGAACACTTTTTACCCACTACCATGTTTTCCCTTATTTTTCAGCCGCTTATTATTTTTTATGCCGTAAATATTAGCTATTTTGCGGTTTACATTTTGATTTTACTTAACGCCGGCCCAATTTGGGGATTACTTCACAAATTTTAAATATACAGTCATCAGAAACAGGCGGTCTGTATTTACTGGGGCTTGATGAATTTAATCGTCATCCGGTCACTTTCGCCGATAGCCTGATATTTCTTTTTGTCTTTATCCTTAAGTTTTAAAGCGGGCGGCAACGTCCAGACGCCTTCGGGATAATCCTTGGTATCTTTACTATTGGCATTGATTTCGGATTTATCCAAAAACTCAAAGCCCGCATTTCTTGCCAGCGCAATCACATAATCCTCGCTGACGTAGCCGGATACGGCCTTGGTATCCTGCGGCTTTAACATTGAGTTTCTATGCTCCACGACGCCTAAAATCCCACCGGGCTTTAATGCCTTGTACATGGCATTAAATACCGCTGCGGCCTGATCGTTTTTCATCCAATTATGCACATTGCGAAACGTTAAAACCCTGTCAGCCGAACCATCCGGGGCTATTTGCAAAAACTTTGGCGGCTGCAATACGCTTAACTCAACTTTGCCGTAGACTTTCGGCTGAGTTTTTATCTTTTTAACAAATTCATGCAGGTTCTTTTTAAAATAAGGCTCGTCGGCATCGGCTGAAAAATGCGCGGCATACAGCTTGCCGCGATTTTTTAGATAAGGCGCAAGAATTTCCGTGTACCAGCCTTCGCCCGGCCAGACTTCGACGACTGTCATATTGTCCTTAACGTCAAAAAATTCCAACGTTTGTTGCGGATGCCGGTATTTATCCCGATTCTTATGCTCGGCAGAACGCTGCTTTCCAGCAATTGCCTGATGTAACGAGTTTGGTTTTTCTGCAGCGTGCGACGATGAAAAACTGCTTGCCAGCAAAAGTGCCAATAAAATATTTTTCATATTATTTATTCCAATGAGTATTTTTGTGGGGAGACTATTCGCGTCAATAACTGCACTCCCTGTAGGTTCCGCGCGGGCAATCAAAGCCCGGCCTACCGCGCTAAAAATCAAACCAGCACGTTTGATTACGGCCTCGGTCTTTAGCTTCATACAAAGCCACATCTGCGCGATGCAGCACCGCTTCAGCATTAATATCCTCGGCCGATAACATAGCGGCGCCAATGCTGACGGTAATCTGCACCGGCCCTGCGTCATGATCGATAACGGTCGCTGCAACTTGCTCGCGCAAGCGTTCTGCCATTATCTGGGCATCGTTCTTGTCAGCCCCGGACAATAAAATAGCAAACTCCTCGCCGCCCAGACGCGCAGGTATATCAATGGCACGCGAAGTATTACGCGCGATTTCGGCAAACGCCTTTAACACTATATCGCCAGTGGCATGGCCGTATGCGTCATTGATCCGTTTAAAAAAATCCAAATCCAGCATTAACAACACCGCCGAATAATGCGGTAAACGCGCCACTTTGGCTCTTTCCAGCTCCAGTTGATCCAAAAATACACGGCGGTTAAATAATCCGGTCAATGGATCGGTACTGGCAAGTCGTTGCAATTGCGCTTCCATCTCCTTGCGCTCGGTAATATCTTCTTTAATACCGATAAAATGAGTAATTTCTCCGGCGCTGTTTTTTACCGGCGCAATGCTAAGTTCCTCATGATATAAACTGCCGTTTTTGCGCTTATTAATCAGTTCGCCGCGCCAATGTTGACCGACCAGAAGATTGGCCCACATATCCTGATAAAAGGCTCCATTCTGTAAGCCTGATTTGACCAACTCACTCGGCTTATTGCCCACTGCTTCTTCCGGGCTGTAACCGGTTAATCGACCGAAAGCGGAATTAGCCCATATAACAGTTGCATCTTTATCGGTAATAACAATCCCATTTGCTGCTGCTTCCAATGCGGCTATCAGCAAATTGTTATGCGCCTCCATCTGCTTGCGCTCGCCGATATCGGTAGAAATACCGCACAAGCCGTAAATACTGCCGTCTTCGTGGCGTAGTGGTTGCTTAACGGAAAAATAGGTGTGGGTGATGGCGTTATCATTGTCGGTATTAATCTCCTCGGTCGCTATACGCTCACCCAGCTCAATGACACGACGATCATTCTCGCGCAATTTTGCCGTCGTAGCCTCATCAAAAAAGGCATCGTCTAATTTACCGATGATGTCTTCCAGCGCTTTGCCAAACAGTTGCCGCACTGCCTGATTGACGTACTGGTATCGATAGTTGCAATCCTTGATATAAATAAAAGCTTCGACACTGTCGAGAATGGTGGCGAGTTTATTTTCACTTTCGCGCAACGCATCTTCGATCATTCTGCGCTCAGTAATATCGCGGACATAGGCACTAAAAAAATAGTTGTCCTTTTGTTCCAGAGTGCTGACAGTCAGCTCGATTGGAAATTCCGAAGCATCGGCACGCAAACCTGTAATCTCTAAACGCTTGCCGATAATATTTGATGCACCCGTCGTCGTAAATCGGGATACGCCTTGCCGATATCTTTCCCGATAAGCCGGCGGAACGATTAACTCTGCCATTTCGCGACCTAATGCCTGCTCGCTGGAGTAACCGAAAATATGTTCGGCTTGGGCATTCCAGCCTATTACATTACCATTATGATCCATGCTGATGATTCCATCCAGCGCTGAATCCAACAGTAACTGTGTACGTGCGATATTTTTCCGTAATACAACATTGGCAACACGTAGCGCTTCTTCCGCTGTCTTTCTTTGTTGTATCTCAGCTTGCAGTTGTGTGGCACTGGGTAAAGACAAGGCGCGGGGAATAACCCATAGCATCAGCACGGCGGTGGCAACCGAAATAATCGCCGTAAAGGCTTTAAGCAAGCCGTCCAGCCAATATAAAGGGATCCAGACCGTGATAGCCGCCAGTAAATGCGTGGTGCCGCAGGCGACAATAAATCCGGCAAACATGGCAACCAACCATGGATAGGGCAAATCTTTACGCTGCCGGATAAAATAGACGAGCATCAGCGGAATGGAATAATAGGCGAGAGTCATCAGCAGATCCGAGATGACGTGCAGCCAAAGTAATACGGGACTCCATGACAGGCAATAGCCATGCGGAATAAGGTCTTTAATATCGAAAAGGTCAATCAGTGCTTGCATTTATCAGGTACAGAATGAGGCGGATTATTCGGGATGGCTTACATCCCGTGTGCTGTTAAAAACGGAATAGGTAGCGTCAATGCCCTACCGATCCCCCGCTTTATAATTCCAGATTTGCAGCAGACTTAAAGTTGCCAGCATTAAAAAAGCCAGCAATGTCCAAGCCGGCATACTGAAACCCAGCATTGTCCAATCCACCTTGGCGCAATCCCCGGTACCGCTGAGCATTAATTTGACCGTTTCGAACAACGGGAAGTTTTGCAACACATATTCCAGGCCGGGGCCGCATTCCGGTACCTTATCGGCCGGCAAGTGCTGTATCCAGACATGCCGGGTAGAAATCGCCGCGCCGCACAAAGCCGTTACCGCGCCTGCGATGGCATAAGCCGTCACACCTTTTTGCCCCGGATTGTGGATCGCCGCGATTAAGAAAACCAAGCCTGTCAGCAAAATCGCAATGCGCTGGGAAATGCACAACGGACAAGGATCCAGGCCTTGAACAAATTGGAAGTAAGCGCCCATCGACAACAAAAAAACACAACCGAGAAAGCCCAGAAAAAACCAGATTCTTGAATTAAACTTTAACAACTTCAACATGAGCAACCGCCTTTTTTAAACATTTATTGACAAACCTTGTACATCCCATCCAGCATCAGCGAATTCGAACTGACCATGCCGAGAATCTTGCTATTTTCAATCACCGGCGCTAACCGGATTTGCTGGTTCCCAAGCTCCAGCTTGGGAATTCAGGATGTAGGCCGGAATAAGGCCATCCAAGCGCGTAGCGCGAGGTGGCGTTTCCGGCGGGTTCGGGAGGTGTTTGCCGGAAACGCCGGTTCTCGCTGTCGCTCGAACCGGCTTATTCCGGCCTACTTCTGTCCCGCGAAGCTATGACTTGCATGGACAGGAAATGATCCAGTCATTTCTCTGCATTCCCCACATCCCTGTGGGTTATGCAGGAGGTAGAGCAACGCAGGAGCGGTTGCCGAGAGCTTCGCCTCCTCTGGGTTCCCAAGCTCCTGCTTGGGAACCAGCGCACCCTTAATCCTGAGCCTTTCGCCTTGAACCTTAACTTTATTTACAAGCCCTATACATCCCATCCAGCACCAGTGAGTTCGGACTGACCACGCCGATAATCTTGTTATTTTCAATGACCGGCGCCCTGACCAGATTATAGTTGGCAAATAAACGCGAGCAATAGCGGATGTCCATATCGGGATGTACTGAAATCACAGGCTTACTCATGATTTCATAGACGTTAACCCGATCCGGCGCACGGTCTTTCGCCAGCACATGGCGGGCAATGTCACCGGAATTAATCATGCCGTATTCGTCATCATCATGGCGTTTATTAACGACCAGCACCGAGGTTTTAAGCGATTTCATTTTTCTTAAGGCATCGCCTACGGTAGCAACGCCGTCGATGGTGGCGAAGTCGGTTTTCATTACATCTTTGACGCGGATTATAATGCGTGGCTCAATCATATTTTGTCCTCAAGTTCATGGGTTAATTGTTCAACCTGATGCATGACGCCAACGGCATCTTCAACATCAATCTGAATGGCAATGCCGGTACCGGGTTTGCTGTCGAATTGCGCAACTTTGGCGATGGTTTCCAGAATGTGGCGGCTAAGATGCTCTTCGACCAGCAACAACAGCACATCGCGCTGGGTTTCCAGGGTCAGACCGAAAAAGGTTTTCGATTGTTTCATGCCTTCGCCGCGCGCATTATTGACAACGGTTGCGCCTTTAGCGCCGTTTTTACGTGCGGTCTCAAGCACCAGATCAGTCTTGTCATCTTCGACAAATGCGATAATTAATTTGAAATGCATGGTGTTCCTCAGGGTTTGGATGAAAGACTGCCTTTGCTAAGCCATTGCGCGATTTGCGCGTAACCCAGGACAGCGATGATGGGAAATAGACTGGCAAAAGCGATCAAGCCGAAGCCATCCAATAGCGGGTTGCGACCGGGGACGGTGGAAGCCAGCCCCAGGCCCAATGCGGTAACCAGCGGCACAGTGACCGTTGACGTGGTTACCCCGCCCGAGTCATAAGCCAAACCGATGATCAGTTTGGGGGCAAACAGGGTTTGTATCAGCACAATGATATAGCCTGCGACAATGTAATAATAAAGCTCCGTTCCAGTCACAATCCGGTAAGCACCCAGTGCAATGCCGAAAGCGACACCGATGGAAACCGCGATACGCAGCCCCCAAGCGCGAATAGCGCCGCCGGAAATCTGTTCAGCTTTCCAGGCAACCGCAAGTAAAGACGGTTCGGCCAATGTAGTCGCAAAACCGATGCTGGCGGCAAACACATACACCCAATAATAGGCTTGCCACCTTATATGTTGTTCGTCGGGATCAATACCTAGAAACTCCGGCGTAGTCAGCTGGGCCGCCATCAGCTTCCCTAACGGAAACAGCGCCATTTCCAAGCCTTTCAGAAAAAATGCAATGCCGAGCAAAACATAGATAAACCCGATCAACATTTTTTTGGGATGCGCCAGGGGTTTGCGGATAACCAGCAACTGAAAGCCGATAATAATAGCGGCAATAGGCAAAACATCCCGACAGGTAGCCAACAGAACCAGAGCAAATTGACTGATCCAGTCGATCATCTCAGAACCCCGTAGGCCATTACGAATACCATCGGCGTTAATGATGCAAAAGCGATCAGCCCAAATCCGTCAACCATCGGATTGCGTCCTTTAATGGCTGTAGCCAAACCAACGCCCAGCGCAGTGACCAGCGGAACGGTAATGGTCGAGGTGGTGACACCGCCGGAATCGTAGGCGATGCCGATGATTTCAGGCGGCGCAAACGGCGTTATGGCAATCACTCCGCAATAACCGCCGATAATCAGGTAGTACAAAGGCCAACCCCGGATAATCCTCAACACACCGATCAAGATAGCAAACCCGACCGACAACGCGACAGTAATGCGTAACCCTAGCGCATAACTGTCTTTAGCGTCATCGGTTTGCTCGATAATGCCTGCTTTAGCAGCAATGCTTGCGGCTTCCTGGGCAATGGCAATCAGCGCAGGTTCCGCCACCGTGGTGCCGAACCCAAGACAAAAGGCAAACGTCAGCAGCCAAAACAAACTGCCTTTGCGGGCAAACGCATAGGCCATCGCCTCGCCAATCGGAAACAGGCTTTGTTCAAGCCCCTGAACAAACAGGGTAAGACCGAGGATAACAAATAGAGTGCCGGCGATTAAACTGCCGACATCGGGAATAGGCTGGCGAATAATCAAAACCTGGAATACCAGAACAACCGCGAGAATAGGCGCCAAGTCCAGAAAACTGCCGAACAGCTGTTTAATAAAAGGGTTTTTAAACATTCAAGTTCATTGTCAGGGTTCATTACAATAGTTACGATTATCGCCGTAAATCCGCCCGCGCAACAGGTATTTAATGATACATAGTGATAATGTCATGACCAAGCAGCGTGTTGCTTCTACCTGATTTTTCATCGTCGCTGTAAATCGGCAGAAAAACACTGGGCATCTCCAAACAAGCCATTAAAACTTAAAAAGATTATCACCACGAAGGACACGAAGTTTTATTTCTTCGTGTCCTTCGTGTCTTCGTGGTGAATAAAGGCTTTTAATTACCTGTTTGCTAGCATTCCGTGCGTAGCCGATTTGATTCCTAATGCTGCCTGTGGGTAATGAGAAGTTACTTGGCACGTTGATAACGCCTTGATGCTTTCAGGAAAACAATCAGTTGTGTAAGCATATGGTCTCCTCAAATTCATCACACAGCTTATCAACCAAATCATCCATTTCCTTGAAAAAATAATCTCCCACACTCTGGCGGTTGAGTGCTTTGTAACGGCGATATAGCTTGGCAAAATCGTCATAGATTTCCGCTTCAGATGCATGCGACTTCATCTTGACGATCAACCGCTCTCCCTCATTAGCGGTACGAACATAAGCAAAAAAATCTATAATCTTTGCAGCAAAATCCTGAATACTTTTACCAACCAAAGCCTCTTGCTCATTACGCGCAGCAATAATTTTTAGGACATCAAACTGATAACCACCGCCATATTCAGCCCCTTCCGCTACTTTGAGCGGCTTCTTTTTCTTTTCCACCGGCTCGTAAGTGACGGCTTCAATAATGCCGATTTGATTGTCGAAATATACTTCAATCGGGTCTTTCACATCCTCACTGCGATGCATCATGTTGTAGAGTGTATTGAACTTGCGCCAGAACAATAAAAAGCCCGGCTCACTATACTTGGCATCCAGCTCAATCACATATTCAATGCGATTGAGGATAGTGAAATACTGCGCCGCCTTGGCTTTTGTGTCTGCGGTAGGTTCCGGGTTAGTCTCAATGTATTCTTTCAAGCTACTTTCAAAATCCAGATAGCTTTCCGGGTCGTCACGCTGGGCTTGGTCTTTGTAGATACCTAAGAACACCGTAAAAAACGTAGCAAAGGTAACCGATTTTTTCAGCTCACTCAGCAGAATATCCAACACCTTCTTATCGCCAAACGGGTCAAAGTCGCTCACCACCACATCGGAGAAATGCTCAAACGCGTCTTTGATGTTTTGTACATTCACATTGTTGTAAGAGAAATCGACAATCTTGCAGTCGTTCTTATATTTAGCCGTGCGATTGACTCGGGAAATGGTTTGAATGGCACTAATGCCTTTAATCTCTTTATCCAGAAACAAGGTATGCAATCTTTTCTCATCAAAGCCGGTTTGCAGCTTTGCCACCACAATCATCAATCCATTATTAGTAGGCCGCGCAAAGTTTTCCAAAACCTTTTCTTCCGATAAGCCGCCATTCTTTCCTGCGGCGCTTTGCTCGTCCTGATTACTTGAATACACCACATGAATCGGCGCTTCGGCATACTTGGCATATTTAGGTTGTTGCACCAGGGCGTTGAAGTGCTTGGCAACGGCATCTTTATAGGCAATCGCCGCTTTAATGGAATGCACCGCCAACATCGCCTTGCCCGTGCCGCGTATTTGGCGATACACGTCTTTCACCAACAAGTCCGCCACATACTTGGCGATGGCATCAATGCGCTCACTGTTTTCGTAGACCTGCTTTTTCTGTGCGTCCTTGTATTCTTTTTCGGTAAAGCCTTCCAGCGGATTGCTTGGCAAGTCGAACAACATCTTGGATGCCACCGGCACAATGTTTTTCAGCGGGTTCAGGATAAAACCATCCTCAATCGCCTCTTTCATGGTGTAGCTATCGAAAGGCCGCCAGAGTTTTTCGCTTTCGGCATAACCGCTGAATTCGCCGAATCGCGCCAGCGTATGGTCATCGGGGGTGGCGGTAAAACCGATAATCAGGTTCTTTTTCGTGCTGGCCGAGGCATACGCGGCATTATCGAACGGGCTTTGCAGTTCGTCGAAAATACTCACCATTTCTTCATGCTGGTCGCCGCTGTTGGAACGGTGAATTTCGTCAATCAGAAACACAATGCGCATAGTAGCGAGTTTTTGCAGTACATCAGCATCAAGCATCTCGCGCACCGAGCCGAATTTTTGCAAGTTCACAATCACCAAGCGGGTATCGGATGCCAGCGCCTGTTGAAAGGTTTTTTTATTGGTGGCTTCCACGTACATGCGATTATCGATATTCATGTTCAGCATCAACGAATCAATCTGGCTACGCAACTGCAACCTGTCCACCACGATCATGATTTTGTCGTAAACGTATTCGCCGTCCCGGCGCAAGTCTTTCAGCTGCAATGCAGACCAGCCGATGATATTGGATTTGCCGAACCCCGCCGCGTATTGCATCAGCAAGGAATACACGTTCTTGTTATTGGAATAGGCTTTGCGCTTTTCCAGCAGCTCTTTTTTCTTGGCTTCGCCTACGCCCGCCAACTGTTTTTCCAACAATTTTTCAAAATAATCGGGCTCTTGTTCGTGCGCCAAAAACTCATCAATCTTGGCCATGATTTTATCGGTGCCGAATTTCTGCTTGGGGCGTGGCGAAATTAAATGCCCCGTTTCATTTTTGACTTCTTTCACGCCCTTGTTTACGTACACATCGCGCTCGATAAAGTTGTAATACAAAATCTCTTTTTCGATAAAAAATTTGCCATACAGCGCGGCAAACAGCTCTTTCAATTTGTCTTTTTTCTCGGCGTCCGGCTTCAGCAGCGGATAAGGCTTAAACACGCCGTAAACTTTTTTCTCAATCTCTTCGCGGTCAAACTTACCTTCGCGGCAGGTAGCTAGCATCTCGTCAAAATAATCCGCAATAGTGCGGATGACAAAGGTCTCGCCAATATCGGTAGTGGTGATGTGAATAGCTTTTTCAAAAATCTTCAGGAAGTCTTTGCGCTCAGCCTGTTTTTCGTAATCGCTCAACATCGTATTGCTATCGATATGCCGGTGATAAACCTTTACCGCTTCGAAATAATCTTTAATCACCTTACCGCGGCCATTCTTGGTAGCGTTCTGGTTGGTGTAGTTGTTTTTTAATTCGCTGTAACCCAAATAAATGCCGTTCACAAACAACACAATATCCGGACGAAAAGAGAACACCTGCTTGTCTTGGTAGCTGTATTTATAGGGCAGCTCCTGCACCACGGAAAAAAAGTTCTCATCAAACAGCGCATTGTCGTGAATCACGCTGTCGCCGGTGTAAAACAGGTGCAGCTTGATACCCTGCAAGCTGATGGACTTATTGGCATTGATGAACAAGGCCATATTACGGCTGCTGGCGATACGCTCCTGGATCAGCTCCATCAACTCTTGCAGCAATAGCTTTTCGTCGCCCCGGTATTTTTTCAGCAGGGCTTCATAGGGCTTTTTGTTCAGCTCAGTGCCGGAAATAAACGCCTGCAAGTCTTCCTCAATAATCAGCGCTTGAGTGACGGTATTGGCCTTGACTTCCTTGTAGCCCAAGCCCTCCCGAAAAAACGGGATTAAAAACTTATCTTGCAGATGGAGTTCATTCATTAGGCTTACTGGCCTCTGGCTTGACGGTAATGTAACGTTGATTGGGAATGGAAGGTTTGTCGGGAATGGTTGGCGCCAGTTTGCCGGAGGCAATAAGGGGCAGTAAAAAGGTATCGCGAAAATGCTCACGATGGCTTAAGCCGAGATACTGCATCATTTCTTTCGTTGAACGGGGAACTGCGCAAAACTGTAACAGCTCGTCAGCTTGATCGGTAACTTGTCCGGTAACTTGTTCGAAACCCTCCGCATGACAGCACCAGCCGAACAAAATTGGGGGTAAAACGGTAAACGCTACGGGGATAATGCTCAAGAATCCGCGGCACGCCTGAGCCCAGCTGCTCGACCATATCCAGGCCACGAAAAACCCGCATCAGCTCTTTATTTTGCGGAACCTAATAGCCCATAAAAAACTCTTCTTCATCTTCAAGCGTGTCGGTCAGTTCCCGTTTCAGTTCGATGCGGTTGGATTCTTGCATTACGCTACCTTGCGCTAGTTCCCAGGCTGGAACCTGAGAACTCAAGAGGCGAAGTTCCAGCGTCGCGAAACTGGAAACCTGAGCTTCCAAGACCGAATTTAACAAACACGCTGAATATCAGTTTGCGAAAAATCATTACCTTTAAACAGTAACGGCAAATCCAAAAAATTTGCGGCGGCATAGCTGCAACAATCGCCAAAATTTAACTTGGCGGGATGTCTTCCCTTACCATAATTTTGCCAGGCAATACGCGCTAGTCTGGCTTGTTGGTTATCAAATGCTACGATATTGGCTGACAGTACGGTTAGCAATTCATCATATTTTTTAGCCCCTGGTTCGCCTTTTTTATGTTCGATGACCATAGCTGATTCAACAAGGCTAACCGCGCTGATATAGATTTTTTCTGCATCAGCCAGTAATTGTATGAACTGCTGTGCATCGTCTTCGCCCAACAAAATCGCAATTAATACCGAAGAATCAACAACCATTATTCCGCATCCCATAAACCTATTTCGCTTTGCTGATAGCCTAGTATTTCATCGGCAGAACGTGGATCAATTGTGGGTAATTGAGCGCAGTCATCCGCAATTGACATTAGTTTTAAAAATTTTGCCGATTTTTGCGGCGGTTTTTTATTGCTAACAGCTGCAAACTGTTTGGCTTCTTGTTGCAAGCTTTCTTCAAGTTCTCGAATACGTTGTTTGATGATGGTTGGCGGTAAAGTTTCAGGGATATTAATGGTTACTTGCATAATGTTTCTCCAGCAATCCTGTTACAAATTAGCTTATTTTCGAGGTGATACTTGGATGCCATATTTCCGCCGTAATTGCTGAATTTTTTGGACAACTTGCGCTGTAGCAGGCTTGTAGCCTTCTATGGCCTGCGTTGTTTGAATAATTTTTTTAAGTTCGGTGTGGTTAAGCGAATGCTTGTTCATGGTTAAACAACCTCGTTAGTTATTTTAATTTTCCCTGTGCCTATATCGTTAATCAGGGTAAGGCGCAGCTCTTTGAGCTTATCGATTTGGCTGTTGATGGCGGCAACAATGCGGTCGATGTGGGCGGTTTTTTCGTCGAGGTAAGTGGCGATGGATTGTTGCTCTGAAAAAGGGGGCACAGGAAGTAATAATCGCTTTATTCGATCTACTGCCAATCCTGGTTGAGCGGCGGATACGGAATATTGATTAAGGTTCATCACTTTGAGCATTTCTCCATACCACTTCATGTTGATGATGCGTTTTAGATATACAACGACCGCGTGTTCAGAAGCCCAAAACTTTCCAGAGGCATAATTGATATTCCCACATAAAGCTCCTTGTCGCCCTATTAAAATGTAGTCGCCATTATTTGTGTATTTTGAAAAATAACCTCGCAAGCCATTACCGCCATAAACGGGATATAGCCCTTCCTCTTCAATTTGTTCCGACACAATCGAATTGCCACTTTGAAGCATGGATAAATCTTTAACCCTCTTAATCTCCCAATGCGCCGGCACTTTGCCTATCCACTCAACCCCGCTGTCTTTCATAGCCACGGTTTTATCCAGCCCGCGAGTGACGGTTTCGTTGATCAGGGATTGTTTGAGCTTTCCGTACTGCGCCACCTTTTGGCTGAGCAGGTCTATTTTTCGGTCAATCTGCGCGGTTTTGGTGTCGAGGTAGGCGGCGATGGCTTGTTGTTCTAATAATGGAGGAACTGGTGTTAATGAATCAGCTATTGCCGACTGACCAAGCCCAACACGAGTAATGCCTTTTGCTGATATGACAAAACGAAACCCATAGCTTTTAGACTGAAAAAGTCTGAATAAATAAGCCCCCAAAAGTACCTTATTTTTTGTTCTAAATTGCGCTAAATGGTAGCCGCAAAGAACTCCATCAAGAGACTCAGTTGCTAAAGCCGGTATAGCGATGTCATCGCAGGTTTCAGAGTCTTTAGTTATCAGTACGTCATTTTTTTTAATGGTAAATCGCTTAATTTCAGATGCGTCAGCAGTTGCCGACATAAAATTTAGTGATACGTTAATAAATTCATTTTTATAAACATCAACGTAATTGCAAAGTTGAACAGGCGTTTCGTCTTCATGCGATTTTTTATCCACATTGCTATTTTGAATGTCGGATAGCTCTTTCAAGCGACGTACATCCCAATGCGCTGGCACATCTCCCAGCCACTCAACCCCGCTGTCCTTATAAGCCTCATAGCGATTTATACTCTGCAACTTCATGACTGCATTTCCTGCGCTTCTATGCTCAGGGTATAAAGCTCATGCAGCTTGGCTTGTATCAGCTTTTTATCGGGTAATTGGGTTTGATATTGGGTAATCAGCGTGGGGGACAGTGTCCGACTGAGCGCGTACTCCACCACTTCATCATCTTTATCACTGCACAGCAGTACGCCTATACTGGGGTTTTCGTGCGGTTTTTTTACGTCGCGGTCTAATGCTTCTAAATAAAAGTTAAGCTGTCCGATATGCTCAGGTTCAAATTTGCCAATTTTAAGCTCGAACGCCACTAATGCAGATAAGCCGCGATGAAAAAACAATAAATCAATATAAAAATCTTGGTTGCCCACTTGCAAACGATATTCTTCGCCGATAAATATAAAATCGCGCCCAAGCTCTAAAATAAATTGTTTCATGTTTTGCACGAGCGCGGCTTGCAAGTGCGTTTCGCTGTGTGTTTGCGGTAGCCCCAAAAATTCTAAAACGTAGTTATCTTTAAAAGTGTTATCTATGCGGGGGTGCAATTCTCTCAGCACTGCTGAGAGTTTTTGATTACCGATGATAGTCCGCTCAAAAATGCAAGCGTCAATTTGCCTTTCAAGCTCGCGTGATGAATACTTGTCTTGGATGGTTAAGTGTAAGTAAAACGCGCGTGCTTCGGCGGTTTTACAGCGCGAAAAGATAATTGTATTGTGCGTCCATGGCAATTCTCTCACCAGTGGTGAGAGTTTTTCATCACCTTGATACGTTTCATAAAGCTGCTTCATGCGCCATAAGTTTTTATCACTAAAACCCTTGGCGGTCGGGTCATTATGGGCAATAAACTGCGCCAACTCACTCACCACACTTTTGCCCCATGCTTGCTCGCCCACCTTTTGACTGATGATGCCGCCAATGTGCCAATACAACTCAATAAGTGCGGTGTTGACTTGGGCGTAGGCTTTTTGCCGCGCTTGTTGGATATGCGTTAATACGCGGGCAAAATCTTGAGCATATGCAATTTTATTCATGGCTGGCTTCCCTGATCCGCTTGATTTAAGGCAAACGCAATGCGGTCATTTTCCAGCAACTGTTTTAACTCCGCTTCAGTAGGTAAATACAAGCGGTATTGGCTGGCGTACATCTGCTCACTGTCATTGAGTATGGAATACTTAACGACTGTTTCCTCTTTGTCGGCACATAAAATAATACCGATCGTCGGGTTATCGCTAAGCTGTTTTTGCAAGTCATCAAACATACGGATATACATATCCATTTGCCCTATATCCTGATGTTTGAGTTTGCTGGTTTTAAGATCGAACAAAACAAAACATTTCAAAATGTAGTTGTAAAACACCAAGTCGATATAAAAATGCGAGGTTTCGGTACTGATGCGAAATTGCCGCCCAACAAACGAAAAGCCTTTGCCCAGCTCTAATAAAAAATGCTGCAAATGGTTGATGAGCGCGCTTTCTAAGGTTTTTTCGTGAATACTGTAGGGTTCTGCGATATTCAAAAACTCAAAGACATAGGGGTCTTTGATGAAGTCATGTATAGTTTGGGTGTTGGACTGGGCAGCGACTGCGTTGGACGCTTGCTGTGAAGACAATAAACGCTCGTAATAGAGCGAGTTCAGGTTTCGCTCCAAAGTGCGGGAACTCCAGTTTTGCTCAGCACATTGGGTGATGTAATACGCTCTGGCCTGTGGATTTTCTACTCGCATGATGAGACGATAATGCGTCCAGCTCAATTCACTACGCAGTGCGTAGCGAATTCCAGTCCCTTGAAATACCAGATAAAACTGCCTAAAGTTTCTAAGATTGGCAACTGAAAACCCTTTGCCAAACTCAGCCACCAAAGCTCTGGAAAGCATGTTTATCATGCCTTCGCCATACTGCGCTCGGGTTGCACCATTTTGCTCTTCTTCGACAATCCGTTTGCCCATCAACCAATACGCTTCGACCATGGCGAAATTAACCGCAGTTGCAGCTTTTTGCCTGGCAACCGCGAGTATGGTTTTTATTTCTTCAATCAATGCCGTTGATGCGTTTGTCATCGTCATAACACCAATCCCGCTTCCAATGCTTTCAACTGCTGATCAAGCGCGTCGATTTCGTCCAGAATCTCGCCCACTTCGCGCAGCCTTTCCGGCTTGTAAAAAACCTTATTGAAGTTGATTTCCACGCCTACTACGTTTTCCAGATAGGCAAACGGCTTGCTGATGTATTTCGCCATAAAGACTTCGATGGCCGCTCGATTGGCGGCTTCATCTTTATGAAAAGGAATAATCTCGTAATCCTTCTGGTAATCGGGCGTGAGGTCGACGCTGATTTCAATGCGCTCTACTTGAGTTTTGCCGGCTTTTTTAAAGGCGGATTTGACCACGATTTTGCCGCAGCCTAACCCTTCGACAGGCTCAGGGCGAACGGCTTGTTGAGTTTCCTTAATCAGGGTTTCTTGTTCATTATCAAAATAATATCGCCCTAGTCTGGTGGTGACGACCAGCGGTTGTTCTTTGTAATCCAGGCTGGCGATAAAGGGTTTGATGTCTCGCTCAAAGTATTCGGCAAGAGAGGCAGGGCTTGTTTTGAGCGCAGTCGAAGGATTTGCGTATTCGCCTTTTTGTTCGCCAACGTGCATGCCCACCCAACTGTTATCAACGCTGGTTATGACAAATTCGGTTATTTCACGCTCGCCGTTAGTCAAGCTTAAAGGCGTGAGTTTTTCGCTGGTTTTACTTATCTGTAACTTCGCTGCAAAACTGTTGCCGTGTTCATCCACGTTGGTGAGCATGATGGCTTGTTTGTTGAAGTAGAAAAACTCTTTATCAAACACTTTGGCGTAATCGGTATCCTGGAATGCTGTGAGCGTGGCGACGATTTCCAGGCGGTTGGCTTCATCGACTTCTTTACGCTTGGAACCTTTGCTCTTTTTCAGCGGCTTGAATTTGTCGCCGGCGTTAATCAGCATCACTTTGTCTTTGTGGTGCGGCTGTTTGTTTTTATTCAGTACCCACAAATAGGTGTAAATGCCGGTATTAAAGAATTCATCGGTCGGCAGTTGAATCACCGCTTCGACAACGTCGCTGTCCAACATCCATTTGCGGATATTGCTTTCACTCGATCCTGCATCGCCGCTAAACAGCGTCGAACCGTTGTGTACCACGACGCCCATGCCGACGCTGTCGAGCTTGGAGATGAGGTGCTGCATAAACAGCAGCTGCCCGTCCGAGATAGAGGGCATGAATTTAAAACGTCCGGTTTTGTCGTTGATGATGTCTTTATCGTAGCCTTTCCAGCTCACGCCATAGGGCGGATTGGCAATGACTACATCAAATTCGTCGTTATAAAACTTGTCTTCCACCAGGGTGTTGCCGTGTTCGATTTTGGAATCGGGGCGAAAGCGGCTTTCAATCTTGGCCAGCGCGTAGAGCGCGTCGTTCCAGTCTTGACCGAAGGTTTGGGTCAGGCGTTTGAATTTTTGGTTAATACGGTCTTCCACCCCAAACAACAGGTTGCCACCGCCGCAGGTGCAGTCGTAAATTTTGAGCAGGGTGTCGGATTCTTCAATCTTGGAGGCAATGATTTCGGCAATCAGCGCGATCACATCGTCGGGCGTGTATTGCTCCCCCGCCGTTTCGGCAGAAATATCCGCCCATTTGCGTTTGATGTGCTCTTCCAGCGTGGTGATTTCGGAGTTGTTGAACGGTTTAAGGTCAATCTCCGCCCATAACTTGGTGTAGCCTAACAAGACTTTTTTGGCTTTGAGCTTGTTGATCACGCCTTTGATGTCGAGGAATTTCTCGCCGTCGGTCGCGTCCACGCCGAGCAGGTCTTTGGTCTCGCCATCGAAGCCCTTGATGTAGGCGTCAAAGTCTATATCAAACGATTTGTCGTTTTTGCAGATGTCGGTTAACGACTGGCCTTTTTCAAAAATGAAAATGTTATAGCCCTGACCTTGATCTTTAATCATATCGTAAAGATCGTCTTTGGCGATGTTGGCAAAGGCTTTTTCACCAATTTCGGCCTTGAGACTGTCAAACATTCTGACAAGGCGACTTTCAATCATTGCCAAGGCAAAAAACGGCATCATGAATGACGGCCATTCAGATTCTTTAATGCCGCAGCCGCGAAGTAGATCGGCAGTTGCCCAGATTTTTGATTCGTATTGGAGGATGTTGTTATTCATTACTGTGTTTGTCTGTCCTTGGTTCTATTTTCCTAAAATTTTAATACTCAACCAACCGTACCATCTCCTTACTATCCGTTGGTGTAAGAAGCCAATAATTTTTTGGTGAAGTTATACAGATTATTGCACGACATGACTACCGATCTTCATGCATGCGCCATAGCTGTAACATATAGATATGTGCCACGGTTCTTGAAAATGGCCACAAAAGCGACTGGTTAATTCGAATTAAATCCGCCAATCTCAACATTGCTCGACCTCTTTTTTAAACGCTTTTATTTCCCTTGCAGGCCCCATCACCACCAGCACATCGCCCGCATTCAGGCAGTGCTCTTTCTCTCCGATTGCAAAATGCAATTGATCGCCTAATTCCCTATCGACAACGCCGATCAGAATCAGGTTATGCTTTTGATTCAGCTTTAAGTCGCTGGTTTTGGTGTTTTCCAGACAGGATCCTTTAGGGATTTCTATTTGCGCCATGTTTAAGTCATACCGACCGAAAACAGTATGATCCAGAATATTGGTAATATCCGGTTTGGTTAACATTTCGTGGGTTTTCCTGCCGCAAATTTCATAGGGATCGATGATTTTATTAGCGCCTGCGGCCAATAATTTTTCGGCTGATTCCGGGTCGTCCACGATAGCGACAATGGTAATATCTTTATCAATCGCCCGCGCCGAAATAGTTAAAAACACATTGTCGAAATCCCTGGGATAAAAACAAAAAAGGGTATCGACATCAGTGCCTATGCCTATCGATCTAAGCGCATCGTCATTGCGAAAATCAATGACTTTGGCGTCAAAGCCTTTTTCTGCAACCAGCGCGGCTTCGGCATCGTCTTTCCCGATAAAAACAATGCTGCATTGCTCCTGATTCAATCGGCTCATCGCTTCCAAAGACATCACGCTGTAACCGAATACGGCAATGCGCTTCATCGTTTTCTCCTGCTTTTTAACCGGCTTTTTTCAATCTGATCGCGAAAATAGTCGATAGCGTATTCCCTGCCCATAACGACCAGCAAGTCGCCCTCCCGTAATACAAAGTATGACTCCGGATTAAAATAAAAATGCTGATTTTTTATCGGATAACTGTTCTTATGTTTTTGATGCACCGGATTGGCGCTGATAATACCCAGCAACATTAGTTTCCTTTGTTCAAAGTCTATATCGGCGATACTCATCCCCTCGATGAATGAACCGGAATGCGCGCATAATGTTTCCATGATGATGTGGCTTTCCTCGCGGATGATGCCCAAAATCGCCTCAAAAGCCACCGGCTGGCCGATGTATTCGGCGACCACCATCCCGGCTATTTCAAACGGCTGAATAACATTGCTGGCGCCGGCCTGATAGAGTTTTTTTACGTTATCCTGATTGTTCGCACGGGAAATAATCCGGATATCCGGGTTTAAATGTCGGCTGGTCAGCGTGATATAAACATTGATCACATCATCGCCGGTCGTACAAATAACCGCCGTTGCGCCGTTATTGATACCCGCATTCCGGATCACGCCGTTTTTGCTGGCATCCTCATGAATAACCAGATAACCCAGCCGCTTTGCTTTCAAGACGTTAGATTCTTTGGTATCAATGATAACAAAATGCTGCTTGTCTTTTTCAAGTTGCTTGGCGATATGCTGCCCTACCCGGCCAAAACCGCAAATGATAATAAAGCTATTAAACCGGTTCAGTTCGGCATAGGTACTGCTCTCGCGCAATTCGTCCATTTCCTCATTAAATGCCGCAACAATGATGGAAATAAGAAAAGACAAGACGCCCAGGCCAATCAGAATCAATGCCATCGCCACTATGCGTCCGCCGGTTGTCTGCGGTGTTATATCGCCATAACCGACGGTTGCAACAGTGACGATCGCCCAGTAAAAAGCATCGAACAAGTTTTTAACCTGGCCGCCATTAGCGGGTTTTTCAAATAAATAAATGCCGGTAGTGGCTACAAATACCAGAAAGCCCAGAAAAATCCCCAACGTAACGAGTTCAAAACGCCTGCTGGCTAAGACGTTGGCAAATAGTTTGATGCTATTAAAATAGCGGAACAGCTTGAACAGCCGAAAGATAAGGAAAACTCTTAATATCCTTAACGGCCTGTAACTGGGCAAAATAGCGAGTAAATCAATCAATGCCAACGGGGTAAAAACATACTTTACTTTCTTGGCAAGGATGATTCCGGCAACCTTGCCAAGACGAAAAGGGACATTCAAATATTCGGCCTTTTCATAATGCTCAAGAATGATTTTATGATTGTCGCTGTACAACCAGCCCCGCAACAGGTACTCAACGATAAACAGGCTGATTACGCAGTGCTCGAACAGTATCTCGCTTTCGCTCAATTTATTATCCACCTCGTAAATCAGCAGGAAAACACTGAGCATCACCAGGCAAATCATGAAAATATCAAAATATGATTTAAGCCTGCTGTTGGGATTCTCCAACAGATTATAGAAAAACAGCTTGGCGCGTTGATAACGCTGTGATGTTTTCAGGAAGTAAGCGAAATAAACAATCAGTCGTGTCAACATACTGCTGCCTGCAAGTCTTCTTTAATGATTAGCGCTTGGGTGGCGGGATTGGCTTCCTTGTAGCCCAAACCATCCCGAAAGAATGGCATATCTTGCCGATGTAATTCATTCATGAGGCTTGCCGGTCTCTGGCTTGACAGTAATGTAACGTTGCTTGGGACTGGATGGTTTGTCGGGAATGGTTAAAGCCAGTTTGCCGTATGCAATCAGCGGCAGCAACAGCGTATCGCGAAAATACTCGCGATGACTCAAGCCGAGATGTTGCAGCATTTCCTTGGTTGAACGGGGAATTACGCAAAATTGTAAAAGCACTTCAGCTTGATCGGCAGCCTGTCCGGTAGTTTGATCGAAGCCCTCGGCAAAAGGCAACACCAACCGAATAAAATTGGGCGTGAAATGATAAACAGCGCGAGGGTAATGCGCCAAAATACGCGGTACGCCTGAGCCAAGCTGTTCAACCATATCCAGATCACGAAAAACGCGCATCAGCTCTTTATTTTGCGGCACCGAATAACCCATAAAAAACTCTTCCTCATCAAATCCCGCAGGCAGGCCACCGGCTGAGGTAATCTCCAACCGATCCGCGAAAAGCTCAAACTTGGGCGGCACCTCATTGCTGTAATTATTGTGGATGATCGCGTTGATGACCGCTTCGCGCAGAGCCACCGGATTAAGCAGCTTGAGTTCTTCGCGCTTGTTCGGCGTGATTCGCGCAAACGTTGTGTTTTCGACTTTAAGCTTTTCCAGCACCGCTTTGGTGGCCTTCACCAGCGAGCAATAGCCGTACTCTTCATTTTCGACCAGATTCACCCTATCGGTGCCTGCATACTTGGCAACCTTAATCGACAAGCCGTTAACATCGGAAAGCAAATAGGCCGCGTAGTTGTAAGCGCCGTCTTCGGTCAGCAGTTCCAGGTTATGCGCAAACTGCCCATTCAACTTTAAAGGTGTTTCGTTGTAATAAATTTTCAGCTGTTCAAAGCTCAGCGCTTGTTTGCGTGATTTGATGGTGCCGATGGAATTGCGAATCCTGCGCGCGAACAAATCCTCAATCATCCTGACCGGCATAGGCTCCGAAGCGCTGCCTATGCCGATATAACAGCCTTTGGCCGACATGCCCATTTTGGATAAGTAATACGGTTTTTCAGAACCCCCGGCTACGGTAATTTTGATAATGTCTTTGCCCACGCGGGTTTCGGCGACTACATCAAACAAGCCCATCGTCGAAGGACTGATATTATTTTTAATGCGATCCTTGATTTTCAGCTGCAAGGCATCGGCATCGGTAACGCCTATTGTTTCCCGGGTTTTATCGTCAATGCCGATATAAATCACCCCACCATCGCGATAATTAAGAAAAGCAATCACCTCTTTTTCAAGCGTGTCGGTCAGTTCTCGTTTCAGTTCGATACGGTTGGATTCTTGCATTACACCACCTTAGAAGCGTGCATTAAATTAAGTTCGTCAGCTTTTAATTCACGCAGAATGTGTCAAAGAACCTGAGACGCATCACTCGCGAAAGTTGCACTTCCTCTACTGCACTAATCCATGCTTTCTTGCGCCGTCTTCATTTAGAACAATGACCGAGGTCGGCGCTAGATTCCATATTTTAACTGTTGGCTTAAGTGCTTTTTGAAGCGCATCTTTCACAGGTATCAACCAATCTTCTTTGCTATTTTTGATAACCAAAATTAAAAGAAATTTCACGTTGGCGAGTTCAAATTGCCTGAAATGATCGGATAGCTCTAAATTGCTTGCAGGGTGTCTTTGTAAATAAATGGCTACAAATAATGCCAGACTATTGGCAAGTTTTTCTTTAATTTCGTCAATGTAGTTATTACTGTTTTCTGGGCGTGGCGAAGTAGTTTTGGCTTCCACGATAAAAATTGTTACTTGATTATCCTTCGTTTCAAGTAACAAAAACTCTGCTATCTGTATACCTTCACCCTTTTTTGTATTTTTGTGAATTTTTTGGAGTGTCTGGCTTTTTTCAATATAAAAACAATGCCCATCAGGATATGGACCAAATGTCATACCGGATTCGATAATCGGTTCTGTGGTCATTTGAATGCAAAATCCACTTCTTCTTCATAAAGCCGGATCGACTCATTAATAATTGGGTTATCGGGCATTTCATCCAGCAAATCAGATTGTTGCCAACTATCGCCTTCTTTGGAAAGCACGGGAATGGAAAACTTTTGTTCTTGTGCAACAAGGAATAGTTTTTTTATGACGAAGTAAGAATGGCTGACCAGAAAAAATTGAATACCGTGTTTGGCGAGTATGGCAATAATATCGAGCAGTTTGGAAATAGCCTCGGGATGTAAGGCGGATTCCGGCTCATCAATAAAAATAATCGAGTTTTCGCTTAAATAACCATTGCCTAGTAAAGTATCTAGTATGGCAACTTTTTTAACTCCCTCGGCAGTAACGCCTATAGAGAATCTTTGATTGCCTCTTTTAAAATTCCAGCGATTTTCGGTTTTATCGTACTCGATTTCACCATCAATCATATCTTTCAACAGTTTGCGTGATTGCCTGAAATCTTTAGAATCACAACCCCGTGTTGGTAGTGGGGAAATGTAGTCACTATGATATTGGCTCACATCGACTGCAAACATCCTTTTTTTCTGCGGTATTTGCAATGCTCTCGCTAAATCCAAATAAGTATCATCAAAACCAAACTGTTTACCTTGCTCCCTGGATTCCAAAATAATGTGATGCAATGACAATACTTCTTTAGCGGGCAAGAAAACGGAATTGCTGGTGCGGGGCAATACCCTATTTTCCAAGGCGCTAATGGCTTTAGTCGTATCCTTGCCAAAACTGTAGCTAAAGTTTTGCTGGTCGAGCATTAAACTAAAGGACAACGCAGTGTCGCTAGGCTTGGTTACCAAATCACCAATTTTTTCCGGCTGAAAAGTCCAGTACAGCTTCTTGAACAGAATTTCGGCGGCGCTGTCCGGGTTATCACCGCGTTTGTAATCTTCCAGTGTCCGCACGGCACTGTACATGGCTTTTAACAAAAACGATTTGCCGCTACCGTTATTGCCAATAACCAAATTAATACTGCCTAAGCTTTGCCAGTCAAGCTGGTTGAGAGGGCCAAAATTTTTTATCTGGACGCTGTTAAGCATGTGTTAGTCTCTCAAGTGGAGATTCAATTAAAAGTCGAGGGCTTGTCGGCATCGAGACTATTGGCCCACGCTTGCACCGCTTGGTGGTCAATGACGTGCCCTGCATCAACATCTGCAAGTGCTTCCAGCGTCAGGCGTCTACGCTCTTCTTGTCCGAGCCAATCCGTTAGTGCCTGTTTTACTATCCAACCACGTGAACGATCCAATCGAGCGGCTATTTGATCAACCTTGTCGGCAAGTTCCACTGGAACATGTGCTGTAATCACTTTCGTGCTCATTGTTCACTCCGTTAAAATCGAGTTTCATCATATAGAGTAAATTTGATTATTTCAATGTTGGGTGGCTTGTGTAGCTTACATCCATGTAGCCAGGATCCCGGCATTCCTGCCGGGATGACGATACCTCTGCTCTCTGAGTTATGAATTTCTAAAAGGCGCTAACCAAGTCCGTCCGCAATATAAATGAATTCACGTTGAGTCTATTTTTCAATCATGGCTTTTTAAACTTTACAACCTTGTTTAAAGGACTCAGATTGATTTCATCGATTACTATCTGCGCCCGTGAATTAAGCACATAGGACACCGCCTCGGCGACATCTTCCGGCTCTATAAAATTGCTTTGATCATCGCCCGGCTCAAAAGACAGAGGTTCAAAAAACGCGGTTTTGACCATACCGGGATTAATCAGGCAGACCCGCACATTGCTTTTGCCGCACTCTTCGCGCAAGGCTTGGGTAAAGCCCCGCACCGCAAACTTGGCGGCGCAGTATATCGCGCCTTTACGGCTGCCTTTTAATGCGGCTTCCGAGCCGATAAAAACCAAATCGCCGTGCTCTTTGCGTTTTAAAGCGGGCAGCAGCGCTTTAACCAAAAACGCCTGACTGGTAAAATTCAGGGTCATCAGGTCTTCGATTTGCGCATAGGAAAACTCTTCCACCGAACCGAACTGTCCACGCCCGGCACAAAAAACCACCGCATCGATTTCGGGAAAGGCTTGCTCCAGTTCGCGGATTTTTTGCGGGATGTCGTTTAACCGGCTTAAATCCAGTTGCACGGGACTGAAGTTATCCATCTGCCGGATAAACTTGCCGCTATCGCGGGACGTGCCGATCACATGGTGTCCCTGTTGCAATAAATTCCTGGCAATGGCGCGGCCTATGCCGGAACTGGCTCCGGTCACCAGGACGGTGCGTTTAATAGGGTTCATAAGTAACTTCTCATTAATACACAGATAAATTCGGTTAAAAACTTAAAGAAATTATCAACACGAAGACACGAAGAAAAAACTTCGTGTCTTCGTGTCTTCGTGGTGAATAAAAGATTTTTAATCGCCTATCTACCAGCATTCCGCGCGAAGTTACGCGCATGGAAAAAATTTGTCGGCTGAAATGTAGTTTAAGAGTTGCTCGGTGCAGTAGTGCATCATCTCCTGCTCCAGTTCCTGTTTGTAGGAAACCATGCCTTGCTGACTGACCAAGGGCCCGGCGAAGAGTTTTTCTTCAGGATAAAGCTTATGCACTTTTTTAAAAAAATTCTCCGGCAGCCTGAACACGCCGAGGCTGACCGAATGCAGCCGGTTTAAATCGATCCGGGAAAAAACCTGCTCGAATAATTGCCGGTACTGCTCTTGGTAGCCTGTCTGATAAATCAGCGGATCGAAGCGCAGCCCGATTTGCCAGCCCTGTTCCTGCAATTTGCACAGCGCATCCAGACGACGCTCAAGCGGCGGCGCTTTAGCTTCGACTTTTTCGGCTATTTCATCGGGAGACAGGCTGAACGCCACGATACAGCGGGGTAGCGGCTCCCGGTTTAACAGGCTTCTGACCTGGGTGCTTTTGGTTCTTAATTCCAGCCAGGCATTGGGTATCGTTTCAAAAAACGGCAAAAACTGTTCGGCAAAGCCGGTTACCGGCTCCAAAGCCAGACTGTCGCAATCGTAGCCGGAAAAAAAATGCAGGTTTTCGTCAGGCGATTCAGCGCACAGCTGGCGGATGTCTTGCTGAAAATCCTCGTAATTGATAAACAGCACATAGTTGGCCGACTGGTACATGCCCTGTAGAAAACAGTAACGGCAGTCGTACAGGCAATTGAGCATGTGCGAAAAGTAATAATTTCTTGTCGCCCCGATACCGTAACCCAGCGGTGCAGGCAGCGCATAGTTTTTATATTTTTCCGCCAGTATCAAGGCGGGCTGCTGCTTTTGCAGACGAAAGTTTTGCGCTTTGGGGTTAAACACTTCGCCGTAACGACCGCAGGTTATTTTCCTGGCTTGCGGGAAGCGCGCCACTATATCCAATACACGCGGGTGTTGCAGGATGGCCTCTTCTATGTAAATGGTTTCGATCATAAGCTCAGTTTAAAAAATCATTTCGTCCACGAAAAACACGAAAAGCACGAAAATTTTCAAAGAAATACCAAACTGTAGCCCGTTACCCAAAGGGTGAATAGCTAAATCAACTAAACGTACTGACTTGTTCGTGTCTTTCGTGCTTTTCGTGGACTACGGTTTTTAGCTTTATCGTTTGAAGCGCGTAATGTAGCACAGCTTGTCAGATCAAAAGCCTTGTGATTTATTATGCAGACCTCATATAGGGTAAAATACTTTCAACTCAACAAACACATTAAGCAAGCATGAAAACAAACAAGATAGGTTTTATCGGCGGCGGCAATATGGCGTCCAGCCTGATCAGCGGACTGATTGCCAGCGGCCATGCTCCGGAACAGATTTGGGTATCGGATATTAACCCGGATACGCTGACTGCTCTGAAAAAACAGCTAAACGTAAACACGTCGGCAAACAATGATGACATCATTAATGCGGTTGATGTCGTGGTCTTGGCGGTCAAGCCCCAGACACTGAGCACTGTGGCGCAAAGCATCTCCACGCAGATTCAGCAAAAAAAATCGCTGGTGGTGTCGATCGCTGCCGGTATTAACCAAAACAGCTTGAGCCGCTGGCTGGGCGCTGATATCGCCATAGTGCGCTGTATGCCCAACACACCGGCGCTGGTATTGACCGGCGCTACCGCATTGCATGCCAATGACAAGGTGACAGACGAGCAACGCGACCTGGCGGAAAATATTTTACGTTCGGTAGGCATTGCGCTGTGGGTTAACGATGAAGCCGAGCTGGACGCGGTTACCGCCGTTTCCGGCAGCGGTCCCGCCTATTATTTCCTGCTGATGGAAGCCATGGAAAAAGCCGCTTTGGAACTGGGCTTGAGCCAAGAGACCGCGCGTTTACTGGTGCAACAAACAGCATTAGGCGCAGCCAAAATAGCGCTGGAATCAGCCGAATCGCCGGAACAGTTACGCAAGCGCGTCACCTCGCCCGGCGGCACCACGCAACGGGCTATAGAGACTTTTGAGCAAGGCGGTTTTACCGAACTGGTTTCAAAAGCATTACACGCGGCACGTGACCGCTCTATTGAAATGTCTAAACAAATGGAGAATTCATAATGGATTCGAGCTACATGACCGACCCGGCTATTTTTGTAATCGATTCGCTGTTTTCGCTGTATATTCTGGCGGTACTGCTGCGTTTTTTATTGCAATGGTGCGGTGCCGATTTTTACAATCCTATCTCACAATTTCTGGTCAAAGCGACGCATCCGCCGTTAAAACTGCTGCGCCGCTTTGTACCGTCTATCGGAAAAATAGATACGTCCTCGCTGGTGCTGGTACTCAGTCTGCAAATGCTGGCCGATTTTTCAATATTGCTGCTGAAAGGTGTCGCTATCAATATCGGCGCATTGACCATTTTGTCACTGACCCAACTGGTTTCGTTGCTGATCAACATCTTCATCTATGCCGTATTTGCCAGAGCCATACTCAACTGGATCAATCCCGGCTCGTTTAATGCAGCATCGTCTATCTTGCACAGCCTGACCGAACCTGTACTTAACCTCTGCCGCAAATTCATTCCCGATATGGGCGGCATAGACTTATCGCCTTTGGCTGCATTAATGCTTTTGCAACTGGCGAAAATGGTCCTCCTACCGCCGTTGCATCAATTAGCCAATCTGATCGGTTGAACTGGTACCATTGGGAACATGGAGTTTTGACGCTGAATCTCCATGTTCAACCCAAAGCCGGCAAGGATGAATGGGCGGGACTGCATGGCGACCGGTTGAAGCTGAGAATCAAGGCCGCACCGATCGACGGCAAAGCCAATCAGCACCTGATTGCATTTATAGCCGATGAGTTTGGAGTCAGCAAGTCGGCCTGCAAGCTCATTTCCGGCGAATCCGGACGGGAAAAACGTATCGCCATTAGTTCACCAAAGAAGCTTCCCTCCCTGCCGGACTCCCTGCACTTTGATATTCCCCTGCGATTTACATGAATATGGGAAAGCTCAAGGCTAAAGGGCAGCCTGGTTTTTTCGCCTTTCGCCTGCTCTTCAGTATCTGCCATCTTTGCAATATAATTTATTTTTCTTGGAAAAATCACACATCAGCCATGCAAACACGCACTTTTTCAGTCAGTTTTTTTCTAGTTTGTTTCCTATGTCTAAGCAGCCAGTCTGCGTTCGCCAAAAAAATGTACCGATGGGTAAATGAGAATGGAGAAACCATTTTCTCCGACCAAGTGCCGCCGGAACAGTCTCAATTACGCCGGGAGTCGCTAAACAAAAAAGGCCGGGGTGTTGAAGTCACCGAAAAGGAAAAAACCAAAGAACAGCAGGCTATCGATAACCGGCTGAACGCCCTGAAAAAAGCCCAGGAAAAAATCATCGCCCAGCAAGCGGCCAACGACAAGGTGCTGCTCAGCACTTTTCGTAATGTGACGGACATGGAAGCGAGCCTTTACGCAACCTTACAGTCTCTGGATGCACAGCGGAATGTAGCTCAAGGCAATTTAAAACGCGTAGAAGATCAACTGGGATCACAACAAAAGAAAGCCGCAGAACTCGAACGTAACGGCAAAAAAGTTCCAAAAAATTTGCTGGACGAAATCAAGCAAACAGAAGAGCAGATACAAGTCGCTTATGCCGAAATAAACAAACAAATCGAAAAAAAGAATCGAACCAAAACCGAGTTTGAGGCCAACATTGAGCGCTTTAAATTCTTAACTCAGGACAATGCAAATCCATCGACAGCGACTGACAAAACAGCACAAACTAAAGTCGCCGATGAAATCGGCCTGTATGCCTGCGAAACCGATGCGCTTTGCACCAAGGCTTGGGCAAGCGCACATGACTTTATCAAAGCCAACGCCACTACACCGATTGATACCGATACCGACAAATTGATTATGGGCCGCGCACCTGCAACCGACAGCGACCTGAGCTTGTCGGTTTCAAAAATAGAAGACGAAAACAAAAAGCAGCAGCTTTTTCTGGATATTCACTGCCGGGAATCATCGCTGGGCGCTGAACTCTGCGCCAGCCAGAAAGTGCGTGATATACGGTCCGCGTTCAGGCCGTTTATTGAGGCTGCGGTGGGTAAGTAACGAGGGGCGCAGGCTAGGGTTTCTTTACCTCGAAGCCATGTTGACAGAAAAATATCCCCTAAAGCACCCACTTCTGATGCCCCGCCTATTTGGCTTGACCTAGATAATTAACGCATATACACTTATTATCGTGTCTACGAAATACACATGGTTGGAAATAAAGCGGGAAACCAATCTGGATAAGCACAAGCTTGATTTCATTGATGCGGATTGGGTGCTTGAAAGCCCTTTCCGTATGGATGTTGACACCGAACGCAACGGCGAGCATCGCCAACAGTCCTTTGCCTATGTGTTTGATCTGCTGATGGTATTGACTGTGGTTTATCTGCCTGGAGCAATTCCCCGCATCATCAGTTTCCGTCCCGCCAAACGCAGTGAAAGAGAGGTATACCATGACTGGCTTGAAAATGACTACAATGACGATTGACGAGATGCGCGCAGCCCGAGAGCGTGGCGAATCCAAAACCGACTTGGCGATATTGCGCCAACACAAACTGACCGGCATTGAACCGGAAGATGATGAAGATTCGCCTGACGCATCCATGCTCATGCGCGAAGCTATCGCCCAGCGCCGCGCCGGACGGCCTGCTGGCAGCGGTAATAAGGAACAAGTCGCGATTCGTTTCGATAAAGAAATCCTTGAAGCTTTCCGCGCCACAGGCCGTGGCTGGCAAACGCGCATGAACGAGGCGCTTAAGGAGTGGCTGAAAGAACACGCAAAGACTGGTGCTTGTCATGATTAAATGTCTTGTTCGGGTGTCGAACAATAATTTCCAGCTATAACCATTGATTAAGATGGGTTTCGGCTACCGCCTCTACCCATCCTACCTGCACTTTCTCTTCGCGCCTTCGTGGTGAAAATTTCTTTCACTTACCCATTCAGCAACAAAGTCCCCACCCCTTGGTCGGTAAACAGCTCCAGCAGCACCGCATGATCGACACGGCCGTCAATAATATGCACGCTGGTGACCCCACCTTTGATAGCATCGGTGGCGCAGCGGGTTTTGGGGATCATGCCGCCTGAAATGGTGCCGTCGCTAATAAGCTCCTCGGTCTTTTTGATCGACAAGCCGGTCAGCAGCGCCCCCTGTTTATCCAGAATGCCCGGTATATTGGTCAATAAAATCAATTTCTCGGCTTTTAACTGTTCGGCGATTTTTCCGGCAACCAGATCGGCATTGATGTTATAGGAATGCCCGTCCTCGCCGACCCCAATGGGCGCGATAACCGGGATAAAATCGCTGCCGCCGAGCATATCGAGAACCGCCGGATCTATACTACTTACCTCACCGACATGACCAAGATCGATAATCTCCGGAGCAAGCTTGTCGCGGGGGGTAAGATGCAGTTTTTTGGCCCGAATAAAATTACCGTCCTTGCCGGTCAAACCGACCGCTTTGCCGCCGTGCATGTTGATTAAATTAACAATCTCCTTGTTCACCAGCCCCCCCAACACCATCTCGACCACGTCCATGGTTTCGCTGTCGGTGATGCGCATGCCGTCGACAAAGCCTGTGGTTTTGCCCAGTTTTTCCAGCAGCTGGCCGATTTGCGGCCCGCCGCCGTGAACCACAATCGGGTTTAAGCCGACCAATTTCATCAGCACGATGTCCCGTGCGAAGCTGTGTTTGAGCTCTTCATCAACCATGGCGTTGCCGCCGAATTTAACCACGATGGTTTTGCCTTTAAATCGCTGGATATAGGGCAGAGCCTCAATCAGCACATCGGCGATCTGGTGAGCTGTTCTTTTTTGCATCATGTTGTGGTTTCCCGTTATTTAAAAAATTCGTACAAAGCAAGCTTTGAACTCCGGTATCTGTGACATTTAGAGTCCAAAGCTTGCTTTGGCCGTTCTTCCGATCAGACATCACGAGTATGTGTGGGCAGTTACTCAGCGAAGAAAAGGAATGGCGCGGCTGAGTAGTTGCAAAAAAATCATCTGCAATGCTGACATTCTACAGACGGTGAATAATTTTACCCGCCTGCAAGGTATGGGTTACCCGCCCTTTCAAAGTTTGCCCCCAAAACGGCGTGTTGACGCCCTGACTTTTCCAGTTTTCCGAATTAACCTGCCAATCGAGTTCGGAGTCGAAAATACACACATCGGCTGAAAAACCCGGTGTTAACGCACCGCTTTCCAAACGCAGGACTCGCGCCGGATTTGCGCTTAAGCAGGCGATGCCCTGTTCCAGCGTTATCGCATGTTGCGTGACCAGTTTGAGCATTAACGGCAACAGGGTTTCCAAGGATGACATCCCCGGTTCCGTCTCCGGGAACGCGCCGAGCTTGGCGTCCAGATCATGCGGCTGATGGTCGGAACAGATACTGTTAAGGGTGCTGCCGGCCAGACCTTTTCTTAAATACTGCTTATCCGCTTCGGTACGTAATGGCGGTAATACATGATAGGCGCTGTCAAAAGGCATCATGTCATTTTCAGTCAGATGCAGCTGATGAATGGCAACATCGGCGCTGATCTTCAAGCCGTATTTTTTTGCCTGATGTATTTTAATAACCGAACGCTTGCAGCTTAACTGGCCGAAATGCACGCGACAACCGGTCAGTTCGGCCAGTTCCAGGCATTGCGCCAGGGCTATGGTTTCGGCGGCTTCCGGCGTGCTGGGCAAGCCGTAGCGGGTGGCGACTGCGCCTTCATGAGCGCAACCGTTATTGCTCAGCCAAAAATCATTGGGTCGGAACATCATCAATAAATCATGGCTGGCCGCATATTCCATGGCCCGTCTTAATATCAACAGGTTTTTCACCGGCTGATTGCCATTACCGACGGCAATGCAGCCAGCCTGTTTAAGCGACAACATGGAACTGAGTTCCGTGCCTTCCAGTTTCTGGGTGAGTGCGCCGACCGCATAGATTTGCGGATAATCGGCTTTTTCCGCCAGCTCCTTGATCAATTCGACAACGGCAGGCGTATCGATGACCGGTACGGTATCCGGTTGCAGGCACAAGGTGGTGACTCCGGCTGCGGCTGCGGCAATCACTTCGCTTTTAAATGTCGCTTTGCGGCTGTGTCCCATATCCCGCAAGCGGGTGCTTAAGTCGATAAAGCCCGGGCATACGATTTGACGGCTGGCATCAATAACGGTATCAGGCCTGAAACCGGCCGGTTCGTCAGTCACTGAAACAATCTTGCCGCCTTCGATATAAACGGAACCGATGCGGTCTATGTTGTTTGCAGGGTCTATGATTCTGCCGTGGTCGATGTGTATCATCATGCCGCCGCTCCTTTATCGCCAGGGATGGTGTGTATGCCACAAGCCGGTAGGGAACCGGCGTGGCGATCGCCAGGGATGGTGTGTATGCCGCTAAACCTGCCGGGAGCAGGTGCGGCCTGCATGGCCATCGCCATGATAGCCATGCGCACTGCGATGCCGTTGCTGACTTGTTTGAGTATCACGGACTGCGGGCCGTCTGCGACTTTGGAATCGATTTCCACGCCCCGGTTAATAGGGCCGGGATGCATGACGATGGCATCGGGTTTGGCGATTTTCAGTTTTTCTTCGGTGAGTCCGAAACATTTGAAATATTCACTTTCGCTGGGCAGTAACGCCGAACTCATGCGTTCTTTCTGCAAGCGCAACATCATCACCACATCAATATCTTTAAGGCCTACCGTCAAATTATGCGAAACAGTCACGCCTAAACTTTCCACATGCGCAGGCAACAGGGTTTTGGGCGCAATCACCCTGACTTCGGCCGCGCCCAAGGTATTTAAGGCCTGAATCTCCGAGCGCGCCACTCTGGAATGCAATATATCGCCGATAATGGCCACTCTCAGGCTGGAAAAATCCGGCTTGAGCTGGCGTATGGTGAACATGTCCAGCATGGCCTGAGTCGGATGGGCGTGCTGTCCGTCGCCGGCATTGATAACGCTGATATGCGGTGCGGTCTGTTGGGCGATAAAGTGCGCCGCGCCGCTGATTGCATGGCGCACCACAAACATATCGACAAACATGGCTTCCAGATTGCGTATGGTGTCGAGCAGGCTTTCGCCTTTTGAGGTGGCCGAGGTGGCGATATTCATATTGATCACATCGGCGGACAGCCGCGTGGCCGCCAGTTCGAAGGTCGTGCGGGTGCGGGTGCTGTTCTCAAAAAACAGGTTGACGATGGTTTTGCCGCGCAACAGCGGAACTTTTTTAACCTGGTGCTCGGACATACCGGCGAACGACTCGGCGGTATCGAGAATTTCCGTCAATAAGCTCTTGCTCAGGCCTTCGATGGTCAGAAAGTGTTTAAGCTTGCCTTCCGCATTTAATTGCAGGTTATCAGTCATTACTTAGGCCACCGCGTCAATGGTTTCCAGATGAACGGCCAAGGGTTCCGGCCCGGTCAGTTTGATCCGCTGATCGGCATTTAAGGTGATCCTCGCGCCGACGCAATCAGGGTTAAGCGGGATTTGTCTGCCGTCGCGCTCTATCAGTACCGCCAAAGCGATCTGGTTCGGTCTGCCGTAATCGAAAATTTCATTCATGGCCGCGCGTATCGTTCTGCCGGTATAAAAGACATCATCGATCAGGATAATGTCGCGGCCTTCAATGTGTGTCGGCAACTGGCTGGGCTTTACATTGGGATTGACGCCGATTTGCGAAAAGTCGTCCCGGTAAAATGAAATATCCAGTAGCCCCAAAGGTTCGCTGATATTTAAACGCCGGTGCATTTGCTCGGCAATCCATACGCCGCCGGTACGAATGCCTATCATCAACGGATTAATCAGCTGTCTCTCGTCGATAATGCGTTTTAACTCGGCTTCCAGGTTATTTAATAATTCGGGAATATCTAACACTTAATGGTCCTTTCTGGTACGGTCATTTAGCCAGGTTTGCAAGATAAGCTGGGCGGCGAGTTGATCTTGCACTTCCCAGAGTTTACTTGCGCTGACGCTGACTTCATCAAACAACATTTGTTTGGCTTCAAATGTCGACAGGGTCTCATCCTGCTGAAAAACGGGCAGTTGATAACGTCCTTCCAACTGTCTGCAAAATTTTAGCATGCGAGGTGTTACGGGGTTATCCGAGCCGTCGGCCTGCTTTGAGATGCCGACCACCAGACCGGCGGGACGCCATTCCTGTATCAGCTTGCCGATTATTTCCCAGTTGGGATTTTGATTGATCGAGCGAATGGTTTGTAGCGGACTTGCGGTAGCGGTAGTTGTTTGACCGACGGCCGTGCCTATCTTTTTAGTACCGAAATCAAAACCCAGATAGGTATCGGCATTGACTTTGGCTAGTAATGGGTCTTGCATAGTTTATATCGCCAGGGACGGTGTGTATGCCGCAAACCTGCCGGGAGCAGGTGCGGCGTCTGATTTGTGTTCAACGAATACTGCCTGGAATCAGCCATGTCCTGCCGGAGCGGTCAACTGATTAATATCAATACCGATCTGGTCGGCTGCCGCGCTCCAGCGCATGTTGACCGGCGTATCAAACAAAACCCGTTTGCCGCAAGGCGTATTAAGCCAGGCATTATCCATGATTTCTTTTTCCAATTGCCCTGCGCCCCAACCGGCATAACCTAAAGCCACCAGATACTGCTCAGGGCCTTCGCCTGCGGCAATAGCTTCAAGCACGTCTCGGGACGTCGTCAGGGAAATAGTCTCTGAAACAGCCATGGTCGCATGCCAGTCTCCACCGGAAGTGTGCACCACGAAGCCGCGTTCCTGTTGCACCGGGCCGCCTGCGAAAATAGGTGTTTCAGCTGAATCGGGCGCAGTGACTTTTATGTCCATCTGCTTGAAAATTTCACCCAACTTCATGTCTGTCGGTCTGTTGATGACGATGCCTAATGCACCGTCTTCATTGTGTTGACACAAGTAGGCAACCGTATGAAAAAAGTTGGGATCCGCCAGATTGGGCATGGCGATAATAAACTGGTTGGTTAAGTAAGTAGCTTGGTTCATAGATATTAGTATCAAAGTTTATGATGACTTAAGCAAATGTTTCTCGCGAGGTCATGCCGATTCATCAGGAAATCCCCAAATCCGGGTAATTACCAGCCTCGTAGGCCGGAATAAGCCTGTTTGAGCGGAAGCGAAAACAGGTGTTTCCGGCGCACACCGCGCAAATCGCCGGAAACGCCCACCCAGCGCTACCGCTT
>JAURZV010000055.1 GCA_030653175.1 Methylobacter sp.
GTCGGATTATAGCTTACAAAAATTAGTAAGCCATTGAAATAATTTAATAATTATTTTTCTAATGAAAAACAATAAGAAATTAATATCATTTAAAATCAATATATTAGGTTAATGTAATTTCTAAATCCGACAGCCTCCTAGTAATTTTCCTAAAGAAGTCTGAAAAAATTGATTTTATTTATTATTCACTTGATAAGCTTGGACTAAATAAAATGGTATTTGGTTCGGGGCAACCATTGATTACCGGTAGGCAATTAAAGGACCTCGGCATTAACTTACCATCCCCAACAGAACAACAAAAAATCGCCGATTGCCTGTCTTCCATCGACGAACTGATCACCGCACAAAGCCAAAAAATCACCGCACTCAAAGCCCATAAAAAAGGCTTGATGCAGCAGCTGTTCCCCGCCGTTGATGAGATAACTGGATGAGCGGCGATCCAAAAATTTATACTTACAAATCTATGAACCGGCTGGCACAGAGGCTGCGGGACGACCTGAATAGTCAAGATTTTGTCCTGCTCTACGCCTATAACGGCACGGGCAAGACGCGGCTTTCAATGGCGTTCAAGGAGGCCGGAAAGAAAAAAATTACTCGCCCGATGAATTGTAACGACGCGGTTGACCAACCGCTCACAATTGAGGAAGTTCAGCGCGATACGCTCTATTTCAATGCCTATACCGAAGACCTCTTTCATTGGGATAACGATTTAAGCAACGATACCGAGCGCGTGCTACAAATCAACTCGGATTCCAAATTCTTTGACGGTTTTAAAGAGCTGGCGCTGGAAGCGAAGATTTTTTCCTACCTGGAGCGTTACGCCGAGTTTGATTTCAAAATGGATTATGAAAAATGGACCATTACTTTTTCCCGTGATGACGCCAACCACATCAAGGTGTCACGCGGCGAAGAGAATATTTTTATCTGGTGTATTTTTCTGGCGATTTGTGAATTAACCTTCGACGGGGCAGAAGCCTATGACTGGGTGAAATATTTTTACATTGATGACCCGATTTCGTCACTGGATGACAACAACGCCATTGCTGTCGCCAGTGATTTGGCGCAACTACTCAAGCGCGAAACCAAGCGGGTAAAGACGGTGATTTCATCGCATCACAGCCTGTTTTTTAATGTGATGTGTAACGAGCTGAAGAAAACATCACACAAGACGTATTTTCTGCATCGCAGTAATGGTTCAGGCTCCTATACCCTGCGTGCTACCGATGATACGCCTTTCTTCCACCATGTCGCCATGCTTGCCGAATTGCAGAAAGCATCAGAGTCGGGCAAGCTATATACCCACCACTTCAATATGCTGCGCAGCATTTTGGAAAAAACTGCCACCTTTTTTGGCTTTGATGATTTTTCTACCTGCATTCGCGGCATTGATGACGAAGTATTGTTCGCCCGCGCATTAAATTTGCTCAGCCACGGCAAATACTCAGCCTACGAACCTAAAGAAATGGGTGAAGACACCAAGCAACTTTTTCAAAACATTTTAAGTGCATTTCTGAACCGCTATCAATTTGACTTGCCGGAAATGATCACCGAGACGACGACAGCAGCGAAGCGAACATGATTAAAATATTGCCCCAAATAACCGGTATCGACTTTATCAGAGAGGTATTAGCATGATTACCGACACGGAAATACGCGTAAAAGGCTTGCAAATCCTGGCGCAATACCTGGGGGACATCGAAATGGAGCGGTTTATTGCCTTGATCCAGCGCGAACCATTCGACTACACCCAATGGCGGCAGGCTATCGATGGCGATGACAGTATCAAAGACATCAGCAAAAAGGCGATGGCTCTAAGGCAAGGCAAAGTCAGTGGTTAGTTTTCCTGACACACCCATATTAAGGTTCAACCATAAACCACAAAAGGTATGCACTAATGGAAGCGATTCGTAAAATTCAGACCGTAGAAAATGGAGAAGTCCATCTTCAATTGCCTAAACAGTTTTGGGGGCAGGAAGTTGAAATTATCGTGCTCGCGGTACGGCAACCCGTCAACCCTCCGGTTGGTAAAAAAAGCCTACGCGGCACCCTGAAACGCTATGCCAATCCGGCGCTGATGACTAGGGAACAAACGGCATGGTTGGAAGCAGCGGGGGAACACGATGAGCGTGGTTGATGCCAACGTCGTTTTACGTTATTTGCTTGATGATCATGCCGAATTATCAGCGAAGGCGGCGGCGATTCTTGAGCAACAAACTGTCACCTTGCCGATAGAAGCGGCTTGCGAAGTTGTTTATGTGCTGCAAAAAGTCTACGTCGTGACGCGAGAAGAGATTCAGCAACTGCTGACCGGTTTGCTGAATGAAGCGCTGGTGAACATGGAGAAACCGGAATTATTTCTTAAAGCACTTGAGTACTACGGCAGCAGTACGCTCGACTTTGTCGATACCTTGCTCTGCGCTTACCACACGGTAGAACGGCAAGCAGTGTTCACATTCGACAACAAGCTAAATCAATTTATTCAACGCGCCGAGCAATCGTCAAATCCTCTATGACCCAACAAGAACTAAATAAACTAGGCAGCACACTCTGGAACATCGCCGACCAACTACGCGGTGCAATGAATGCCGACGACTTTCGCGACTATATGCTGTCGTTTCTGTTTTTGCGTTATCTGTCGGATAACTACGAGGCCGCAGCCAAAAAAGAACTGGGACTAGATTACCCCACGCTGGCAGAAGATGATAAGCGTGCGCCGCTGTCCCTGTGGTATGCGGCGAATGCCGACGATGTGGCCGAATTTGAAAAACAAATGCGCCGTAAGGTGCATTATGTGATTGAACCTCAGCATCTTTGGAGCAGTATTGCCGAGCTGGCTAGAATTCAAAACGACGAATTGCTGCACACTTTGGAAAGCGGCTTTAAATACATCGAAAACCAAAGCTTTGAGAGCACTTTTCAAGGCCTGTTCTCGGAGATTAACCTCAACTCCGAAAAGATCGGTAAAAAATATGCCGACCGGAACGCCAAGCTGTGCACCATTATCAGCAAAATTGCCGAAGGTATTGCCCAGTTTTCGACCAACAGCGATATTCTGGGCGATGCCTACGAATATCTGATCGGACAGTTTGCCGCAGGCTCGGGCAAAAAAGCCGGTGAGTTTTATACGCCGCAGCAGATTTCCACGATTCTTTCCGAAATCGTCACCCTCGACAGCCAGGAACCCGCCACCGGCAAAAAGCTTAAGCTCGATAAGGTGCTGGATTTTGCCTGCGGCTCCGGCTCGCTATTGCTCAATGTGCGCAAGCAACTTGGCACTCACGGTGTTGGCAAAATCTACGGCCAGGAAAAAAACATCACCACCTACAACTTGGCGCGCATGAACATGCTGCTGCACGGGGTAAAAGATTCCGAATTTGAAATCCACCACGGCGATTCCTTGCTGAACGATTGGGATATTCTGAACGAAATGAACCCCGCCAAAAAGCTGGAGTGCGATGCCGTGGTGGCTAATCCGCCGTTTAGCTACCGCTGGGAACCGTCCGAAGCCTTAGGCGAAGACTTCCGTTTTAAAAGCTATGGCCTCGCGCCCAAATCCGCTGCGGACTTTGCTTTCCTGTTGCACGGTTTTCATTTTTTAAGCGATCAAGGCACCATGGCGATCATTTTGCCCCACGGGGTTTTGTTCCGTGGCGGAGCCGAAGAACGGATTCGTACCAAGTTGTTAAAAGACGGCCATATCGACACCGTGATTGGCCTGCCCGCCAACCTGTTTTTCTCGACGGGCATACCGGTTTGTATTCTGGTATTGAAAAAATGTAAAAAACCCGATGATGTATTGTTTATCAACGCCAGCGAACACTTTGAAAAAGGCAAACGCCAAAACCGCTTGCTGCCTGAGCATATCGACAAGATTGTCGATACTTACCAATACCGCAAGGAAGAAGAGCGCTATGCCCGTCGCGTTTCAATGAAAGAAATTGAGGAAAACAATTTCAACCTGAATATCTCGCGTTATATCAGTACCGCTCAAGCAGAAAAGCAAATTGATTTGCAGGCGAAAAATGCCGAGTTAGTTGATTTAGAGAAAAATATTGTCTCAAGCACTGACAGGCATAACAAATTTCTCATGGAGCTGGGGTTACCACCTTTGCCTTAATCGACAGCATTGCCTTTGGAGCCGATGCCTCACCGCTGGAAAGCTTGCTGATAGCATCGAGCAATCTGCAACAGCGCCCGGTGACCAATGTCGATACGCCCTACGCCCTATGTTCGATTCGATGTGGGTGTGCCGGAAATGGGCACTAGCGCCGATGGGCGGCCTCAACCTGCCTTACGTGGTTTTCGGCAGCAATATCGGCGGTCAGCCGGACGGCGTAACGCTGGATAATGGCGGGAATACGCAAGCCTATGGCATCACGCCGACCAACGGCACTTTACGTAGCGATATTCCCTGGGCTCAGCTTGATGGTGCGCAAAATACCGCAGGCTTTAACCTGGCTCCCGGTTATGCGTTGGATGTCGCAGCAGGCGGATTCGTCGGCGCGACCTTCAATGTCCAGACTTACCCCGGTTTGAAGGAATGGCTGAATTACGACTTCGAAGGGCTGAGGGACAAACTGTACGTCCTAAGGCCGGAATGGAAGACGCAAGGATTATTGGATAACGGCGTACAAGACCTCAACAACATTGCACCGGGGCTGACGCAGAAATTTCTGTCACAAGATCCTAAACAACACGTCACCAAACTTGAGTGGCTGGCAATCCCGTTCCGTTTTAATGTGCTTGGCGCAGCCACGCCCATTACCCGCGATGAATTTATCCTGGAGCAAAGCCAACACGCCGAGAAATTGCGTGATGCCATCTTAATGGACGCCCAAGCTCCGTCCGGCTTAAGCACACTGGTCGCAGACCAAGACCAGTGGGTGATGGGTTGGCTGGGTGCGCTGGAGAGCGCAGGCTTATTGCGTCCACTAGATGAAGCGCCGCCGATCTGCGAGCATTCCAAGGTAGTCAGCCTGAATGCAACATTAGCCACAGGCATCCTGCTGGCAAAAGCAGGCGAAAGCTATCGCACCCAAGCCGACATACTGGGCTTTTTCAGCAAAGTTCAACAATGGTATGGCGATACCGCCAACTACGCGGGCGATCCTAACGCCGCTAAGGTAGGCATCGACTATTGCGAAACCCGTGAGGACAGCGAAGGCAATTTTGTAGAAGTCCCCGTCCCGAAATTAGCCGATGCGAATGCTTTTGACATGAATGCGGCCCAAGATACGCATTTCATCAATTTCAATATTTTCGCGGGCGGTAGTACCGAGCTTGAGTATTTGCGGCATATCGGCGTGCTGGACGCGAAATTCAACCCCGTTTCCGGGCTAGCCTTAAACCTGTCCCAATACCTGCAACAAACCGCTCAGCAGAGTGCTGACGCCAATGCGTTAGTCAGTGTTCGCGGCCCTCAGGCAGTAACCGGCAGCGACGGCAATAGCTATGTACCTGCGGATGTAGCGTTGCCGTATACCGTGTCGTTTGCCAACCCGGCCGAAGCCGGCGTCGGACAGTTGCGCTTGGTCAGCGAAATCGATGCCGACCTTGATATACGCACCTTGCGTCTTGGCGACCTTAAACTGGGCGACATCAACATCCATCTGCCCGTAGACCGAACCAACTTCCAAGGCGATTTCGATTTTACCGGCAGTAAAGGCTTTATCCTGCGCGTCAGTGCCGGCATTGATGCGTCAACCCGAATTGCCACCTGGCTATTGCAGGCCATCGATCCCGATACCGGTGAAGTTTTGCAAGATAATGTGCGCGGCTTACTGCTTCCGGCAGCCGATGCCGAGCAGCTGAAGAAAGGTTTTGTCAGCTATACCGTGCGCGCCGCTGAGTCCGCCCCATCAAAAGCCGAGATCATTTCCTCGGCGCGTATTTTTGTTGATGCGGCTCCGCCTATCGATAGCGCAAAGAGCTTGGTTACGTTGGACGCCAAAGCGCCAAGCACCGTGCTGACCGTGACGGCTCAAGGCAATAACGCGCAGGGCGCGCCCAGTTACGATGTTCGCTGGACAGTAACGGATGACGATAGCGGCGTTAAATCGGTCACCGTTTACGTGGCGGAGAATGGCGGGGATTTCAAAATATGGCTGCGTCAGGTCGCCCCTTCAAGGACCCAGGCCATATTTACCGGGGAGACCGGTAAAAGTTACGAATTCCTGGCCGTGGCGACCGATAAGTCAGGCAACCGTGAAGCGGCTTCCTCAACTAACGCCGTCCTTCCCGACGATGGCAGCCGTCAGGAAATACTCGACTCGCTAGGCATGAACCAAAACCTGAACCAAACCGCCGAGTTCCCGCTAGCCGTCGCAGACCGCAGTTATGCAGCCAATGCGCTGTTCCAAGAAGCGGGTAGCCAACTTCCAGGACACGTCGCGACCACGCAAAAATCCGATTTGCGTAGCGTATTAGCGCCGTTCACCTTGCGCGGATTTGCCGACGGCTACCAAACCAGCGCAGCCGACATCGGCGCATTAGCCATGGTCGAACTTTCCGATCACAGCATCCTTGCCAGCGCCGGAAGCCTGCGTAACGAAGTCTTCCAGTACAGCAAAGACGGCGGTCGAAGCACGACACCCTTATTTACCCTGGACTCCCCAGTCCTCGACATGGCCGTCGATCAATTCGGGCAACTGTGGGTGATGACCGGCGCACAATTGCTGCAAGTCGATGCCAACACCGGTGACGTATTGCAGCGCCTTAACGGCCCCGGCCAAGATCCCTTGACCCACTCGCCGGCTATCCAGTCAACGACAGGCGACATCTACGTTTCATCGGGAAACGGCATAGAAATTTTCCATCCCGGCGCAACCGATGCGGCTAAAGCATGGCAGCATTTTAGCAACCAGCGTGTCAGCGACCTGGCGTTTGCCCCGGATGGCCGTTTATGGGCGGTGACCTGGACCGGCAGCGAAATTTCTGCCGCCCTGCCCAATCCCACTGCCGACATCATCAGTTTTCCCATGAGGGGCCGTACCAAGGGCCGTCCCGAACTTGAATACCGCTTGTCCGGCGTGATCGACAGCATCACCTTTGGTGCCGATGGCGCACCGCTGGAAGGCTTGCTGATAGCCTCCAGCAACCTGCAACAACGCCCGGTGATCAATGCCCAATCAACACTGGCTTACGTGCCGCATAAGGCTTCGGTCTGGATGCTTGAGCTTGCCAGCAAGCGCGTCCTGCAACTGGCAGGCGGCGGCACACGCGGCGAAGCATCATTCACCACCGCCATCACCAAGGACATAGTCTTAAACGTCCTCAACGCCAACGGCGCACCTGTTTTTGACTCAGCCGAAACCTGGAACATCCTTGAAGGCCAGCCGTTACAAATCAGCGCCTTCGCCTTCGACCCCGATAACCCGGATTTTGAACCGCGCATCCGCTTGCAAACCGGAGGCGCTGCTACCGGCGCTGAAACCACCGCACCTACCGTGACTTATCAAGTGAGCGGTTTACCAACCGGAGCAACGTTCGATCCCGAGACCTTAGAGATACTCTGGACGCCCGGATTCAGCCAAGCAGGCACCTACAGCGTCACCGTCACCGCGACCGATGATGGTGACGGCACCGGCGTACCCGCCGTCAGCCAACTCGTACTGCCGATAGTCGTAGGCAACGCCAACCGAGCGCCGGACATCGGCGACATCAGCAATGCTTTTGTCGACAAAGGCAGCGTGATTGAAATTCCTGTGTCAGCGGTTGACGCAGACGGCAATCCTATTCAGCTCAGCATCTCAGGCTTACCGAGATTCGCTACCTACACCCAAAATCCGTCCAGCGGCAACGGCGCAACTACCGGCGTGATCCGCTTTGCGCCGGGCGCAAACGACCGTGGCGATTACGCCATCACCGTCGTCGCGCAGGATAATGGCGACGGCAACATCAACCAAGTGCTCACCCAAGCCAAAAGCTTCGTCCTGACCGTGCGCAGCCAAACCGAAGCGCCGGTCATTACCGCACCGCGCCAAGTCGTCGCCGTCGTAGGCCAGCCCTTGAACTTAGCGCTGCTGGCAAACGATAGGGATCAAGACGCCCTGACCTGGAGCGCCAACGGGCCTGCCTATCGGCGCAGAACTGCTTGCCGCCATCCAATACGGCCATGCCGCGCTGGCCTGGACACCCACCGCCCAAGACATCGGCGCCATAGACATAGAACTCATAGTCACCGACAGCGGCCTTGCCCCTGAAAATGCGGGCTTAGTACAGCCTGCCAACCCAACGCCCAAAATGTCCAATACCGTGTCGCTTAGCCCCAATGCCACTGATCGGGGCGACATCCTCATCCTGGATTTTAGAACCTTCAATTTTAAGACCGGCACGATCAGCGCTCCAGTCAAAGCCGTCCTGCCAAACGATAGCCTGAGCGGTAAAACCCCGCAAGTCATCACCGCCACCCGCGATGAAAACCGTTACCTGGTCGCCAACGTATCCGATTACAACCGAGGCTTGTCCACCCTCACCTTGACCCGAGATGCAGACGGCAAGATCACCAGCGCCAAAATGGGGGCCATTCACCTGTCGCAACCGACCGACAAAATCCCCATAGATCGCCTGGATATACAACGGGCGCAAAGCGCAGTGCTGGTCGAACAAGACGGCGTCGAATACGCCATCGTCTCCGACGACAACTACCACTTCCTGGATCCCTATTGGAAGGCTATGTATGAAGCGCCCAACTTCATATTCACCCCATTCGGTCCGCCGCTCGCCGTGGGCGGTTCAGCCTCCGCCAAAAAAGTCGCGGTCGGCGGCAAACTCGGCATCGTCAAAGATCCGTTCGGCAAACAAGGCGATCCGGAATTTTTGGGCGCCACCTTGCCGCTGGACGGCTACGGCATCGTCAACCTCAGCCTGTCCGAGGAGGGCAAGGTGCTGCTCGGCCAACTCAAAGGCGGCTATAGCGGCAGCATCCTGAGCGCAGAATCCTTAACCCAAAAGCCCAGCCAAAGCCACGCCTGGGATGTTAAAGCCTTGATTGCCGCAGCCCTCGCCCAGACCGGCCGGGACCGCTTGCGCAAACATATCAAACTCGACACCAATGCCGAACAGAGCATTGCCGACCCCGCTAGGAGGCTGTCCGAGAATAGCTAAATAAGATTTAGCTACCTCGAATTTCTAGTTCTTTTTTGATTCCCGGTGCCTCGCAAATTGATGCATGCCATGAAAATAATATAACAATATCAATGTGATATGGTACAATAGCCTATAGGCTCATTAAAGCCACACGCCATGCCTATTTCTTTCAAATCCAGCCCGCTTGAATTTAATCAACACTTGCTGTTTCCCAGTAATATTTTCGATTTGCTCCCGGAAGATCACGAATGCTATCTCTATACGGATCTTTTTCAACAGCTTGACACCTCTGCCGTTGAAAGCAGCTATAAGGTTAAAGGCCGGAACGCCTATCATCCCAGATTGATCGTTTCGATCCTGATTTACGCCTACAGCCGTGGCGTTTTCGGCTCCCGGCAAATCGAAAGACGTTGCCGTGAAGACTTGTCCTTCATGACTATTACGCAAATGAACTGTCCTAATTTTCGGGTACTCAGCGATTTTCGAAAGAACCATGGCGCGTTTTTTCAGGATTGTTTTAAGCAAACCGTCAAGCTGGCGCTGGCGTTGAAACTGGCTTCATTGGGGCATATCAGTCTGGACGGCTCGAAATTCAAGGCTAACAGCTCCAAACACAAAGCGATAAGTTACGGGCGCCTGAAAGAAAAGGAACAGGCCTTGGGCGCCGAAATCGATGCCCTGATTGAACAGGCCAATCGTTGCGACCGGGAAGAAGACCAAGCCTATAAAGAGCGAACCGGCTATGAACTTCCCGAAGACTTGAAGCACAAACAAGGTAGGCTGACTCAAATCAAAGCGGCCAAAAAAGCCCTTGAACTACGCGAAGAGCAGATCAACCCAGGCCGGGACATCGAAGACAAAAAACAGATCAGCTTTGCCGATACCGAGGCCCGCATCATGGGCAAGAACGGCAACTTTGATTATGCCTACAAAATGCCCAGATCAGCGTCGATGCAGACCTGCAAATCATTGTCGGCCTGCCTATCAGCCAAAACGCCAACGACAAACAAGAAATCGAACCGGCCCTGAAAGCGTTGCAGGACACTGCCGGTAGACTGCCCGACCAATTGAGCGCAGACAACGGCTACCTGTCCGGAGACAATCTACAGGCTCTGGAACAAAGCAGCACCGATGCCTATATCGCCACCGACAAAGGCGAAAAATCCCATAAAATGCCTTTGGATGACTCGGATCGGAAATTGGTCAAGGCGGACTTCGAATACCACGAAGCCGATAACACCTTTATCTGCCCCGAAGGACAAGTCTTAAACATGAAACGCCAAAGCCAAGACGGCAGCCGGGTGTATCAAGGATCATCGGAAGCCTGTGCCGATTGTCCGCTCCACAGCCGTTGCTGCCAATCCAGCCCGCACGATCACTACCGATGACAAAGAGCCCTTGCGTCAACAAATGAATAGAAAAATGGCAACGGAACCCGCCAAAGCAGTTTACAGTAAACGCAAAACGATAGTCGAGCCGGTGTTTGGACAAATCAAAAATAGCGGTTTTCGCGGCTTCAGTGTTCGGG
>JAURZV010000056.1 GCA_030653175.1 Methylobacter sp.
GTCGGATTATAGCTTACAAAAATTAGTAAGCCATTGAAATAATTTAATAATTATTTTTCTAATGAAAAACAATAAGAAATTAATATCATTTAAAATCAATATATTAGGTTAATGTAATTTCTAAATCCGACAGCCTCCTAGGCAATTCCTTAACAAAACATTGAACTTGCCATGCTCAGCTCTTTTCAAATCCTTTATGATCACTTGCTTCTAACGTTGCGCCCTGATTGGCGGTTTTCTGTCGCGAAATCGCCTTACGCCGCAAAATTATTTAAAATTGATGCCCATCTTGATGTTCCTTAAGCTCAAATAAATGAAAGACCTGCAGTCTTGGATAATTAATCACGATTTCGCTGTTTTCGTTCATATGATTGATGGCGAACAGCTGATTTACCATGGTGGCAGTGGCGCCACTCACTGGCTCGGTGCAGAGCCCGGCTTTGTGTTTCACCTGCTTTGGCAATATAAAATACCGATGACCCAAAAGTTATTGATCGATCAAGCCCGGCGAAATGGGTTTACCCAACTAGATTCACTATTGCTAGAAGCGATTTTGAATGAGCTGGACGCTCTACATTTAGTTAAAAACAGTTGAATTATTTTGAGCCTCCTAAGTTCGCCGACACAATTGATCAATGCTGGACACTTTATAATACAAGTTGGCCCTTTTGCGGTACGGATACAATCAGAGATTGAGCCTGTTCAGCAAGGTGTTATTCGTTTGTACCGTGACTACCCTCAGTTGCCTGAGGATAGTTTCTGCGACTTTTATGTTAGAGTATTCCGTCCTGCCGGACTTAGACGTTTTTTCCGTAAACAAGCCCTGTTCGCGTTCGACCAGTTTGTCCCTTTTAAGCCGTTACCATACTCGCAAGCCCTTCCGTTCTTTGAGTGGGGACTAAACTGGTGCATATCCGGCTATTCACACCAGTATCTAATTATTCACGCAGCAGTTGTCGAAAAAAATGCTAAAGCTTTAATCCTGCCCGGTTCGCCGGGTTCGGGTAAAAGTACCCTATGCGCCTCACTCATCAACAAGGGTTGGCGGCTGCTTTCGGACGAGTTGACTCTGATAGATTGCGTTACAGGCAATATCGTCCCGGTGCCGCGACCTGTCAGCTTGAAAAATGAATCCATACAACTGATTGCCGACACTTATCCGAACAATGAATTCAGCCCCGTTGTGAACGACACATTGAAAGGCTCAGTTAGTCTCATGAAACCGCCGACCGAATCCATATCAAGAGCTGACGAAATTGCTTTGCCGTGTCTGGTGGTTTTTCCCAAATACCAACAGCATCTCGACATGCAATTAACACCGCTATCCAAGCCGGAAGCCTTAATGAAGCTGGCCGATCTGTCTTTCAACTACAGCGTGTTGGGCGCTGAAGGTTTTGAAGTTTTGGCTAAACTGGTTGAGCGCAGTCGCGCTTATGATTTTATCTACGATGGCGACTTCGATCAGGCATCGGCTTGTTTTGAACAGTTGCTGGACGATGCAGAGCATGGATAAAGACATGGCAAATTTGCTCGTCAAACAATTGGTTTTTGCGCGCACAGAAAACTGTCATACCTCTATCAATTGGGAGCTGTTGCTGCGACAGGCAAGAGCTGCCGGCGTCATGTCCAGATTGACTTTTTTTTGGAAGAAGTTCGGATTGTTTGAGCCTCCTGAATTTGTCATCACGCATCTTAATTCTGCTGATAAATACTGGCTGTCGCAAAAGCGTATCGTAAATTGGGAACTCCATAATCTGCAGCAGGTTTTTGAGCAATTAAAGTTGCCGTTAATTTTGCTTAAAGGCACTGCTTATTCGGCTGCGAATTTAAATGCCGGTTTGGGGCGGATTTTTAGCGATATCGACATCCTTGTACCCAAACAGCGTTTGCAAGAAGTCAAAGAAGCATTAAAATGGAACGGGTGGTTTCCAGAGCCGTTAGACAGCTACGATCAAAACTATTATGATCGGTGGATGCATGAATTGCCGCCAATGCGGCATATTAAGCGAGGTACGACGTTGGATGTTCATCATAATATCCTTCCGGAAACCTGCGCTTTATGTCCAGATGCTGGCTTGCTGTTAAAGTCGGCAGTTAATATTCCCAACAGCAACTATTGGATATTAGCGCCTGAGGACATGATTTTGCATACAGCAAGCCATTTGTTTTGGGGGGGCGAATTTGAAAACGGCTTGCGCGATTTGAGCGACATTGATTTATTACTGCGCGAGTTCAGCGATAAAGATTCGCGGTTTTGGCAAAAATTACTTCATCGTGCCGACACCTTGGGTTTGGGCACGCCATTATTTTATGCACTACGTTATAGCAACAAAATTTTGAAAACGCCAGTTACTGAATCTATCATTACATCCTCGGCGATTTATACCCCTGGACCGCTAAAGACTAAAATAATGGACTGCCTTTTTTTGCGGGCGCTTAATCCTCCGCATCCTACCTGCAACGATAAGTGGACTGGTTTGGCACGCTGGCTATTATATATCCGCTCCCATTGGCTAAAGATGCCTTTGCATTTGCTAATCCCGCATTTATCCAGAAAAGCGTGGTTGCGGCTGACTAATAGTCAGCCATATTGAAACACAAGGATAAAGCCGAGCCAGTTTTCGTCGCCGCCCAGCAATTCTCATTATGATCAAGATCTATCCGGTTTCAGGCTATTGCAACATCGTCATAATCTAATTGATGTCAGTATCGGCTCTTTTAAATCAATTATGGTTGGTGAGTTTGCTTTGCCCCCTTTCATCGCCTGCGAAACGGGTTCTGCCATAAAATGCGCAATGCTAGTCAAGAGCTGGTTTAAGTGGTTAGCATTAGCAAGGGGCAAAAGAAAAGTATATTTCCCTTTAGTTGATAAAGTTGGGTTGAGATAACCTGGATTTAGGAGCTTGAATTGCTCTGGGCTCAGGTTAACAAGCCTTGCGAGCAGAGCAAAATTCTTGTCGGCTAGATACTTTATGTCGACCTCTCGATCAATTTTTACTTTGACAAAATAAGGTTCATTTTTAATTGGGGCAACTTTCAACCCATAAATCGCAGGGTTAGCAAAAATATTGGATAAGGCTAGTAAGCGTGGAACATAATCTTGTGTCTCTTCGGGTAAGCGTAAAGACCAATAGTCGGTATCCAATCCATCGGAGAGATTACGACTAATGGCCTTATCAATTGCACTTTGACCACAATTGTACGCGGCCAATGCAAGCAGCCAGTCCCCATTGAAATGTTCTTTTAGGTCTGATAGAAAGCGGATTGCGGCCTGAGTCGAGGCTAGTATGTCAAGTCTGTCATCATACTGATTGCTTTGTTTCAAGTTGTAATCTTTGCCGGTGCTGGGGATGAATTGCCAAAGCCCGGCGGCGCCTTTAGGTGATAGTGCCGTCGGTTGATAGGCACTTTCCACCATGGGCAGCAGAGCAAGTTCTAGAGGCAACTGGTTTTTACTGAGCCCGTCTACAATATGGTACAGATAGGGGCGTGCACGTTCAGCGACTTGGTGCAGATAGCCGGGGCTTTGACTGAATAAGGTAATATATTTATTGATTCGTTCATTAATCATTGCTTTTTTAGCATTGTTTTTCTCCGCTATGTCACTTTGCTTCCCTGATTTACTTATGCCAGTCAAGTGTTGAGCGGTACGTTCAATGCATGGCATATGACTATTCGTTACTTTGTCCAAAGAATCAGTCATTTCTGACTCAGTTTGCAATATACCCTCGGCAGATGGGGCTAAAACGGCGCGTTTATGTAATTGAGGATAAAAACCACGGGGTATGGAGCTTTCGGTATTGACCGTACTATTGTTTTCAGATTTAAGCGTTTGTTCTTGCTGAGTTTGATCCGAGACAGGAGGTATACAACTGTCAGAGGTTGATGAGCGAGGGGTAGCAGATCTGAGACGAAGGCCTAAAGCAGTATAATTATGCAACGGGGCAATTGCGGTATGTGGCTGGATAATGTATTTTGATTTAACGGCTTGTTCTGGCCTAGTGTTTTCTGTGAGTATAGCTTCGCGCCTATTCACGGTTGCTGAGGCTGATGGCAACTCAGAATGCAGGGAATATGTATTGGTGCGGTTATTTTTCTCCGGAATCAAATTTTGCTTTGAGGGGGATTGTGTTGGACTTGGCGAAGTAATTTTCATACCCAAACGAATGCGTTCCCATAAGTCGCCAGAATTATTTGGAACTTTTTCTCTAATATACACATTCGCATGATACTGATTTTGTTCTTTACTTATTACCGAGGCCGCTAAAGTGTCAGTAGTATTGGCTGACAAAGACACACCAACTACAATATTCAAAATTAACATTATAAAGTTTCGGGGTTTGTTTTTACCCATAAAGCAGCCGTACCTATTTGATTTACAATGTTTTAAGTTGTAGCGTCCTAAGGCCAAGTCGCAAAACTCACACAAACCGTACTTAATATGCATATCGATAGTCTCCATCACCAAACCAACTGCATCACCCAAGACGGCTTTTAGCTCATCCACAGCACTGGTAACTACCGCGTGAAAAGCCTGCCACAGTTTGTCGGCAAAAATAATGTTGCTGCGTAACTTCTGTTGCATAAGTGCAAATCTCAAATGTTATTGGCTTTTTCGAAAAATCAATGGCCCAGCGTGGTATACAATTCCAAAATATCAGTCGCAGACAAAGTGGTGCTGGCGCCCAATCTGTTTACCGACTTCGCTTAGCGTATCTGCGCCATCACGAACACAAACACAAACGTACTTTAACTCATTGCTTAGATACTTTGTAGTCCTCCGCTAAATTAGTCGTGGAATTGAAGAAATTTGGCGGCTTTAAAAAAGATCAATTTCAGTCTATGAAGATGCTTACATCATATTTATGCTCGAGACCAAGGTCGCAGAGCAACGAATTATCCTGAAAAAATCAGAGCACCCACGACAAACACGAAAGCCAAAAGTAGGCGCCTCCAGGCGACACGAAATAAATCAATATGTTGTACTGATGAAGCCACGCACCCTTTGGGTGACCGTCTACAGTTCGCTATCTCTTTGAGTATTTTTGTGCTTTTCGTGGACCAACTGCGGTTTTTAGGATTACCCTGATTGAAGCGCAGGTTGCAGCACTCGAAAAGAAACGTCAGGATGACGAAGTCTGTGGAGAAATCGACACGTTAGTGGGAGCGGCTTTAGCCGCTATAATCGCGGCTAAAGCCGCTCCCACTAATACCACTAATACCACTAATACCAATAATACCAATAATACCAATAATGTTAAGAAACTTATGAACACCTACCCTACTTGCACCACACTTAAATACCATTTTAGCTTTCTTCGACTTTTTGACGTCGTATATATCTATGAAAGGCTCTAAGTCCCACAAGATGTAAACGTTTCTTATGAACTGAACGTTCTGGAGCCCAATGCTTTTGGATTCTGATTATGTAGTAGAGTTCAAAGGCTTGCCTGGTTAATTCTTTAGGAGTCATAGTCAATTCTCCGATCTCATAAAGTCTTATGTTGATTCACATATTCATAATACTTCCCGCGTACTGTCGCTCCTTTCCATGAAAGTACATTAAGCTAAATGATTGAGCATTGATATGCCGGCAAATACTTACATATTAATCTCACGCTTTAATTGCTGCTTTCTCATGAAAAATTAATTTGCATAAGTAGTACGAAATAAAAGATTCAGGCGAATCCATAAATTTTTCAATGCATACTTGAATATTTTGCGATCCAGTCATTGCCAAGGAGTACATTCATATTCTGGCAACCTGAACAGTCATTCTGGCAACTTGAACACCGATTCTGGAAAAATCCAGAAAAGTGTTCAGCTTGAAACCAGAATCGGTGTTCAAGTTAAATCAGAATAGGTGTTCAGATTGATTCAGAATGACTGTTCAGGTTGCCAGAATACGCAGTAACCCCTGCCATTGCGGAAAAGTGGCCTGTATCGCGAACACAAATCTGCCATAGATTGCATCAGTAACAACATACACCTCAGGTCAAATGCATTAAACACATCTTAAAAACAGAGCAAACCCGTATTGGCCTGAATAAAACCTCTTGCCATCATCAAAATTTTTGATTCCAAACTGATATTGCTGCCGCTAATATTTATAGATCAGCTATTACCGCTGAAGGCAGGGGTGCTGGTTACAGAAGGGGTCGAAAAACAATTTGATCGCCGAAGGTGCGGATACCGGTAAAATTGACATCAACATAACGGCCGAGCAAATCCAACGGAATAGGGATTATTCCCTGTATCGACAGAAATTGCCCCCACCGGCAATCCCTTGCCGCCCTGCAACGTCAACTTTATGACGACAATCAACTTAAAATCAAAATACATTTATCAATATACTGATTATTATTGATATTTTAAAAAATGGCACACACTTCGCTTTAGTTATTGCAACGTAATAGTTCCAATCTACGAGGAAGCGTCCATGATCCATAAATCAGCAAACCTAGCGATTATCAGCAATAACACTTTTGAAGCAACAAAAGCGGTTAACCTCGATAATTATGACATCAGCAGCGCCTTACAAACGACTTTGGAATTTAATGAACTGATCGCGATTTTCAGCAGCAAAATCGCAAACAAGATTCCTCATAGCGCCTTTGTTTATACAAATACGGAATTTGGTCTGGAAGTAAAAAGCGGGGTTTTTACACGACACTCCTGCAACTACGCACTTAAAGTTGAACAGCAACAACTGGGCGAATTAAAACTGATGCGTAACCATAGATTCAGCGATGCGGATCTCCAGTTACTGGAAACGCTACTTTGCTGTTTAATTTATCCCTTGAAAAATGCAACCTTGTTTCATCAAGCTTTAAAAATGGCTTATACGGATCCACTCACCCAAACCCATAACAGAGCTGCGTTTAATGATTTCATTAAGCGGGAAATGAGCCTTGCTGCGCGCAGTGCCAAAAAATTATCGCTGATTTTCTTTGACATCGACCATTTCAAAACCATCAATGATACATACGGCCACGAGTGCGGCGACACCACACTGGCTCTTGGTGCAAAATGGATTAAAGAGAGCCTAAGAGATAGCGATATTATTTTTCGTTACGGAGGAGAAGAATTCGTGATTTTATTAAGCGACACGGACGCCAACGGCGCAGAACTGCTGGCAGAACGAATTCGCGCCTCAATTGAGAACCATACAATAGCTTACGGCATGGAAACCATCAAGATCACTGCAAGCTTGGGCGTTAGCACCTTACGTGACAATGATACTATCGAGTCGTTCATTCTGCGCGCGGATAAAGCCATGTATATAGCCAAAAACAAAGGCAGAAACCAAGTTGTCGCGGCCAAATAAATTAACGGCAAATGTCGGATCGGATTACACCAAACTCTTGTGCATTCAGGGCAATCCGACCCGCGCCGTTAACGTTTCCCGGACTTATGCGCTTTGAATTCGGGCTTGGCTATGTGTGCCGGCTTCTCACTTGCCATACCTGCAAATTCAAACAGCAATTCCAGTTCTTTATCGGTCAGCTCATAAAACGAATGGGTTTTCAATCGTTCCGGCAATACCACAGGCCCATAGCGTACCCGCATTAAGCGGCTGACGATGACTTCCTGCGACTCCCACAAACGTCTTACCAGCCTGTTACGGCCTTCGGCAACGATAACGTTGTACCATTTATTGGCGCCTTCACCGCCGAAAAATTTAATCTCGTCAAACTTGGCTTTGCCGTCTTCAAGCTCCACACCCTGCTTGAGTTTTGCCAGGGTAGCATCTGAAACCTCACCCAAAATACGCACCGCATATTCACGCTCCACTTGCGTCGACGGATGCATTAATCGATTGGCCAGTTCGCCATTATTGGTAACCAATAATAATCCCGAGGTATTGATGTCCAAGCGGCCAACCGCTATCCAGCGACTGATAGCCAATTTCGGCAATTGCGTAAACACCACCGGCCGACCTTCCGGATCGCGACGGGTAACCACTTCGCCGACAGATTTATGATAAAGCAGCACTCGGGTAGGCTGCTCGACAAATTTTTCCCAATGGACAACCCGATCATTGATCAGCAGATGATCCCCGTCTTTCAATCGGTCGCCCAAGCCAACAGGCTTACCGTTAATCTTCAACCGCCCCTCATCGATCCAGCGTTCAATTTCCCGCCGTGAACCGACGCCGCCGCGCGCCAACACTTTTTGGATGCGCTCTCCATCGACTGACTGATTAGCGTCAAATCCCCCCTGCCCCCCCTTTTGCAAAGAGGGGGATTGCTTCGGAGGATTATTCGGTTGTTGTGCTGAGCCTTGCGATGGTTTTAGTGGCCTGCCCGATGGTTTCGGAGGTCTGCCCGGCTGTTTCGCCGGACTGCTCGACGGCTGTTTGGGTGATCTGTTCGGTTGTTTCTTGCTCTTCACTCTTTACCTGCATGGGTTGTTGCGTAGTATCTAACGACAAGTCAAGCTCTTGAATCTCTTGCAATGTCGGTAGTTCATTTAATGACGTAATATTGAAATAATCCAGAAATTGTTTGGTCGTACCGTATAAAGCCGGCCTGCCCGGCACCTCTTTGTGCGCCACCACTCGAATCCACTCACGCTCAAGCAGCGTATGAATGATGCTTGAACTGACACTGACACCGCGAATATCTTCAATATCTCCGCGTGTTGCCGGCTGACGATAAGCAATAATGGCCAATGTCTCCAACAATGCCCGAGAATATTTTGGCGGCTTTTCTTCAAATAATCGTGATACCCAGCGAGACAGCTCCTTTCTAACCTGAAAACGATAACCGCTGGCTATCTGTTTTAATTCAACCGGCCTGAATCGATAATCCTCCGTAATCGCCTCAATGGCCTTCTGTATCTCCTGTATTTCCGGCTGCTCAATTTCAGGAAAAACCTGCTGCACCTGCTTACAGGTCATGGGACGATTTGCAGCAAATAAAATTGCTTCAACTACACGTTTAATTTCCACGTTAATTTCACGCTGTTCAGTTACGGGAGGCTTGCCCTGAGCATTATCGAAAGGTGATGGCAAAGGCTCAGCTATCGGCGCCGGCGGTTCTGACCCGTAATTCGGCAAAGGGTTCTGACTGGATAATATCGATGAGTCGTTCTTTGCTGAGTTCGAGGATTGCCAAAAACGAGACAACGACTCCGTGTCGACCTTCTTTTCGGATAAATAACTGCGAGAAAAGGAGACTATCCGCTCCTTTAAGGTTTTCCAAAATGGTTGACATGCGTTCACGGACAGATAAGGGCTCTTTGATAATTTGATGATGGCTGAGCTGCTCAACTCTTTTAAGTACATCCTGAAATGCCAACAGCATTTCTTTTAGCTGGATATCCGGTAAGTTTTGTTCGAAATTCTTTAGCATCGAAACATCGACGCCGACTTCAAATATATCACGTTCAATTCTCGGCAACTGATCAATTTCTTCAGCCGCATTTTTAATCAGCTCATATTCCTGGAGCCTGCGAATCAACGTTGCCCTCGGGTCTTCCTCGTCGTCTTCAACATCAGGCTGCCTGGGCAACAGCATTCTTGACTTGATTTCCGCCAACAGCGCGGCCATCACCAGATATTCCGCCGCCAGCTCCAGATTCAATACACCCATTATCTGGATATAGGCGATGTATTGATGGGTAATCTGCGCTATCGGTATATTAACAATATCCAGATTCTGCCTGCGTATCAAATACAGCAACAAATCCAGCGGCCCTTCAAAGGTGTCCAACAGCACTTCCAGCGCATCCGGCGGGATATAAAGATCGTCCGGAAGTTTGTTAAACGGTGCGCCGTTAACCATCGCAAACGACTGCATGGCCGCGGCTGGCGGCGACTCTATAGCTTCAGCCGTGTTTTGATTCATATTTTCGTTCATGCTCTAGCTTCGCGAATACGGAAAGGAAGCTGGAGCTTGAAAACCCGTGCAAAAATCAACCTACAGCCCGGCAATTGAAAAAAACACTTTCTGCGCAACAAACATCGGATAAGCCAAAATCGAACTCAAAACATTAGTGTATAACAGCACCAATAAAATAATAAATCCGAAGCGTTCCAGACGGTTATATTGCCACGCCCAATAACTCGGCAGAATGCCTGTCAAAATGCGACTGCCGTCCAGCGGCGGAATAGGCAATAAATTAATCAATGCCAACACCAGATTAATTGAAATACCGGCAATCCCGGTATAAATCAACGGCAATGAGACAGCTTCGGTTTGCGCGCCTATCGTCACCCCTAACCGGGCTATTAACGCCCAACCGACAGCCATCAAGAAGTTAGCAACAGGGCCGGCCAAAGCGACAATCGCCATATCATGCCTTGGATTTTTAAAATTCCGCGCGTCGACAGGAACGGGCTTTGCCCAACCAAAAATAAAACCTGTGCCCGTCATTAGTAATATTCCTGGAAGAATAATGGTTCCAACCAAATCAATATGCTTAACCGGATTTAAGGTTAACCGGCCCAATGCCGAGGCGGTATTATCGCCATATTTTTTCGCCATCCAGCCATGCGCCACTTCATGCACGGTAATCGCAAAAACCACCGGCAAGATCCAGACCACTATGCGTTGCAACAATGTCAATTCATCCATCATGCCTTTATCCTCGTCCACTCAACATCGGCGCAAGGCCCTTGCCCTGCCTGATGATCTCAACGCCGTTACCGGAAAATTCGATAATAGTCGTTTGTTCAAACTCAATAATACCGGCGTCAATCACCAGATCCAGCTCATGTTCAAGTTTATTTCTAATCTCATAAGGATCGGTCAATGCCTCATCCTCTCCCGGCAGCATCAAGGTAGAACTGAACAAAGGCTCACCCAATTCCTGAACCAGCAATTGTGCAATGGGGTGATCGGGAATCCGTATACCTACCGTTTTTTTCTTGGGGTGCTGTAAGCGGCGAGGCACTTCGCGTGTAGCTTCCAAAATAAAGGTAAAGGCTCCCGGCGTTAATGCCTTAATCAGCCGAAAAGCATCATTACTGATTTTGGTGAACATGGATACTTGGGCCAGATCTTTGCACACCAGAGTAAAATCGTGTTTATCGTCCAACTGCCTGATACGACGAATTTTATCCAGCGCCTGTTTATCGCCTATATGACAGGCAATCGCATAAGATGAATCAGTCGGGTAA
>JAURZV010000057.1 GCA_030653175.1 Methylobacter sp.
AATAAATTCGCGCCCACAATAGTTTAAATCCTTAACTTAATGGCAGTGACGTAGCGCGTGGGAACGAGAAAACAAGCTGATTCCAGGAAGCCGCCACCTAACGCTGTGTAAACCTGATAGAAACTCTTGATCATAAGACGAGTGAGTTCTTTATATTTCAGTTTATCGGGGTGCATCTGTGACAATCTGTGACTGAATAGTTACAAAAATATTTATAAAATTCCAACTGATTATAGTGGTATGGTATTCACACTTTATTCATAAAAATGAAGTATTCTGTAAGGAAACAATTTTACTAGAGGCAATCAATATGAAAAAACTAACAACCGGCATCATTTTTATAGGCAGCGCATTAATCTCAGGCTGCTACAGCTACGGAGGATGGACACCTACAGTCGATGCCTCTAATGACCCCAATGCTTATCGAATTAATCAGGATATGGCAGAATGCAAGCAACTTGCTAGTCAAGCATCGGGTGGAACCACAAAAGAAACCGCTATAGGTGCGGGCGTCGGCGGTTTAATTGGAGCGGCTGGGGGTGCTGTTGTTGGAGCATTCACTGGAAATCCAGGCGCGGGCGCAGCCATAGGAGCGGCAGCAGGTGGTTTTGGCGGCGGTGCAGCCAAGGGTCTTAGTGCGGAAGATAAATTCAAAAATGCTTATAACAATTGCATGAGCGGCCGCGGACACCGCGTTGTCAGATAATTTGATTAACATTTAAAACTTCCAATACTGCAACACAGGGACGTGTATGCCGGAGGGCATCTGCATAAGTTAAGGCCTCTAAAGCCACGAAGAAAAGCACGGTAAGGTGCGCCGCGTACCTTATATCCTTTATCTTTATCCTAAGAACCGCTGTCTTCAGGTATAGCTATCTACACATCGTTACCAACTTGGGCTACTATATCAATTTTTTTACGATATTTGTGTAGATAGCTATGGTCTTCAGGCAGGGGATGCAAGGGGCTCTTTGTTCAATACTCAATTACATTTTCCTTATAAATGATTAGATTGAGCCTAACAATAAAGGTTTTAAAGCCTATATCAGCGATAATAATGCCCTGAATGTGTAGTGAAGCATTAAAAATAAAAGCCGGGCAGGCGGAACTTGTCTGTGTAGTGAATGGTGTGGTCATGCCGTCAGCCGTAGAAACCCACCGAAGCTATTCATCCCATTCCGGGATGGAAGCGGTAGCAATCCTCGTCCTTTAGGTTACGGAGGATGTCAATGAGCTTGGAGTATTTGGGAAATGGTACTCGATGCATACCCTACATGACTGATAATAGGTATCAGCATGCCCCTTCTGTACCTTAATCGTATTGCCCAGCCTGCTGGTCAATCAACCCAATAATACAGAAAAATGAATCAGAAACCCCTGGATGCGCATCCGTTTTTGTTACTGGTAACGATAGGCATCCCTGCCGTCGCCAGCTGGTGCGAATGGCGGAATCTGAATCAGCCGGCATGAAGACATTGATAACAGGCGCTAACGGTTTTGTCGGCTCGGCTGTCATGCATGCTCTGCTGGATAGCGGTCATGAGGTACGGGTTCTGGTTCGCCCGGAAAGCGACCGCCGTAATCTGGAAAAATTGCCAATCGAAATATCCGAAGGCGATCTGCGGGATACCGCGTCCCTAAAACGCGCCGTGCGCGGCTGCGACAATCTGTTTCATGTGGCTGCGGACTACCGCTTGTGGATACCCGATCCCAAGGTCATGTATGAGGTCAACATTCAGGGCACTGAAGCATTAATGCTTGCGGCAGTCGACGCTGGGATAAAACGGGTGGTCTATACCAGCAGTGTCGCCGTTCTGGGTCTGAATCCGGATAGCAGTCCGGCCACTGAGGAGACGCCATCATCCCTGAACACCATGATCGGCCATTACAAACGCTCAAAATTTCTCGCCGAGCAGACAGTGCAACGATTTATCGCACAACACCGGTTACCCGTGGTGATCGTCAATCCCTCGACACCGATAGGACCGCGCGATATCAAACCCACCCCGACCGGGCGTATTGTGCTGGATACGATCCGTGACCGTATGCCGGCCTATGTGGATACCGGCCTTAATGTCGTGCATGTGGATGATGTCGCCGCAGGCCATCTCCTTGCCTATGAAAAAGGCGTGCCGGGACAGCGCTATATCCTGGGCGGCGAAAACATGACCCTGTTGCAAATCCTGCAGTCCATTGATGAAATTACCGGAAAAACCGGAAAACGGACGCGCCTGCCGCATCAACTGGTTCTGCCCGCCGCCTGGATGATGGAAAAGATTGCCGGCATCACCGGTATGGAACCCCGTGCGACCGTCGATGGCGTACGCATGGCAAAAAAGCAGATGTATTTTTCGAGCGAGAAGGCCGTGCGCGAATTGGGTTATCGCTACCGTCCGGCAAAAGAGGCGCTAGAGAATGCCATCACCTGGTTTGAGGAAAACAATTACTGATTATAGAGCCGGGCTTATACCATAGCTGGAAAAACAATGATCTGCCTTCCATGACACGGAAACCTTCCGCAACCTTGCAATTATCTTTACGTCTGTCGCTGGCCAGTGTAATAGGGCGCCACAGCATGTCGGTTTTGATTAGGCCTTTATAGTTGGCATGATTGCTTGCTTAGGCTGGTCTTTAGCAAACCTCAACAGAAAATCCGCTAAATAAGCCGCACTGCCGGAACTATAAACGTTGTGGGATTCATAGATCGTCAACAATCTCACCGTAAGCACAGCTGCGGTGCGGCTGAAAGTCAACGCGGATACTTTGGCTTCGTTATGCGGATAGCCTCGAAAATCGGTTTGCTTGATCAAATAAAACCCCGAAGCTAATGCCTGGGCAGAAAACTTTGCTGCCGCATGAGCAGGAATCAATAGGTAAAATAAACCTTGCCAGGACAATAATTGTCCGGCAATGCCGATTAAATCGGCAAAGGGCAGTTGATCGGTGTGTCGGGCGGTATTTCTAAGGGTATCGACGGTTTTGAGGTGGTTTTCGAAAAACGGCGGGTTGCTGATGATCAGGTCGTATTGCCGGTCGGCGGTTAGGGCAAAGTTTTGAATATCCTGATGTACGGCCTCAAGTCGCTTTGCCCACGGGCTGTTGTTGAAGTTGATGTCGGCTTCTTTAAAAGCTTCCTGCGTCAACTCCACGGCGGTGACTTGCGCCGCGCCGAGCTGGGCTGCCATCAGCGCAAGCACGCCGGTGCCGGTGCCGATGTCCAGCACATGGTCGCCCGGATTAACCGGGGCCATAGCGCCGAATAAAACGGCATCGGTGCATATTTTCATGCCGGAGTGTTTTTGTAATACTGAAAACTGCTGGAAGTGGAAAGTTGACATGGAGGTTTTTATTTTCACTTTCCTTCGTGCTCTTCGTGTCTTCGTGGTTAATTATTTATCTTTCGGCTCATCTGCTAACCACTTGTCTTCCTGCTCAACGGCTACCGCTTTTTCTTTCTTTACGGCTTTATGCCAAAGCCCGTTACTTGAAAAACACGCCCAGCCCCATTTCAGCCAGTTGAGCAATGACACGGCCAACCATAGCGACCAGGCCAGCATCAATAATCGATACACGATCAGCGGCACCGAGATCAGCGTCGCTACGGGCAAAGTCGCCGGACTTCTGTCCTGGTACCAGTTTAAGTTGACCGCCGAGGACTGGTTGCCGATGATCTGCATATCGGGCGAACCCAGTAAACCGTGTTCGACAGCTAAAAATAATAGGCCCAGCGATATCACGGTTAATCCGCCGATGATAACTTGCAGTACATTAAAATAGCGTAAGCCGGAAGCCTGTTGCGTCTTGCGCCAGCCCAGCAGCATTAGCCAAGCAATGACAATGCCTGCCGATTGCAGGGGTATCTGGCTAAGCCCCGCCAACAATAAAAACCAGTGCCGGGCTTTTAAGGGTGTCAGCCGGATTTTGCCCATGCCCAAAGACAACATAACAATAACAATCAGCACGCCCCAAAATAAAACCGCAGGCCCCAGTTTCGGCCCCATCGCAAACAATACCCAGCGATCCTGACCCAAGCCGATATTCAGGTTCGCGTTGACACTCGCCAGTCCCAAGTCTACCTGCGGCGTAGGCATAACGCTTGTTATACCGGTCGCTTCACGCCAGTTTATTGAGACTTCCTGCTTGCCGGGATTGATAGGTACGGTGAGTTTTCTGCCTTCCTGCCTGATCGGTTGGGTCTGTCCATTAATGGCAACGGATTGCAATACGGCTTTTTCCGGCAGGATTAGCGTGTGTTGCGATCCTTGCGAGCTTCTCAGGCTGATATTCAATTCGGCTTCCTGGCTGCGTTGCCCCGGTTTGACGCTTAACCGGCTGTTATCGATGGTTAAGGTTTGTCCTTCTACTGCCTCCGGCCTGGTTATTTGCAGGGTGATTTTTTCGCCCGGCCAGGGATGCCATTCCGGCAGCCATTGCCCGTTGTTATTCAGGTGTATCATCGCGATGCCGGTTGTTTCAAGATGCCAGATCGGGCTTACATCCGCTATCAACAACTCTATCCATTGCGCAGTTTCGGTCGCGACAAAATCGATTTTTTCCGATTTTTCCAGCGTGGATTCCCAGTGCAGTTCGGTTTGCTGTGCCGGAATATTAACTTCGGCTTTACCTTCTTTAACCCGAATGCCTGCCGTAGTGACCGACTCGCCCGGCAGCAAGGGTACGGCCAATACCACGGCGGAATCTGCCGGTGAAACGCGGATGATCCGGGTGATAACCCGCCAGTCCAAGCCCAGTTGCAAGGTGCGTTCAATCCTGACAAACGGCGGCAAGGCGCCCGGTTCCAGCACAGATTCGCTTACGCGCTCTAACGGGTCACTTTGCTGTTGTTCGGTCCGGTTTATACGGCTAAATTGCAGTTGATCGTCAACCTCACTGTTCTCCTGCAGGCCGATGGCTTGCCAGCCGGTTTTTTCGATATTTACCCAGTTCGGTTTTAACGGTAAAGGCAGGGTGAATTTACTTAACAAGGGCACAGCTCCACCCAGCACAACCTGATGTTCGCCTTCGTCCAGGTTAAGCCACAAGCCGTTGTTATTGCGATAAAGTCCTGGCGCTATTTTGCCGTCAACAAAGACATGATTAGGGAACCATTGTCCATATTCAGCGGGTAAAGGAATGGCCACGGATTGTTGAGCATGAATCTGCAGGGCGATTGCCAATTCCTTGTCGGTAATGGTTATTTTCATCTGCGGAATTTGCGCGCAACCCGGCAAGCAGTCCGGCGGCACCGGTTTTTCCAGCAGCTTGTTTCTCAGCTCGTCGAGTACGGCTTTGTCCGGAATTTCGGCATATGTTTTTTGCGACGGCATGGACAGCATCGGCAACAGCAAAAACCACAGCAGTAACGGTGTCGAAGGGCGAATAGCTTTAAACCTGAACTTTTCCGCAACGCCGAACATCAGCAAGGCCAGTACGGCGACTAAAATTACGCGGATGAAATTGAGCAGCATGGTCAGCGTCGGCGTTAAATACCATAAGTGCAGTTGTTGCTGCGCATCAACCGAACCGTTCCATGACAACAATACTTTATTCCATTCCCATTGCGGTAAACCGGGACCGGTCTGCACCTTGGCTTTAGGGTCGATGCGGTCAAAATCGACTGCTGTGTCTGAATAACTATAAGACGATGAGGAATCGGATGACATTGATTTTCTTGGCATCTTTTCTTTCATCTCACTGGTCGCTTCAGAGGCCGGTGCCGGTGCATTCATTTCGGCCAGCTGTCCGGCCTTGTCGCCATATTGGGAACCCGGCATATTGATCACTTGCCAGGGTTTTTCCAGTTGCGGATACAGTCCGGTGCGTACCTGCGCCACCATAAAAGGCACGGTCGTCATAATTAACGCCAGCCAGAAAGCATTGCGATACCAGCTCATGAATTTTAAAAACTTACCCTGCGGCAATACCTTGATCAATGCAGTCGCGGCCAGAATATTCAGCCAGATGAAATGCGGCGAGCCCGGTTCATGCCAGATTAGCACCAACGTTACCAAAGCGAGGAAGCCCCAATAGGGATTCCACAGCCTGCCTGTTGCCAGCGCCGCGATTAACACCAGGAACAAGTCCAGCAGTGTCCAACGGGAAATCCAGCTGTCAGGCACATTGTCCACGCCGCTGGTCGCCAGTAAGCGCCAGCCCGGCGGCAGGTTCAGTTCGGCGCTGACAGTATGAAAGTCCTGCTCCCAACCCACTGCGCTGATGGAGCTAACTGCACCGACGGTGCGGCTGTCGGCATTCAGCGCTATCGTGCCGATTCTGACTTCAACGCCTTGCTTTCCGGATTTATCCTGGGTAATAAATTGGTTGCTGCCGTTTAAGGTGACTTTGCCCAACTGCGTTTGCGGCAAGCTATTAAGTCGCCAACCGCTGGTCATCTTGCCGGTAATCGTGTCATTGGCGGTATAGCCTTGGCCGTCGAAATCCAGCCATAGCTTTCTGGTTAGATTGAGTTGGCTGGGTTCAGGCTCCGGGTCGCCCCGGCGTATGGTCTTAAATCCCATAGACTGGCCCTGACTGATTTTATAGGCCGGAAAGGTTTTCCAGTCTTCTGGCAAGTTGGTTTGATTGGGATCTATAGCACTCAGCTGTTCGACTTCAACCACGCGCAGCTGTGGGCGTGCATCGAATACCCAGATTTCCGATTCCGTCCACTGGATGCCTTGACCGGTAGGGGCGACCGGCCGGTCGCCCTCGAGCGGGAGCGTAGCCAGTTCTTTGCTGTTTCTCGCCAGTATGTCGATTTGCCAGTGTCCGGGGCGTAGCTGCACCAATAACTGCCCGTCGGGTTCCAGTCGCGCGGGCAATGGACTTTGTAAACTCAGCGGGATAAAACCCTCCAAAATAGGCCGGGGAAATTTTACCTCGCGCTGCTCGCCGGAGACTTCCAGCACCAGTCGGGTTAAAACCTGTGCGGGTACTTCATCGATGATTTTTCGAAATACCTGAATGTCCAGGTTGTTTTGGATATTTTCCGGTCTCTTTAAGCCTGTCTCGCTTTCTTTTAACCACAGCTGCCCGTCTTTAATGGCCGGTGTCGGTATTGCAATCCCGTTAATACGAAGATCAATCAGTCCGGTATCGTCGGGTATTTTTAAGTTATCAGGAATGGCAGTCCACAAGAACCCGCCTTTGATTTGGTGCTGCAAGCCCGCAGCCAGTTTAATCGAGGGGTTGCCGTTTTTATCCATGACCAGCGCGGTCTTGTTATCAACCGTCACATTAAGCGGCCAGTGTCTCTTATCGCCCGGCAAGCTGATCCAGCTGTCTTGATACACCAGCCAGCTCATCGAAAAAACGCCTTTATCGGGCGTTAAATCCAGTTGGGTTTGCGTAGGCCAGCTACAGCGTTTTTGCTCATAGCTGTTGTAGATGAAAGGGCAGACGGGTTCCGGGCTATCCTGCAATACCCAGGCTATCCAGGGTTTGAGCGGTTCCGGCACTTGTTCGGGGGTTAACGGTTTTGCCTGAGTGACTGATGCAAATAATACTGCGCTTAGAAATAGCCAGACGATACGATTCATGATGCACTCCTGATTAATGTCAGATGTAGGCCGGAATAAGACCATCCAAGTGCGTAGCGCGAGGTGGCGTTTCCGGCGGATTTGAGCGGTATTTGCCGGAAACGCCTGTTTTCGCTACCACTCGAACTTATTCCGGCCTACAGCTGGCCGGTGTATATTCCCCTGGCCTCATTGTTTAAATTTGACGGCATACGAAACGTTACGGACGGGGTTGCAAATTCCGTCCGACATAAAGTTACTGACTGCTGGAGTGCGGGCTTCGCCTGCTAGCACAAGCAAAGCTTGGACTCCTGTTGCAATGCGTTGACTGCTGTAATGTAGCATAAGTAGTTTTCAATACTTAACGATGACTTGGTTTAACCAGTTGTTACAATCATCTCTCCAAAAAATTCCTCAACATATCATGCCCATGCTCGGTCAGAATCGACTCCGGGTGGAATTGTACGCCTTCAATATCCAGCTGTTTGTGCCTTACACCCATGATTTCATCCAGGTTTCCCGCCTCGTCTTGCGTCCAGGCGGTTATCTCCAGGCAATCGGGAATGGTCGCCTGTTCGATGACCAGCGAATGGTAACGGGTGGCGGTAAACGGGTTGTTAAGTCCTTTGAATACGCCTTGATTATGATGGTAAACCAGCGAGGTTTTACCGTGCATGATGCTTTTGGCATGGACGATATTGCCGCCGAATGCATAGCCGATGCTTTGATGTCCAAGGCAAACGCCCAAGATAGGAGTGCGTCCGGCAAACTTTAAAATGGCGTCAACGGATATGCCTGCTTCTTTTGGCGTACAGGGACCGGGAGAAATCACCAGTTTATCGGGCGCCAGTTTTTCTACGTCTTCTATAGTGACCTGATCGTTACGCACCACGGTGACATCTGCGCCTAACTCGCCCAAATATTGCACCAGATTGTAAGTGAACGAGTCATAGTTATCGATCATGACGACTTTAATCCTCCCCTTTGGTAAAGGGGGGCTAGGGGGGATTTTGACGGCGCTCATGGCTGCTCCCCTTCCAAGCCTGCTTCAGCCATACTTACTGCGCGGAAAATTGCGCGGCCTTTATTCATGGTTTCATCCCATTCGTTTCCGGGTACGGAATCGTAAACGATACCGGCACCGGCTTGTATATGTAACATGTTGTTTTTGATGACGGCGGTCCTGATCGCAATGGCGGTATCCAGATTGCCCGACCAGGCTATGTAGCCGACTGCACCCGCATAAACGCCGCGTTTGACCGGTTCGAGTTCGTCGATAATTTCCATCGCGCGTATTTTCGGCGCGCCGCTGACGGTACCGGCCGGAAAAGTCGCAGCCAGCACGTCAAAGGCGTTGTCGCCTTGATGCAGCTGTCCGGTGACGTTGGAGACGATGTGCATCACATGCGAATAGCGTTCGACGATCATTTTATCGGTCAACTGCACGGTGCCGATTTCCGCGACCCGACCCACATCATTGCGGCCCAGATCAATCAGCATTAAATGCTCGGCCAGTTCCTTGGGATCGGCCAGCAGCTCTTGTTCCAGTTCAATATCCTGTTCCGGCGTTGCGCCACGCCGACGGGTGCCTGCAATAGGGCGCACCGTGACCATGTTATCTTCCAGCCTGACCAGGATTTCCGGCGACGAGCCGACGATATGGAAATCCTCCAGATTCAGGTAAAACATGTAAGGCGAAGGATTCAAACAGCGCAAAGCCCGATATAAATTAAGCGGCGAAGCGGTGTAGGGGATGGACATGCGTTGCGATAACACCACCTGCATGATGTCGCCGTCGGTGATGTATTCTTTGGCTTTCAATACCGCATTTTCAAAGCCCTGTTGAGTAAAGCCCGAGATGAAATCGGACTCTTCGACCTGTTTGGGAGCATGATGGTTTTTCGGTTTGGCTTGCAGTTCGCGCAGTTTGACGGACAAATCATTCACTCGTGCAACTGCACGGTTATAGGCATCGGCTTGTTCAGGATTGGCGTGAGTCAGCAGCAGCATTTTGCCGGACAGGTTGTCAAATACCAGCATTTCTTCGGACACCATCAGCAGGATGTCGGGATTGCCCAGCGGGTCGGGTTTTCCGGTGCTGCGCAACTTCGGCTCGATATAGCCGATGGTTTCATAGCCGAAATAGCCGACCAAGCCGCCATTAAAACGGGGCAGGGTGTCAATATCGGGAACGTTGTATCGTTCTTTAAACTGCTCTATCCAGATTAGCGGATTGTCGTGCGTGACCGATTCCAGCAGTTCGCCGTTTTGTTCCAGACGGATTTGATTACCGGTAATTTTGACGATGGTTTTGCAAGGCAGACCGATAATCGAATAACGCCCCCATTGCTCGCCGCCGTGTACCGATTCGAATAAATAGGAATAAGAGCCGTCGGCCAGTTTCAGATAGGCGCTCAACGGCGTATCCAAATCGGCCAGCACTTCGCGGCAAATCGGGATACGGTTGTAGCCCTGCCGGGCATAGTGATTGAATTGTTCTGGGGTCATGGTGTTAGGCGAATAGTTGTATGTCTTCAATCACCTTGTTTAAAAGGCGAAAATGCTTGTCCAGTGAATAAATCTTACAATTCTGTTGTTTTGAATTTTGAGCAATCAGCAAATCAGGAATGCCGACACCATTATGGCCATTACTTAAACACATCGTTTGCCAGCGAATAATTTCAGCCCAGTCTGTCTGTAAGGGTAATAACGTTATGTTATTGAGCAATTCAATAACTTTATATTGTTTTTTGATAGCTAAAAAAGGAACCGGCTCTGCAAGGATAATATTATTGATAACAACCAAATTATCATCCGGCAAGCCATCTAACTCGCTCGAATTGGCGCCACTTTTAAAATAGTCTGTCCAAACAGACGTATCAATCAAAACGCGCATTACGGTTTCTTAGCGTATCTATATCTATATCTATATCTATGTCCAGGTCAAATGCGCCTTTATATGATTTCAAATCGGCCACTTTATTTTTTTTAATAAGCTCCTGCAATGCTAAAACAATGACTTTAGTTTTTGTTTTAACATCGGTCAGCTGCATGGCTTCTTTGATTAACTCATCGGGTAAATCAAGCGAGGTTTTCATAGACATAACTCCAATAGTGCAATTGGATGTTGGGTTACGTTAAAGGCAAACCAACCTGCAACCAATTTTTAAACTGCTTTAGCCAACTCAACCCGCGTAAGGCGTAGGGTGGATTCGCCGCTAGGAGGCTGTCGGATTTAGAAATTACATTAACCTAATATATTGATTTTAAATGATATTAATTTCTTATTGTTTTTCATTAGAAAAATAATTATTAAATTATTTCAATGGCTTACTAATTTTTGTAAGCTATAATCCGAC
>JAURZV010000082.1 GCA_030653175.1 Methylobacter sp.
GTCGCGGCTAAAGCCGCTCCTACAGAGAAAAATAACTCATTAACCCAACTTACCCTTCAAAAAACCAATAACATCCGCAAACGGAATTTCCTCGTTTGCTTCAGCCGTTCTGGCCTTGTATTCAACCGTGCCGGAATCCAGGCCGCGATCGCCTACCACGATGCAGTGCGGGATGCCGATCAGTTCCATGTCGGAAAACATAAACCCGGCCCGGACTTTCCTGTCATCAAACAATACATCGATTCCGGCCGCCAGTAAGTCCTGATACAACTGTTCGGAAGCTACTTTCAGGCGCTCGGATTTGTGCATGTTCATCGGGCAGAGTGCGACCTGGAACGGTGCAAGATTGGCCGACCAGATGATGCCTTTGTCGTCATGGCTCTGCTCGATCGCGGCTGCAACAACGCGGGAAATGCCGATACCGTAACAGCCCATGGTCATGATCTGGTTTTTGCCGCCTTCGTTGATGACGCCTGCTTTCATGGCCTCGCTGTATTTGGTGCCCAGCTGGAAAATATGACCGACTTCAATGCCGCGAGCCAGCGTGATTTGACCTTTGCCGTCCGGGCTGGGGTCGCCTTCAACCACCATGCGCAGGTCTGCAACGTGGTCCGGAACCGGCAAATCGCGTTCCCAGTTGACGCCTTTATAATGCTTGCCGTCCTGGTTCGCGCCGCAAACAAAATCGGACATCAAAGTCACGCTACGGTCGGCAATGATCTTGATGTTTAAGCCTATCGGGCCGATAGAGCCGGGTTTGCAGTTGCAGGCGCTGCCCACTTGCTCATCGCCGGCAAATTCAAGCGGCGAGGCGATGCCGTCAATTTTTATCGCTTTAATATCATTAAGGTTATGGTCGCCTCTTAACAGCAGCGCAACCAGCGAGTCTTCTTCGCCTTTAACGATCAAAGTCTTAATGCATTGCGAAGTTGGGATATTTAAAAAGCCGCTGACTTCTTCGATGCTGTGTTGATTGGGCGTATCAATCAGCGTCAACTCTCCCGTTGCCGAGCCGCGGGAGCCAACCGGCATCACCGCTTCGGCTTTTTCAACATTGGCGGCATAGTCGCTGTCGGTTGAAAACGCAATCGCATCTTCGCCGGAATCCGCCAACACATGAAACTCATGCGATACCGCACCGCCGATAGAACCGGAATCGGCGATAACGGCACGAAAATTCAAGCCCAGATGATTGAAAATATTGGTATAAGCCTGATACATCGCATCGTAAGTGACCTGCAATGATTCATGATCCAAATGAAAGGAATAGGCGTCTTTCATGATAAATTCGCGCGAACGCATCACGCCGAAACGGGGACGGATTTCGTCGCGGAACTTGGATTGGATTTGATAATAGGTGATCGGCAGCTGCTTGTAGCTTTTGATCTCGTTGCGCGCCAGATCGGTAATGATTTCTTCGTGCGTGGGTCCCAGACAAAAATCGCGGTCATGACGGTCTTTTAACCGCGCCAGTTCCGGGCCGTATTGTTCCCAGCGTCCGGTTTCCTGCCACAGTTCGGCGGGTTGCAGGCCGGGCATTAACACTTCCAGGGCGCCGGTTTTTTCCATTTCCTCGCGGGTAATTTTTTCGACCTTGCGCATGACCCGCAGTCCCAAGGGCAACCAAGTGTAAAGACCTGCGGCCAGTTTGCGGATCAGTCCGGCGCGGATCATTAATTGATGGCTGGCTATTTCAGCATCGGCCGGAGTTTCTTTAACGGTATTGAGCGGGAATTGAGTAGTACGCATTATGATTTAAGGAGCTGGACAATAAAAACGGCTATTTTACAGATGTAATGTCGGTTTAGTCATCCCGTTATCATAATCAATTCAGATTGCCGGGATTTATTCCGGTCATCAATTGCTGAAAAATATCCGGCGATGACGATTCTGTAAGCGGGCCAGATTTAAGTCAACCTTATTTAGCTGACCCAGGCTCAAGCGGGACGGGGTTTGCAACCCCGTTCCTAACGTTTTTGCGATGTCCGAGTTAAGGAGTTATATTTAACAGACGCAAAACGTTTCGAACGGGGCAACATGCCCCGTCCGGCTGTCGCGGCGCGGGGTTTTACAACGCTGGTTGTGGGAACATGCTCTGCGGGACGAGGAAGGTTATGCCCTTATATTCCTCGTTTCCACGCGCTGCATGGGAAGCCGCTGCCAAATGCCGCGTTTGCGTTTATTAAGTCGACTGGCCCGAATAGACTCGGTTTTTTCCAATCCACGGGAAAATCCCGACTTGATTAATGACCAACGCATCGGATAGTCAGCATCGCCTTCGGGCAATTTCCAGATCGCGTGAAGATGTTCGGGAAGGACGACTATGGCCTCGATGACGAATGGATGGCGCACTTTACTATCCGGGTAACTTCTCGTAATTCGTCTATATGTCGTACCAGCAAGTCAGACCGCCGGTCTGCGAGGTTAACGGTAAAAAAATAGCTTGCACCTGCTGTTTTGGCTCTTCGATAACGCATGCTTACTTCCTGTTTTAACGTTAATTGTTGGGCTTCATTGCATTCAGTCCAACCTACGGCCCTGTGGTAACGGAACGGCGCGCCCCGATTCTTTGTACGGATACCTCCCGCGTTTTCCTACGCACTGCCATTCGCGAATGCCGCCAACACTGGCCGTTTCGGATTGATGCAATGGTTTTGCGGGCAATCATCTTCATGCCATCTTGATTCTGCCGGAAGGCGATACACGCTATTCGGCACGTTGGGGATGGATCAAAAAGGAATTCACCAAGGCTTATCCGGCCGCCGGTGGCAACGAAGGCTTAACCGTTCGCCCTGAGAGAGCTTGTCGAAGGGCGAACGGTTAAGCCTTGCGCGTAGCGGCTCACGGATTCGGCAAAGGCGGCGCGGGATTTTATAACGCCGGTTTTGGGAACATGCCTTGTGGAGCGAGGAAGATTATGCCCGACTACCCGGCTGTTCAAGGGATTCAGACAAGTCGAGGGGCTGTGGAGCTGGCTTTGTGCTGCGCATTTTTCCTTTTTCCTCTTGCTTGCTATGTTAATCTAGCCGGACGGTAAAGGGGGCGAACCCGATGGCCGCCCGAAGTGACGAACTTCAAGAGGGCACAGCTCTTAACGGGTAAGCGCCCTTTTTGATAACTTGAATTATGTCTTGCTTTGGGGATTCCAGGCAAGGATTAAATCAATGTCTATTGCCCCGTGCGACCCTTTAATTTTCCATTAAACCCAGATAGTTTTGACCAAAGGAAATAAGAAAATGATGACATCAGACCAACTTGAAAATTTTATAAGTCGTTTCTCAAAATGGGCGGGTAGTGCAAGTAGGTTTGTCGCCGCACTGCTCTCAGATGATTTTGACCAAAAGGAAATGATATCTGACCGACTTGAAATTTTTACACACCGTTTCGCAAAATGGACAGGTAGCGCAAGTGGGTTTGTCGCAGCACTACTCTCTATTCTTGTCTGGTCTTTAGCGGGATTAGTCCATGGATTTTCTATGGACTGGGAACGCGGATTATCGATCTATATTGGCGTCATTACGTTTCTAATGGTATTTCTAATACAGCGCGGCCAGAATAAGGAGCTTTCCATATTGCAGGTAAAGCTCAACGAACTGATAGCAGTTACGAAGCATGCCGATAATCGACTAATCAATGTAGAAGACTTAACGGAAAAGGAAATTTCAGCAGTTCAAGAAATACATCATAAAATTGGGGAGGAAGATACTTAGAGAAAAATGCGATTCAGATCAACAGATTTTTTAAAGGTAGAGAATAGTCAAGAATTATTCTGTGGCAAAGGGGTCAGGTTCTGAGGCCAATACTGTTGACTTAAGCAATGCAAAGCCCTCTCCGGCGGGAGAGGGTTGGGATGAGGGGAAATCAAAATAAGGAAAAAAGCTTATTTGTATCCCCTCATCCCAGCCTTCTCCCTGAGGGAGAAGGCGCTGACGCTCTAAAGTCAACAGTATTGGGTTCTGAGGTATCCCCACGAATTATTCTTCCTCCAATTTTTCAAAATAGCCGACTACCAGCACGGTAGGGTACGTTGCGCGTACATTCTGCGTTTTCCTACGCACTGTCATTCGCGAATGCCGCCAACACTGACCGTTTCGGATTGATGCAATCAACGAAACACGGTGTCAGTTTTAACATTCCAGCATGTTGGAACTGACACCGTGTTTCTTGTTGACAAACCGCCAGCGCATTCATAATATGCCGGCAAACTGCATTCACTTATAACAAGGAGCAAACATGAGCAACCTGTCTATACGCGGAATCGATCCCGATCTGGCAACATCGCTTAAACAACAAGCGCAAGCAAGCGGAAAGAGCGTTAATCAACTGGTGCTTGATGCATTAAAAGAACATACAGGACTTCATAAAAAAAAGCATTTCACCCAGGAATACCACGATTTAGATTTTCTTTTTGGAAAGTGGACTGATAGCGAATTTCATCAAATCCAGAGAAAAATTGACAGTGAATCACAAATTGACGATGAGCTTTGGAAATGAACGCGACATTGATTGATACCAATATCTACTCTCATGCTATGCGTGGCGATGCCGAAATAATTGAGACCCTTCAGCAAGTCGCCCATATTGGTATTACCGCAATCTCAATAGGTGAGCTGCTTTCCGGTTTTAAAGCGGGAAATAAAGAAAAAATCAACCGACAGGAACTCAACCAGTTTCTTGATTCGCCCAGAGTCACGCTACACTGCATTGATGAACAGACAGCTGAGTATTACTGTTTGATTCTCGACCAACTAAAAAATAATGGAACGCCAATCCCTACCAATGACATATGGATTGCCGCCGTCGCTTTTCAACAAGGCATGCCGATTTATACGAAAGACCAGCACTTTAATAAGATTAAGGGGTTGCTGATTATTTGATATTTTAAAAACACCTCGTTCCCATGCGCTGCGTCACTGCCATTAAGTTAAGAAAAAATATTTAACAAACAAAATGTTATTCGAGTAGGGGGCGCCGTGCGCCCCAAAGGGATAGCAAGGTTTTTTAAGCATCGGGAAAGGCGTGCACGGCACGCCCTACAACTGTTCAATTTTTATAAATGTAAAAAGCATTGTTTTTAATGGCGTTTCCTTAACTTAATGGCAGTGACGCGCTGCGTAGGAATGAGCAAAAATCCCGCTCATCCTTCGACAAGCTCAGGGCAAACGGGACTTTTGAATGCTCAACTGCGGTTTTTAGATTGATTTTTTTATTTCCCGTAATTCTGTGCCAGATAATCGATGATGATCTGTTTGTCGGCATTATTGATGGGCGCACCCATGATATTGATCATCTTGCCGACTGTTTTTTCCCAGCCGGCCCGATCCAGAATCGTGGCGTGTAGGGTGATATAGTCCAGGCTGTGACACATTGCGCACTGCGCTACGACTTGGTTTTTGCCCGGCCTGTCCTTCAGAAATATCCGGCTTTCCCCGGCTGTTGCCGTGGCGGCAAAAAACGATAACAATAAAATCAGCGTTCGCATAATATTCTCCTCAAGCCAGCTGAATGGTAATTTTCTGCACGGCGTTGTGGTGGTAACCGGAAGGATTCGGGATCGGCTCCAGCGGTTGGCCGGCGCCGGAATGGCTGGTAGCTCGAGCCATAATTCGGTATGCTCCGGGACGTTTAGATTCAAAGACCCAGTGCCATTGGCGCCAGGAAAAACGTCCGTAATCCTGCTTCAGGGTGGCCTGATGCCAATTGATGCCGCCATCCGTGGAAACTTCCACTCGTGCGATGCCGTTGCCGCCATCCCAAGCTACGCCCTTGATTTCGATGGGTTTGGCGTTAGGCAGGGTCTGTCCGTCTACCAGGTTGGTGATCAATGAATTGACCACTATTTCCGTGATCGGCATAGCCGTCTCGGTTTCCTGTGAGCTGAATTGTCCGCTTGGGAATCGGTCCTTGGGGATGCGGTAAGCGGTCTTCATCCAATAGCCGTCGAAGGGTTTGGATATGATATTAACCGCAGTCAGATGCTTGATCCAATAGGTGGCGGTCCAGCCGGGAATGATCAGGCGGGCAGGAAAGCCGTTCCAGTGAGGCAAAGGTTCGCCGTTCATCTCGAAGGCGATGAGGGTATTCTCATCCAGCGCTTTCGCCAGCGGCAGGCTTTTGACAAAGTCCGGCGTTGTTTTATGTACACCGGAATCGGCGCCGGCCAGACTCACTTCCAGGGCGGATTTGCCGATTCCGGCCCCCGCGAGCACATCTTTCAGGCGAACGCCGCGCCAGAGCGCATTGCCCATCGCACCGGAACCCCACTGTATGCCGGGAACATGCGGTTGAAACAAGCCCCGGCGATTACCGGCGCAAAGACAAAGGGCGGCGATTTCGACTTGCTTGAAATCCCTGCGCAATTGTTCAAGGCTGAGTTCCAACGGAGTGAGAACGGCATCGCCGCCTATACGCAGCCGCCATTCGCTGATTTTCACATCGGGAATTACGGCGTTATGGTAACGCACAAAGAAGAGATTATTGGGCGTAAAGGGCGCATCGAAATAATTGATGGGCGTTTCGTAATTGGGAGGGCGGTAAGTTTTTTTGATCAGCGCCTCTTTGCCGGGAAGAGTATCCAGGATCGTTGATTCCTCAGCACCCGTAGCAGCCGCCAGGCCTGATCGTTGCAATAAAGCCAAGCCGCCGAGCGCTGCCAGGCTGCCTGCGGACTTCTTGATAAAGTGTCTTCTGTCGACCATAAAATATCTCCTCGGTTGGATGCACGGCTATGCTTTGAACGATCAAAATTACGGAAAATCAATGTCGGGTTAGTGCAGTCGTCAGCCCAACCTACGGCCCTACTAGATGATCACTTCGCCGTAGGAACAACGATGCATAAATTGTATTGAGGGCGACCGGTCTCAAACATGATAACTCGATTTACAATGTCCTCGGCGCTGCTGTTTCCTATCGGACCGGCAGTGATTCGGCCGGTTACTGCGCTAACCAGATGAACGTAGCTCTGGTGCGGCCCGCCGGCAAGAGTTGAATTGATTAACAACTCGGTTTCATCCTTCTCAAGCGCTTTTACCGGAGCCGCACTGCCTGGATTGCAGGCGCCGAAGAAAATCAGGCCGTCTGCCGTTACCAGCGAACTCAGGGATTTTGTGAAATGAAAGAATCGTTCCGGGGATATTTCAACAGATGTCTTTTGCTCGAACAGCGATTCGCGGCAAATGAGTTCACAGAGATCGAGCCGGTATCCGCGCTGCTGTTCGGGGCTTGTAGCCAGTCGATCCGGCGAGCAGTAAAGTTGAAAACAGGCATGATCCAGCGGCTGTATCTGTTTTTCCAGTCCCTTTAGCAGATGCCGGATGTCGGTCGATTTCATCGGCGCCAACTCCGGCCAGTGTGAGGCCATATAGTCGCTGAATATACGGTTTTTTTCGGTATCATAAATGATGGACAACGCATGTTTAAGCCCCGGCTGCGCCTCGGAAAGCTGAAGCAATTCGCCTTTGCCCCCCGTTATCTGAAAGTCTTGCCAAAATACGGCATTTTCCAGCACCGGCCCGTCAAAACCGCCATGACTGATAAAAATAACCCGGTCGTAAGGAGGCGATTGCTGCATCATTTGTTCGACCTGCCGGTAATAATCCGTCCAGCTCCAGACGTCCCGTAGCTGTTTAACAGTCGCATTGAACCGGTTGCGATAAAAGGCTTCCAGAGTGCGGGCGGGTTGCTCGGACCACATTGGACTCTCGGTCGTGTGCGGTTCCCTGCTCAATAAAGGTACAAGCAGCACCCGCCTCGGCGGTTGCTGCAACTTCAAGTCGCTCAATCTGCCATAAAAAGACCGGCACGACCTTAGATGGCTTCCATCACTGTAAACATCGGACGCATAAATCCACAGCAGCAACAAAGAAACCAAAAAACGTATGCTTACGATAGTCTTCAAAGTAAAGCTCCCATCAATAAAGTTGGAATCAACGCATTCCGTAAAATACGTTTTTAAAGGGGTTTGAAGCCCAGTGGTGTAAATCAACGTTACCCGCTTTCCAGCCTTCAACACGGACTTTACCTGCTCTAGAATATCGATTTAGTAAGCGGCTGATTCACGGCTACCTCGGTATCGACAACGACACGCTATGGTGTATTATCCGTAGCGGCGCTCCTGCTTTACTTCCCCATTTGCTCGCGCTCAAAGCCCAATCTGAGTGGTGCAGAACTTGTCGGACTTATAGGCCTAGTTTGAATTTTTTGCGACAAAAACCGACTTTCCCGCTTTGGCTGAGATACGCTGGTATTTGGCGTAAACGGTGCCCGCAGAACTGCGCAATTCTCCTTCACTCGCCTGGTTTGCAAAACCACGAGCAATCGCTTCCAATACATAGGCTTCCGGCGCCATGAAGCTAAAAGTGGTTACCACCGGCTTTGAACCTGCGGCATGCAAATGCTCGGAGAAAAACTCCTCGCTCATACAGGCCAGAACAACGGCTTGTTTATCGTGCCCGGCATGTTTTGGAAAGCGTTCGATGATTGGCAGGTTTTGTTCGTCCATCAAGCCGTCATGGCCGATGAACACCACCATTTCACGTTCTGTCGCATTGGGCGGAGTGGCTGCTTGTTGCATAAAGTCAAGCATCGCCTGGTCAATCCGGCTGCCGCGATAAGCATCGGCGGTAACGGTGAGCTTGTCCTTCCAGGCAAACTGGCAGCGCTCTAATATAGTGTCGCTAATATCTTTTTCGCAACCCAATTTTCGCCAACCATTCGCCTTGCTCAAAAAGGTTTTCACGCCGTAAGCAGCACCCCAATAGAGATTGTTGTGCGGATCATCGCCATTGCCGATTTTCGCAGGAACAGGCACGATGCCTTGTGATACGTTGTCGACCAGGGACACAATTACAGAAATATGCGTGTTTGGCGTGGCTACGGCACAGGGCGGCAACAGCGCAACAAACAGCATACTGAATAAACAAATCGAGCGCAGGGTAATCATGTGTAAGAACCTCCCAGATGGCAATCGAATTTCACTTGAATATATCTTTGTTTTAGAATCATGGAATGGGCTCACGCGGGCTTATTGTTTTTTAATATATTTACTGACTTATTCGGCTGAAAAAGACGATGCTGAAAGTATAAAAAATTGCGACCTGTACAATTAGAATAAATCAATTAGTCTACGAAAAGCACGAAAATATTCGAAGAGATATAAAACAGGGCTTCCATTTTCAGACGGGACAGCAGTAGGGCGTGCCATGCGCGCCTTCTCCGGGGCTTAAAATACACCTATTTCGTGTTTAAACCCTTTGGCGCGCTGTACGCCCTACGGCCTATAAAGCCGAAGTCTACGGTCATCAGCTGGATGGCGTCGAGGCGTTGATTCATAAGATTATTGAAAGATATAGACTGTCACAAAAGCCGGGTAGGCAGCTAAGTAGGCAACCAAAAGTTTTTAACAAAATGAAAAAATCTTAATAAGGCTTTTGAGCGACTACATTAAATGAAATCATGCTGAGATAGCTGCTCGATGAACCAGCGCAAGACTTTGCCTTTATTGGTTGTTTTCCAGGCCATGTGGGAAGTCTCTATCAATATCGTGTTTTCTACCGGCAACGCGATCAGCAGGCCTTGTTCAAGCATATCCTGAATCCGGTGAACCGGTAAAAAACCGACACCTAAACCAGAGCGTAAGGCGTTTATTTTTTCCGTTACCGACGGCACGCTTAATACCGGACGCTTGCTGAATACCCGATGGCTTTGTGGCGCCTGATTTCTGGATGAATCCCTGACCACGATAAAACGGTGCTGCTCAATCAGTTGCCGGGATAGCGGCAGTGCTGCTTGGGTTAGCTCATGGCCCGGTGCAACTGTAAAAATCCATTCAATCTGCCGAATCTTTTGATATTTAATGCCCTGATTCGGCGTTGGTTCAGCGCCTGCGCCTATTACCAGGTCAGCTCGATTGCTGGTTATCGCTTCTTGCGCGCCGCCTAATACTTCCTCATAAATATTGATTTCAATATCCGGCAGCACCTCGTAAAACCTGGCGATTAACGGATAGATGAAATCAAAACTTAAAATCGAATCTATCGCGATATTGAAAACAGGTTCCCAGCCGCTATGGGTTTTTTTGGTGGCTATAGCCAAACGTTCCATTGCATCCAGAATTCCCCGGCCTTGTTCAAGCAATACTTTTCCGGCCTGCGTTAATACGGCTTTTCTGCCTTCCTTGCGAAACAAGACCACATCCAGATCCTGTTCCAGTTTTTGTACGGTATAAGAGATTGCCGAAGGAACCCGGAACAGTTCATTAGCCGCGGCGGCAAAACTGCCTTTTCGGTCAATTGCATCCAGTACTTCCAGCGCATCAAGGGTGATAGGATATTTCATGTTTTCTGCCCGAGTTTATTGTTCAAATATTTTGAACCTATTAAGCAAAATCTATCGCTTTTTATTCTTTCAGGCAATCTTATAATGAACTCGAAGTTTCAAATTATTAAACATTTATGAGGTTGTTATGAAAAATCTAATCAAAAAAACACTTGTTTCCGACGCGGGTTTGGAAGCTGTCATACTGAGGGTTCCAATCGGCTTGATCCTGGCGGCGCATGGCAGCCAAAAATTATTCGCATGGTTTGGCGGTTACGGATTGGACGGAACAGGACAATGGATGGCATCGGTAGGTTTGAATCCGGGGTTTGTCATGGCGTTATTGGCGGGCAGCGCTGAGTTTTTTGGCGGTGCCGCGTTAATTCTGGGTTTGTTGACGCGTCCGGCGGCGATGATTAATGCGATAACGATGCTGGTCGCATTGTTTTGGGTGCATTGGGGTAACGGCTTTTTTCTGGATACGCACGGTATTGAATATGCGCTGGCTTTATTATCGGCAACCACGGCACTGATATTTATCGGCGGCGGCCAGTATTCGCTGGATGCGCTGATCGAGATAAAACTATTGGAGGTTAAAGATGAATAAGCAAGTACGACAACTCGCGGCGGTAATAAGCGGACAAAATACTTCAGACGGTGCCGGTGTCAAACTGAAACGTATCGTCAGTCCACAGCAAAAAAACGCCTTTGATCCTTTTATCTTGTTGGATGAGTTTGGTTCGGATCAGGCGGCGGACTACGTCGGCGGTTTCCCCGATCATCCGCACCGCGGTTTTGAAACCGTGACTTATATGCTGGAAGGCGCTATGTTGCACCGCGATCATCTGGGTAATGAAGGGCATTTGCGTGCCGGTGATGTGCAATGGATGACGGCCGCGCACGGCATTATTCATTCGGAAATGCCGGAGCAGGAAAACGGCTTGTTACACGGCTTTCAGCTATGGATTAACCTGCCTGCCAAAGAAAAAATGAAACCGCCGCATTACCAGGAGTTTGCTGCCGAGAAAATTCCTCGTGTTGCATTGGCAAACGGCGGTTATATCAAGGTTATCGCCGGTGACTATGTCGCCGAAACAGGAAAAATATCCGGCCCGGTAACAGGCGTATCGACGCAGCCGTTGTATTTCGATGTATTGTTAAGCCCGCAGCAACAGCTCGATATACCGGTAGCCGCACAGCATACGGTTTTGGTCTATGTTTACAAAGGCGAGCTGGCTGTCGGCATATCGGACAGAATATTAAAGGCCGGGCAGCTGGGGCAGTTAATTAACGGCGAGAACATACAACTGGCAACGCAGGACCAGTCGGCTCAATTTCTGGTATTAGCCGCGCTGGCGTTGAACGAGCCGGTTGTACAGTCCGGCCCGTTTGTGATGAACAGCAGCGAAGAAATTGAACAGGCGTTTCGTGATTACCGTGACGGCGTGTTGACGCTGTAAATCAGTTTTTATCAACCAGACTAAGGAGACAAACATGCAGCAAAAACCTGCAACAACCCGTGTAAAACTCCACGATATTATCCAGGCGCGTTGGAGCCCCCGAGCTTTTGACTATGACAAGCCGGTGAGTCATGATGATTTGCTGCCGCTGCTGGAAGCTGCGCGCTGGGCGCCGTCTTGCTTTAATGGCCAGCCGTGGCGGTTTGTGGTGTGCGATAAAGCCACAGATGAAACCGGCTGGCAAAATGCGTTTGCAACGCTGGCTGAAAAAAACAGGCGCTGGGCCAAGAATGCGCCTGTTCTGATATTGGCCGTCGCTATGGATAATTTCAGTCATAACGGCCAGCCTAATCGCTGGGCGATGTATGACACCGGCGCCGCCAGCGTCAGCTTGTGCTTGCAGGCTACTGCGTTGGGATTGATTGTGCATCAAATGGGCGGATTTGATGCCGAAAAAGCCCGAGAGTTTTTTAATCTTCCGGGCGATTGTAAACCGATGGCGATGATGGCCGTTGGCTATCAGGCTGATGTGGATGTGCTTGATGACGATTTTAAGGAGACCGAATTAGGCGCACGTTCTCGGGCAGCATTGAATGAACAGTTTTATGCGGGTCAATGGGGCAGGGGAATTGAATGATTTGTTGATGATCCCTGTTTTCATCGGTTCCATCAACAAGCAGTCCGTATGGGGTGTGATGGAATACGGGGGATGTGGCATGAACTCTCCCGCGTTGCTTCATACTGGGTGCTTGCTAAAGAACTCGTAATCCCGCAGGGATTGCGGGGATGACGAGTTCTTTAGATATCTATGCCTCTAGCGTAAATTTATCAGCGCCATCAATTGTCCTTCATCAATCGGTCTGGTTAAGCAGTAATCAAATCCGGCGGTTAGCGCTTCAGTTTTTTGATTGTCGACAGCAAAAGTGCTGATAGCTGCAATTTTTAAGGGGTTATGCTGTTTTCTCAGAATCTTCACCATCTCCAGTCCCGACATGACCGGCATACTGAGATCTATAAGCGCGAATTTATAGTGATTTTTGCTGATGAATTGCAGGGCTTCCGCACCGTCAACGGCTGTGTCAACGGTGTAGCCGTTCAGTTCAAGCATGTTGGCCAGTATCAGCCGGTTTATTTCACTGTCATCGGCAATCAAAATGCGGTTTTCAGCATTTTCTGACTGGAGCAGGTTCTGATGGTGTTCTATAGCCTGTTTTATTTGCGTAATTGATGACTTACTCAATTGCGCTGTTCTGTTGCGGTCCAGACATAATGCGCCTCTAAAGCCCAGGTAATCAGGCTGATAAGGCATCAGTTCGGCGATGTCGCCGAGCCTTAGTGAACCGGCCAGTCCGCAGAGCATAGAGCGATCTTTTGCCAGTCTGACAAATTGCGCTATGTCGGCCTTTGTCATGACTTGAGTCAATGACCCGTTTTTTTTGTTCATGGTATCGAGCATTACGCCTCTAAAACCGGCATTTTTTAATGAGTCTATGACGGCAAAGTCAGGTTGGGTATCGGCGAACAATACCGCGATCAAGGCAAGATTTTGTTGTGTTAATGCGGCTAGTTTTTCTAGGGTTCCCTGCCAGTCGCCACCGGGAAAAAAGCCGATTTTTATATAATCGACGCCGGTTTCGGCCATGGCTTTTACTGCCGAGCAAACAATCTCCGGCTCCATGGGCAGGTCGCCAATGGTTGCGCTGACGGGACAACGACCGTCAATTGCAACAACAATACTTTTGACAAGGTCAGTTTCCAGCGCCCCCAAAGCGCCTAAAGCCGGTTGTTTCAGGTCGATAATGTCGACATTCGCAGTCAACGCCTGCAAGGCTTCTTCTACGCTGTTAACGCTGGCGAGCATTCCGGTCATTGGTTGTTCTCTAATCTAAAATTTTCGATGACGGCCATTAACCAACCCCAGGCTTCCAGTTCCCGGTCTCCGGCTGTTTTCTCCAGGCCGATGCGCAGATAGTCGATTTCCGCTTGTATTTTTTCCAGCGGAATCATGTTTAACCGGCTGATTAAAATCGCCGCTTCCAGCACCGAATACTGGGCGCGGTTAAAGCCTTTAAAGGGCGCATGATTAGCGGTGTGTACGGCTTTGCAGAATAACTTGGGCCGGGTCTCGTCGTCTTCAACGCGAACCAGTTTGACTTCGGTATGAGCCAACGCGCAGCTGAGTACTTGACCGTTGATTTTTTCCGCCGGTTTTAGCGGCCAGTCGCGCCGTCCGGTCAGGCATCCGGCAAAAACCCGGACATCATCGCAATAATTAATAACTGCGGTTTTGCTTTCCAGCAGGTTATTGAGTGTGGTTGATGGGCGGAACGGCAGGATGATAAATTCGTCTTGCGATTCATAGGGTATGTGTATGCCCATAGGCGCAATATGCGCCACGCCCGAGCTGTTTTGAGTGATGACGATGGTTTCTTGAATCATTAGTGCTTTTTTATCGCCAGGGATGGTGTGTATGCCGCAGGCCCGTCGGGAGCGGGCGCGGCGAAAGTGGTTCCGGCCGGTTTAAAGGTGTGCAGGTCAACGGTGGATTCTGCGCTGTCGGTCGCGCAACCCCATTGCAATGCTTGATCCTGGGTATAGCGTTTACCCAATTGCCAGGCTATTTCAGCCCTGGCCAGTTCAACGCCCAGATAAAAAGCGTGACCGCCATCGGTTTCAACATGCAGCTTGGGAAACAGGTCGAACGGATCAGTGGCGCTGTGCATGCCGTCGCGGTTAAAAATATGCACACCTTCGGCACTGATTTGAACGCGGTAACTGGGGTCTTTGATTTGCCCGGCCAGTTCCTTGATTTCTTCCAAACTATAAGGGAAGGGCGAGGTTTCATGCAAAGCCATTAAACCGGGGTCGATATGTTTGGGCAGCATGTCATGCTCTTTCGCAGCAAACATGATGCGGCGGGCCAGATCGGCTTCTTTGACGGCCCGGCATGCATGTTTGCTGACTTCGGTTGCCAAAATGCTGTTGATGTTAAGTTCCGAGCAGATGCCCAGCAGCAGTGCATTCATACCCATGGTATCGGCATGAGTCAGTTCGGTGATATTGCCGACTCCCAGCATCATTTCAATATCGGGATGGTTCTTTCTGACTTCATGATAGCGCACGATGGATTGCGTGAAACCAAAATGCAGCGGATCTAAAATCGGATCGACGATAAAGTTGCGGTTTTTTGCCTGCATGATTTTGATGGCTCTATCCAGTGAAGCCAAATCTTCATGTTTTTCCGGGATTAAAATCGGCGTTGCAGCCACTTCATCGGCAACCCACAGTGTGCTTTCGTGCAGGCTGAGCATGTAATCGGCGCCTGCTTTGCCGCCCCTGAGCAAATCGTCCGCTTCAAGCGAATCGATGCTGACGGTAAAGCCTTCCTGTTTCAAGGTGCGGATGATGTCTTCCATGTGCGGAAAATCGGTGCTCGGCAAACAGCCGATGTCGATAACATCGGCACCGTTTTGCTTGTAGTAATAGGCGCGTTTAACCACTTCTTCAACGCTGACATTGGGCGCATCGACGATTTCGGCAAAGATTTTGACGCTGTAGCGGCTTAAATCAATCTTGTGCGCGGCTTGACCGAAAAACATCGGCAAGTCCTTGAGTTCGTCCGGGCCGCGTTCAATCGGCAGACCCAAGTCTTTGGACAAGGCTTCCAGATCGCCGCGGCAGCGTCCGGGCACCAGTATGCGATCGGCGCCGAAGGTGTCGGTCAAGCGGCGGCCTATCATGTCTGCGGTCATCAGTGCCGCGACTTTAAGTCCCAACTGATGCACGGTATAGGTGAATTCCGGCTGCATTTTTTCCAGGATATTATGCAGCTGTTTTTCCGCCAGTTTGCCGGTAAGAAAGAGTATGTGTTCGCTCATGTTAACGATTGAAGCCGTTCTTTAACTGTAATAATCAATTCATCCACACTTTCAACAACGGTGGTGTATTCAAAAGCGCGTAATTTGGCCGTGCCTTCCAGGTCGATTTTGCGCGGATAAACCATAACTTTCCCGCCCGGCGCAGTGGTTTCCATTTCCGGCGCTATGTCGCAAGGATAAACAATGCTCGGAACCTTGCATTTCCCGGCCTGGGAATAAAGATTGGTCACCAATGAGTCGGCAATGCCCAGCACGCATTTTGCAACCGTATTGGACGTGGTCGGCGCCATTACAAAGGTATGGTAATAGCCCTTGTAAAAATGCCCAACCGGCGGCGCTGAAGCGGTTTTGTCGCGGTATACCGGCATTCTTTTGCGGATGTCGTCGAGGTTGATGCCGTACATAAGCAACACTTCTTCTCCGGCCAGGCTTAGATATAAATCGACATTATCCTGTGTCAGCAGGAAGTCCAGGCATTCTTCTATATAATGACCGGAGCCGGTAATGGCCCAGGCTAATCGTGGCTTATCCATTAAATTCAATCAGAGTTGAAAACATTTGGTTATTATACATGAATCAAAACATCGATCTTGCGCACAGGAGCTTTAATGGAATGTTGTAACCCACAGGCGTCGCATAAGAATTAAATAGATTAATCGTGGAATACTGGTAAACAAGCGATTAAAAATCTTTTATTCACCACGAAGGACACGAAGATTTATTTCTTCGTGTCTTCGTGGTGATATTCTTTTAAGCTTTTGTAGATTCACCTGTTATTAATGAGAAATTACGACATGTTCGGTCAAATCAATCAGGGCGACCGGCCGGTCGCCCCTACAAGCGGCATACACGCCATCCTTGGCGATCGCCGCGCCGGTTCCTTACCGGCTTGCGGCATACACGCCATCCTTGGCGATAAACCGCTGATTATGGGGATTTTAAATGTGACGCCGGATAGTTTTTCCGATGGCGGTAAATTCTCAGGTCTCAATGCGGCTTTGCAACAGGTTGAGCTTATGGTGTCCGAAGGCGTGGATATTATCGATATAGGCGGCGAATCGACACGCCCCGGCGCCGATTCGGTTGCGGCTGCGGAACAGATTCAGCGGGTAGTTCCGGTGATTAAAGCCATCAGGCAACAAGTGGCGAGCGATATTTTAATCAGTATCGATACGACTTTAAGCGAGGTCGCCAAAGCGGCGTTGGATGCCGGGGCCAATATCATCAATGATGTTTCAGGAGGCAGGGATGATGCGGCTATATTGATACTGGCGGCTCAAACCGGTGTGCCGATTATTTTGATGCACAGTCAGGGCGTCTCAAAAACCATGCAGGACAACCCGCATTATGAAAATGTAGTGCAGGAAGTACTCGATGCCTTGGAGGAATGCGTTAATGCAGCATTAAAGTCGGGGATTAAAAAAGAAGCTATTGCGATCGATCCGGGCATAGGTTTCGGTAAACGCAAGCAGGATAATCTTGATTTGCTGGCGCATCTTGATGCGTTGGTGGCAACGGGGTTTCCTGTGCTGTTAGGCACCAGTCGCAAGCGTTTTATGGGGACGATTTGCGATGTAACAGAGCCCTCGGAACTGGTTACAGCCACCGCAGTGACCACGGCTTTAGGGGTGATGGCGGGTGTGCAGATGTTTCGGGTTCATGATGTCAAGGAAAACCGGCAGGCAGCCGATGTGGCCTGGGCCATTAAACAGAGTCGGTAGGCTGGGCTTGCTTGCCCCATAGGCATCAGCTTAAGACATATCTTCAAGGAAACGCGAAGTTAGGATAGCAGTATCAGAATCAAATCGGTTAAACGCGAAATACAGGTAAACAGGCGCTTAAAAATCTTTTATTCACCACGAAGAAACGAAGAAAATAAAACTCTTCGCGTCCTTCGTGCCTTCGTGGTGAATTTTTTAATCGAGTTCTTGTGGATTTACTGTTATTAATGGGAAGTTACCTTACCTATCAGGGTTATAGTTATTTTGACTGCTTTTTCTTGCTGTGTCTGTTGCGTGAGTTTCTGATGGAGCGCGATAATCGCCCTCAGATAAATAGGTAAGAAACAATGGTAGTAATACAAGAATGGCTAAAACCAGCGCTACACCGCCGATGGATATTAAAAGTGTCTTAAAGTTCCCCACAACATTTTCTACAGGATCGTCTGCATCCGTTGAGGACTGGGGTTGGTCGTTTTTGTCGGAATGGTCGTCTTGGTTTGACATGATAATCTCCCGGTAACTGATTGAAAGAAAATGAAATACCACCACATATTTGAAGCTGGCTGTTGCTATGCTAGTCCCATCATGAATTTCCTGCAACTTTATTGCACAGCATTGATGCTGTCAAAAAACAACAACTTAAAAGCGTTGTGAGGCTTCAGAATCATGTCAACGAGAAACACATCATCAGTAAATCCGTTCTACCCTTACGCATCAACTTAAGGCATAAAATCACGAATAACTGTATCTATGTGGGGCGATTTAGTCTAAGTGCCCGGCTTTTGGCTACGTCGGTCCAAGATGAATGAATCCGGCATTCATGCCATCGTAGATGAAACTGTCCTTTAGCAACAGTAACCATTGAATTAAACAACCATGAGATAAACACCCCTTTGCACCTCAAAAAACAGCCGATTGCTACAATAATATTTTATATGATACTGTATATGGTATGAGTAAAATTATCATGGATACCAATATCCTGTTTTCCGGTTTATATTCGGCAAGCGGCGCGTCCTTTAAGATATTGGAGCATCTTGCGGCGGGACGTATTCAATTGGCGTTATCGACGCCTTTATTGTTTGAATATGAAGATATCCTCAAACGTAATCAAACGAAGTTGAGCTTGCTGGATGAGGACATCAATGTTGTTTTAGATAACCTCTGTGCTTTTAGTCGATTTCAGAAAGTATATTTTTTATGGAGGCCTTATTTGCCTGATGCCAAGGATGATTTGGTGCTGGAATTGGCGGTGGCTGCAAAGGTTAAAACCATCGTCACCCATAATTTAAAAGATTTTGTTGGTATTGATAAATTTGGTGTTGAAGCCATTGTTCCTAAAACTTTATTGGAGCGTTTGTAATGAGTGCATTAAGTCTGCGTTTACCGGATTCTGTTCATCGGCATATTAAAGAGCTCGCCCAGCAGGAAGGGGTGTCCATTAATCAGTTTATCTCCAGTGCGGTTGCCGAAAAGGTCTCGGCTATAGCAACGGAAGATTATTTGCAGCAACGCGCGCAACGGGCTGATAAACAGGCTTTTCAACGCTTGTTGGCTAGGGTTCCAAACCATGAACTACTTCCGGGCGACGAGTTGTAACCAAGTTCCGTAGGGCGCAATAGCAGCTTTATCGCGTATTGCGCCGAATGATATGATCCAAGCAGAGGATAAATAAGCCATGCAGTATCATTTTGAATGGGATCCGGTTAAAGCTAAAACCAATTTACAAAAACATGGCGTCAGTTTTGAGGAAGCGGCTGAAATATTTCTTGATCCTTTACAATTATCTATACCTGATAAACATAGTGAATTGGAAGAGCGATGGATTACGTTGGGCAATACCCAAGCTCATCAATTACGTTTAGTGGTGCATACTTTTATGACTTATCACCAAGACCAAGTCACTATACGCATTATTTCTGCAAGACCTGCGACACGACATGAACAAAAACACTATGAGGGTTCATAATGAAAGACGAATATGATTTTTCCAATGCCGAACGCGGGCGCTTTTATCGCCCTGATGCGCAATTAAATATCCCGGTTTATTTGGATCAAGATGTTGAAAGCTGGTTTGCGGAGAAGGCAAGAATGAAAGGCGTTAACCTGCAATCTTTAATTAATGAATTATTACGTAAAGATATATCGCTAATACAAGAAGTCACCGGCAAAGGATAAACTTTAATGCCCAATCTTGTCGATGTTACCTATGCGCAAACAGGTGAAAGCACATCTACCAACCCTATGGGAATGCGCGAGATGCAAGCCTGCGCTTATGCTGAACGGAATGCGCAATATCTATTGCTAAAAGCGCCGCCTGCTTCGGGAAAGTCTCGTGCCCTGATGTTTCATACCCCGCGAGAATGGTTTATAGTGCCATTACATACCATAGAAACAGCCGTTAAACTTTTAATTAATGGAGAAATTATTAATTATCGTTATGACAATAATAATCAGGAAATAATTGAAAAATGAGTAAGCGGATGGGTACGACTGTATGCGTTGCTCTACCTCCTGCATCCTTGCAGTCGTACCCATCCTACGAACTGAGAGTTTAATGACCAAACAAGAAAAATCCCTAACGATGACGGTATTGATGACGCCGGACATGGCTAATTTTTCCGGCAACGTCCATGGCGGTTCCTTATTGAAATTGCTGGATCAGGTGGCTTATGCCTGTGCGGCAAAATATTGCAAGAAATACGTGGTGACGGCGGCGCTCGATCAGGTGTTCTTTAAGCAGCAGGTCAATGTCGGTGAGCTGGTTACCTTTTATGCGCATGTCAATTATGTCGGTCATTCATCGATGGAAATCGGGGTCAAGGTTTTTGCCGAGGACTTAAGAACCGACCAAAAAAGGCATACGACGTCCTGCTATTTTACGATGGTGGCGATGGATGAGAACGGACAAACTGTGGAAGTTCCGAGATTACAACTGGATAACGATGTGGAAATAAGACTTTACGAAGCGGCAGAAATGCGTAAAAAAATACGCCAGGAAAGTCTGGAGAAAAATCGTGCCTTGCATGTGGAGTTATTAAAGGATGAGTTGTAATTTATGATCATACAAGGGAATTTTGAACAACTGCCGTTAAAGGATTTTGCCGAAAAAGCCTATTTGGATTATTCCATGTATGTGATTTTGGATCGAGCCCTGCCGCATATCGCCGATGGCTTGAAACCGGTGCAACGGCGTATTGTTTATGCAATGTCCGAGCTGGGTTTGACGGCGACGGCCAAGTTTAAAAAATCGGCCAGAACCGTCGGTGACGTGTTGGGTAAATATCATCCGCACGGCGATTCCGCCTGCTATGAAGCCATGGTGTTGATGGCGCAGGATTTTTCCTACCGCTACCCGCTGGTTGACGGGCAGGGTAACTGGGGTTCGCCGGACGATCCCAAATCCTTTGCCGCGATGCGTTACACCGAATCCCGTTTGACGGCTTATGCGCAAACTTTATTAAGCGAATTGGGGCAGGGCACGGTCGACTGGGCGGATAACTTCGACGCGACGCTGAAAGAGCCTGTGCTATTGCCTGCGAGGCTGCCGAATATATTGCTGAACGGCACCATGGGCATCGCTGTCGGCATGGCGACCGATATACCGCCGCATAATCTCCGTGAAGTCGCCAATGCCTGCATCCAGTTATTGGATGATCCGGACAGTACGCTGGAAACGCTGTTTATCCATATCAAAGGCCCCGATTATCCGACCGATGCGGAAATCATTACCTCGGCCGAGGATATACAAAAAATGTATATCAGCGGCGGCGGCTCGATAAAAATGCGCGCCAAATATGAGCAGGAAGACGGCAATATTGTCATCACCGCGCTGCCGCATCAGGTTTCCGGCTCTAAGTTGCTGGAGCAGATAGCCGCGCAAATGCTGGCGAAAAAGCTGCCGATGATCGAAGATTTGCGTGACGAATCGGATCATGAAAATCCGACCCGCTTGCTGGTGATTCCGCGCTCAAAACGGATCGATGCGGATGAGGTGATGTCGCATCTGTTTGCGACGACCGATCTGGAAAAAAGCTATCGCGTCAACATGAACATGATCGGCTTGGACGGGCGGCCCAAGGTTAAAGGTCTTAGAGACATCCTGGTCGAATGGCTGGCGTTTCGTACCGAAACCGTGCGAAAACGCCTGCAATACCGGCTGGACAAAGTGTTGGCGCGATTGCATATTTTGGATGGCTTGCTGATTGCCTATCTGAATATCGATGAAGTCATCGCCATTATTCGCAGTGAAGACCATCCCAAACCGGTGTTGATGGAGCGTTTCGGTATCACCGATATTCAGGCCGAAGCGATACTGGAATTAAAGTTACGGCATTTGGCCAAGCTCGAAGAGATGAAAATTCGCGGCGAGCAGGACGAATTGGAACTGGAACGCGCCGCGCTGGAAAAAACGCTGGGTTCGCCGCGCTTGCTAAACCGCTTGATCCGAAAAGAGCTCGAGCGCGATGCTGAGAAATACGGCGATGACCGCCGCTCGCCGATTGTTGCCAGGGATGCGGCGCAGGCACTGGAAACCACGGCGTTAATAACCAACGAGCCGTTAACCGTTATTTTGTCGGAAAAAGGCTGGATCAGGGCGGCAAAAGGCCATGACATTGATGTTGCCAGTCTAAATTATCGTTCCGGCGACGGCTTTCTGGACGCGGTCAAATGCCGGACGACACAGCCGGTTTATATTCTCGATTCCACCGGGCGGGCATACAGCACCGCTGCACACGATTTGCCATCGGCCAGAAGTCAGGGCGAACCGTTGACCGGACGGCTTAATCCACCGGCCGGTTCATTATTTCTGCATCTTCTGGCGGGTCAACCCGATGACTGGTACGTGCTTGCCAGTCATTTCGGTTATGGATTCCGGGTTCAGCTTAAAGAATTATTGAGTAAAAACAAGGCGGGTAAGCTGCTGATCACGCTGCCGGATGGCGCCAAAGTATTAAAACCCGCGCTGATACGCAGTGAAGTCGATTCGCTTGCGGTGGTGACTTTGCAAGGCCGCTTGCTGATTTTCCCCGTGGCTGAGCTGCCCGCCCTGGCGAAAGGCAAAGGTAATAAGCTGATTCAAATTCCGACCGCCGATCTGAGCGCTGGAAAAGATTACGTGGTCGCGGCGGTGGCGCTGCCTGAAAACGGCCAATTGAAAATCATTGCCGGTAAACGGCAGTTGACGCTTAAAGGCGCGGATATTGAGCATTATTCCGGCAGTCGTGCCAAACGGGGATTGGCTTTACCCAGAGGCTTCCAGCGCGTTGATGGCTTGGAGTGCGAGTGATAAATTGCATATTTTTTACGGCTACCAACTTAACACGGGACAGTTTAAGGTTAGGCCGTCTCAAGTTGGACGGGGTTTGCAACCCCGTTCGAAACGTTTAAATACTCTAACAACCTATAAAACGTGAGTGACGGGGTTACAAACCCCGTCACGCTTAATAGCGAGTGATAGTAGTGCTTATTTTTTACCGGTCGTTTTTAGCCTAACGATAAGACGCCGGTAATCATCCTCACTTAACGCATCGTAGGCTATAAGCACGGCTTGTTTATGTGCATTTTTGTTAAAATGCAGAAATATCGCGAAGACGGTGATGACGGTTGAATTCAGGATTTGGATCGGTTCAAAGTCATTGCCGGCGGAGCCTTCGGATAGTAACGCCCAGCCCAACGCTTCAGACTGTTTGATTTTGCACTGTTGGTTTTTTAAACGCTTAATATCAAACCAAAGATGCAGGAAAATCCCGGTTAATAAAACCAATTTGACCGTAATCGGTAACGCATTGGCGAGGCTTGAGCCCATTGCCAGCACATGCATAACAACAAGCAGCTGTTTTAATTGCTTGGAGGTTTTAAGCTCCAGCAGCAGCGGGAGTTCGTGTTTTTTTGACAAGTTGGGCTTTTCTTATTTTGTTTTCGGTTGATGACGCGTATGCCAAGGCAATACAAATGATACTGGATGTAAAAACGGTATCCAATATTTATGGCTTTTGTTGGCCTGCCCAGCTTTCAAGTTATGGATTGTGTGGGATAAAAGTTTGCTCTTGAATATCGCCAATTTCCCCATCAATAACTCGAATTAAATTTCTGTAAGATACTAGCCATACGTTGAGTTCATTGATTTTTACGGTGGCTGTTTTTTGATTTAGGCGAATCACCTCGCCAAAGAGCTCATTTCTTTGTTTATCTTTAAAACCAACTTTGTCACCCAGTTTTAAGCTACTTTTTGGGATGCCAACGGCATTTTTCGCCGGTTGAATATCGGTGTCGATATTATCCAGATTGAGGTAATAAAAAGGCAGATTCCAGCTTTTTTGGTCTTTGGTGTTTCTCACCAAACAGCGGGTTCTTTGGATTTTTAAAATCACGGCATCAATCAGACTATTAGCTTGAGAGTCAAAATAGCTAATTGATTGGCCGATTTTTAATTGAGCTTTAATCTGATCTATCCGATTTGGATTGAGTAATTCCTGGTGAATTGCCGATTGCAATCGATGTAAATCAAATAATGAGGCTTTGTTTAGTTCTTGAAGAATTGTGGTGTAGTCCATCGCTCGCTGTCCGATTAAAAAACTAAAAAATATTCAATAAATTATAATGCTCGCTACAGATGTCGCAACATGTATATCTGTTTCACAGTAATAAGGCCGACATGGTCGTGCCTCCAATATCTGTCCATCCCAAATGATTTTTAGAGCCAAAAGCCGTCTGCCGAAGCCGGTCGGGGTTTGCAACCCCGACCAGAACGTTTGAAAACCTCAACAATTTACAAAACGTGAGTGACGGGGTTGCAAACCCCGTCACGCTTCAAATAAAAATGCAATCAAAACCAAAGGGAGTTACGCCGGATCAAGTAACTCCAATATAATGCTCTCACAACGGTGAGCTTAAAAGGGTACACAATGAAATTGACGGACAACGAAATCAGGGAAATCAACCAGTATCTGGAAGCGGGTAAAGCCTTGCCGGAAAAATACCGATTCTTGTTGTTTGATGACAAGCGGGAAGTGGAACTGGTCTGGAACGGTAAAACCGGCGATGTGTGTAATGTGGTGTTGCCGTTTCAGGTTATTGAACAAGTGGACGAGCCGCGTTCCGAGAAAGAATTAATATTACAGAATGACCTGTTCGCTTTTGACAACAGCACCGGACGGCAAAATAAAGGCTGGCATAACAAGCTGATCTGGGGCGATAACAAGCTGGTTTTGTCGTCGCTCAAAAACGGCGCGTTGCGTGAAGAGATCGAAGCGCAGGGCGGCATCAAGCTGATTTATATCGACCCGCCGTTTGATGTCGGCGCTGATTTTTCGATGGATATTGAAATCGGCGGCGAAACCTTGACCAAAAAGCCCAATATTCTGGAAGAGATTGCCTACCGCGATACCTGGGGCAAAGGCGCGGATTCCTTTATCTCCATGATTTATGAGCGGCTGGTGCTGATGCGGGATTTGCTGGCCGAGGATGGCAGTATTTATGTGCATTGTGATTGGCGACTAAATAGCCACTTGCGTTTAATTTTGGATGAAGTTTTTGGTGGCGTTAATTACATCAATGAAATTACCTGGAAAAGAACCAGCGCTCATAGCGACCCGGAACACTATGGCGTAAATGTCGATTCCATTTTTTATTACTCAAAATCAAAAGAATGGATTTGGAATCAGCAATATTCCACGCACTCTGAAGAATATAAAAAACGCTTTAGGAATGTCGATCCAGACGGACGAACATGGACAGACGCTGATTTGACGGCTAAAGGATTATCAGGTGGCGGATATAATTATGAATACAAAGGTGTTGTATCATTGTGGCGTTGCCCACCAGAGACAATGAAACGACTTGATGAGGAAGGTAAGCTGCATTTCACAAAAGCAGGCGGCATACGCTTAAAACGATATTGGGACGAAACCCCAGGAGTACCATTACAAGCCCTTTGGGACGACATATTTCCGGTGAATTCACAAGCTAAAGAGCGCATTGATTATCCCACTCAAAAACCCGAAGCCCTCATCGAACGCATCATCAAAGCCTCCTCCAATGAAAACGACATCGTCGCCGACTTCTTCTGCGGCTCCGGCACAACCCTGTCCGTCGCCGAAAAGCTGAACCGCAAATGGATAGGTTCCGACCTCGGCAAGTTCGGCATCCACACCACCCGCAAACGCTTAATCGGCGTACAGCGACAACTGAAAGACGAAAACAAGAGCTGGCGCGCCTTTGAAATCCTCAACCTCGGCAAATATGAGCGTCAACATTACATCGGCGTCAATTCGACGCTACGCGAAGAGGAACAGCAACAGCAACTGGCGGCGCGGGAAAAGGATTTTCTTGAATTGATCCTTCACGCCTATCGCGCCGAAGCGGTCAGCCAGTTTAATACTTTTCAGGGTAAGAAAGCGGGGCGCATGGTGGCGGTGGGCGCGGTCAATTTGCCGGTGACGAGGCTTTTTGTCGAAGAAATCATTCTGGAATGTCGTCAAAAACATATCACCCGCGTCGATATTCTCGGTTTTGAATTTGAAATGGGCTTGTTCCCCGCTATTCAGGAAGACGCCAAAACCAAAGGCATCGATCTGGCGATGAAATATATTCCGCGCGATGTGTTTGATAAACGGGCGGTCGAGAAAAATCAGGTGGTGTTTCATGATGTGTCGTTTATCGAAATCAAGCCGCATGTTGTCGCGGCGCGGAAGCAAACCCCGGCCAAACTGGCCATTGAGCTGACCGATTTTTCGGTATTCTATTCGCAAGATGCCGTCAACGCTGACGTTAATCTGAAAAATGGCAAGAGCAAGGTCATTATCGATCAGGGTCAGGTGGTCAAGCTTAGCAAGGATAAAGACGGCATTATCAATCGTGAAGTATTGACCCAGAACTGGACGGACTGGATAGACTACTGGGCGGTTGATTTTGATTTTGAATCGAAACGCGAAATCATCCGCATTAAGAAAATGCCCGAAGGTCAAAGCTCAATGGAAGGTTTCGAGCCGCCGCAAATGGAGTTGGAAGAATTTGAAGATATCTGGACCGGCGATTATATTTTTGAAAATGAATGGCAGTCTTTCCGTACCAAAAAAGACCGGTCGCTGGAGCTGACCAGTATTTTTCACGAATGCCTGCCCGGACGGCGCAAGGTTGCGGTAAAGGTGGTGGATATTTTTGGCAATGATACGATGAAGATTGTCGAGGTCATGGTGTGAGAAAGGTTGTGGAGATTTGCTGTGGGGGCGACTTCAGTCGCCCAGTCTGTAATCAATTTATTGGTCAATGGGCGACTGAAGTCGCCCCCACAATCTTAAAGTAATAACACATGAAAATTCAAATTAAAAATCTTGGCGCTTTAAAACAAGCTATGTTGACACTTGGCGATCTGACAATTATTTGTGGTGTCAATAATACCGGCAAAACCTACGCAACCTACGCGCTTTTTGGTTTTTTGGATTCTTGGAGGGAAATGTTTTCTATCGAAATTCATGATGACAAAATCAATCAGTTGCTTACTGAAGGCGTGGTTCATATAGATGTATCAGACTATATTGACCGCTCTGAAGGGATTGTTGCAGCTGGCTGCAAGAATTATGCAAAGCATTTGCCGATGGTTTTTGCCGCATCTTCTGAACGATTTAAAGACACAGAATTTCAAGTTATTTTAGATACTAAAGATATTCATCTTACCAGTAAATTTAATAAAACATTGGGAGGCACTGCTAACACAGCACTTTTCTCACTCTCCAAAAGCGAAGAAAGCACCAACTTGATCGTTACCCTTCTCGTTGACAAGGAAAAGGGAAGAATTCCCGAAAATGTGATACGGCGAATAATTGGCGATGCACTTAAGGATATTATTTTTGGTCATCTTTTTCCCAATCCTTTTATCGCCAGCGCAGAAAGAACGGGGGCGGCTATTTTTCGTAAAGAGTTGAATTTTGCCCGCAATCGCCTGCTGGAGGAAGTGAGTCAAGCCGACAAGAATATTGACCCACGGGAACTATTGTTTAAGGAATATCAAGACTATGCTTTGCCGGTGAAAACCAATGTGGATTTCACACGGCAACTTGAAACAATTGCTAAACGTAGCAGCTTTGTAGAGAAAAAACATCCGGAAATACTTGCCGACTTCGCCGACATCATCGGTGGAAAATACACTGTCACTCGTAACGATGAGCTCTATTTTGTGCCGAAAGGCAAGCAGATTAAACTTTCTATGGATGAAAGTTCCAGTGCGGTGCGCTCGCTTCTGGACATTGGCTTTTATCTCAGGCATATGGCAAAACCCGGCGACTTACTGATGGTGGACGAACCGGAATTGAATTTGCACCCGGAAAACCAGCGTCGTGTAGCACGACTTTTTGCCCGTTTGGTCAATCTAGGTATCAAGGTTTTTATTACTACCCATAGCGATTACATCATCAAGGAATTGAATACGCTGATTATGCTTAATCATGACAAGCCACATCTTAAGCGAATTGCTGAAAAGGAGGGTTATCATGAAGAAGAGATGATTTCATCTGACAAAATAAAGGTCTATATCGCAGAAGAGGCAATGGTAAAACAGGATGGAGGTCAGCGTAAAACTCGCTGTCAGACGCTTACGCTTGCTGACATTGACCCGGATTTGGGTATTGAAGCCCGTAGCTTTGATACGACCATCGAGACAATGAACAGGATTCAGGAAGAAATAGTTTGGGGAGTGGAATAACGATGCCTGATATTAATATTCTTCATGAATTGATTAAGGAGTCTGCCAAGCAAGCATTAGTTGATAATTATGGCAAAAAACAAACCACACTCACCGAGCCTCAATGTCCAGGGGTTTCTGTAACAATTTCCGGATTGCCGAACAATGTTATCGTTATCAAAGCGGATGCTTTTTCGTCTCCCGATACGGTGTTTATCGGCGCACATGGCGAATGCAAACGCGCTGATTTTGTTATCATAGCCGATACGGGCAACAAAAAGGTTATTCTCTGCATCGAAATGAAAGCCACGAAAGGCGTTGAGAAAGAAATTATTCAACAACTTACCGGTGCACAGTGTTTTGTAGGTTATTGCCAGGAAATAGGCAAGGCGTATTGGAACCAGCCGGATTTCCTCAAGGGTTATGTCTATCGTTTTGTTAGCATCAGTCAAATCAGCATTGCCAAAAGTAAGACGCGCACTACACGCTTAACGGATACTCATGATCGCCCCGAACGAATGTTGAAAATTGCTTATCCCCATCACCTCCAATTCAATCACTTAGCGGGTGGGAACTAATGGCACTGCATAAAAACTTCCCTAATTACCCTCATGCTATTCTAGATCCCGAAGTCCGCTGGTTTCCAGCCGATGAAGCATTGCGTGAATCCAGCTATGAAAAACTGCTGCCGCCTTTGGTACATGCACTTCGTAACAAGGTAAAAACATGGCGTGAAAGCGGCTATCAGGGCGCGGCAGAAACCAGTATTACGCTGTTGAACTGGTGGTTTAAAACCGAACATTTGCTGCCCAAATATGATGGCTCAATCGAAAAATTTGAATACTACTTTGCCCAGCGCGAAGCGGTGGAGACGATTATCTATTTGTATGATGTAGTCAAAGCAAAAGATAAATACGACCTGCTCCGGTTTGATAGTTCGGGCGCTGTTTCTGCGGGAATGTTTGACGAATCATGGTTGCGGTTCGTGGTAAAAATGGCGACAGGCGCAGGTAAAACCAAGGTGATGAGCTTGGTGCTTGCCTGGTGCTATTTTCATAAGCTGTATGAAGCCGATTCTGCCTTAGCCCGGAATTTCCTGTTGATTGCCCCCAATATTATTGTTCTGGATCGTATCCGCACTGATTTTGACGGCTTGCGCATTTTCTTTGCCGATCCCGTTTTGCCGGATAACGGACATCAAGGGCAAAACTGGCGCGATGATTTTCAACTGACCCTGCATATCCAGGATGCCGTTAATATCACCCGAAAAACCGGCAATATTTTTCTGACCAATATTCACCGTGTCTATGCCGGTAATGATGTTGAACCCTCGTTTGCTGACGACGACTTGATGGATTATTTTTTAGGCAAGCGCCCTACCGGTGCGACAACAGATTCAAAAGTCAATCTGAGCGATATAGTGCGTGATATTGATGAGCTGGTGGTTATCAATGATGAAGCGCATCATATTCATGACAGGAGTCTCGCATGGTTCAAATCCATTGAAGACATTCATAATCGCTTAAAGCATAAGGATAAGTTTTTATCTTTACAGGTCGATGTGACGGCGACACCTAAACATAATAACGGCTCGATCTTTGTTCAGACAATTTCTGACTATCCGCTGGTTGAGGCTATATCGCAGAATGTTGTTAAACATCCGGTATTGCCTGATTCTGCAAGCCGCGCAAAACTAAGTGAACGGCAAAGTTCAAAATATACCGAAAAATATGCTGATTACCTTAATCTAGGTGTTGAAGAATGGCGTAAGACTTACACTGAACATGAAAAATTGAATAAAAAAGCCATTCTGTTTGTGATGACTGACGACACACAAAACTGTGATGATGTGGCGGAATATCTGGAAGCAACCTATCCCGACTTAAAAAAAGCGGTGCTGGTTATTCATACCAAAAACAACGGGGAAATCAGTGAAGCGTCAACGGGAAAGAATAAAGATGACCTGGAGTTGTTGCGCAAACAATCGAATCAAATAGATAGCTGGGAAAGTCCCTATAAAGCCATTGTATCGGTGCTGATGCTGAAAGAAGGCTGGGATGTAAAAAACGTAACGACTATCGTGGGACTTAGGGCGTATTCGGCTAAGAGTAATATTTTACCTGAACAGACTTTAGGCCGAGGCCTTAGAAAAATGTATCCCGGTAATGATGTGACGGAATATGTCAGCGTGGTCGGCACAGATGCATTTATGGACTTTGTGGAGTCTATTCAATCCGAAGGTGTTGAACTTGAACATGCAGCAATGGGAACGGGAACCAAGCCTAAAACCCCGATTATTGTTGAGATCGACAACGAAGACATCAATAAAAATTTAGACAGGCTTGATATTGAAATTCCGATATTAACGGCGAGAACTTACAGGGAATATAAAAACCTTGAACAGCTGGATGTTACCAGCTTTGGTCATAAAAAAGTAGGCTATAGGGAATTTACTGAGGAAGAACAAAAAGAGATTGTTTTTAGGGATATTACGACTAACGAGATTAGTCATACGACCTTGCTGGATTTCGCCGCCATAACCGATTTTCGCTCTGTCGTCGGTTATTTCTCGCAGGCCATTATGAAGGATTTACGGCTGGTGAGTGGTTATGATGTGTTGTATGGAAAGGTAAAATCATTCATTCGTGATGAATTGTTCGATGCGCCGGTTGATCTTGATAGCCTCAACACATTAAGAAATCTATCCGAACTGGAAGCCGGCAAGACACTGGTGGAGAACTTCAAAAAACAGATCAATGCGCTTACTGTTCAAGACAAAGGGTGCGCTGAGATACGGGACACCATCAAATTGCGCAATACCCGCCCTTTTGTGGTGAAAGAGCAGGGTTATCTTATTCCCAAGAAAAGTGTGTTCAATAAAATAATTGGCGATAGTCACCTGGAGCTTGAATTCGCGGCTTTTCTGGAAAAGTGTGATGATATTATCTCCTATGTAAAAAATTATCTGGCTGTTCATTTTAAGATTGATTACGTCAACGCTAATGGTGACATATCCAATTATTATCCTGATTTTTTTGTTAAAAAATCAGAAAATGAGGTTTTTATTGTCGAAACAAAGGGACTCGAAGATTTAGATGTTCCGCTGAAAATGCAACGCTTAAAACAGTGGTGCGATGATATTAATAAGGCTCAAACGGAAATTATCTATGACTATGTATTTGTAGATGAAAAGAGTTTTAAGGATTATAAGCCACGTAGCTTTAATGATTTGAAGGATGGTTTTACAGCGTATAAAAATTTATCGTAAGACCGTAAGACGGTTTTGGCGAGCAATCTCTTGTTAAAGAAGATATTCAAAACAAGTAGCCCGGATGAAACGAAGTAATTCGGGAGTATGTGACCCGGATTCCGTAAGCCCCATCTGGGCTAAGTGTTAAGTGATGCGCATTGCAATATCGATACTGCAAATATAGGTAATGAAAATGATCACGGGTTTTTTGTCTTTGTTCAAAGCACGATATAATCAGCGCATATTAAACCCCATTATTTTATTTATTGATGAACCTTAACTGGAAAAACTTCCTGCTTGCTGAAAACGCAACATTTGAAAATGATACCGATATTGTTTTCCAGTCGCCTGAGCATGAAGGCAATAAACGTATTTATCCGATTGCACATCTGGGTGTTTTGACGGTTACCGGAAAGGACGCGGCAAAATTTTTACAGGGACAAATCACCTGTAACATTAATGATATCACCGATATAAAAAGCAGTCTGGGCGCAATGTGCAATCCCAAGGGCAGGGCGATTGCAACTTTTTTACTGGTTAAAAACGCCGATGCTTTTTTGATGATTTTGCCCAAAGAATTACTGGCATCAGTCAAAAAAAGACTACAGATGTACGTGTTGCGTTCGGATGTGACTTTAACGGACAGCTCGGATGAGTTGTGTCTAATCGGTTTATCTTATGGCGTATCGCAACCCTGTGAAGTACCGGAACACCGTTTTGCAACAAGCCGGCAGGAAAATATCGTTGTTGATTTTCAAAACCGCAGCTTGATTATTGCCGAGGCTGATAACGCTCAGGCGCTTTGGGAAGAACGGGTTAAGCTAGGCTTCCAGCCGGAAGGTTCAGCGCAATGGCGCTATCTCGATATAATCTCGGGGATTCCTTGGCTTGGTGCGGCAACATCGGAAGAGTTTATTCCGCAAATGCTTAATCTGGATAAGTTGGGCGGCATTAGTTTCACCAAGGGCTGTTATACCGGCCAGGAAATTGTTGCCCGGACTCATTATTTGGGTAAGGCAAAAAGGGAAATGTTTCTCGCTGAATGCAACGCCTTGGCAACTCCCGAGCCTAATTCAACAATCATCGATGACAGCACGGGCACAGAACAAAGTGTAGGTAAAGTGCTGTATGCGCAAAATGGGCAAAATACTTGCAAAATGCTTGTTGTCCTGCAAAATTCTGACACAAATGCTTGTAATTTTAGGTTAAAAAATCATAACCAAGATAAAGTTATATTGTTAACCGTATAATTTTATTACGTATTATTTATCAAGGGATACAGCAATAATGCAATTTACTTCCGTTCAGGGCTTTCTTGATCATGTTCAATCCGAACTTGATGCGAATCGTCTTATTTTGCCGACATTACCCGACATCGCTTTAAAAGTTAAAAATGCGGTTGCTAATGGCGATATATCGGCTAAGGAGTTGGCTGATATGATAGTGACTGATGCCGCGTTATCAACACAGGTTATTCGTGTCGCAAATAGTCCTAAGTATCGTGGCGCTGCTGAAATCAATAACATACAAACGGCAGTTTCAAGGTTGGGTAACAATACTATTCGTATTTTAGTTACCAGTCTGGTAATGAAACAGATGTTTTGCCCCTCGTCAAAATTATTGGAAAATATATTCAGGAAAATCTGGGAACAAAGCATCAATGTTTCATCCATCAGTCGGGCTCTTTGCGCTTTCGTACCTCATCTTAATTCCGAAGAAGCCATGCTCGCAGGCCTTATTCATCAAATAGGCAAGTTACCTATATTAATGCTGGTTGAGACTATTCCTGAGTTTAGGGATAGCCCGGCAAGAACGGAAAAGTTGTTGCAGAAAGCTCATCCCGCTGTGGGTAAGTTGATTATGGACGCTTGGGATTTTCCTGAAAACTTAAAGCCCGTGGTGTCCGAGTATGTTAACTTTCAATACAACTCAGGGCCTAAGGCTGATTATGTCGATGTCGTGCAAGTTGCATTTTTACAAAGTATAGCGGGAACCGATCGTCCGGCATGCCGGGTTGATTGTTCTGCCGTTCCTTCATTTGCCAAGCTCGGGTTTTCCGCTAATACTGAAATACTGGAAATTGAGGGTATTTCAGATGAAATTGAAATTGCTCGAAGCATGCTCTCCTAAAAATGTTTAATATTATGATTAATACTGAAGCCGCCGCACATTTTCGCCGATTGGGCACAATTACTATTTTCGCCGTTTATTTTGTCATCCTTGTCGGTGGGATCGTAAGAGCTTCCGGTTCAGGTATGGGTTGCCCCGACTGGCCGACTTGCTTTGGACAGTGGGTGCCGCCAACTGATGAATCCCAGCTACCCGCTAATTATCATGAGATTTATGCAAAGCTCGGTTATGAAAGCACCCAGTTTAACCCGGTAAAAACCTGGACCGAGTACACCAATCGCCTGGTCGGTGTGACGATTGGATTTTTGATTTTGCTGACGGCCTGGTCATCGCGTATTTATCTTAAAACCGACAAAACCATTTTTTATTTGGCGGTCAGTGTGTTTTTGCTGGTCGGTTTTCAAGGGTGGCTAGGTTCTACAGTTGTGGCAAGCAACCTCAAGCCCTTGATGATCACCTTGCACATGTTGCTGGCTTTGTTCATAGTCGCATTGCTTATTTATACGATTGCCCGTTCGCAACGGGATGTCATCGCCCGGATTGATGTTCGATCATTGCCGGATAAATTTAGAACCGTCTTAATCGCGGCAATGATCATGACCCTGTTACAAGTAGCTATGGGAACCCAGGTCAGGGAAGCCGTGGATTTTATTGCTCATAATCATGCTTATATTGAGCGCCAATACTGGCGGGACGATTTTCCGGTCATTTTTTACATACACAGATCATTCTCCTCGATTATTTTATTCACTAACCTTTGGTTAGCTTGGAAGATTGTCCGGTCTGTCGATAAAAAAAGCTTGTTACGGCGTATTGGTTTATCTCTAGCCGCTTTGGTAATTACGGCCATTCTTGCAGGCATCAGCCTTGACAGATTGGCTATGCCGCCGGTTGCCCAGCCGATACACTTGTTGATGGCCAATCTCATTTTCGGGGTACAGTTTTTCCTGTACAGTTGCCTGAATTACGCTTCGGCAATCGCTCCAGGCATTGCTCTACCTCCTGCATCCGTGCAGTCGTCAAAAAACCAGGCTTAGTTGGTGATTTAAGGCAGATCGATTAACGCATCACGAAGATATGAAGGATACGCATAAAAACATAAACTTCGTGTCCTTCGTGTCTTCGTGGTGAATAAAAGAATCGGATATACAGACCGAACATCGGCTAAGTTGGTGCCGCACCCTGCCGTTGATTTTATAGTTCCTGTCATCAAGCGCCTTATTGGATGTAGAATGGCGTAACTAAAAATAAATCCCGGTTATCAATGACACCTCAAGCTCAGCCTATAAATCTACGTTTTCTAAGAGACTCCTTTAAGCGTTTTTTACCAAATCCCCAAGCTGTTGCGTTGGCAATCATTCTGATTGTCAGTTTTGTGCTGATTTATTCATTGTCCGACCTGTTAATGCCGGTTTTCGTGTCAATCGTGCTGGCGTACCTGCTGGAAGGTCTGGTAAGCAAGGCTGAAAGCATGAAAATGCCGCGTCTGCCGGCTATCTATCTGGTGTTTTCAGTGTTTATGGCTTGTTTGGGCTTTTTATTGTTTTATTTGATACCGATAGTTTCCCAACAGGCCGTCGAGCTCGTTCAACATATCCCGGAGATACTTAACAGGGCGCAAATCGGAATCATGAGCTTGCCGGAAATGTATCCGCAATTTATTTCAGAAAGCAAAATTCAGCAGATGATGTTTGCCGTGCAGCGGGAATTGTTAACTTACGGGCAAAATGTATTGTCGCATTCGGCAGCATCTGTTGTGGGGCTGGTCAGTGTAATGATCTATCTGTTCCTGGTACCGATGATGGTCTTTTTCTTTTTAAAAGACAAACAGATGCTAGTGTCCTGGTTTTTGCAGTTTATGCCCAAGGACAGACATTTGACCGTACGCGTTTGGGAAGAGGTCGATATACAGATCGGCAATTATGTGCACGGCAAGTTTGCCGAAGTTTTTATCCTCTGGGCTGTCAGTTATGTGACTTACGCGGCAATGGGGCTGAATTATGCCATGTTGCTGGCTGTTTTGATGGGCTTGCAGGTCATTATTCCCTACATCGGTGCAACGCTGGTTACCTTCCCGGTTTTGGGCGTCGCTTATTTTCAGTGGGGATTAAGCGGTGATGAGTTTATGTACGTTGTTATTGTATACTCAATTATTCAGGCGTTGGACGGCGTTATATTAGTGCCGGTGTTATTTTCCGAGGCGGTTAATTTACATGCTGTAGCGATCATTATCGCCATTTTGTTTTTTGGCGGTTTGTGGGGTTTTTGGGGAGTATTTTTGGCGATTCCATTAGCGACCGTTGTCAAGGCGGTGCTGACTGCCTGGCCACGGATTGGCGATAAAAACCTGGATGCAAATTATAGTTGATGTTTGCAATAGCTAAGAAATCACGAAGGACACGAAGTTTTATGTTTCATTCTTCGTGTCCTTTGTGCCTTCGTGGTGTTTTTATGTGGCTTACGTAACACATCAATTATTAATTCGGCTAATGTTGTTTGAGCGAATATCTACAAAATATCTGAAGCGTAATCGGCTAAGCGTGAGCGTTCGCCGCGCCGCAAGGTGATATGCGCTCCATACGGCCAGGTTTTAAAACGATCTACAACATAAGTGAGTCCGGAGGTTGTCGCCGTTAAATAAGGCGTGTCGATCTGCGACAGGTTGCCGATACAGATGATTTTTGTTCCGGGGCCTGCGCGGGTTATCAATGTTTTCATCTGTTTTGAGGTCAGGTTTTGAGCCTCATCAATGATCAGGAAGCGATTGAGGAATGTCCGTCCGCGCATAAAGTTAAGCGACCTGATTTTGACCCGGTTCATAATGATGTTGCTGGTTGCGCTTTGTTCCCATTCGCCGTGTTCTGCATTTTGACCCAGCAGTTCAAGGTTATCGATTAACGCGCCCATCCACGGAGCCATTTTTTCTTCTTCGGTACCGGGCAAAAAGCCTATATCTTCGCCAACAGGGACGGTTTCGCGGGTCATGATGATTTCCTGGTAGGTCTTGTTTTCCAGGGTCAAGGTAAGTCCTGCGGCCAAGGCCAATAGGGTTTTGCCCGTACCCGCCGTACCCAGTAAGGTAACAAAATCAATGTTAGGGTCCAACAAAACATTGAGGGCAAAGTTCTGCTCCCGATTCTTTGCCGTTATGCCCCAGACATTGTTATGTTTTACACGATAATCCTTTGCCAATTCCAATACTGCAACTTGTCCGTCACAAGATCTGACGATGGCTTCAAAATTGTTTTCGTCTTCTATGTACAAATATTGGTTGGGATACCATTCGGTTACTATGGGGTCTTCCAGCTTGTAAAAAGTGCGGCTTTTTTCCTGCCAGGATTCCATTTTGGTGCCGTGTATTTCCCAGAAATCTTTTTCCAATGCCATGGCGCCGCTATATAACAGGTCAATGTCATCCAGGGTCTGGTCGTTATGGTAGTCTTCGGCAAGCAATTCCAACGTCGCTGCCTTGATGCGCATGTTGATGTCTTTCGATACCAGAATAACGGTGGTGTCGGGCAGTTCCTTGGTGAGTGCCAAGACAATGCGGAGTATGGAGTTATCGGCAAGATTGCCGGGCATGCTTTCCGGTAGCAGGGCGGTCATGGCGCTGGTTTGGAAATATAAACGCCCGCTGTCAGTGGTATCAACATTCGGCCCGTGTTTTATGCTCGACAACGGCAGACCATCGTTGATGGTTTGCTGGTTGGCGTCGCAGATTAATTCATCCAGAAACCGGCTGACCTGTCTTACATTGCGCGCCAGTTCGGTTAGGCCTTTTTTTGCATGATCGAGTTCTTCCAGAACAATCATGGGTATAAAAATGTCATGTTCCTTAAAGCGGAAGATGGATGCTGGATCGTGCATCAGCACGTTGGTGTCCAGGACAAACAGTTTTTTATCCGGCGATGTTTGAATGTTCATAGTTAGTTGCTTGTGAGTTCATGTAACGCTTGCAGCACTTCTTCACAATGGCTTTTGACTTTTACTTTGCGCCACTCATCGACAAGTACGCCCTGAGGATTGATTAGAAAGGTGCTGCGCTCGATGCCTCGAACCTGCTTGCCGTACATGTTTTTCATTTTGATAACGTCAAACAGCTGACACAGCTTTTCATCCGGATCTGAAAGCAGGTCAAAAGGGAATTCCTGTTTGCATTTAAAGCCTTCGTGAACGCGGACGGTATCTCGGGATACGCCTACTATGACAGCATTGAGTGCGGTGAATTTTTCGATGTTATCGCGAAAACTTTGGCCTTCCTGAGTACAACCGGGTGTATTGTCTTTGGGGTAAAAATAGATAATAAGGTATTTACCTTGGTAGTCGCTTAGTTTTACCGTTTTATCGCCGGTAGATGAAGCCTCAAAATCGGGGACAGCGTTGCCGAGTGTTATCATTATTCAGTCTATCGTTTTATGGGTTCAAGAATGGCATCTATATTTAGCTGGTCGCAGAAATCCAGAAACTCTTCGCGTAGCGATAACAGGTGAAGTTGCGGCGGGATCAAAATCACAAACTTGGTTGAGAATACTGAGGTTTGAATATAGGGCGCCTGATAGCAGCTGCCGGTTATTTCCTCAATATCTATCTCCCGGTCAAACAGAAAGGTGGTAATGGATTCTGTGACATTATCGCGATCCAGGGATATTGTTTCCAATGAGTAGGGAACGCACTCTTTGATTTTGTCTTTTTGATCAGGCCGCAAGGTATGAATTTTGATGTCCAGTCGCCTCTGGATAATATCCAGTGTACTTTCAAATTTGGCAATTTGATTCCAATTGCCCTGAATAAGCAGGTATGCCGCAGTAGACTGAGCGAGACGGGATGATCTTATTTCCAAAATATTACATTTACAGTCGCGCACGGCGGGTAATATTTCGGCAATAAATTTAATTTGATGGTTGCCTAAGGCTGTGATAGCTAGTTGCATTTTGTTTCTTAGAAGTTTTTTTGAAAGTTTAGCATCAAATGAGTGAAACTTGATGAACATTAAGTTTATTTGGTATTAAAATGATTAAAATTGTTTTTCTGCCGATAAACGCTGAGCGCTACATTTAAGCTTTGTGGTTATCTTACAACTCATTACCGAGCCTGAATATGACTGATTCAATAGATAAAAAATTAAAAGAAAAACACGATAATCTCGATGATGATTTGGATGCCATGCTGGACGAGGCGGAATCTTCCCTTCTCCCGATGAATGAGTTTCAGGACGATGAAGATGCTATCGATAGATTGTTGATGAATGCCGGATTTGATACAGATGATGCGCCAATGCAAGCAACCGAGGGTGATGATGTTAGTGCGCTTGAAGAGTTGGATGATTTCCCTGATTTCCCTGATTTTAGTGATTTCAATGAGCCGGAAATGGTTCGACAGGACTCACCGCGAACGGCCGCAGTTGAAGAAGTTGATGATGAGCCTGAGTTGGCTACGGGGAGTTTATCAGCGCTTACTGATGATGTGGTTTTACCAGACGAAATTGATGATGTTGACGAATCGGATATGACTTATGAGGATGAGGTTGAAGCGTCGGCTCCGGCTTTGGCGGAAATTGAAGAATCAGATGTAGAGGATGATGTTGGCACAGATGAAGAGCTGGATGATTTTTCGGACTTTAGTGATTTCAATGAGCCGGACATAATTCCGGTAGAAATTGATGAGTCTGAACAAGATACAGAAAACTTATCCACGCATGTTGATGCTGTCGGCTTGTCGGATGAAATTGATGATTTTTCCAGTTTTAATGATGATTTTGACGAATCGGATATGATTCAGGATGATGAGGTTGACGTACCGGTTCAGGCTGGAACGGATTCAATCGCATCCAATCAAGAACAGCAGGCAGCAGTTGAACAATTCTCCTATGATGAAGGTGTTGTTGAAAGCTTACTTCCGGATGCCGGTTTTGATTCGGGGAATGCGCTAGAACAAACGGGCGGGAAATCGGATGAGCTTGTTGATGATGCGGGTTTGTCGGACGAAATTGATGATTTCTCCGGCTTTGGTGATGATTTTGACGAATCGGATATGATTCAGGGTGATGAGATTGCAGTATCGGCTCCGGTTGAAACGGATTTAATCGCATCCAATCAAGAACAGCAGGCAGCAGTTGAAGAATCATTTAATGACTTGCAGAATAATGAAAATGGCATTGACAGTCTACTCATGGATTCCGGTTTTAATGCAGAGGATGTGTTAGAGCAAACGGTTGGGAAGAAGAAAGATGAGTTTGGCGATGATGCGGATTTGAGCGAAATTGATGATTTTTTTCAATTGGATGAGGTGAGTGATGATTTTTCCAGGGAGACAGAGGAGGATCAGTTAGCAGAGACTGAACAATCGATTCAAGATGAAGATGATTTTCTTTTACCTGATTTTGATATTACTGCTGATATCGAAATGTCCGATATGGGTGGTAATTCAGGAATTAAAGAAGATGAGTTGGCTGATGCCTTTGGTGACACTGATTTCTTGGACGAAGATGAAGCCGTCCAGGCTTTTGAGCCGGAAATCGCGGGATTCAAATCGGAAGATGACGAAGCGATTTTCGAATCTCAACCGAAACAAGCTGCCGATGCGGCTATAGACGATATTGAAAACGCAAAGATGAATCCTTTGGGATTTGAACAGGAAAATATTAAAAAACAGCTGGAAGACGCTGAAAATAAAGTTAAAAAAGCAAAGCTTTTCAGTTACGTAGCGTTGGGATTCGGTGCAGTTGCGTTAAGCGCAGCAGCTGGATTGGGGGTGATGGTTTACGGTGCAAAATCTGAAGTTTCAAAATTAACGGAACAGGTTTCAACTCTTGAGGCAAACTTGGCAAAGAATGCTGAAAATAATCCGAATGAAGAAATTAACGCGGTGATGAACTCTGTTGTGCAGTTGAATCAGCAGGTTTATGGTTTTATAACGGAGCTCAAAGAAACCCCCCAGTTCCCTGTTGATTTGTTAAATAACAAGGTGCCTGATATTGTGGCGAAACAGGGCATGGTAAGTAAGGCGCTTGACATGTTACAGGTCAAAATGGGGGGGGCGGAAGGAAAGATGCCTTTGAAGCCATGGGTTGCTGAACCTATTAAGGTTGAAGCTGTGCATGAGCATGCACCGGTTAAAGAAGAAAATGCACATGAGATTGCACCAACCAAAGAGAGAGCCAAGCATGAAACAACGCCTGCTAAAGTAGAGACTGTGCCTGAAACCGTGCCTGCCAAAGCCAAAACTCAACCCGAAGCGGTGCCGGCCAAACCAATAACTCCGCCGAAAGCTGTTTTTAAAGAGGAGCCTGTAAAGGCAAGCAAACAAACAGCCACTGCTGCAAAGTGGGGGGTAAATCTGGCGGCATTCAAACAGGAATGGTTTGCCAAAAGCAAAGCGGCTGAATTTGCACGCCTGGGTGTTTTTGCTGAAGTAATCCCGGTCCGTGAAAAGAATACAACAATGTATCGACTGCGAGTCGGGGGCTTTAAAAGCAAAGCGGAAGCGTTTTCCAATACGGATAGGCTAAAAGAGACACTTAATTTGGATTCAGTTTGGGTAAGTGATAACTAGAGCTAATGCCGGTTATGAGAGAGAAAAAGCTTGTTGTAGCGGTATCATCCAGAGCGCTATTCAATCTGGATGAATCGCATGCGATATTTGAAACGCAAGGTAAGGAAGCTTTCTGTCGTTATCAAATAGAACATGAAGATGAAATTTTGGAGCCGGGCTACGGCTTCGTCCTGGTTAAAAAGTTTTTGAGCTTAAATGACAGCTGCCCCGATGACCCTCTGGTCGAAATCATCCTGTTATCACAAAATAGTGCCGATACGGGGTTAAGGATTTTTAATTCCATTGCTCATTACCAGTTGAAGATTATCCGCGCGGCATTCACCAGTGGCGTATCTCCATACAGTTACATTCCTGCATTCGGTGCACATCTGTTTTTATCGACCAATGCCGATGATGTCGCCAAGGCTCTGTGTGCGGGTTTTGCCGCGGCGACCATTCTTTGCGGGCCTTCCATGACACATCATTCCGATCAGCTGCGCATCGCTTTTGATGGAGATTCGGTATTGTTTTCGGATGAGTCGGAACGGATTTATCAACAGCGCGGCCTGGATGTGTTTACCGAAAATGAGCGTAATGAAGCCAAAAAACTCTTGCCGGGCGGGCCTTTTAAGGACTTTTTAAGCGCTCTGCATTATATCCAAACGCAGTTTGATCCTGAGTCATCACCGATAAGAACCGCATTGGTGACCGCCCGAGCGGCTCCGGCTCATGAGCGGGTAGTCAGAACGCTAAGAGCTTGGGGTATCCGTATCGATGAAGCGCTTTTTTTGGGAGGCATAGACAAAGGCGCTTTTTTGAAGGCATTCGGTGCGGATATTTTCTTTGATGATCAAAAAGGTCATTGTGAGTCTGCCGCCCGGCATGTTACCGCGGCACATGTGCCGCATGGCATCTCTAACGCGCATGAAATAACTTGAGCATCTGTGGGGGCGAATTCATTCGCCCCCACAGATCGCACAAAATGTTTCTATTGGTGATTTTATTTCATGCGCGTTCCTTAGCGAAACGCTAATACTTCATTATTGGCACCCCGCTTTCATCCAGCACAGCAATCGCTTCCTCACAGCTGATTATATTTTCCTTATTTTTTAGAATATAGCCAGCCATACCCTCAATGGCCTTAAGCTAATGAACTGAAACACTTTGTCAAACAGCTCAGCCATTTTTTCTTTTCCGATAAGCGTCGATTGTACTTATGAGTTGAATCTAAGGGCAGTATGAAGAGGGGCAGGGGGTTGCAACACAGCGGTGACCAAGAAAATTCTCAATCACCGCGTCATTTTTTATTGGCCGATGGATTGACGCATATGGGTCATTGCTTCTTCGGCATGCTTGGTGTCTACATCGGCATGGCCTTGTTTAGCATGATCTATAGCTTCTTTTAAATGCTTAGGAATGGAATCTAAATAACTTGAACACGCGATAACTTGTAGGGGCGACCGGCGGGTCGCCCATTGCGCAACGGTATGGGTTATTTAATTTTCATTCCTTAACTGCATTTGTCATATGCACATGGGCTTCAGCATGTTCTTTTTCAGCTGCTTCGGCATGTTTTAAATTTTAAACCTTCTTCAGCATGTTTAAGCAGTTGGTCGGAATGACCATCTTGTCCATGAGCCGTAGCCATAGCCGAATGCTCCAGCGCTTGCGCCGTATGATGCTCGGTAGCGTTAGACTGTGAGCTTAAACCAAGAGCGAGGGCACCCATTAATACAGCAATAGGTTTTAATTTCATGGGGATTTTTCTTAAATGATTAGTCAATATTGCATCACTGTAGCGCCTGTCGTCATGGAAGACGTTTCAGCGTCACGGTTGGCGTTAGTATAGCGCATTCCGGCTGTTGTGTGAGTTACGGCATGCTCACACTCCTTCCAAAATTGTTTAGAACAATTTTGCCGCCCGACATAACAAGATCAGGATATTCCAGTATTTTTAAAGCATGAACAGGGTCGCCTTTCACCGCAATCATATCGGCCGGTGCGCCGGGTTGTAAGGTACCCAGCAGCGGTATATTTAAATATCGGCCTGCTTTCGATGTGGCAGTACGCAAGACATCAATCGGTTGCATGTTTGCCATGTGCATCATATAAATAAGCTCCTGCGCATCGATACCCCAAGGGATGTCCGGGTGCGCAATTTCAGCGCCGTATAAAAACTCAGCGCCCAGCGCGGCCAGGGTGTTGACATTGTGGGCAATACCCGGACATTTCGATAAGGTATCTATCGTAGTGACTATTTTTACATGCCGGGCCACGGCTTTTTTCAGCAACGGTTCGGGGATAACGTCACAAGGAACGTGCGCCCATTCATCAATGCCTGCGCCAATGGCGATCTGTACGCCTTTTTCCTCTGCAATATGCGCCGTGACTTTACGGTCATGTTGATGCGCTTCATCGACAATCGCTTTGACAATATTTTCCGGTAATAGCGGCCATGCCTGTTTTGAGTGGGCAGGTTTGTGATGGGGATTTTCATGCTCTGCAGCCGGTTGATTTTCATGACCATGTCCATGACTGGAGACCCAGGGCGCACCCGCTTCACCGCCGGGTTCCAGTGCGACTTTAATCACCACTGCGCCCCCCTCTATAAGATTACGGACAGTTTCCCGCGCTTGTTCTTCTGTAGAAACAGGTGCGGCAATGTTGGTAATCCCCATGCCTGGAATAGGATAACCATCAGGCGCGGTAATAATCAGACCTGAAGTCAATACACGCAAGCTTCCGTCGCCACCGTAAGGCTTGTGTACGGGCCCGCCTACATCCCGAAGCGTGGTAATGCCATGCTTAAGAACAGTGTCAGCCGGAATCTTTTGAAATGTTATATGCGCATGCAATTCGATAAAACCGGGCAGCAGGGTTGCATCATCGCCCAGATCAATGACTTTCGCATCACTGGACTTAAATGCTTCACGCGAATCGATTTGCGCTACTTTCCCGTTTATCACCAATACCGACGTATTGGTTCTGATATTAGTGCCGTCGAAAACGCGTGCGGCATGCAGAAGAATTGGACTTTGCCCGGTTTCTTGAGCGACGACCAATGAAGAGGTAAAGACTGTCAGGACTGAAAATAAAAAGGGCCGGCTGCGATTGAGCAACCTGAAGAGCATTTTCAGTATTATGCGTTTTATCATTTCACATCCTTTATCTATAGTTTTTTAAAATCGCGTTGGCGATTGAAGCGTATTGTTCTTTGAAGTCTGGCTCTAACACTAAGCAATATTTATGCCATTTTATGCTTCATCTGTATATTTCGTTTCTTTGTAAGTAAGTTATGGGAAAAGTTACCTTGTTTTTGTCAGTATAAGGTTGTCTTCACAATGTATGCTCGTCGTTAAGTGACCGTGAAATAAAAAAGTGTGGCATATGGCACATTCGTATAGGTGATATGCCCTATTCGTTAATAATGAATTCTCTAAAAGAGCGTCGGACTTTATTGCACAATCAATTAATAGTGAACGCCATTTAAATATTTGTAGAATTTATAATTACTTTTATTAACAATAATATGGCTATTAATTAAGACAGGTATTTAGTCGTAAACGCGATGTATTGTTTTAGCAAACTTCCCGTCAGTCAAATTATTCATGCTAAGCAATTTTAATTAAAGTATGTCATATCACACACTTTACAATTAACAATCTATTGTTATAAATATAATAATTTTCAATAGCTTATGGATTTTTTTTCAAAAAATTAAAACATATCACCAGAAAATGGTGAAATAACATACGGTTTAGTCCAACAAAAATCATAATTGAATACCTAACTCGTCAATATTTCACAATAAAACAAATCTGGCGCACATGTTGCTTTATTTTAAAGAAACTATCATTTTTTCAGATATGAATATCTGTTTGTTTGATGTGTTTAGTAACGGATTCTTAATGAAACCGCCAGCTATCAATTCAGTATATGAACTGAATGAATTTTATGATTTAAACGTTGAGGTTTTAAATGCAATTATTACCATTAGTCCAGCCTGCAAAGGAGTTAAGTAAGGACGAAATTTCACGCTATAGTCGCCATTTGCTGATTCCCGATGTTGGTCTGGAAGGACAAAAGCGTCTCAAGAACAGTAAAGTTTTAGTGATAGGCGCAGGCGGATTGGGGTCGCCGGCGCTTCTTTATCTCGCGGCGGCCGGGGTCGGGACATTGGGAATTATTGACTTCGATGTCGTTGACGAATCAAATCTACAAAGACAAATCATTCATGGACAATCCGATGTCGGCAGACTTAAATCCGAGAGCGCAAAGGATTCGATCAACGAGTTAAACCCCTACGTTCATGTTCAGCTTCATAACGCACGCCTTGAAGCCGCCAATGCCATAGAGATAATTTCAGGCTACGACTTGATCGTGGATGGAACGGACAATTTCGCTACACGGTATCTTGTTAACGATGCCTGCGTCCTTGCAGGAAAGCCCTATGTTTGGGGATCCATCTTCCGGTTCGAAGGCCAGGCTTCTGTTTTCTGGGAAGATGCACCGGGAGGAGTCGGTCTGAATTATCGCGATTTGTACCCCGAACCACCGCCACCGGAAATGGCTCCTTCATGCGCGGAAGGCGGGGTGTTAGGCATACTCTGTGCTTCGATAGGCGCAATTATGGCGACAGAGGCTGTCAAATTAATTACCGGTTTAGGCGAAACTTTGTTGGGTCGACTTGTGGTCTACGATGCTCTGGATATGACGTATCGATTCATACCCTTAAGGAGGGCGCCGGTAAGGGTTCCCATTACCGGCTTGGTCGATTATCAGGAGTTTTGCGGGCTAAAGAGACCTGCAGAAGACCATAAAACAAATGTTCCAGTAATCAGCGCACTGGAACTTAAAAAAATGCAAGAAAGCGGTACTGATTTACAGTTAATCGATGTGCGCGGAATCGAGGAATGGAATATCGTCCGTATTGAAGGCGCTAGCCATATCCCCAAAAATATCATCATGTCCGAAGACGTTTTGTCCCGGCTTAATAAAGACGATTTCATTGTTCTTCAGTGCAAAATGGGTGCGCGTTCGAGAGATGTTCTTATTGAGATGCAAAAGCAAGGTTTTACCAACGTTAAAAGTTTGGACGGTGGAATTATAGCGTGGATCAGGGATGTGGATCCGTCACTACCCGTTTATTAAGCGGCTCGCCCCATCCGGCGGCACACTACTTATTGAATTCAAGATACTACCAACACACGGATACTGAGGGAATATTATGCTAGTTATACACTCCAAACTTGTTGAAGCAATGATTGCTCAATCACATAAAGATCACCCGATTGAAACCTGCGGTGTCATCGCCGGCCCTGAAGGGTCTAATATTCCGTTGCGTCTTATTCCCATGCGTAATGTGGCGCAGTCAAAGACGTTTTTTGAGTTCGACCCGCAACAGCAATTACAGGTCTGGAGAGAGATGGAGGCGCAGGGCGAAGAGCCTGTTGTTATCTACCACTCACATACCGGCTCACAGGCTTATCCGAGTCGCACCGATGTTGAAAATGCGTCAGAACCGGGAGCCCATTATGTGATTATTCCAACAGACAATTTATATGATCGGGAAATTCGCAGTTTCCGCATTTTAGACGGGATGATTACCGAGGAGAGGGTCTGTACGGTAAGCGCTTACCATAAATTACAAGCTGCTTTGGAACAATTAATAGAGGCTTGAGTTTTGTATCGGACTTTAATTATTAGAGCAATAGCGAAACCCATCCTGCGAAACTCTTCAACACTATAAAACCCTGAAAGGAGTAAACATGCGAATCACCGTGAATATCCCAACCATATTAAGACCGCTCACTAACGATCAAAAACGTATTGAGATAACCGCTTTAAATGTTCTTGAAGTCATAGATCAGATAGAGCAACAGTATCCCGGCGTTAAGGAGAAACTGATTACCGAAGGACAGGCACACCGTTTCGTTAATATATATGTCAACGATAATGACATTCGTTTTAGTGACGGTCTTTCAACAAGTCTGCAAGACGGCGACTCGATAACCATTCTACCCTCTGTTGCCGGTGGTTGAGTTCAACTTAACCGTACTCACTATTTAATAATGCATATGAATCGTCCATTAACCGGCTGCATGATAACGGGGCCGTTGCAAAACCCGGCCTCTGATTTTTCTGTTATAGCCTCTTCACTTCGCTATCAATCCAGCGCATTGGGTATGGTTTGTGAGACTGGCGAAAACTCCGGAAGCAATGCAGCGTTTTCTTTTGAATTTAAAACCCCTCATACCTCACCTGTCATCTGCGAAGTGACCCGATGGGACGACGCCTCCAGGCATACGCCTGTGACCGAAAATATCATTCAGGCAGCTTGTGGTCTAATGTCGGTGCATGGACGAGCTAGCGGTAAATCCCAGGCTTTGGGAGTAAATTACGTTTCTACCTTGACTGCGGCCCTGGCACTTCAGGGGGGCGTGGCTGCTTCGATTGGTCAACTGCGAGGCCTTTCTGTGTCGAACAGTAGCGTTTCGATGGCCGCCGCCGCCCTATTAAGCGTAGGACAGTATATAGCAGGGGCGACAGCTTTTGAGTCTCCCGAAACTCTATTGCCGGGTATTATCCCACAGCCGGCGTGTCCTCCCTTTGTTTCAGCGGATGGTGTTATCTTTGAACTGGAAACACTGGATGCAGGGCCTTGGCAAAAATTTTGGCTTGAGATAGGGGTAAGTTCACAAATCGCCGGTAAGGGTTGGACTGCTTTTTTACTACGCTATGCCAAAGCCATAGCCCCTATGCCTGCTGAATTAATCGCTGCGATAGCCAACCTCAGTTATTCACGTATTGTCGAGCTATGTGCCATTACCGGCATGGCGACTTGTCCAATACGCTCTATTGATGCCAGAGCCCAAGACGAAGACTGCAAACGGGTGTGGCTTCAAGGACCTTGGGAATTTGCTTTCGAACCTACTCTAAAAAGCACACCGGCCAGCGTTGCCGGCAATGATTTACCGTTAAGCGGACTCACCGTTATCGAGTCCTGTCGGCGGATTCAGGGCCCTCTTGCAGGACATTTGCTTGCATTGTTGGGCGCGGACGTAATCAGGATAGAACCGCCGGGCGGCGATCCTTTGCGCGGTATGCCGCCAATGGCGGAGGGCTGTTCAGCACGATTTGACGCGCTTAATCGACACAAAACTATTCGGGAAGTTGATATTAAATCTTCAGCCGGACAAGCGGAAATTAAAGAGCTTGTGGAACACGCCGATGTCTTTCTTCATAACTGGGCGCCCGGCAAAGCGGCGCCATTAAATCTAGACCATGAGCATTTGGCGGCAATTAATCCCGCCCTGATTTACGCCTACGCGGGTGGCTGGGCAACAGACGGCGGGGCACAGTCATCCAGGAACATCATGCCGGGTACGGATTTTATGACTCAAGCCTATTCCGGAGTCGCAAAAAAAATTGCCGGGGCTTCGGGTACGCAAGGCGGCTCGTTATTTACGGTATTGGATGTGCTGGGTGGCGCTGTTGCGGCACAAGGAATCACTATCGCACTGCTCAATCGATGTATGAATAAAGTTGGCGGCAAAGTGACTTCATCGTTAATGAGTACAGCGACGCTGTTATGTTCGGATGATTTGCAAAAGCTCTATAAGCCGCAGAATACCGATATAACTAATAAAAGCATTATTGATGCTGTCTACGCCACCAGACAGGGACATTGTGCGATTGAATGTTGTGACGTAAAAACGACGGAGCGATTGGCTAAAGCCCTTAATATCACTATCGGTATTGACGAAGAAGGCTTTCATCAGCATTTGAGCGACTTATTGCTATCAAGAACGGCAAATGAGTGGATTGAGGTCCTGGAACAAGCAGACGTTCCTTCAGCTGTGGTTGTTGAAGACCTCACTGACTTACAAACCATCCCACATCTACAACCGAGCTTAACTACCGGCTCTTATACCAAAGTTATTTCTCCTTGGAGGTTCAAATGAATCATGCAGGTATCATAGATATAGTCCCCAGCGAAGTTCGTAACCAGTGGGTTGAAAATGGAACCTATCCAAATCAATCCGTATACGAGTTGTTTTGTGAGCATGTACAACAGCATCCTGATAACCCGGCGGTTCTATCCCTTGACCAAACAGTCACTTACGCAGAGTTACTGGACAAGGTTCAGCGCTTCGCTACCAGCCTCAAAGAACTGGGGATTGTCCCTGGAGATGTTGTCGCCTATCAACTCACTAATAGTTGGCATAGCTGCGCAATAGATCTTGCGGCTGCAGCGCTGGGTGCGATCGTGGCCCCTTTCCCGCCCGGACGCGGTCGTCTTGATATTGACTCGTTACTGAGAAGGTGTGATGCGCGCGTGATTATTGTCGAACGGGAACACGCCAACATCGATCTGTGCGAGCTCATTGAATCACTACGCCCCACTTTGCTGTCTCTGCGCGTTCTAATCGTTGATGGAAAAGCCCGAGACGGCTGGCACACGCTGGATGACCTCTTTCAAGCCGCACCGATTGAGTCCGGCAAATTACCATCAGTCTGCCCCAACTCACCCGTTCGCTTCCTGATCTCGTCCGGAACAGAATCCGAGCCAAAATGGGTTGCCTACTCGCACAATGCACTGATTGGCGGGCGAGGTCGTTTTCTGCAACGAATACATTCTGATGGAAGCACTTTTAGAGGGCTGTATTTGATGCCGCTTGGCACAGCATTTGGTTCATCCGCGACATTTGGTATTTTATCCTGGCTAGGCGGATCCATTGTGATCTTGCGGCAATTCGATGTCGCAGCGGCCATTCAAGCTATTGCAGAGCTTAAGCCGACCTACATCTTTGGGGTACCCACCATGTTTCAACGCATCGCTGCGGATTCGGCATTGTCGCAAATCGATAAGTCCAGTCTGATCGGTATCATTAGTGGAGGGGCGGAGATTGATGAAGCATCAATCCGCCGATGCACCGAGGCATTCGAATGTGGTTTTATCAGTTTATACGGTTCGGCGGATGGTGTTAACTGTCATACGACACTTGACGACGATTTAGAAACCGTTCTCCATAAAGCGGGTCGACCTAATCCGGAAGTTTGTTCCATCAGAATAGTCGATGACGAAGGGCAAGAGGTGCGTCAAGGGGGCGTTGGAGAAATTACCGCCAGGGGGCCAATAAGTCCCATGCAATATGTTAACGCGCCGGACCTGGATGCTCTATACCGGGACAAAGAGGGTTGGGTGTACACCGGAGACCTGGGTCTTATTGATGCTGACGGGTATTTGGTGCTGTCCGGGCGCAAGAAAGACATTATTATTCGTGGCGGCGCCAATATTAGTCCTGTTCAAATCGAAAATGTCGCTATTTCCCATCCCGATGTCGTCAGCGCGGCCTGCGTACCTGTTGCCGATCCGGATTTGGGGCATCGAGTTTGCCTCTGTTTAGTAATGCGTGAGGGTGTCGAACGCCTGTCGCTTTCCCTATTTGCCGGCTACTTGCGCGAACAGGGTTTAGAGACAAACAAGCTCCCGGAATATTTGCGCTACTATCGGCAATTACCTCTCAGTCCGGCTGGAAAGGTCGATAAAAAGCAGCTGACCGCGGAGATGGAGTTTATCCGGGTCGGGACTAAACCACGCTTTGCTGAAGGAGTTCATTAATGTTGGAAACGCATGGAAAATCTGCTCATACCGAATTAGCCGGATCACTTGCCAGTGAAGTGAAAAAATTTGTTGATGAAATAATCATTCCGAACGAACCACAGTTGGCTCAAGACGGGGATTCATCATCCGCGCTACAAGCAGAGCTGACCGAAAAAGCCCGAAGTGCCGGACTATGGGGTTTATTTTATCCACTTTCCCATGGTGGAAAAATAGCCTCTCTCGAAGACTACCTCATTGTAGCTGAACAGGAGGGGCGCACCGAATTTTCCCAGGCAATCTTTGGCAGCCACTCCGCGCTCGATGCACACATGTTGCTGAAATTCGGCAGCGATGAAGTGCGTAAAAACTTCCTGGAACCCATGGTGAAAGGCAAAGCCATCGCCAGTTATGGTATGACCGAGCCTGAACATGGCGGTTCGTTTCCCAGCTTAATCACCACATCAGCGCAGCTGGCTAACGGCAACTGGACTATCAACGGCAGAAAATGGTTTGTGTGTAACACGGATCGAGCAACTTTTGTTACCGTCCTGGCGCGTACTGCCGGGGAAAATGTGGCGATTCATAAAGCGCTTTCAATGATTATTGTGCCAACCAACGCAGAGGGCTTTAAAGTTGAACGACAGATTAGCATGATGGGGCGTTCGCTGGGTCAAGGCGAAATGTCTTTTACCAACGTGCAGGTGCCAGAACATAATATTTTAAGCTGTAGCGGCAGCGGTATAGCCTTAATGGGACAGCGGCTTAATATTGGACGGCTGCTGCGCTCGATGAACTGGGTAGGACTGGCGCAGCGATGTTTTGATTTAATGGGCGCACGGATTAATTCCGAGCGCGGCCTGTCAGCCCGCTTGCCGGACAAACAGCTGGTACGTCAACACATGGTTAATACCTATCAAGCCATTACCAGTGCACGCGAATTAATTCGCGTAGCCGCACGGGGTGTCGATGCCCAACGTGCCAATGATGTTGAGATTAATGTTGCTAAAATGGCCGCCTCGCAAGCCTTATGTATGGCCTCGGACGCTGCGATGCAACTATACGGCGCTGAAGGTATTAGTGATCTCACGCCACTATCGGGTATTTACCGGATAGCGCGCACGACACGTATTCTCGATGGTTCGGACGAGTCGCTAACCAGTTCGGTTGGCCGAAAGCTCATCGATTGTTATAAAGACGGCGGCGTGTATCACTTTGATTGATTCAACTTTTACAATTCTGGCGAATTATTCGGGCGATTTGTTGCGTGAATGCAGTACGCTAACCGGCATACTGTCATTCGCGGGTATCCTGCTGCTGGTCTTGGCATACGCCCGCCGCAAAGCGCGAATGATAACAACCAGCTCCACCAGGCACACAACACCCGTTGCAGATTTATGGTTTCGAATAGTCCTGGTGTTTGCAATGGCTTTACCCATGCTGGTGTTATACGCCACCAGCACACTTGGGCTGCTCCTTAGTCAGGACTTACACTTTAAACCCGAATTGCTGGGTTATTTGATTATGAGTTCTTTTGGCCTGGCAGCGATTTTATCGCTCTGGGCGGGGGCATTTGTAGATCGCCTTGGTTCACGCTATTCCCTGATAATTCTTTTCTCTGCCATTGCATTGGCCTTTACGATGATGGTAACGGTGCAGAGTTTTTATGGCCTGGTCGCGGCGGTCGGCGTGTGCGGCATTGCCCAGGCGCTGGCAAATCCGGTCACCAATTTACTGATCGCGCAGCAAGTGCCGCCGGAGAAAAAAGCAATGGTGGTAGGGCTAAAGCAGGCGGGCGTTCAGCTTGCGGCTCTTTTCGCAGGTCTCGTATTGCCCGGTATTGCCGTTGCCTATGGCTGGCGATTCGCGCTGGCTATCATTATTCCCTTGTCATTTATATTCATCATAACAACGCCTTTTATTACCCCTAAAAGGATAACAAGAACGGGTAAAGGGTTCACGATATCAATGCCGAACGCGCTACTGTTTCGCTTGATGAGTATTCAATTTTGCGTGGGTATCTCACTTTCCGCTTTCGTCACATTTTTGCCTACTTTTGCCACACAGCAAGGTATGCCGCTGTCTCTGGCAGGCACGTTAATTGCCGTTTTCGGTGCGATGGGTATCATTTCGCGCATGGTATTGACGCCTATGGGGGCAAAACTTAAGGACGAATCGCTGCTATTACTCGCGCTCATTGCCATTGCAGCCGTTGCAATGGCGGTGACGATGCAAGCGAGTCCAGAGCAGTACTGGCCGTTATGGGTGGGTGCGGTGGGTGTGGGGCTTACAGCAGTAGGCACTAACGCGATAGCAATGAGCATGTTAATCAGAGACTCAGCATTTGGCGCGGTAACTTTTGCGTCTGGATTTGTCTCGGTGGCCTTCTTTGGTGGCTTTGCGCTTGGCCCGCCACTTTACGGCGTTTTGTCGGATTACTCCGGGGGCTTGCTGTTGAGCTGGAGTACCCTGATCGGCGTGCTCGTAGTCGGTTGTATCATGGCACTGGCATTAGCATCAGCCCGACGGCGCAGGTTGCAGCCTCGCGATGAAAACTTTCAGGAGCTCGCACAACTTAAATCAGATGTTTTGTTGCTTAAGGAGCGGTTAAGCGCATTAGAAAGCAATTATTGTGTCGTTTTGACCAGGTTGGCTGAACTATCAAACACGCACGAGTTTAGTAACGAAACAATGAGCGCAGAGAACAACGACTTTGCTCTTGAACAGATCGAAGGCCAATTGATTGATTTAAAAGCATTACGACAATCTGAACGGAACGCAAAGTCGTAGGTCGGGTTAGCGATAGCGTAACCCGACATTTGCCGCTTCGATGTGTCGGGTTACGCTACGCTAACCCGACCTACATACTGACGCAGTACAACGTTTATAACTTGTTTTTATTACCATGAAGGACATGAAGATAATGAAGGGAAGGGTTAAAAAGCTTTGTTTTATGAATCGTCACAATATCACGCATGAAGTCAATACAGTCATATCTTCAAGTCCTTCATGGTCTTCATGGTAAAAATAAGTGACATTTTCTGGAATCAGCACCCCTGTGTTCTCTGTGCCTCTGTGGTTAATTTTTTTTCAAAGCGTTTACAACTTCATCAACGAATAAGTCAGGCGCGGTTCTTATCGCGCCGTGTTGCTGCCCTTGGAGTATTGCAATCCGGCTATTGGGCAAGGTCTGGTTGAGCGTCTTTGCGATGGTGTGGCGGCGCGGATGGCTTTCGCTACCCAGCAGGAGCAAAGTAGGAGTCAGCACGGCGCGAAACCGCAGGGGATCGAAGACATAGCGGTCGATACTTTGCAACTCGCGATGGATCGTGTGAGCCGCGGCCACCCGCCTCTGCCAGTTCGGTCCGGCTTGCATGGCGGCAATCTCACGAGGCGGTGTTTTGACGATGTTGCAAAGAAAGAGTAGCAAGGCCTCTTCCCTGTTTCCTGTATCCAGCAAAGCTTCCATGTGCGCGTCTAACTCCGCAGACCAGCCACTGCCGACCAATGAGAGGGGCGGTTCGTAGAGGGTGAGCCGGCCAATGTTTGGAGTCAGGAGTGCGGCTTCCAGGGCGCAAAGCCCTCCAAAGGAATGCCCTATGACATGCACAGAGCCACCGATGGCATCAATGACTGCGACGATATCTTCACACTCGCGTTCGAATGTGTAGTCTTCTGCGGCATCGCCGCTGTCGCCACGCCCCCGTCGGTCGATGACCCACACGCTAAAGTGACGCTCAAGTGCTGCCAACACCGGCGCCCATGTGAGGTGGTCCCCGGTAGTGCCATGCACAAGTAACAGTGGCGTTCCTGCGCCGCTATGTCGGCACGCGATAGGTGTGCCATCCTTTGAGGATATTAATTCCATGATATTTATGTTCCTGAACTTTTAAGTCTAAGCCGAGAAATTCGGCGCAACTTTTCAATATTCCATAGTAACTACTCACCCTGGCTGACGCTCACTTCTACACGTCACAAAACATGCTGTTTAAAATCGTAAGTAAATTTCAAAGCTGGCTTTGAACTCATTATCCACATTTTCTGGAGTCCAAAGCTTGCTTTGGTCGCTTCAAAGTTGGCTTTGCGATTAAAAAAGGCACGAGCAGTTACATTCCATAAAGATAAAATTTTCATTTTCATTTTGAGGCACAAGTGGGAAAAATCAAAAATAATATTTATAAAAGCTCTTCAACCCGCAGTTCCAGTCGCTTATTACCGCTGTTTGTTATAGCGGCAATATTTCATGCCGGCAGCGAATTGAGAGCTGAAGAAGCCAAACCTTGGGGACAGATTAACGACTATCTGCGTGTTACCGGCGAATTTCAAGGCAGCTACGAGGCGTGGAATTTTTTTCAGCCCAGTTCAGTAAACAGTAACAACGAATACGATTTATGGTCACTGCGTGCCCGTCTGGGCTTACAACTGACTACTTCCTTTGTTGATGCCTACGCACAGGCTCAATACAATGGACTTTACGGTCTTCCCGATAATGCTGTAGCGGCTCCTCCGGTCGGTGCATTGGGGCTGGGCGGGGCTTATTATTCGGCGAATCAATCCACTGACCCCAGTAATGTATTTTTGAAACAGGCTTTTCTGAACTTCAAGGGCAACGCATTAGGACTGCCCGGAACGCAGTTAAAAGTCGGCCGATTTGAATATATGGATGGCCTGGAATACAAATCAGGCGATGTCAAGTTTGACGGCCTCAAATCGAAACGTGTCGCACAACGTCTGGTAGGGTCAAACGTCGTCCATGTAGGTCGAAGTTTCGACGGCTTTTCCACGGTCTATGATCAACCGGATTTCAATATCACCGCCAGCGGTCTTCGTCCGACTCAGGGGGGCTTTACGGTTCAAGGGCAGGATGAGATCAGCAAAATCGACCTGTTTTATACTGCACTGACCAGCAAGAGGAATGCGTTGTTGCCGGGGACTGAAGGCAGGCTTTTCTACCTGTATTACAATGATGACCGTAACACCCAAGTGGTAGACAACCGCCCTGTTATTAACAGACCCAACCTTGACAAGCAGGATTTAAATCTCCATACCGTCGGCACGCACTTGCTAACACTTCAATCATTGGGTTCCGGCAGTATTGATGGTTTATTGTGGGGCGCTTATCAGTTTGGCGATTGGACTAATCTGGATCAGCAAGCGTGGGCTGTAGATGCCGAAGTCGGCTATCAATGGACTAAACTGCCTCTCAAGCCGTGGCTGCGCGCCATTTATTATCTAAGTTCGGGCGACGATAATTCAACAGACGGTAAACACAAAACCTTCTTTACCGCACTTCCCTCCCCACGCACTTATGCCAAGTTTCCCTATTACAATATGATGAATCTGCAAGACGCGTTCGTACAAATGATTGTGTCTCCCACCGATAAGATCAAAGTTGCAATCGACTTCCATCATCTGGGGCTGGCCAATTCGAGTGATTTATTCTATAGCGGACCGGGAGCTACCTCGCGCTCAGGTTCGTTCGGCTATTCCGGGCGACCTTCCGGCGGCAATACGGACATTGGGCAATTGGTGGATATAAACTTTACCCACAACCTTACCAAGGAATTTTCATGGACCCTTTATTACGGTCACGCCTTTGGCGGTAATGTCATTCAAAATGTCTACCCAAGACAAAAACATGCTGATACCGCTCATGTAGATTTTAATCTGGTTTTCTAAAGAGACTCTTGTTATGCGCATAATGGAAAAAACACCCGGCAACACGACTGATGAAAAGCTATTGAGCCATGAAGAAATGCTGCGCGCACTTGAATTGATGATTCGTCGTATGGATGCCATTGATGCCAATTGCACGAACGGCTTTCCTCTTTATTCGCCAGGAAGTACTGATCAATGGGTTGTCTCCCCGGGAGGTTCCTGGGTCGGCGGATTCTGGGCCGGGTGCTGGTGGTTGCGGGCAAAGGTGACGGAATCAAGGTCGGATCGACACAAAGCGTCGGATATTTGTCAACGCTTGGGCAATAAAATCAGTGCCGATTCTATTAACCGAAGCATGATATTTTGGTACGGCGCAGCTCTTGGTGATATCTGGTTTAGCGATGAACATGCACGGAAACTTGTCAAAGAAGCCGTTGCCGCACTTGCAGCATCCTATGACCCGGAGATACGGTGCATTCCCGTTGGTACAGACATGGGGGGTGGAAAAGATGGGAATCGACGCATCACGATAGATACTTTTGCTCCCCTCATCCAACTCTTTAGCCGCAGTGAATGTAGCCAACATGAATACATCTCGCGATGGCACGCGGATACTCTATTGGCTGCATGTCGTACCGATAAGAACGCGTTTCATACAGCTGCGTGCTATGAGCAAGGGAACTTCAGACCAACCGATCAAGCCGGTGAGTGGTCTCGCGGCCAAGCCTGGGCCCTGTTGGGACTGAGCCGGGCGGCAGCGCAATGGGGTGAACCCTACCTGAGTTATGCCCGATCTGCTTGTGAATACTGGCGATATTCACGTCCGGAGCCGATGCCTTCAAATCGACTGGGTCATCCATCAGGTCTTTGTGATCCATCATCCTCTGTGGTTGCGTCTCTTGCTATGCTCTCCCTGGCAGACCTAATAGCTGATGGGGAACAATGGCGAACTTATGCCCATCAACAGATTACCGCGATCATTCGAAGCCAATACTTCACAGGGTTTCAGGAAAATGGTGGCAGAGTTGCCAAGGGTATATTTTGGGGTTGCTGTTACAAAACCAATCAAGGCAAGGATGAACTGGTCGAGTCGGCTTGGGGCAGTTTTTTTCTGATGTCGGCGCTCTCCATTCTTGTTGACGCTATAAAGCCAGGCGACTGCTAAAGACATTTATTGTATTGTGCTAAAATTGGCATTTTGCGTGACAGAAATTCCGTTGCTGGTTTTTCGCGATAGCAAACTGCCACGCAAATAACAAACATCATGCCATCAAAAAATCAGGCCCCAAAAAACCGATTGGAAGGTCAAAACGAGGGCGGGTCTGTACGCTCCGTTTATGGCGGATTGCTAGCGCGAATAAGCCCTACAGCTCTAAATATTTTTACAGCAATAGTAGAAGATTTATATTTTACTCTGAGCCCGATTATTCACAAATAGAGCGTGTGCATATTCAATCAATAAAGGTGTCAAGAATGTTCAAAGCAAGCTTTGAACTCCGGCGTTAAAGGAGTCCAAAGCTTGCTTTGGATGCATAAAGTTTGTTTTGCCTCGTTCCCGCATAGCGCGTGGGAACGAGGCAACACGGAGTTTCCGTCTTGCTTTTTCTTCGTGCCCTTCGTGATAAATAAGCCTGACGCAGTATTTAGAAACTCGCCGACAGGCCGATTTGCCCCCAACGGCCCGGCATCGGATAGCCGGGGATGTATTGATAATCGCGATCCAACAGGTTTTCTACCGCTAAAAATGCCTCACCCTTTTTACCCAATAACGGGATTGGATAAGACACTCGCGCATTGACCACGGTGAACGACTTGATCTTATCCGTATTCACTGCACCGGCAACGCGCCCGCGATTCAACGCAAAAATATCCGATTGATATTGCGCATCGAAAGCAAGGCGAACCTTTGCTATCTGCCCATTCAAACCGGCCGTCACCGAGCGTTTAGGTGCGTAGGGCAAGTTGTCGAGACTCGGATCAAGCAAGGTCAGTCCGCCGAAAATGCTCCAGTTTTCAATGATCTCCTGCTTGATCGCTATTTCAGCGCCACGGATATGATAAGTGCCGAGATTGGTAAATTGCGGTGTCGGCACGGCGGGAGGAAATCCGAACAAATAGCGGTTCCTCACCTTATCATTGAACAAACTCACATCGATCTGGGTGGAAGCTGTCGGCGAAACCTTGGCGCCCACTTCAATATGATCCAGCTCCTCAGGCGAAAGCTTCTTCCAGGTATCGGCAAGCGGTGGAATGAATGCCGCCAGGGTAGCAACTTCCAGTCCCGGATAGTTGATGCCGCGCGATACGTTGGCAAACAGGGTGATCTTTTCGGAAACCAGCGAAAGACCGGCGTGGGGGGCGGGTTCCGAACTGTATTGGCTGTGATCGTAAACGCGCACACCGGCTGACGGCACCAGCGCCCAGTCCTTGTTGAGTTCAATGTTTTGGCTGACGGCGATATACGGCGAGGTGACGCGGAATGTCGGCGTATCGTATCGGCCCTGAAAAGCGGCCAAACCTACCCGATCCCGCACATCGCCCGTGGTCCAGTCGCTGTCCAAGCCGACTACAACATCCCCGCCCTTCCAGGGAGAGAACTCTTCTTTCCAGCGCAGGCCGCTGGTTTGAAAGTTAGTGAGCGTATCGGTATTTCTAAGATCCCAAGGGGGGCTGTTAGGATGGTTATACCAATTGCCTTCCCCGGTGTTGATATAAAGACGCAAATCCCCGGTCCAATCGCCGTGCTGATGGGACAGGTTGGCCGAAACCATACCTGCTTCCGTCGTGAATTTAGGCGTTCTGGCCGGAGCCGCCACCCGATTGTCGCCAGGGTCGTTTGCGCTGTTATTGGTATAAAGGAATTGGGTTCCGACCGACCAGTTATCGTTTACCTGCCAACCGACATGCCCCATCACATTTTTCAATTCGCCATCGGCGTTGGGACGGTGCCCATTCGACCTTGAGTAACCCTGGGCAAGCGAGAAATCAAGATCTCCCTTTTTACCCTCAATATCGGCCTGCTCAATAAACGTATCGAAATACCCGCCCGAGATGCGGCCGCTGCCATGAATGCCATCCTCGGTAGCGCGTTTGGTAGCCAAATTGATGGACGCAAAATTGTTGCCGTTGATCTGCGGCTGCGGGCTTTTGTAAATAGTGATCGACTGCATGCCGTTGACAGGCAGCAAATCCAGCAACGGATGCCCCCAAACGCCGGTATAGACCGGTATGCCGTCAACATAGGTCTTGATCTCGCTGCCGGGACGACTGGCGCCCATGCCCCGGATAAAAACGCCGCCGCCTTGATTTCCGCCAAAGGAGCCAACCGGATTAAAGCGGGTAATCTGGACGCCGGGCGTGCGGCGCAATGCCGAAGCAAGATCGACCGCGTTTTGGTCGCGCAACTGATTTTCTGTCACCACCGATGAAACACTCGAGTAGGCATCAAGGTGGGTTTCTTCAATGACCGGGCTGGCCGTCACCTCTATCGTTTTAAGTTCGATGGGTTTTTCGGCTCCTTTATCAGGGTCACGTTGGGCTTTTTTATCCGTTGCCTTTTTTGCAGCTTCAACGGCAGTAGTTGGCTGCTCTTGCGCCATTACTGCGGCACTGGAATTAAACAGTAATAAGGCAATAAAAAGGGGGCTGCTTAACTGTAAAAGCGTAACAGGCCGATTGGAGCGTAAGATTTTCATGATAATTCCAACGTAGTAAGGAAACACACCTCAGTATTGGCTGAGAATTTTTTTATTCGACCGCCATATCAATGATTAGATCTGCCGTGAACATGGTCGAAGATACTACTCAATAACCGCAGCGATTTCCTCGCGCATTCATATGGCAAAAGGATTATTTCTTATGCCATAAGTAGGATTGCGTGATATGCCCTATTTTTTTATTTTAGTGTGTGATATGCCGCACTTTTGCGCCGGAGCGTCTTTCATCGGCGCCAGAAAAATCATTAACGCTATGAAAATAATGAGGTAACGAGTCAAGGCGTGATTTGTGCTTAATAAACCAGATAGTTTTATAGTAGGCGGGTAGTAATGGAAACAAAACAAACAACAGCGAGACGATGGAGTATAAGCAGCGACGAGCTGCAATTGCACCGGCAGAAAGATTGCCTGCACCAGTCCCTGCCGGAAGATTTGGGTGTGGGGCGCTCAGCCATATTTCAGCTTGATCAGGATTTGAGCTACATAGAAACCCGCTACACGCCGTCGAAAGACTTGGCCGTTTTGAGTCGAATGGACTATCAGGAGCCACTCCTAATGGTCACGCTCGGCTTAAAAGGACAATCCCGTTTTTCCGGCAATAGCGGTGATGAACTTATTTTTCGCGAAGGCTACACGGCTATAACAACGATCCGATCCAGTATAGGCGAGCGCCAATACCAAGCCCATAAACCCACAATGCAACTCCGTTTCGCACTGAATAAAAATTGGCTGGACAGATATTTTGGTGAAAACAAGGCGGCACAGTTATTCAACAAAAACGGCATACAACTATTAAATTATCAGCCCATTTCTCCTCAGGCCATGTGCATTGCGCAACAGTTATTGAATTACAACGCAGCAGGAGAAACAAGCCGGATATTCATGCATGGGCAAGCCATGTCGCTGCTGGCTTTTGAATTGACCCCTCTTTCTGAAGACAAGCGTCGCAATTTGACGAGATTGGATCAAAAAGATGTCGCCATCGCGAAATCGGCGCGGGATATTCTGTTACGCGAATTTAGAAACCCTCCTTCAGTTGAAGATCTGTCAAAACGGGTGGGAACCAATCAATTCAAATTAAAGCAATTATTCCACCATTTTTTTAATAATACGCCTTATGGTTTGTTGCTGGAAATCAGGATGAATAATGCTTATCAGTTGCTGGAATCGAGACGGTGTCAGGTGAGTGTTGCCGCAGACCTGGTTGGCTACAGTCATGCAAGCAATTTCAGCGCTGCATTTATAAAGCATTTTGGCATTTCACCCAAGGCTGTTTCCAAAAAACACTGAACTAACTTGAAACTTTAATATTTTTATTCAACACGAAAGTCACGAGCGACCGCACAAATACAGGAGTTAGTCGAGTAATGTCAGCGTTCTAAAAGATAGGCTGCTTGGACTCAGCTCCGGCTCGTTCTTTGACCAGCTTCGGCACCAGATAGCCCGGCAGGGCGGTTTGAACTTGCCGGATTAGCGCCAAGGCATCCTCTTCGGAAACCTCAAAATGTCCCGTCCCCGTCGCTTTGTCCAATAAATGCAGATAATAGGGGATGATGCCGTGACTGAATAGTTGTTCGCTCAGTTTACATAGGACTTCTGCATTATCATTCACGCCTTTTAACAGCACTGATTGATTAAACAAGGTGATGGCGCTGTTTCTCAGCGAATTGCAGGCAGCAATGACGCGATCATTAATTTCATTGGCATGATTACAGTGCACGACGATGATGATTTGTTTGGGGCTTTGGGTTAGGGTGTTAATGAATTCATCAGTTATCCGGGCAGGCAGAACGATAGGCAATCGACTGTGTATTCGAATGCGTTTCAGATGCTTAATACCGTCCAGTTGCCGAATAAGCCGAGCTAGTCTCGACTCGCTTAGCAGCAAAGGGTCGCCGCCGCTTAAAATAACTTCCGAGATACTTGTGTCGTTTTGTATGGCTTTGATGGCGGCATCTTCCTTTTGTTTACTAAGTTGTAAATCGGCGTACGGAAAATTGCGGCGGAAACAATACCGGCAGTTGATGGCGCAGCTGCCGGTATTGATAAATAAAACCCGGCCGTGATATTTGTGCAAAACACCGATTCGGGTGGCTGATGCAAGATCGCCGACAGGGTCATTGCTAAAGCCCGGATAGGCGAACAGTTCCTCCTTAATAGGCAATACCTGGCGTAATAAAGGGTCATGCGGATTGCCTTTTTCCATACAGGCTGCAAAACTTAACGGAACGCGTAGAGGAAAGCTTTCGGCAGCAGCGATTGAAACCGGCAAGTCATCCGGTGATAAGTGCAGGTAACGGCAAAGGTCTTCAATGTTATTAAAAGCTTCGGCAAGTTGTTGTTGCCAGTTTTTAGTAAAGTGCTGGATTTCGGACTGTGGCTTAGGCATCAGAGATTATTAAAGTTTCTATCGGTTGTTGCCTCTATTATAATGATTAAGTTTTACATTGTTTGTCATCTTTGAGGATAAAATGGCCAGTTATAGTACTAATGAGTTTAAAGCCGGGTTAAAAGTTATGTTGGATAACGATCCCTGTGCAATTATTGAAAATGAATTTGTAAAACCTGGAAAAGGTCAGGCCTTTAACCGGGTAAAAATCAGGAACTTGAAAACTGGCCGGGTGATTGAAAGAACCTTTAAATCGGGAGAGTCGCTTGAGGGTGCCGATGTTGTCGATGTCGAAATGCAATATCTCTATAATGACGGTCAATTCAGGCATTTTATGGTGCCGGATACTTTTGAGCAGTATCAGACTGATGAAAAAGTTGTGGGCGAGGCCGGTAAATGGCTTAAAGATCAGGATTCCTGTACAGTAACCTTGTGGAATGATGCGCCTCTTGCGATTTCTCCGCCCAATTTTGTCGATTTGGCAATTACTGAAACTGATCCCGGTGTGCGTGGCGATACCTCGGGCGGCGGCGGAAAACCCGCGACCTTGGAGACAGGCGCGGTAGTCAGGGTGCCCTTGTTTGTGCAAATTGGTGAAGTGATTAAGGTCGACACCCGTACCGGCGAATACGTTTCCCGCGTAAAAGAATAGTGTTGCTTGACTGGCGACCGACATGCGCCATAGAACTTATGCATTTAAGAGCACAGATGCTTGCCGGGATACGTCAGTTTTTTGCTGAAAGATCGGTGCTTGAAGTGGAAACTCCGCTGCTTGGTCACAGTATCGGAACAGATCCGCAGTTGGAATTTTTTATAACCGAGTATTGTTTATCGCCAGGGATGGTGTGTATGCCGCAAGCCGGTAGGGAACCAGCGCGGCAGTCGCCATTGCGACAAACACTGTTTTTACAAACATCGCCTGAATTTGCAATGAAACGGCTACTTGCAGCCGGTAGCGGTTCTATTTATCAGATAGGCAAAGCATTCAGAAACGGTGAGTCGGGGCGGTTTCATAATCCTGAATTTACGATGCTTGAATGGTATCGGGTCGGTTTTACATTGCCTCAATTAATGGATGAAATCGCTGAGCTGATTGCCGGGCTGTTTAGTGGTCAGTCGTTACAAAAAACACAAAGAGTCAGTTATCAGGACATATTTTGTTCGTTTACCGGCTTAGATCCTTTGGTATTTTCATATCAGGACTATTGTGCTTTTGCCGGAGATTCTGGGTTATCTGAAGCAGTGGATATTTGCGGGCACGATCATGCAGTGTGGCTGGATTTTATCTTCAGTCATAAAGTCCAGCCGCATTTGGGCGACAATGCTTTGTGTATGGTTTACGGTTATCCGGCTTGCCAGTCGTCTTTAGCAAGAATCAATGAACAGTGTGCGCTGACTACTGACCGGGTTGAATTATTTATCAATGGCATTGAACTGGGCAATGGCTATTACGAACTGGCTGATGCCGAAGAACAGAGTAGGCGCTTTGATAAGGAACTGGCTATCAGGCAACAACACCAACTCCCTGTTTTCGTTAAAGATAAGCGCCTTATTTCGGCTCTGGAATCGGGATTGCCGGAATGCTCAGGTGTAGCTATAGGTCTGGATCGTTTATTGATGCTGTTGTCGGGCAGTGTATCCATTGATGATGTGCTTAGTTTTCCTATTCACAGGGCTTAAGCTCGTTTAAATATTTACTGTGATATAATCCGTCAGATTTTTAACATTGGGCAATGCCGTTTTATTTTTAGACTTCTACATGAAATTAAATACTCTTTCTCGCTTGCTATTGTTATTTCTACTTGTTTCCCAAGCGGTTAAAGGTGATGAAGAGTTTGTTGTAGAGGATATTCAAGTCAAGGGCCTGCAACGTATCTCAGTAGGTACCGTTTATAATTATCTCCCTGTTAATGTGGGTGAAAAATTTTCTTTGGATAATGTAGCTCCGGCAATCAAAGCATTATTCAAGACCGGTTTTTTTAAGGATATTTCTCTGGAAAGAGAAGGGTCAACGCTGATTGTTAATGTGGTAGAGCGGCCCTCCATCGCAAAAATCATTTTTGAAGGCAATAAAGACCTAAGTAAGGACGACTTGACCAAGGCCTTAAAGAAAATTGGTTTGGCTGAAGGCAAGGTATTCGATCAGCAGGTGCTGGATAAAGTCGAGCAGGAATTGAGCCGTCAATATTTCAGTCATGGTAAATACGGCTTAAAAATTACTACCGAAGTATCCAATCTTACGCGCAACCGGGTTGGTATTCATATCAAAATTTCTGAGGGCAGGGTAGCTAAGATCAGGCAGATCAATGTTGTCGGCAATACCGTTTTCGACGATAAAACGCTGTTGCGTCATCTTGAATTGAACACCTCCAATCTATTGTCGTTCTACACCAAGGACGATCAATATTCCAAACAAAAGTTGCAGGCAGACTTGGAAACCTTGCGTTCCTATTACCTGGATCGCGGCTATATCAATTTTAATATCGAGTCCACGCAGGTGGCCATTACCCCGGATAAAAAAGATATTTATGTCACCATTAATGTTAAAGAAGGCGATGTTTATAAGCTGGAAAAAGTTAAATTAGCCGGTAATCTGGTGGTTGCTCCTCCAGAGCTTATTAAACTGGTAAAGGTCGGACCGGGAGAAATTTTTTCCAGAAAAAACGCTACCGAAACTTCTAAAGCAATTTCTGACCGCTTAGGCGATGACGGCTACGCTTTTGCAAACGTTAATATGGTGCCGGAAATCAACGAAGCCAAAAAAACAGTTGATATGACTTTTTTTGTCGATCCGGGCAAACGCGTTTATGTCAGGCGCATTAATATGAAAGGCAATAGCAAAACCCGCGACGAAGTACTGCGCCGCGAAATGCGGCAAATGGAGTCCAGTTGGGCTTCAAGTTCAAAAATTGAACGGTCGAAAACGCGTCTTGAACGCTTGGGCTATTTCGAGGAGGTGAATGTTGAAACACCTCCGGTTGCAGGCACTGCCGACCAGATTGATGTTAATTATTCGGTAGTGGAAAAGCCCTCCGGCAATTTATCGGCAGGTATCGGATTCTCTCAGGTTCAAGGTATTGTTTTAAATGCCAATATTGCCCAGGATAACGTCTTTGGCTCGGGCAAGCGGGTGAATATTGCTTTCAATAACAGTAGTTTTATGACGAGTTATCAGTTCGGTTTTTTCAATCCTTATTTTACCGTGGATGGTGTCAGTCAGGGCTATAATTTGGGCTATACCAAGCGAGATGCCGGACAAATCAACATTGCCAATTATTCAACCAATGTAATGAATGCAGGGGTGAATTTCGGCATACCGTTGAATGAATTCGACAGCTTGCGCTTTGATGTTGATGCAAAACATACTGAGCTGAGTACTACCAGCTCTTCGTCCAATGAAATTTGTGATTTTATCAATGGCAATAATGGTATAGATCAGTGTACAAATAATACAGCTATTGCTGGAGTTACTACAAATACCCGGCCAATAGTTAAGGCTACAGGCGATACGTTTCTGACGCTGGCGCCGGCAGTGGGCTGGACGCACGATACGCTTAATCGGGCAATCTTTCCGAATAAGGGCCAACAGCAGCGTTTTTCTGCGTTGGCGACAGTCCCCGGTAGTGATCTGGAATATTATAAAGTCGGTTATAAACATCAACTTTATTTTCCGTTGGCTAAGGACTTTACTTTCAGATTGCAGGGTGAAGTGGGTTACGGGGACGGTTACGGAAAGACAGCGAGCCTGCCTTTCTTTGAAAATTATTTCGGTGGCGGTACAGGATCTATACGCGGCTTCAGGAATAATACTGTGGGACCCAGAGATTCCAATGGTTTTGCATTTGGAGGCTCCAGTAAGATTATCGGCAATGCTGAAATGTTTTTTCCGGTGCCTTTTATGCCGGAGACAAAATCAGTCAGGTTAGGCACCTTTTTGGATGCCGGATCAATCAACAATGGCTTTAAAGCGGACAATCTAAAATATTCTGTCGGGGTTTCAGGTGAGTGGTTGTCGCCGTTCGGCGCTTTATCCGTCAGTGCCGCATTACCGTTAAACGCTACGTCGACATCATCAGATGTTGGCGCTGTAGCGGATCAAAAACAGATATTTCAATTCAACTTCGGGCAAAATTTCTAGAAGAAGTTGTTTTTGTTGTAGGGGCTACCGGCCGGTAGCCCCTACGGTTATAATTTAGCAAAATAGCGTATTTTTAATCCTTATTTATTTTAATTTCACCAGAGACCTGATTAACAATGAAAACGAAAATTGCTTTATTCTTAGGATTGTTGCTTGCAGCTAATGTGAGCTATGCTGATTTAAAAATTGGCTTTGTCAATATACCAGCCGTTCTTGAAAAAGCGCCCCAGGCAGAAAAAGCCAAAAAACGTCTGGAGCAAGAATTTTCACCGCGAGATAAGCAATTGGTTGCCCAGCAAAAAGAAATCCAAAGCATGGACGAAAGAATGGCCAAAGATGCGGCAGTGATGGGGGAGTCGGCGCGAGTCAATCTGGAAAAAGATATTTTAAATAAGAAAAGAGATGCAAAAAGAGCCCAGCAGGAGTTTAGCGAGGATTTTAATGCGCGTCGTAATGAAGAATTGGGCAAATTACAACGTCGTATCGTTGAAGCTATTCGTGAAATAGCCAAGGCTCAAAATTTTGATTTGTTACTGACTGATGGCGTTATTTATGCCAGTGAAAAAATCGACGTAACCAGTCAAGTTCAACAAAAGTTGTCAACCATGCCGGAATAATTACACACAGGTTTTTATTTAATCGCATAGTCATCAACTTTTAAGAGAAGCATCCTCAAATATGTCCATTAAGTTAGATATTTTACAAATACAAGAATTCTTGCCGCATCGTTACCCTTTTTTATTAGTTGATAAGGTTATTGAGTGTGAACCTGGCGTTAGGTTGCTGGGAGTGAAAAACGTTACTTATAACGAACCGTTTTTTCAAGGACATTTTCCACAAAAACCTATTATGCCGGGTGTACTGATTTTGGAGGCCCTGGCCCAATCTACAGGATTGCTGGCATCGGAAACAGCAGGGGATGAATTGGCCGGGATGATTTATTATTTGGTCGGCATTGATAAGGCCAAGTTTAAAAGACCCGTTGTACCCGGCGATCAATTAATGCTGGAAGCACGATTCGTTAAAAGCAAGCGTAACATCTGGGCATTTGAATGCCGTGCAGAAGTCGATGGTGAGTTCGTCGCAAGTGCCGAAATCAGATGTGCAGCAGTGGTAAATTGATTTGATCGATTCAACAGCGATAGTTGATAGCAAGGCGGAGCTGGCTGATGACGTATCGGTTGGCCCTTTTTCCGTCATAGGGCCCGGTGTAAAAATCGGCGCCGGTACGGTGATAGGTTCGCACGTTGTTATCAAAGGACCTACTACGATAGGTAAACATAATCGCATCTATCAATTCACGTCCATCGGCGAAGACCCCCAAGACAAAAAGTATGCGGCTGAAATAACCCGGCTGGAAATCGGCGATAGAAATACGATACGCGAGTACACCTCTATGCACAGAGGGACGAAGCAGGATCGTAGTCTTACCAAGATAGGCAATGACAACCTGTTTATGGCGTATACCCATGTGGCGCATGATTGCATCATTGGCAATCATGTCATTATGGCTAATGGAGCCTCATTGGCCGGGCATGTGCATTTACATAGTCATGCCATCTTGGGTGGATTTACCTTGGTGCATCAGTTTACCCAAATAGGTCAGTACAGCTTTGCTGCGATGGGTAGCGCGATTACCCAGGATATTCCCCCCTTTGTTATGGTCGGCGGCAAGCCTACCAGGCCCCACGGCATCAATTCAGTCGGCATGGAACGTAACGGCATTTCTCCTGAAGACATCAGATTAATCAGAAAAGCTTACAAGATAATTTACAAGACCAATCTGCGTCTGGAAGATGCCATTGATCAAATGGAAGACTTGGCCGGTGAAAGCAAAGAATTGTCCGATATGGTTAGCTTTTTGCGCAATGTAAATCGCGGCATATTGCGCTAGGTGCCGCTTTGGCGTGAGCAAAATCGCGCTTAAATTGCTTCAGGATCGAAAAAGTTATGGATGATGAGTTTTCAACAAAAATCCCTCAAGGTTTTATTGTTGCCGGAGTTGACGAAGCAGGCCGCGGACCGCTTGCAGGCCCGGTCTTCGCGGCAGCGGTTATCCTTAATCCCATGCGGCCGATAGCCGGGTTGGCCGATTCCAAAATCCTTAGCGAAAGCAAACGGGACAGTCTTTATATCATCATCAAGGAAGCCGCTTTAAGCTGGTCAATTGCGGAGGCCAGCGTTGAAGAAATTGATGGGCTCAATATTCTTCAGGCAACACTATTGGCAATGCAAAGGGCCGTAGAGGGCTTGCACATCCAGCCTGATGAAGTGTTAGTGGATGGTAACAGGCTGCCTAAATTGCCCATGTCTGCTCAGGCTATCGTTAAAGGCGACAGCAAAGTGCAGGCGATCAGCGCGGCGTCTATATTGGCGAAAGTCGAGCGGGATAAACTCATGGTTGACTATCATCAACACTATCCAGAGTTTTCGTTTCATTTGCATAAAGGCTACGGCACCAAACAGCATCTGGCCGAAATCGAGCTGTTCGGTTTTTTAGCGGTACACAGAAGAACATTCAATCCGGTAAAAACCATGCTGATACAGCAAGGCAGAGGTTAACCCAACTCAAGCGGCCCTTCATTCATTAACGCGATTTGTTCGCGCAGCTCGATAATCCTGTCCTGCCAATAACGCGGCGTATCAAACCACGGAAACGCCATAGGAAAAGCAGGATCATCCCAGCGCCGTGCAATCCACGCCGAATAATGAATCAGCCGCAAGGTGCGCAGGGCTTCCATAAGATGCAGTTCCCTGGTATCGAAATCGTAAAAAGTTTTGTAACCGGTCAGCAGATGGTTTAATTGTCCGGTCATTTCAGCACGATCCCCGGCCAGCAGCATCCATAAATCCTGTATTGCAGGCCCCATCCGGCTGTCATCGAAATCAACAAAATGCGGGCCGTCATCGGTCCATAAAATATTACCGGGGTAACAGTCCCCGTGCAGGCGCAAGGTTTTCACTTTACCTGCACGTTCGAAGCAACGCCTCACGCCATCCAGCGCGTGCTCAGTCACACTGCGATAAGCTTCGACAAGATCGGCGGGGATGAAATTATTTGCCAACAGGTAAGCTCTGGGTTCATCGCCAAAATTGGCGATATCAAGCGTCGGGCGTTCCTTGAAAGATTTTAACGCGCCGATGGCATGAATGCGAGCGATAAACCGCCCCATCCATTCCAGCTTTTCGCGGCCCTCAAGCTCAGGTACACGGCCGCCTTGTCTTGGAAATACGGAAAAGCGGAAACCGTCGGCATGGATTAAGGTCTGATTATCGCCAAACGGCATTGCCGGTACGACAGGAATTTCAGACTCGAACAATTCCTGAACGAACGCGTGTTCTTCAAGAATGGCGGCAGTCGTCCAGCGCTCGGGTCTGTAAAATTTGGTGACAATAAACGATGCGTCCGCCATGCCGACCTGGTAGACGCGGTTTTCATAACTATTGAGCGCCAGCAGTCGGCCATCGCCATGCAGGCCGATACTGTCGAGCGCGTTCAAAATGATATCGGGCGTTAGTGCTGAAAAAGGAGTGAGATTAGTATTCATGGTTACCATTGTAACGCCGAATTCAGCAGGGCCGGGTTTAATTAATCACGCATATGAGTTATTTCACTGACTAAAATGCATGACTTCACCTTCCTGCATGGTATTGCCGGTTGCAGGGTCGGCATTTTGATATGCGCTGCCGCCCAGTTGCTCGTTAATCTGTCGCGCTACATCTATGCCTAAGCTTTTAGACACTTCCGAGACTACCCTGCCACGACTCGGCACAACACGGCTTCCTCCGGTTACAACGTGGACGTCCTGCCCTTCGCCGGTAGCGCTAAAGGCGGCTTTTACTTCGTAAGTGCGGGTATTGATCAGGCTGAACTCCGCCACCAGCATCAGGCTGAAAGTGTTGGACAGCGTGTCGGTGCCGATAATGGGATTAATCTCGTCGCGAAAATCAAGCTCGCTGACCGTGCCGAACAACACATAATCAGCCCCGGGATAGGCGCCATTTTTGATGCGGCTGATAATGTCGTAGATTTTTTCACTGCCCTTGGCGGTGTAAGGCTTGGCTTGAGCTAGCTTAAACTCGCCGGTTTTAAGGATTTCCCCCTTAATATCGCCGACAAATTTACGCAACTCGCCATACTCGATATAACTGTAACTGCTTTCGACCTCGGTATAATCAGTCTGTGATTTTCCGCTGTACGATGAACGACTCGAAGTCGAAGAGCTTTCGAAACTATCATGTTCACGGTCGCTCTGGCTGGCTCGCGCCGATGACTTGTTGTGATAATCAACAAGATGAAAATAACCGCTCACCCGCTCGGCATAAGCCAGATCGGTTACAGCGATTTTGGCTGCTAGTGCGTTGCATGCCCCAAGCAGTGACGACAGCAAGAATAACAAACGTAACAGTTTCATTGGCTATCTCACTAAAACATGGATTTATTGGAAGTTTTGCGTATCTCTTTTTCATCCGCCCATTCCATGACGCCGGATTCATTATCCACCAGTTGCAAGCTGAATTTGTAATACACGTCTTTAACATCGCCGGCGCGTTTTACGATAGAGGTAATAGTGCCTTCGATGCGGAAATCGGCGCCTTCCATGTTACCCATTTTTTTGGACTTGTTTTTTTTGTACAGGCCGGTTTGATTTTGCCGGGTCAATTCATCGACTTGGGTTTGCATGGCGCTAGTGTCTACCGCAAAGCGCACCATGCCGCTTTTTACGATTTTGGTGCGTATCGAATCGGTAATCGATTTTGTGTCAATGTATTCGCTGGTTCTGTTTTTTACTTCCGCAACGGTCACTAAAGGACGCGATTTTACAAACAGGGCTGGAGATTGTAATAGCGAGCTGGCCATGGATTCCGCTATGGTTTGCAGGTCGGTAGAGCCAAACTCGTTGGTTAAGGTTTCAACAGTTTTGCTGTCACCGTATTCAACATTGCCGGAACTGAGCGTTGGCGATTGCGTTGCGCAGCCGCTCAGCATCAGCGCTATCGCAGTGGCTTTGAAGGCGTTTGAATTCATAATATTTTTTTTATACATGGAATTATCTCTCTTTAAGTTAATGGACGACTTCAAATCGCCTATACAGAACATTATTATTTTTGGCTATGCCAGAAGACAACTCATACAGCATTACGCTAAGGCAAGCTGTTGCAGCCGGAGTGCAAGCTTTACCTACATGGATGTAGGTAAGGGGCGTGAGCAGGAGCGGAAGCTTTGCTTGTGCTTGCAGGCGAAGCCTGCACTCCAGTAGTCAGTTGCTTTCACATATAACGATGACATAGTCTTATTTTTTGGGAATTGCCTAAGGCAGTTGCCCGGTGTTATCCGGGCTTTGCACAACAAGCCTGAAATCAGTGACTTGGGGCGACGGCGCGACAGCCGATAGCGTTTGTTTCTGATAAGCGTAAACAAGCACCGGCTTCCAGGCTTCTTCACCGCCGACCCCAAAACCACCTGCGTCCAGCCATTTAAAGCGATAGTAAAGTTGTTGATTATTCGAGTCCGAGTTGTTGATCTCCGCCTGTACAGTCAAAAGATGATTGCGTTTTACGGCGCGCAGGTCGGTCACTTGCAGATACGACATTTCACTCGGTTGCTCGACCTTGGCATTGATGCTGCCGGGGTGTGGCGGCGGCTTGTGGCTGGCGCAGGCGCTCAATAGCGATAAAGCTGTCAAAGCGACAGCTAATGGTGCATTTTTAAAGGGTCGCATTGTTTATCCTTTTGCTTGGTGGATAGATTTTTGGGCTTTTTTCTTTTTGGATTTTGATAAGGGTTTCTTTATTGCCGGGCTACCGGTATTTCCAGTGGGTTGAATTACAGCGGGTACAGTATAAACCGGCATTTGCGGCCCATAAGCAGGTTGCGACCAATAAACTTGGTTGCCCAGCAACCGGGTAACCACTACGGCGTGTGACCCTTGAATGTCAATGGATTGCTTGCTGCTGCCAATGGCTATGTCATGCTTGCCGGAAGGCAGCGTTACACGGCCAATGCTGATGGTTGCAGGCAAAGTGCGCCAGGTGCGCTCATCCGCAGATTCAGTAATGACATTGGCGACATTTAATGCAATGCCGGCAATCGCCGCACCGCCGCCTTGATCCATCAAAACCTTTTGAGACATTGCTTTCGCAGCGGCACGAAGAATGCCCCGAACAATAATCCCCGGCATATCATCCCTTAATGCGCGTTTGGACATCGTATCCAGGCTGGTGACGGCGGCTAACGGCAGGGTGTCTTTGCCATCAATGCCGAGTGTGCCGGGCTGTAAAGTGTGGCTAGGGTCAGAATGCAACACGGGGAACGAAATAGGAATAACCCCCAAATTGCTGACAATGACCGGAACAGGAATGGTGACAGAGCTTAGCGCAGGCGCAGAGCCCGATTCGACCACAAATAACACATCGGTTTTCGAGGGTTTACGAAGGCTGGGGCGCGCATCTAGTGTAGCCAAACCATCTTCCAGGATTTTTATATCAGGCTGTAGCTCAATCGCCTGCCGGTAACCTGGAGAGGCAAGCCCCTGTTCATTCAAGGCTTCGTACACAAAACCGGCCAGATAATGACTGAAAGCGCTCTGGTAACCGTTTTTTAGCGTGGTGACTTCGGCCGAGCTAAGTGTCTCGACCGGATAACCGTTCAGATCTTTAAACGTAGTGGTGATGCCTTTTTCTTTACTTTCCTGTTCCAGTGCTTCGTTATCTTTCGCATTAATTTCCGCGATAATGGCTTCCCGCTCATGGGTTTTCTTAATCTCGGTTCTGGCAGCATTCCAGTCTCCAGACAACAGATGGTCTAGGGCTAGCCGAGTAGACAACATGACTTTTTCATAATCATGGCCATCGTAGCGACGGGTCTTATCATTTAAAATCACCGCACCGGCATTTTCCAAAATGGCGCCGGCCCTGATTTTAGCTTCATTTTCCCATTCATTGACCTTTTGATCAGCCAAAAGCCACGCACCTGCGCTGTCTTTGTATTGGCTTTTCAAGCGTAATAATTCACCTTTTTCCAGGTAGTAAAGCAAATCGAAATCGCCGCCGGTATTATTGGATTCATGTTGAGTTAAAGCTTGATCCAGCTGGCCTTGTCCGGCCAGATCAATAGTTTGTTTGAGTTCATCATCGTAACTGCGCATCACAGAGCAGCCGGACAGAGTTATGGTTAATAAAATAGGCAGCGCAAGGCTGGTCGGGCGGGTAAAGATGGGCATGGTGATTCCTTGTTCTATTATTTTTATTATTGGGTTGTATCCGGCAACTTGGATATTATCCGTAATCAAAGCGCGGGCACGGGGAAAAGTATAAATGTTTTGTGGAGTCAATGGCTTGTTATTTTAGAGGAAGTGCCGGCAAGTAAACTGGCGGGAAAGAGTTAGGGAGGCGATTGCACCTTACAGATTTAGCCGTATTGTTGCCCAGCTGGCTGAATGCGTGTTTGCAAGACCTGGGCTTTTCGTTTATGGTTGGGTTGTTCGTGGTAAAGACGCAATATCAATCACCCTCAGGTACTTCCAATATGAGCCTCGCCGAACTTCACAAATTATCCGCCGTAGAAAAGTTAAAAATTATCGAGGCGCTTTGGGGGGATTTAGTCAGTGACGAAGCCAGTCTCCCCAGCCTGTTTTGGCATGAAACCGAATTCATAGAGACTGAAAAAAAATTTCTCTCCGGTGACATCGAAATACTGGATTGGCAGCAAGCCAAGAAAGAATTGCGCTCTCAATTTGAATGAAAGTTCAGATTCTTCGGTCAGCTATAGAAGATCTTGCCGCAGGCCGAAAGTTTTATGTCAGTACAGTGTCATTGCAACAAGCCATCAATTAAAGACACAAAATAGATACACGCCGTGCATCTGATAGGGTATGGTTGATGTGAAAAGAAAGAGGAGTTTTTATGTCTTACAGCCAAACATCAACCGATACACAAACCCAGACAGTTAATCTGCGCGTTCGCCGCGATATTCGCGCCTTGATTGACAGGGCGGCAAAGGCACAGGGCAGACGCGCTCTGACTTTATGATTGATGCCGCTCAACGTGCGGAGGAGGAATCCCTGCTTGACCAAACACTGGTGCGGCTTGATCAAAAAACTTACGAGCATTTTCTTGAGGTTCTCGACTGTCCGCCTGGTGGTGAGGGGTTTGAACGGCTGATGGCTGCCGCAAAACCTTGGAATGGATAATGCTGTCTTCCCCTGTTCGGTTAGCTACGGATCATCAGCTTGATGATTTTGCCTGTGTGTCGATAGCCTTGATCCTGAAAAAATCAGTTGAAGCGCGTGGAAACCGTTCGTGAGAGCTTGTCGAAGCATGAGCGGTTTCCACGCTCTAACCCATTTGGTGAGCATTCCAAACCCCGCTCACCCTTCGACTTGGCTCAGGGCGAACGGGGTTTGGAATGCTCAACTGCGGTTTTTAGGTTGATGATTGGCTCAAGAGGCGGGCGCACCCTAATCAGGTCAGCGGAGCGTCTCGCACTTGAAGCAAAGGCTTTTTATGAGCATCATGGGTTTGTCGCGTCGCCGACACAACCCATGACCTTGATCCTGTCACTAAAGGGACTTGTGTAAATATTTATGGCTCTCAGAAAGGCCTGTCCGGCAGTTATCCTGCCTGATTTGATTTAAACCAAATGCACTTCCAGTTTTTTACCTACGGCGGCGGCGTATTTGCGCAAGGTGTCGATAGACGGTGAATGTTTGCCTGAGATCAAGGCGCTTTCCAGGCGCGCCACCGCAGAGGCTTTTGTGCCCATGCGTTCGGCGACTTGCGCCTGGGTTAATCCGGCTTCACGTCTGGCGCTGAGTATTTCGTCGAGTATGGCGTATTTTGGAATGTTGGCGTCGTAGGCCGCTTTTACCGCCGGATTGTTTAATAATTGTTCGCGAAATGCGGCATCGTGTGGAACAGGTTGGTAAGTATCGTTATCCATGGTTAACCTCTTTTAGTCATTTTCTGGCGAGCTGTAAATCGGCAGCCGGCGTGGTGTTGGTTTTCTTGACTAGGCTATGCAAAATAACAATCGCCTGTCCAATTTGTGTGCAATAAAATACGCGCCCAATGCCTTCTTTGCCTTTGGGGCGCAGTTCGAATAACCCGCCGCCCATTGCGCGTGAATGCGGCATGTGCAAGTTTACCCCGTGATTTTGCATTAAATCGGTTAAGTGAATGTAATCCGCTAAAATCCCTGCCGGTAGCGACATCACTTGCTGTTTAACCCGCTCATTGTAGTAGGTGATGGTATGGTATAGTTCATGGAATCATTGTAACAAATTTGTTATTCATGGCAACTCTGTCGCTTCCCGTAGCGGATGCAATTTAAAAACGGTTGATTGGACTGCATAATCCCTTGCGGTTCGAGTTGGCATCGTCATCCATGGCTTCTCGGCAATCGCCTAAAGCGCCTACTGTTGGTGCTCTATCTCCTGCATCCAAGTCGTGGATCCCGGTATTTTCCCTGCCGGGATGACGCGTGGAGCGGAATCCAGATGTTCATAGAAAATGCGGAGAATTACAGGCAAGTAAATTCGCCAGTCTATTCGCGGGTTTTGCTTTTAATGCGGGTTCCCATCAGGTAGTCGAACCAGGGCCAGGTCACACACCAGTTCGCGGCGCGGTTGCCGCCGAGATGGTGATCGTAATGCCAGCGTAAATGCTGTTTAGCCCAGATTGGGTCAAGGTGAGCCTTGCGGTGCTTGTAGTAATAAAGCATCAAGGATGCATATACAGCGCCGGTAAATGGGGGGGATAATATAAACAGCGGCACATGCAGCAGTACAATGCCCGACAATACCGCCAATTCCTTGGTTTGGGCGTTCCATGCTGTTAATGTTACGGATTGATAACCCGGATCGAACATGGCATTTTTAGCGCAAACAGCGTGATGCTCATGCCAATGATAAGCCCAGAAACTGTGCCGGTGTTGTCCCAGTCCATGCAGAATGTATTTATGCATCAGCCATTCACCGGCATTGGCATACAGTAAGCCTAAAATGAATTGAGCCGCTAAGCTAAGCATGGGACATAGAATAAAATACCTCATTTCTCCAAGGAGCGCAGGCGGCAGTTGCTCCTGGACAATTAGTTCATTGGCATTAACCGGAATATTTCTTCTCTCTATAATACGTTTTCTTCCCGCTATCAAGCCAGGTTAAAAATATTACAGAACAAATATCTTTTGTTTGTCTCATTTCTGTTCCGAATCAAAACACACCGAACGTAAGTAAATGGGCATCAAAGATTGGGTCAAGTGCTTATCTGAGGGGCGGATTGCAAGATTTCCTTTTTTAATCGCTACAAAGTAGATAAAATTAGTGGGTTTTTATTTATTAGGTGATATCAGCATGAGCGTTATAGAAAGAATTAAAGACCAGATTGAAAATAATCAGGTTGTTTTATACATGAAAGGGTCACCGGATTTTCCTCAGTGCGGCTTTTCCGGCCAGACGGTGCAAATATTGGGGGCCTGTCATGCCAAATTTATGTACGTTAATATTTTTGAGGATCCTGAACTTCGCGAGGCGCTTAAAGAATACTCGAACTGGCCGACCTATCCCCAGCTGTATATTGGCGGTGAGTTAGTCGGCGGTTGCGATATCGTTATTGACCTGTACCAGAAGGGTGAGTTGGCAAAGATGCTGGCCGCGGTTGGCGGTGTAGAGGCATAAGCCGGTTTCGCTAAGTTAATCGCATTAAGGCATAAAATTACGAAGGACACGAAGAATCAAGGTAAAGCTTCGTGTCCACACCGGAGTACAAGGCTTGCCTTGTACATGTAAATCGTTCAAAGCCAGCTTTGAACTCCGAAACAACACAATTAGCTTTGTGTTAGAGTGGAGTGAACAGGTCTGAATTAAGTAAGTTGGTGCCTATGGTATGGGGTTAAGCTACGCCAGTCCGATCTGCGCACCCTGTTCCAGCTGCTTCCAGCGGTTGACGATCATGCAAAACAGTTCCGCTGTCTTTTCGGCGTCATAGAGCGCTGAATGCGCTTTTTCATTATCCCAGTCCAATCCTGCTGTTTGGGCCATTTTCGCCAGCACGGTCTGTTGATAGACCAATCCCCCCAATGTCGCAGTGTCGAAAGTGCTGAACGGATGAAAAGGACTGCGTTTTATTTGGGTTCTTTGAATGGCGGCATTTAAGAAGCTGATGTCAAAAGCAGGGTTGTGGCCGACCAGAATTGCCCGGGTGCAGTTGTTACGCTTGACGGCCTCTTTAATGGGTTTAAACAGCATGTGCAGCGCGTCTTTCTCGTCAATAGCCATCCGAAACGGGTGGTGCGGGTCTATGCCGTTAAATTTGAGGGCTGCTTCGTCCAGTTCGGCGTTTTTAAAGGGAATGACGTGTGTTGTATAACGTTCGGTAATTTCCAGTTCACTGTTGCTGTTAAGCTCGACAATTACCGCGGCAATTTCCAGTAATGCATTTTTTTTGGGGTTAAACCCGGCTGTTTCAATGTCGATGACTACCGGGAGGAAGCCTCGGAAACGTTTGTCTAAGGGAATTACAGGTGTATCCATTTTTTGAGTTATGCCGAGAGGTGTCGAATGATGAGGAATAAATGCGATGATTTATGGTATGTTACGCGAAAATTGACACATTATAAAAATAATAGCACTGAGGAGTGGATGTAATGCAACATAAAAAATTGATAACGCAGCTCGGATGTCTTGTTTTATTAGGGATGTTGGAAGGGTGTGCAACTACATCAAAAGACCCGCAAGATCCATTGGAAGGCTGGAATAGAGGCGTTCAGACGTTTAACGATAAACTTGATGATTATGCGATGAAGCCTGTCGCCAAAGGTTATCAATGGATAACCCCATCATTTGTCGATCGCGGTGTGAGTAACTTCTTTAGTAATATTAACGATATCGGCGTAACCATCAACGACCTGTTACAGTTTAAAATATCGCAGACCGGCATGGATGGATCGCGCTTTATCGTTAATACTATTGCCGGTGTTGCCGGTTTTGTTGATGTCGCGGCGATGATAGATTTACCCAAGCATAATGAAGATTTTGACCAAACAATGGGGGTTTGGGGCGTGCCGACCGGCCCTTACCTGGTGCTGCCGTTTTTCGGGCCAAGTTCTCCCCGAGGCGTGGGCGGTTTGATCGGCGATGCGGCGATGAACCCCATCAGCTATCTTGACAGCGGTGTTGTCAGCAGCGGACTGTTTGGGTTGAATGCGATCGACCTGCGTGCAGATAATTTGGCTACTGAAAAAATTGCGACGGAAGCGGCGGTAGACCGGTATGCTTTTTTCAAAAGCGCTTATTTTCAACATCGTGAATATCTGGTTAACGATGGCAATATGCCGGAAGGATCGGATTATCTGGAGATTGATGATGACTTTAATGAAGATAATTTGGCTCCGGTTAAGCCGTATTAGAGTCAGACGAAGGGGCGAAAAAAACGTTGTTATCTTGAATCGTGAAAAAAGTAGGGCGCGCCGTGCGCGCCTTTTTCTCAGATTGGGATTAAATTGACGCTCCTCTCTGGCGCGCGCGGCACGCCCTACGCTAAGTGACCTTTGTGGTTTGCCGGCAAATTATTGTAACTTCCAGTTCAACTCTTCATTCGCCTTGAGCGGCGTGATGGATAGGTCATTTTCTCCGTAAGCGGACGGCACTTTCCAGGCGGTTTTTTCCAGCGTGACCGTGCCTGAATTTCTGGGCAATCGGTAAAAATCGGCGCCGTAAAAACTGGCGAAACCTTCCAGTTTGTCCAATGCGTCCGCCCGTTCAAATGCTTCCGCGTAGAGCTCCAAAGCCGCATGAGCGCTGTAACAACCGGCGCAACCGCAGGCGGTTTCTTTTAATGAAGTCAAATGCGGCGCGCTGTCCGTACCCAGAAAGAATTTCGGGTTGCCGCTGGTGGCAGCCTCGACCAATGCCAGACGATGAGACTCGCGCTTGATAATCGGCAGGCAGTAATAGTGCGGTCTGATGCCGCCCGCCAGAATTGCATTGCGGTTAAATAATAAATGCTGGGGGGTGATGGTTGCAGCAATATTGGCGCCGGAAGCCAGCACAAACTGCACGGCTTCGGTCGTAGTCACATGTTCGGCCACGATGCGTAAACCGGGAAAGTTGCGGGTGATGTCGGTCAGATAGGTGTCGATAAATACCCGTTCCCGGTCGAAAATATCGCACGCGTCATCGGTGACTTCGCCATGAATCAGCAACGGGATGTCTAGCCGTTCCATTGCCGCAAATAACGGATATATAGCCTTGATGTCGGCAACGCCGGAATCGGAATTGGTGGTGGCGCCTGCCGGATAAAGTTTAAAGGCATGGATATGTTGGCATCCTGCGGCTTTTTTGATTTCATCCACGGTCGTCGAACCGGTCAGATAAAGCGTCATCAGCGGCGTAAAATCAAGGCCGGCAGGAACCGCCTGTAGAATTTCTTCCCGATAAGCCAAGGCTTGAGCCACCGTCGTAACAGGCGGTTTGAGATTGGGCATGATGATCGCGCGGGCAAATTGCCTGGCGGTATGCGGTATAACGGTTTTTAAAACCGCGCCGTTTCTGACATGTAAATGCAGGTCATCCGGCCTTGTGATGGTTAATGTTTTCATTATTGAAGGTAAATTCTGTAAAATAGGCGGTTATTTTATAGTAAGTGTCTTGAAAAACTAAACTCAGCACTTATTGTGGTTTTTATTTTTGTTATCGGAGCGGTTAATGCCAATATACGAGTACCAATGTCAGTCATGCGGTCATGAGCACGAAGCGTTACAAAAACTCAGCGCCGAGCCCCTAATTACCTGCCCGGCCTGTAGCAAGCCGGAATTAATGAAAAAGATTTCTGCGGCGGGATTCCGATTGAAAGGCACCGGCTGGTACGAAACTGATTTTAAAAGCGGCACCAAGAAGAATGTAGCGGGCGAAGCGAGTTGTTCAAGTTCCGCACCATCCTCCGGCGGCTGTTCAGGCGGCGGCTGTAAATAATAAAGCAGGCGAAAGGCTCAAGGCGAAAGGCAAAAAAAACATGCCTTCGCCTTGAGCCTTTCGCCTTTCATCTTAACCAAATCAACAGGGAAAATTTATGCGTACTCACATGTGCGGAGAATTAAACACACAACAGCTAGGCGAAACGGTTTCAATCTGCGGTTGGGTGCATAGACGCAGAGACCACGGCGGCGTTATTTTTATCGACCTCCGAGATCGTGCCGGATTGGTCCAGGTCGTGGTTGATCCCGACTTGGCTGACACCTTCGCCACTGCTGAAAGCGTCCGCAGTGAATATGTTTTAAAGATTACCGGTTTGGTTCGTCACCGTCCTGAAGGCACGGTTAATGCCAACATGCATTCCGGCGCGATTGAAATACTGGCTAAAGACATCGAAGTCCTGAATGAGTCGGAAACCCCGCCGTTCCCGGTCGAAAGCGAAATCGAGGTCAACGAAGAGTTGCGTTTGCGCTATCGTTATATCGACTTGCGTCGTACCGTGATGCAGGAAAAGATGAAAGTGCGCCGCGATGTGACGCGCGTGTTAAGAAACTTTCTCGATGATAACGAGTTCTTCGAGATTGAAACGCCTTACTTAACCAAAGCCACACCCGAAGGTGCGCGCGACTACATCGTACCGAGCCGCACCCACGAAAACTCGTTTTTCGCGCTGCCGCAATCGCCGCAATTGTATAAGCAGATGTTGATGGTGGCGGGCATGGATCGCTATTATCAAGTCGTGCGTTGTTTCCGCGATGAAGACTTGCGCGCCGACCGTCAGCCTGAGTTTACCCAGCTGGATATCGAAACCTCGTTCATGAATGAAAACGAGATCATGCACATCATGGAGGAAATGATCCGCCAGTTGTTCATCAAAGTGATCGGCGTGAACCTGGGCGACAAATTTCCGCGCATGACCCATCAGGAAGCGGTATCGCGCTTCGGCGTCGACCGTCCCGATTTGCGGATTCCGCTGGAATTGGTCGATATTGCCGAGGACATGAAAGACGTCGATTTCAAGGTCTTCTCGGCGCCGGCCAACGACCCGAAAGGCCGCGTCGTTGCGATGCGCGTACCGAACGCGGGCGATTTAAGCCGCAAAGACATCGATGCGTTAACCAAGTATGTCAGTATTTACGGCGCTCGAGGCTTGGCTTATATCAAGGTTAACGACTTGGCCGCCGGTGTCGACGGCTTACAATCGCCTATCGTTAAATTCGCCCCTGCCGAGGTATGGGACAGTGTGTTGGCTAAAACCGGCGCACAAAACGGCGATTTAATCTTTTTCGGCGCGGATAAAGCCGGCATCGTTAATGAAGCGATGGGCGCGTTGCGGGTCAAGTTGGGGCATGACCTTAACCTGCTGCAAGGCGACTGGAAACCGGTCTGGGTGATTGACTTCCCGATGTTCGATTGGGATGAGAAAAGCCAGCGTTGGAATGCCATCCATCACCCTTTTACCGCGCCAAGTTGCTCGGTCGAAGAGCTGGTAGCCAATCCGGGCGCGGCTTTATCGCGCGCTTACGATTTGGTGTTGAACGGCACCGAAGTCGGCGGCGGTTCGATTCGTATCAATCGTACGTCCATGCAGCAAACCGTACTTGAAATTTTAGGTATAGGCGAAGACGAAGCCAGGGAAAAATTCGGCTTCCTGCTGGATGCGTTGAAATACGGCGCGCCACCGCATGGCGGCCTTGCGTTCGGCCTTGATCGTCTGGTCATGCTGATGACAGGATCAAGTTCTATCCGTGACGTAATTGCCTTCCCCAAGACGCAATCAGCGGCTTGTCCTTTAGTCAGCGCACCGGCGGTAGTTACCGATGAGCAATTGAAGGAACTGGGCATTCGGTTGATTAAGCCTGCCGGAAAAGAGAAAGCTAAGGATTAAAAGCCTTTTATTCACCACGAACGACTGCATGGATCTCAAGCCGGACGGGGCATGTTGCCCCGTCCGAAACGTTTTGCGCTAGTTAAGTGCAAAACGTTACTTAGGCATCGCAAAAACATTAGGAGCGGGGTTGCAAACCCCGCTCCGCTGAGAGTACTACGACGAAGAATACAAAGAAATAAAACTTCGTGTCCTTCGTGCCTTCGTGGTGATATGCTTTTTCTTTTATGAATTGACCTGTTATTAAGCCGTTACATAAAATCCCCCCAATATCTTCTCCCTAGAGGAGTATCATTTATGATCAATACCCCATTTCCGATTCAAGATTACGCCTTACTCAGCGATGAGGAATGCGATGCCCGGATTATCGCCGCCAAAGCCAAGCTGGGCCGTCGTTGCGTGGTGCTCGGGCATCATTACCAGCGCGATGAAGTGTTCAAGCACGCCGATTTTTCCGGCGATTCGCTAAAACTGTCCAGGGATGCGGCGCAATCCGATGCCGAATACATCGTGTTTTGCGGTGTGCATTTCATGGCCGAAGTCGCCGATATACTGTCCCGTCCCGAGCAGATCGCGATCCTGCCGGACATGGCGGCAGGCTGTTCGATGGCCGATATGGCCAATCTGATCAAGGTGCAAAAATGCTGGGATGAGTTGGCGGAAGTGATTGATGTGGAAGCCGAAGTCACCCCGGTTACCTACATCAACTCTGCCGCCGACCTTAAATCCTTTTGCGGCAAGCATGACGGCATCGTCTGCACCTCGTCCAATGCCCGGAAAATATTGGAATGGAGTTTTGCCAAAAAACAGAAAGTGCTGTTTTTTCCCGACCAGCATCTGGGACGCAATACCGGCTACCGGATGGACATCCCATTGGAAGAAATGGTCACCTGGGATTTTACCAAGCCGATGGGCGGCTTGACCGAACAGCAAATCCGCAACGCTAAAATCATCCTCTGGAACGGCTATTGCTCCGTGCATCAGGTATTCAAGCCGGAGCAGATTGATGATTTCCTTAAACGCTTCCCTGAAACCAAAGTCATTTCGCACCCGGAAGCCTCATTTGAAGTCTGCCAAAAGTCGGATTACATTGGTTCTACCGAATATATTTTAAAAACGGTGCGCGAAGCCGAACCCAACACCCGCTGGCTGGTGGCGACGGAGTTAAACCTGGTCAACCGTCTGCACGAAGAATGTAAGGCGCAGGGCAAAAACGTGCATTTCATGTCGCCTACGCTGTGCATGTGCTCAACCATGTTCAGAACCGACCCGCAACATTTGGCCTGGGTGCTGGAAAACCTGGCGGCAGGGCATGTGGTTAACCGGATTTCAGTGCCGGAAGACATGGCCAAGAATGCCAAGAAAGCGTTGGATAACATGTTGGGGGTGATGTAATGTCAGTAGATTTTAATCGTTTAAAGCATTTTTCCATGACCTATGTGTTCATGGACGAAGAAGACATAGCCTGCGAATATGAGCAAACAGAGCAAATCCCCGTCGTTGCCCCTGATGGCAACAGCGTCAGTTTTACCTTAAGAAATATCGATCAAAGCGAAGACAAAGAGTTTTATTCGGTAGTTTTGGTAAAAGAGGGCGATGACGAGTTTTACATAAAGTCCGATTATTTTGACGATGCCGCCGAGCCTTACCCGCTGGATGTTGAGATTTCCGATGATGACGTAAAGTTCATATTGGAAGGCGAGGATGAGGTTATGTATTTGTATGGTTTTTTTGAATAAAGCCGTGATTACGGTGAATAGTGCGGTTTGCTTCATCCGCAACAACTTAAGGCATAAAACCACGAAGAACACAGAGGACACGAAGTCTTTACCTTGGCTTTTCTTCGTGAACTTCGTGTTCTTCGTGGTTTATTAATCAATCTGCTTAGGTTGATGCTTATGGTGGGCAAAAAAACTGCCCATTCTACTGATTATAAAATTACCACTCAGAAACAACATGGCAAAGGCTAAAGTCACCAACGAAGAACCCCTAGAAAAACAATTCTGGAAAGCCGCCGGCAAACTGCGAAAAAACATTGATGCCGCCGAGTACAAGCACATCGTGCAAAGCTTGATATTCCTTAAATATATTTCCGACTCATTTGAAGAACATTTTGCCAAACTGCAAGCAGGCGAAGACGAATACGCAGGCGCAGACCCTGAAGATAAAGACGAATACCAAGCCGAAAATATATTTTTTGTGCCGACTGATGCACGGTGGTCGTTTTTGCAGTCTCATGCCAAACAACCGAAGATCGGCACTTTTGTCGATGAAGCAATGGATGCCCTCGAAAAAGAAAATCCCTCGCTTACTCCCATCTGACTCAAAAATCGTATACTTTATAAGTTAGCGAAACCGTAAAGCAAAGGAGGGGAAAATGATTCGCAGGATACGCCTTCAACGTTTAGCGCCCCAAGATCGGGACGCTTGGCAAAAACAGTATTATGGACACCAAAAACATTGGCAACGCAGACGGCTATTAGCACTCAAAGCGATTTGGGATGGACAGAGCTTGGCGGAGGTATGCCGCCTGCAAAAAGTCCGTTGGCAAACATTGGCACATTGGCTCGACAGCTATTTACACGGCGGATTTGACGCGCTGCTCACGCGGGTGCCGGTGCATAGGGCGCAGCTTTTGTCCGTGCAGCGACAACGTATCCTGCGCTATATTATGCTACATAAAACACCCGCCGATTATGGTATAGACAGCTACCAATGGACGGCTGGACATGTCAGCGCGGTTGTCGAACAAAAGTGGCACATCAAAGTGGGTTGCTCGCGGCTGTATCAATTGTTCGACCAATGGGGCTTGTCGCTACAAAAAGCACATCGTGACTATGGCCCCGCCAATGTCCAGGAACAGGCCCAATTCATCGCCGACTTAAAAAAAAACGGCGCAGCCCAGCGAAGACAGCGCACTGATTGCCTTGGATGAATTCGCGTTGCAAAGCACACCTTACACCCACTATGCATGGGCTGAAAAAAACACCAAACCTAAAATCTGGAGCGACGAATGCCACCGGCAGAAACTCAACGGCTTTTTGACCGTTGACGTGCAACGCGGCAGCACACGGGTTGACTTTAAGAAACAAAGCTCGACGGAAACGGTGGTGGGGGTTGTCGTGCTGACGGTCTTGGTTTATCTGCAACAAGGGTTCAGGCACCTGACCTTTTTACTCGACAATGCCAAAATCCACGGCAAAAAAAATGGAAGCGGCTGTGCATCAGTGGCTTGCCGAAATCGTGCAACAGGTGGAACTGCCGGAGTTTACCCTGAGCTTTTGGCATACACCCAGCTACTCGCCACGCCTCAACCCTGCCGAATACCTGATCCATGAAGTGCGGCGGAACGGTTTATATCAAGTGCCTTGTACTTTAACCCTACAAGAAAAGGCTGGACGCATAAGAACTCAACTGGCACGAGGTTCGCCTATGAACGATCAGCAAATGCGAAGGCTACTCGATTTTATAGCTCGTTCTAAAGTTAAACGATTTTAGAGTGATATGGGAGTAGACGCGATAAATCGCGTCTCTACGACGGGGCAGTGGGGATTGAATACACATGGATTGCCTGAATGCACAAAAAAGTGCATCATTCGATGATAAGTTAGGAGGCAAGCCATGAGAACCACAATAGTATTAGATGATGAATTGCTGGCGAAAGCGCAGGCTTTGACCAATGTGCTGGAGAAATCCAGTCTGGTAAAAGAAGCGCTGAAAGCCCTGATAGAACGGGAAAGCGCAAAAAGGCTGGCGAGTTTGGGCGGTAGCGAACCGCAATTGGACGCTATCCCGCGCAGACAAACCAGCGTCTAACCGCATGATGGTCTTGGTCGACACCTCGGTTTGGGTTGATCATCTGCGGGACAATGAGCCAAAGTTAGCCTGTTTGCTGACGGCCAATCGCGTACTGAGCCATCCCTTTGTACGTGGTGAATTGGCGTTAGGGCATTTGCACCAACGCGAAGTGATTTTGGCTGCACTGGATGATCTGCATCAAGCTCCGATTGCCTTTACCGATGAGGTTAATCTGTTCATAGAAACGTATTCTCTCTTCGGTTTGGGCATAGGACTGATCGACGCGCACTTGTTAGCTTCTACGCTGCTATCAGACAATAGCCGGTTGTGGACACGCGATAAGCGGTTATTGGAGGTCGCTATGCGGCTTAACCTGGCGGTAGATCCACTAGCCTAAGAGTTTACGGAATATCTATTTATAGAATTCCGCGCATGTATTTCCCAACACATGCGCGGCGAAGTGCGGGTGAAATTATGAAAATGCAAAAACCGATCATTATTTACGAAGTCGAAAATGGACAGACACATATCGAAGTTCAGCTGGATAAAGACACTTTATGGTTGAATTTGTTACAGATTGCCGAACTGTTTGAACGCGATAAATCCGCTATTTCACGCCATTTAAAAAATATTTTTGACTCGGGCGAGTTGGATAAAAATGCAACAGTTCAAATTGAGGGTAATCGCAGCATAACAAGGGACATCGAATACTTTAATCTTGATGCCATTATCTCCGTCGGCTATCGCGTCAATTCCAAAAAAGGCACGCAGTTCCGCATCTGGGCAAACAATACCTGATTCAAGGCTACGCGCTGAATGAAGAAAAATTAAAGGTACAGCAAGAAAAGCTTAGCGATTTAAAACAGGCAATCGCCTTGTCTTCCCGGTTATTTAAGACCGAAAGTCTTTCGGCATCACAATCACAGGGCATTTTGGCGATACTGGAAAAATACAGCCACGCTTTAACGGTATTGGACGATTACGATCACCAACGCTTGCAAGTAGAGGGGACGCAGGCTTTAGATCATCCTAAAATTACTTACGACGAAGCGATACAACAAATCCAGCTTTGGCGAGGCATGGAAAATCTCGGTGCGTTATTCGGCAATGAAAAAGACGATTCATTCAAGAGTTCGTTAGCAACGATATACTAAACATTTCAAATAGAGCTAAGTTCTGCGATAGTCCGCTAAATTAACCCCATACTTTTTCAGCTTGGTGTAGACCGCGCGCGATGTAATGCCCATGTCTTCCGCCGCTTTTTTTACGTCGCCCTGGTGCTGTTTTAGCGCGCTTTCAAGAAACGCTTGTTCTGCCGTGGCAAGGGCTTGTTCTTTGATGTCTTTCCATTCCTCAAGATTTTTTGTTTTGTCATGAAGCGGCAAATCCAACTCGGTCATTTCTTTGCCGCCGGCAAATAAAATGCTGCGCTCAAGGATGTTTTCCAGTTCTCGAACATTGCCCGGCCACGGATAAGCGCGGATTTTTTGCATGACTTCACGGCTGACCGATTCAACCGCTTTGTTATATTTCTTGCTCAGGCGCTGCACAATCAATTGCACCAGATACGGCAAGTCTTCCGGGCGTTCGGCCAGCGGCGGAATGCTTAACCGGACCACGTTGATGCGGTAATACAGGTCATTGCGAAACAAGCCTTGTTTGACCAGTTCTTCCAGGTTGTTATTGGTTGCGGAGATTATTCTCAGATCAACCGACAGGGTTTGTTTGCCGCCGACTCTTTCCAGTTCGCCTTCCTGCAGCACGCGAAGCAATCGGGTTTGTGCGGCAGGGGACAGGGTATCGACTTCATCCAGAAACAAGGTTCCGCCTTCGGCCCGTTCAAAATAACCTTGATGTACTTCGATGGCTCCGGTGAACGCGCCTTTTTCATGCCCGAACAGTGCACTCTCGATCAGGCTTTCCGGAATTGCTCCGCAGTTGATCGGGATAAAGGGCTTATTGCAGCGGTCGCTCATCGCATGTATGGCGCGTGCGATCAATTCTTTGCCGACACCGGTTTGCCCCTGAATCAGCACGGTTGCCAACGTCGGTGCAATCACTTCGATGGCCTGCAATATTTTCTGCATGGTCGGCGATTTGGCAATAATCGCCGGAGGCTGGTGTTTTTTTGCAGGCTGCTTGCTTTGTTTGCGCCAGATTTGTTGCATACTCTGTTCGATGCGCGAGTGCAGCTCGTTAATATCCTGCATTTCTTTAACGGGTGTGGTGTCGGTGTATTCCATTCCCGGACGGTCTTTTGCCGCATTCGGATTGGTGTATACGCAAACTTCACACTTGCCGTCGTGGCGGGCAATGCTTTGTTTGATTTCCACTTTGGCGTAACCGAAATTTCTGGCGGCAATTCCGCCAAAGACGCTGGACGTCATTCTGCACAATTCAGGAAAGTTGGTGACCCGGTCGCCAAAAGGACAGCGTGTATTGGTAACGGTAATGCAATCATGGCTACTGGAAACCAGTGAAAACTTACCGCCGATATTGTTTTTAAGACCGAGGATCAGTTCGGTATAGCTTTCTTTGTCGAGCAGTTCGCTTTTGTGGGTTTCTTCCCGATAGGTTTCTTCAAAAAAGCACCCGGCAGTCTTGGCAATGTGTTCAATCAATTGCTCGCAGTGCTTTTGTCCCTGTTGTTCGCTGGCGTGCATCAGTTCAAGGATGAAGGTTTGCAGAAAAAAAACAGGCGTTAAATCGGAAAGAGAGTTATTGTTCATGACGTTTTGTGAAGTAAATTTTCTTTAATTGAAGCACAGCTTCCCTGATTGGGTAAAGTTAAAAATCAAGCCCTTGTAATTTAATAGAAAAATTGTTAATAATTGCTGGCACGACACTTGCTGTTATTGAAGTGTAACCAACAATGAGGAGTTAATAATGAACCAAGATAAACCACCTTTAGATCCACATCCATTGAGCGAATATGTTGCGTGGGCCGGAAACCGCAACCGCGAACCGCTTTTAGGCGTTTTAAAAGAAAAGCTGCCTAAAGATCCGGGCAATGTTTTGGAGCTCGCCAGCGGTAGCGGTATGCACATTAACTATTTTGCACCGCATTTCGAGCATTTGCATTTTCATCCTTCCGATAAGGACAAAGAGGTTTTTGAAAATATCAAGAAACTGTCAGTCGATCACAAGAACGATAATATCGCCGATCCTGTGCATCTGGATTTAACCAATCCTGAAACCTGGTTTAATGCGGGTAAGCCACATTCATTTGCTGCCATTTTCTGTATCAATATTTTTCAGGTAGCGCCCATTTCAATTGCCGACGGCATGATGAAATGTGCTTCACATCTACTGGATGACGATGGTTTTTTGCTGATTTACGGTCCGTTTCAGGTGGAAGGCACATTCACCACCGATTCCAATAAAGAGTTTCATCAGACATTGAGTTCGGCTGGGGTTTCGGAATGGGGCTTAAAAGATGTCGCAGACCTGAAAAAGGCGGCGGCAAACCATGGTTTGGAATTGAAAGAGCAGATTAATATGCCTGCTAATAATTTCTCGCTGATATTTGGCAGAAAGGATTAAAAAGGCGAAGGGCGAAGGGCGAAAATAGCTTGCATCTAAGTTTAAAAAGCACGTAACTATTCAGCCACAGATTAAACAGATTTACCTCATTCCCACGCGCTGCGTGGGAATGCAGTATCGGCGCGCTGCGCCGCGTGCGCGTGAAGGTTAGGTGTGCGATATGGGCTTTGGTTGCAGAAATATATTTCAGTTTATCAGCGTGCGTCTGTGACAATCTGCGGCTGAATAGTTACAAAAGCATTTCAATTTTTTATCCTTTAGCCCTTTCTCAATGATAGTCAATTTAGGGAGTGAATCATGGAGCAAAAATGTTCAGCCGTTATCATCGGGGTTGGCCCGGAGCAAGGCTTGGGCGCTACACTTGCCAAATATTTTGCAGCAAAAGGTTTGCACATTTACATAGCCGGGCGAAGTGAAGACAAGCTTCAACAGGTAGCAGAAAAAATCAGGCAAAAAGGCGGATCAGTCGGCACAGTGATTGCCGATGCAACGATTGAACGTGATGTGGCGCACTTATTTAAAGTGGCTCGATTGGATGGTTATAGTATTGATATTGCCGCCTATAATGTAGACAGCAATATCCCATCGCCTTTGCTGGAAACGGATGCGGAAACTTTTACCACGCTTTGGAAGCAGAACTGTCTGGGTGCTTTCTTCTTCGGCAAGGAAGCGGTTAATGCAATGAAGGATCAACAAAAGGGAACACTGATTTTTACCGGAGCGACAGCATCACTAAGGGCTAAACCGCCGTTTACTGCATTTGCAGCTGCTAAAGCCGGTTTAAGGGCGTTGGCGCAAGGCATGGCAAGAGAATTTTCGCCGCAAGGCATACATGTGGTGCATACCGTTATTGACGGAGTAATTGACGGCGAACGGGCAATAAACCAGTTCCCGGACTATGTTAAGGCTAAAGGTAAGGATGGCTTATTACAGTTGGACGCCATCGCCGAAACCTATTGGGCTATCCACAAACAACATCCCAGCGCATGGACTCATGAACTGGATTTGAGGCCGTTTAAAGAACCGTTTTAGGAGGTAGCATGTCGGAAATCAAAAACTGGATTTTGCAGGGCAGTTACTTTGAAACCTGTAACTGCGAAACCGCCTGTCCTTGCGTATGGCTACAACCGCCCACAACAGGCGATTGTAAGCTGTTGGTGGCATGGCATATTGAACATGGGCATCTGGATGATCAATCGCTGGACGGTTTGAATGTTGCGATGGCCTGTTACGCACCGGGACACATGAAAGACGGTAATTGGCAAGCGGCTTTATATGTTGACGAGCGCGCTGATGACATTCAATTTGATGCGATTGTGCAAATCTTTAGCGGCCGACAAGGTGGGCATCCGGCCATTTTAATGAGCTTTGTTAGTGAAGTTTTGGGAGTGAAAAAAGTAAAAATCGACTATCAGGAGCAGGGCAACAGTCGGTGTGTGATTATTCCCGGTATAGCCCAGGCCGATATTGAAAGTATTCAGGGCATAACAGGCGGACAAGCAACCATAAACAATCCGCCGTTGTGCGTGGTAACAAGTCATCCCGCGGTTGTCGCCAAATCAAAAAACTACCAGTATCAGGACTACGATAAAAACTGGCAGTTTTCCGAGCGTAACGGTTATTTCTCAGCATTTGTTTATCAGTCGTAATGGGCTGGTTTAAAGCGCAGACTTCAATTTTAGCTATTGTGCTGGCATGGGTTTTTGCTGCCTGGAGCTACCTGTTTTATCAGCATAACCAAATGACATCTCAACCGATGTCGAGTATGTGGATGCCCCCCTCCGAGCCATTGGCATGGCGCTTTATCGACTTCGCTTTGGTTTATTTTATGTGGGCGGTTATGATGGCGGCAATGATGCTGCCTTCCGCCATCCCCATGATTCTGGCGTTTGCCCGTGTTTGTCGGCAACAAAACAAAGCGACCTATAAATTGACTTACCTGTTTACTTCGGCCTATCTGGGAATATGGTTGTTATTCAGTAGCGCGTTAACGTTGCTGCAATGGCAAATGTATGGTTTGGCCTGGTTATCGCCCATGATGGATAATCAAAATTCAATATCGGCTGCCGGTATTTTGTTTCTGGCGGGTTTTTATCAGTTTATGCCGATAAAAAATGCCTGTTTGACCCATTGTAAAACCCCGATGGGCTTTTTATTAAATGAATGGCGGGATGGCGCAGCCGGCGCATTTAATATGGGTCTGAAACATGGTGCATACTGTGTAGGCTGTTGCTGGGCACAAATGCTGATCATGTTTGTCGTGGGCGTGATGAACCTGCCGGGAATGGCATTGATAACCTTGTTGGTTATATTGGAGAAGTCCATGCCTCTGCAATCAAAGCTTATTTGCAAAGCGGTAGGCGCCGCTTTTGTTGCGTGGGGAGCTTTCCTGTTGATGGCTTAAAGATTGCCCGTTGTTAAATTCCTGTTAATTAACCTGAGAAAATTATCGTAATGAAAATTCGTTCACTATTTGCTTTTTCGATTTTATTGTCCGCTATCGGCGGTATTGCTAATGCCACGACCTATACCTTGCCGGAAAACAGCAATGATAGCGTTATCACTCAATTTCATGACGATGTGCCTTTAACGCGCGCGGAACAAAACGAGACCTTACCGGATGTGGCGAGGCGCTTTCTTCTGGGACAAACGGAAATCGTGCGGTTGAATCCCAACGTTGATCGTTGGCAAGTCAAAAAAGACGAGATTGTTCGTTTATCCAATAGACGCATTTTACCGGATACGCCCCACGAAGGGATTACCCTGAATATCGCCGAATACCGGATGTATTATTACCCGCCCACTCAAAAAGGGTCCGCGCCACAGGTAATGTCCTATGCTCACGGCATCGGTCGGCAAGACTGGAAAACGCCTCTGGGTAAAACCAGTATTGTACGGAAAGTCAAAGATCCGGCATGGCATCCGCCGGAATCGATTAGGCGCGAACATGCGGCAAATGGCGATCCACTGCCCGCTGTCGTTCTTCCGGGCCCCCATAATCCTTTGGGAGCCTACATGCTGCATTTGGCCGTTCCCGGAGGTTATCTGATACACGGCACCGATATTGACAAGATTTACGGTATAGGCATGCAGATAACGCATGGTTGCGTGCGTATGTATCCTGAAGACATTGAGGCATTATACAATTCGGTTCCGGTAGGAACGCCGGTCTATATGGTCAAACAACCGATCAAGGTTGGATGGCTGGACAATATCCTTTACATCGAAGCGCATCCCGATTTGGAGGGTGAGGAAACAACGTTGGATCAGAAATTAGATGCGGCGTTGAAGCTTATTCAAAAAGCCAATATCGCCAGAGATGGTGTGTATGCCAAAAGCCAGTCTGGAACTGGCTTGGCGATCGCCAGGGATGGTGTGTATGCCGCAAGCCAGTCGGAAACCGGCGCGGCGCAAAATATGCCTGAGATTGACCGAAAAGCATTAAATCAGGCGCTTACAGCGCTGGACGGAAATCCGGTGGCGATTTATCAAAGATTGCCGCAGAAAGAATTGCCGGTATCGTTACCGACAGGCCATGGTTCTAAGGGAGGGTACTATCATGGCGTTTAAAACAGCTGATATAAAGGCACACGTATAAATTAGAAAAGCGTTGTCCACGAAAAGCACGAAAGGCACGAAAAAACGCAGAGTCGTTATCTCCAGACTTACTGTGTAATGCCAAGTTATTCACATTGGTTACGCTCAGGGTCGGCACCTGACCGGATACTGGTATCAATGCCAGTGTTTCCCTGCCTTATTTTTTCGTGCCTTTCGTGGACAGTACCTAACATCAGTTAATAATATGCTCCTGAGCATCTTCATTGCCCAGATTATCCACCCAACTAATGGTGATTTTATCGCCGGGATTGCCGCCTTTCAGCGTAAAAGCAAAGTAGGGGTCTTTGGAAATATTGGCGCCTGTGTTGCCGGTAATAATAACGTTTTTGTTATGTTCTACCGTAGCTCTCTCCAGCAGGAGAGGGGATAAAGATGCCGAATTTTAATGTGCGATGAGTATAAAGCGTTTAACGACTGAATAAGGCCTGATAAGCCCGAGCCGACTGTTCCGGCTGATGGTCGAATACTCCGCCGATCACGGCCAACAAATCGGCTCCGGCTGCAAGTAACTGCGCGCCATTGTCCGGCAGAATGCCGCCTATCGCAACAATAGGGATAGTCAGCGCAAGTTTTGCTTGTCGTAATGTTTCGATCTGGGCGGGTGCTGCCAGCGGTTTTGACGAGGACGGGAAAAATCGCCCGAAAGCCGCATAAGTGGCGCCTTGAGCCTGGGCGGCTATGGCTTGTTCGACAAAGTTATAGCAGGAAACGCCGATAATGGCATCAGCGCCCAACTGCTTTCTTGCCTGAATAACAACGCCGTCTTCTTTGCCGAGGTGGACGCCGTCAGCACCTACAAGTGCCGCAAGTTCGATGTCGTCATTGATCAGCAAAGGGACGTTATGTCGATGGCAGACTTTAACCAGCTCACGGGCAAGAAATGGCGCGTCCAGCGGATTTTTGTCCCGATATTGCACAATGACTGCGCCGCCTTTAATGGCCGCTGCAACTTCGTTAATAATGGTGTCGCCGGATTTATTTTCGGTCTGGGTGATTGCGTACAGCCCGCTTGCAGGGAATTTAATCACTCTTCATCCATCCAGAAAAATCGATTGGGAGTGTATTGGCCTTTGCCCGGTCGGTAACCGTCATTTAGTGAATTCCAGGTGTATTCCTGAGCTTCGATGACGGCTTGCAAAGGTTCCAGGCCGTGCGCTATTAATGCCGCAATACTGGAAGCCAGCGTACAGCCGGAGCCGTGATAGCTGAACGGCAATCTGTCCCAAGTGTAAGTTTCCCAGCTGCGCCGGTCATGGAACAGCTGATTACTGACCGAAGGCGTGGCTTCATGGCTGCCGGTAATCAGCACATAGTCGCAGCCTTTTTCCAGCAATGCCAAGCCGCAGTCGTTCAGGTCGGTCAGTCCCGCCAGTTTGCGTGCTTCTTCACTGTTCGGCGTTAACACGGTAGTGCAGGGCAGTAACAAGTCAACAATAGTTGCGATGAGCCGGTCGTTTGACAGCTCCGCGCCGCCGCCAGCCGCCAGTACCGGATCCAGGACCACAGGAATATGCGGATGCTGTTTTAATATCGCATGAATGGCGGCTGCGGTTTCATGATGGCCGATTAAACCGATTTTAAAAGCCTTGACCGGCAGATCGTCCAGTAAGGTGTTGGCCTGACTGGTAATGGCTTCAGGGTTTTGCGGGATGAGCTTTTTTACATTCCGGGTGTCCTGCTCGGTTAAGGCTGTGATGATGCTGGCGGCATGACAGCGATGGCTGACCAAGGCTTCAATGTCGGCCTGCACCCCTGCGCCTCCGCTGGGGTCATGACCGGAAAATGAAAGCACAACGGGGCGATTTAACGTCATTGTGGGTAATTGTATTGCTGCTGCGGATAACCCTGCTGCTGAGGATAACCTTGTTGCTGCTGCTGCGGATAACCCTGCTGCTGAGGATAACCTTGTTGCTGCTGTTGCGGATAACCCTGCTGTTGCGGGTAACCTTGTTGCTGTTGGGGATAACCCTGCTGTTGCGGGTAACCTTGTTGCTGTTGCGGATAACCCTGCTGTTGCGGGTAACCTTGTTGCTGTTGCGGGTAACCCTGTTGTTGAGATGAACCCTGCTGCGCGCCCGCATTTTTATTGGCGACAATAGTCAACTCCACCCGACGATTCTGCCCGCGATTCGCCTCATTCACATTAGGCGCTTTCGGCATTTTCTCGCCCATGCCCTGTTGGGTAAGACGGGAAAAGTTCACACCATGCTGAGTTAAATAACCCGCAACGCTGGCAGCGCGCCGCTCGGATAACATTTGATTATAACTATCGGAACCGACATCATCGGTATGTCCGGTTACATTGATTGTCGAATCCGGATATTGATTTAATACTTTCGCTACCGAATCCAAAGCGCCTTGTGCTTGCGGTGTTAAAGTTGCCGAATCAAATGCAAAAGTAACGCTGCTCGGCATGGTTAGATTAAGAGTGTTTTCCGATGTTCTTTGCACTTCGATACCGGTACCTTGCAACGACTGCTGCATTTCTTGTTGCTGGTGATCCATGTAAGCGCCCACAGCCGCGCCAACAACGCCACCGGCTAAAGCGCCCAATCCGGCATTCTTAAGATCGTTGCCGCCAAACAGGGTTCCCGCGCCTGCGCCGACCGCTGCGCCCAGGCCGCCGCCCATAGCTGTCTTGCCGAGACTGGATTGCCCGGTGTAAGGGTCGGTGACACAAGCTGTCAAAAGAACCGAACTTATGCCTATCGTCAATAATTTCTTTTTCATAGCAATATCCTTAGATTGATTTGGATGAGACTTCTAATGAAGTCGGTTCAAATACATTATATAACGAGCTTAATAAATTTAAGCTGAACAATACGTCAATTTTGACTACGCGATTATCGATCCCAGGCTTGGCGCGTGGGATCGATACAAATAACGGCAAAGGTTTTCATCAAACCCGGTGTGTTATGCTTATTCATCAATACAATCAAGTGGCGAAAACCAGTGCAGTTAACAGAAACAGACAATCAAGCCTATTTCGATAAAAACAAGGCCAGAGAAAAAACCTGTGCCGGTTGGCTAAAAGAGCAAAGCAAAGCGGTTCGCAAGCCCATTTTATTTGCCGCTATTGCGGGCATTACCAACGGCTTGGGCGTGATTGTTCAATCGGCAGCACTGGCTTATATACTGCAAGCCCTTATTATCGACAAGCTGCCGTGGGCGTCTTTAATTACGCCATTCACGGTGTTGGCAGCCGATTTCATCCTGCGTAGCGTGTGCGTGTATTTGCATCAAACCTGGGGATTTGAGGCAGGAGCGCAAGTCAAAACGTCGGTAAGACAGCAGTTGTTGGCCAAGTTTTTAGCGCTGGGGCCTGCCGCCGTTAAGGAACGGCAAAGCGGCGAATTGGCGGCCGTTACGTTGGAACAGGTTGATGCGCTGGAAAACTATTTTTCGCGTTATTTGCCTCAGCAAATGATAGTCGGCGTATTGCCGCTCATCATGATTATCGTAGTCATGCCGATCAATTGGGTGGTCGGATTGATATTTTTAGTGACCGGGCCGCTGGTGCCGATTTTTATGGCATTAGTCGGTATGGGCGCGGCCTCCGCAAATCGCAGTCAGTTTTTGGCAATGGCAAGAATGAGCGGTTATTTTCTGGATCGTTTGCAAGGGCTGGCGACACTTAAGCTGTTCGGCCAGGCTGCCCAGGAGTTAGCCAACATCAACAAGATTGCCGACGGTTTTCGGGAAAAAACCATGGCGGTATTGCGCATTGCGTTTTTATCGTCGGCAATTCTGGAATTTTTCAGTGCGGTTGCGGTTGCCCTGGTGGCGGTCTATGTCGGGCTGGGCTTATTGGGACTGGTTCATTTCGGCCCGGCTGTACACATCAGTTTAAGTGAGGCGCTGTTCGTTCTGCTGCTGGCGCCCGAATTCTTTATGCCGCTCAGGCAATTGGCGATTAGTTATCATGACCGGGCCGCAGCATTGGGCGCGACTGACGCTATCCTCACGATACTGGAGCAAGACGCCGAGGTGTTGGATGCAGACGTATCAATCGCGAATGATGCGCTTCGCACCTCGGCAGCATCCTACGCTGACTTTCAGGATAACAAGATCAGCTTCATCGAATTTGACAATGTCAGCAAATCGTATGGTAAGCGGCAGGTCTTAACAGGCATCAATCTGCACATTGCAGCCGGTGAAAAAGTTGCCTTGGTCGGTGAATCGGGAGCCGGAAAAACGACGCTTTTAAATCTGTTATTAGGTTTTGAGGCGGCAACCGAAGGCCGGGTATTGCTTAACGGTCAAGCGGTTAATCGAGAATATGCTGCGAAAGCTATTGCATGGGTGGGACAAAACGCCTACATCTTCCATGGCAGCATCAAAGACAATATCGCGCTGGCCTATCCCGATGCGCCTGAACAAAACATTATTGATGCGGCACAGGCGGCCGGTGTAACTGAATTCAGCGCACACTTGCCGGACAGTTTGCTCACCCCGATTGGCGAGCGGGGCTATGGTTTGTCAGGTGGGCAGGTGCAAAGAATCGCGCTGGCCAGGGCATTTTTAAAAAATGCCGACATTATCCTGCTGGATGAGCCTACGGCCAATCTTGATGCAGTCAACAAAACGCTGCTACTGGATGTGATCGATCGATTGTTTATAGATAAAACCCTGATTATCGCCAGCCATGACCCGGAAGTGATTCATCGAATGGACAGACGGATAGAATTGCAGCAAGGGCGGCTGGTATCATGAAAGACTTATGGTTTTTCCTGAAATTATTCAAACCGTATAGCGCCTGGTTAGCGGCTGGGGTTTTCTTGTCATTGCTGACCGCATTTGCCTCTGTCGCCTTGTTAACACTGTCGGGCTGGTTTATCAGCGCTTCGGCTATAGCCGGATTGGTCGCTATTGACGGCAATACGCTGGTCTTCAATTTTATGCTGCCTGCCGCGCAAATACGCGCTTTGGCGATTATCCGCACCGTGGGACGCTACGGCGAGCGGATAGTGACGCATGAAGCGACTTTCCGGATATTGGCGGGAATACGCAGCTGGTTTTTTCAACAGCTTGTTCCGTTGGTTCCGGGGCGATTGTCGGCTATGCACAGCGGCGATTTATTATCACGCATGACCGCGGATATTGATGCTTTGGACGCGCTGTATTTGCGACTGCTGGCTCCTGCCGCAGTGGCGGCGATTGGCGTAACCGCAGTTATCGTCTTTTTGGCATTTTATGCGCCGGTAATCAGCCTGACTACCGGTCTTATGTTGATGATTGCCTCGGTGTGGGTGCCGTGGGTTTTTAATCGTTTGGGACGTGCCGGAGCGGAAGAAATCGTCGTATTGGCCGCAAATTTCAGGATTCGGCAAATCGATATGATGCAGGGCTTGGCGGATTTAATCGCCAACCAAGCCTATCGGCGATTTAGCGATTTTCTTGGGCAGTTTTCCGATTTGATGATCAACACCCAGCGTCGGAACAACCGCTTGTCGGCGATTTCTTCGGCATTCACCTTGTTGCTGTCGCAGATAACATTATTGATGGCATTGGTGCTTGCAGCGATTGCATTTAAAGACGGCCTGTTGTCAGGAGTGGATTCGGCCTTGGTTGTTTTTTGTGTGATTGCGGCGTTTGAGTTGGTGACGCCCTTGCCGCAAGCCATGCAAATGCTGGCGAAAACCCAAAAAGCCGCCCGGCGTATCAGGCAGGTTACAGAAATGTCGCCGACAATTCCCAAGCCGAATCAGCCATTAGCATTACCGGGCCGTTATGATTTGCAGTTAAACGAGGTGAGCTTTCGCTATTCGGATCAGCAGGACAGGGTGCTGAAAAATATCAGCCTGACTATTCCGCAGGGCGGCAAAGTCGCCATAGTCGGCTCTAGCGGTTCGGGTAAGACTACCTTATTGCAACTGTTAATGCGTTATTACGATCCTGAACAGGGCAGTGTATTATTGGCCGGACAAAATATCAGGCAATTCGATGCCGATGAATTAATGAGCTGTTTTGGCGTATTGTCCCAGCGCAGCCAACTGTTTGCCGCCACGATTAAAGAAAACCTGTTAATTGCCAAACCGGACGCTACAGCAATAGAGCTGAATGTTGCCGTTAAAGCCGCAGGATTGGAAAACTTTATCGGTTATTTGCCGGAAGGTCTTGAAACCTGGGTAGGTGAAAGCGGTGTGAAAGTGTCGGGAGGGGAAGCGCGGCGTATTGCCTTGGCGCGGCTGTATCTTAAAAATGCACCTGTATTGATTCTGGATGAGCCGACCGAAGGCTTGGACAGTGATACGGAACGGGATGTATTCAAAGCGCTGGCGGATTTTGCCAAGGATAAAACGGTGGTAATGGTCACTCACCGCGAGGCCGGATTGGTTTTGGTCGATGTTGTCTATGGCATGGAGCGGGGAGCTTTGTGCGAATTGTAACTTTATTCAATAGTAGGCGAGGTTTGATAAACCTAAAAAATCGGTTAACCACAGTGTTGTGAATTGAAATACCTGAATGACTTGCATTGAGCCATGGTATTGCCGGCCAAAGTTATTCACCTAAATAGTGCGGATATTGTAGGGGCGACCGGCCGGTCGCCCCTACGGTAGCTCGGGAATATCAAATCCAACAGATTTTTTTAGGTTATTTGTCTGGACAATGGGGTCCACTTTAATGGGCAAAAGCGGCATTTTAAAGTCGAGGTACACCATATCGCCCCCCCAATAGCCACACCTTTGACGAGTTAAAAGTAAAACTTTTACACCTGTCATGTCATCTATAAATGTAATGATAGACTCTTTTGTGGATTGCAGACGGCGACTTGGCTGCACTTCAGAAAACGAGCAATTGAACAAAATTCCAGCCCTGCAAGATAAAGCTGAAGTGCTTGGCGCTTGATCGCCGGGTTGATTTCCCGAAGGCGGTGGGTATATGGCCGCAAAATTTGCAATAGAAGTCAATAAAGTATAAGTTTCATGCAGGTATTTAAAAAGATTTTCCTGATTAGCAAGATGCTTCAGCCAAACACGTAGATATGCTGACGAAGGAAGCGCATCGTTCTCGATGGATAGGCTTGATATGGCTGCGCTTCACTGCGTTCACCACATCTACGAGCTGATGTGGGGGCGACTTTAGTCGCCACAGGGCGGCTAAAGTCGCCCCCACAACACAGCCACAATCCATGCCAGAGCGACGGCTTTTTAGTGCCGGCTGAAGCATCTTGCTAATTAGGAAGATTTTTGCACTGACTTAGCATGATGTTAAAAACGATAAACTGAAATGGTGGTAGCCACTATGAATGGTAAGTTTTTTAGCTCAAACACAGATCAGCAACCTTGGTTGATAATCCGCCAGTTTCTTCTAATCTGGATGCTGTTGACGCTGGCCTTGGCCGCCGCCTTCTGGAGCGTTTATAAAACCCAGGAAAAATCAACGCTGGCCTTCATAGGCGATGAAGAACGGCAGGCTATAAAACTGGGCAGTCAATTCGTCGCCGAAGAGTTGCGTATGGTGCACGACGATCTGTTTTATCTAAGAGATCAGCCGGTGCTGCATGACTGGCTCGAAAAAGAATCCCCTCATAATTTGGACCGTTTGAATGCCGATTTGCTTGCCTTCGTTAAATACCGGGAACTCTATGATCGTATCCTGTTTCTGGATGAGAATGGACGGGAAAGAGTACGCATTGATCGGAACCGGGGGCAATCGGTAATTATGTCGGCGAGAGAATTGGAGGACAAGTCCAATCTCTATTTTGTGGAGCAAACGTTGACCCTGAATAAGGACTTTATCTATATTTCTCCATTCGATCTTGCCATTGAACACAATAAGATTGAGCAGCCGATCAAACCCGTGATCCGATTCGGTACACCGGTATACGATCAACACGGACAAAAACGCGGCATTATTCTGCTTGGCTATCGGGGGCAGCGACTGATTGACCGGCTTCGGGCGATTTCACGGCAAAGTATCGGCAGCCTATGGCTGCTGAACGCCAAAGGCTATTGGTTGATCGGCGCTCGCCCTGAAGACGAATGGAGCTTCATGTATCCGGGCCGCAAGAATAGACTCTTCGCCGACGACTATGGCGAGGCTTGGTCTTCAATTATCGAGCACCCCGAACGATTGCAGTTTATGATCAACGGCGATTTATTTACTTACGGCGAAATCTTGCCGAAAGCGCTGTTCGGCGATATCCGCGAAGGCGTTGTTAGCGGCGACGAACGCTGGCTATTAGTCGCCCGTGTACCGGCTGAAAAATTCTTTGCGAAAAATGTGATGCAAACCAGGTTGCTTGCGTTCCTGGCATTATCCCTGTTATTAGGCATAGCCAGCTGGTTCATTGCCCACTACCGCGTACGACGGCGACAGACAGAAGAGGAAGTGAGTGCCAGCGAAGCCCGCTTTCGAGGCTTGCTTGAGTCAGCGCCCGACGCCATTGTCATCGTCGATGGAGCCGGGAACATTGTATTGGTCAATGCGCAGACCGAAAAATGGTTCGGCTATAGCCGCGACGAACTGCTCGGGCAGCCGGTCGAATTGTTGATACCCGAGCGCTTTCGCATGCACCACCAGAGCTATCGGCAAGCTTATACGGACAACCCGGTAGTGCGTCCGATGGGAGTAGGCCTCGAATTATATGCCCGATGCAAGGACGGCAGTGATTTCCCGGTAGAGATCAACCTGAGCCCATTGAAGATAGAGCGGGAACTGTTCATTATCAGTATTATTCGTAATATTACGGCCCGCAAGCAATCCGAACAGGCAAAGCGGGAGGCGCAAACCAAATATCAAGAGCTTGTCAATAATCTACGGGTTGGCGTTTATCGTCACGCGTTGGCGAGCGGATGCTTCCTGGAAGTCAATCCGGCCATAATCGCGATGTTCGAAGCAGAGTCAGCCGAGCAACTACAGGCATATCCTGTAAATGACTTATGCCGGGATCCGGGTTGCTGGCGAGTGTTTATGGACAAAATCAGCCGGCAGGGATTTGCCGATAACGAAGAGATGCCGCTGGTTACTCTAAAGGGGCGCGAATTTACTGCATCCGTTACCGCCGCTATGAAAAAAGACAGCGCCGGCAATACTTATTACGATGGCATCATCGAGGATATCAGTGAGCGTAAAGAAACCGAACGTCGCATCCAGCAACTGAATACCGCGTTGCGTGACCGGGCCATGGCTCTCGAATCGGTTAACCACGAACTCGAAGCATTCAGTTACTCTGTTTCCCATGACTTGCGCGCGCCTTTACGAGCCGTGGACGGTTTCAGCCGTATCCTGCTCGACGAATATGCCGAGCAGCTCGATGACAAGGGCCGGGATCGCTTGAAACGGGTGCGTGCCGCCGCGCAGCGTATGGCGATGCTGATCGACGACCTGCTCAAACTGTCACGGATCACCCGGTCCGAACTGAAACGCGAAGACATCGATTTGGGCGCGCTTGCAGGCGAGGCGATTGAGGAGCTACGCAGGCAGGAGCCGGAGCGCGTCATACAGTGCACGATTCAACCGGACTTGATTGCCTGGGGCGATGTCCGGTTATTGCGCATCGTGCTGGATAACCTGTTGGGCAATGCCTGGAAGTTTACCGGCAAGCGGCCCGATGCGCAGATTGAATTCGGCATGCACCGGCAGGACGACGGTGAACCGGTCTATTTCGTGCGCGACAATGGCGCAGGCTTCGATATGGCTTATGCCGAAAAATTGTTCGGCGCTTTCCAGCGCCTGCACGAGACCAGCGAATTTCCCGGCACAGGCATCGGACTGGCGACCGCGCAACGGATTATTCACAAACACGGCGGACGCATTTGGGCCGAAGGTGAGGTCGGACAGGGAGCGACCTTTTATTTTACGCTGGAGGCTAGGGAAAATTTATGAACAATAAAATCATTCTTTTGGTGGAAGACAACTCTGATGATGAGCTACTTACCATTCATGCGCTCGAGAAAAATAATATCAACAACACTATCGTCGTGGCGCGCAACGGTGCCGAGGCGTTGGATTACCTGTTCGGCGCGGGCGCTTATGCCGGGCGCGAGGCCCACGATTTGCCGGTGGTGGTGCTGCTGGATCTGAAGTTGCCGAAGATCGACGGTCTGGAAGTGCTGCGTCGCATCCGCGCCAATGAAGTAACCCGATTGCTGCCGGTCGTCCTGCTGACCTCATCCAATGAAGAGGAGGATCGGCTCAAAGGTTATATGCTGGGAGCCAACAGTTATGTCCGCAAGCCGGTCGACTTCGACGAATTCGTTCGGGCAGCCGGTCAGCTCGGGCTATACTGGATACTGCTCAATGAACCGCCGCCCCATTGTCCGAATTCTAAAAAAAGGTGATGTTATGCCAAAGCGGATAAAAACAACACAGCCATTGCGTACACTGATTGTTGAAGACTCCGAAGATGATACGTTACTGTTAGTGGATCAATTGGAGATAGAAGGAGGGCGGCCTGTCGATTGGCAACGGGTTGATACGGAACAGGCCTTAACCGAAGCACTGCAACAGCATTGGGACATTGTGCTGTCCGATTATACGATGCCGCATTTAAGCGGTATGCGGGCTCTTGAAGTGGTCAGGCAATACGACCCCGATCTTCCTTTCATCTTTGTGTCGGGTACGATTGGCGAAAATACGGCCGTGAAAGCGATGAAGTCCGGCGCCCAGGACTATGTCATGAAAGGTAATCTGTCGCGCCTGATGCCGGCTGTGGCGCGCGAACTTGAGGAAGCGCAGCAGCGCCGGGAACGTCGTCAGGCCGAACAAAGGCTGAGAATACTGTCCTTAGTCGTAGAGCAGGCAGCCGACAGCGTCATTATTACCGATCCCAGCGGCCTTATTGAGTATGTCAATCCGGCTTTCGAGCGAATGACCGGCTATGGACGGGCCGAGGCCGTAGGTGATAAACCTTCATTGGTGAAGTCCGGTCGGCATGATCAGGCTTTTTATCAGGCTATCTGGGAAACGGTGACCAAGGGCGAAATATTCAGGGGGACCTTGATCAATCGCAGAAAGAATGGCGAGTTGTTTTATGAGGATAAAGTTATTACACCCTTGAAGGACGAGCAGGGGCATGTGACCCATCTGGTCTCTACGGGTCGGGATATCACAGAACGCGTAAAGGCCGAAAAAGCGCGCGCTCAGCTGGTCGCTATTCTTGAAGCCACGACTGACCTGGTCGCGATCCTTGATCCCGGCGGTTGCCTGAATTATCTCAATAATGCCGGCTATCGCTTGCTCGGACTCGACCCCAAAATAGATATCGGCAAATTTTGCCTGACAGAGCTGTTTCCCGAACGCATAAAACAGCAATTGCAGAGCGAAGCGTTGCCTATGGCCTACCGTACAGGCAGTTGGTCCGGAGAAACTGCTTTGCGGCGTGCGGACGAAATAGAAGTCCCGGTGTCGCAAGTCCTGCTGGTGCATCGCGATGCAGCCGGCGAGGTCGAATACCTGTCCACGATTGCTCGCGATATTTCCGAACGCAAACGTTTTGAAGCCGAATTGCAGCATCAGGCTACCCACGATACTCTGACCGGCCTGCCGAACCGGATTCTGCTGATGGACCGGTTGAGTGCAGAAGTGGAGCGCGCCCGGCACGCCAATAATTCCGTTGCCGTATTGTTTCTGGACATGGATAACTTTAAACGGATCAATGACAGCATGGGGCATACGGTCGGCGATAGCTTACTCCAACAGATTGCCGACAGGCTGCAGGCCGCTTTGCGCCCTAACGATACGGTTGCACGCCACGGCGGTGACGAGTTTGCGGTAATAGCAGGCGATCTGCCGCGCTCGGAAAACGTATTAGCCGTGTTGCGTAAGATTTATGCGGCTTTCGAGCGCCCGATGTCGCTAGGTTCGCAGGAAGCCTACATCACCTTCTGTACCGGTATCGCACTTTACCCGCACGATGGCGCCAGCGTCGAAGACTTATTGCGCAATGCCGGCACGGCCATGTACCGGGCCAACATGGCCGGCCATAATCAGTACCGTTTTTATGCGCCGGATATGAATGTGCGCAGCCATGAACTGCTGACGCTGGAAACCGACCTGCGCCTGGCTTTTAAACGTAATGAGTTTATTGTCTATTACCAACCTAAGGCGGAGCTTAGCACCGGCCGCATCATCGCGATGGAAGGGCTGATCCGCTGGCAGCATCCGCAACGCGGTCTTGTATCGCCGGCCGGCTTTGTATCAATGCTGGAGGAGTCCGGGTTGATCATACCGGTGGGGGAATGGATATTGAGTCAGGCCTGTGCCGAATTTAAGGAAATGGGACTTCAAGGGATGCGTATTTCCGTTAATGTATCGGGCTCCCAGTTCAACGATCCCGAGCTGTTACGCAAAGTAAGTCGTATCATGCAGCAGGAAAACATGCCCCCGAATGTGCTGGAGCTGGAAGTGACAGAGAATATCGTCATGCAGGATCCGACAGCCGCAGCCGATACCTTAAAGAAACTACGGGCTCTGGGCGTTCGCATCGCCATCGACGACTTTGGCACAGGCTATTCATCGCTGTCTTATCTCAAGCGTTTCCCGTTAGACGCGCTTAAGATCGATCAGAGCTTTGTGCGCGACATGACCAGCGATACTAATGACGCGGCCATTGTCGAGGCCAGTATTACGCTCGGTAAAAAACTCGGACTCGAAGTCGTCGCTGAAGGCGTGGAAACTAAAGAACAATTCGAATTCCTGCGCACCCATGGCTGTGATCTGGCTCAGGGCTACTATGTCAGCCGTCCTTTGTGCAAGACCGAATTGATCGATCTGTTACGGGAAGAACGGCGCTGGTGAATAGCACATAGAATCAAGACATGTATCACGGGCAGTCTCACGGTCGAGTAAGAATTCGACGCTCTCATTAGTCTGGATGAAATTATTTTTTCGCTGGTTCCCAAGCTGGAGCTCTCATCTTTATACGCAAGTCTGTTCAAGAGAGTCATTTTGACATGGACGCTGGAATGACGAACTCGGATGCAGGCCGGAAACGCCTGTCCTGCGCTTAATATTGCGTTGACCAAGGAGTTGGAGCATTTGGTTGATGATCATTTGTAAGAGGGTAAAGTAGCATATATCTAACCCCTCGTTCCCACGCACCGCGTGGGAACGCATTATCGGCGCGCTGCGCCGCATAGCTGTAATTGTGTGCTGGCAGGCGCAACACGCCCCAACTGCATTTCCACGTAGCACGTCACTGCCATTAAGCTAAGCCGAAAATAGTTATGGTTGAATGCCGTGGGCGCGAATTTATTCGCGCTTTTTAATACCTGTCGCGCGAATAAATTCGCGCCCACAATAGTTTAAATCCTTAACTTAATGGCAGTGACGTAGCAC
>JAURZV010000084.1 GCA_030653175.1 Methylobacter sp.
CACGAAAGACACGAAAAGCACGAAAACCCCATAACACGATTCTTTCGATTGATTTTTTCGTGCCTTTCGTGATTTTCGTGGACCCTGTTTTTTTTACGGATCAGATTCTTGATGGGATGTTCTTTCTCGGGAATCACCTAACACGGTAGACTGAGTGAACAGAGTGACTTGATAAAGCGTGATATCGAACCCCAGCATTTTTGGTAATTGCCGGGGTTCCGCTATCGCGGAAGCCCGGCCTACGGATTAATCAATTGCTTCATGAACAATAAAGAAAACACTTTGAGTAAAGTATTAGCGTTATTATTGCTTTCGGCGCTAACACTGTTTCTATTGAGTTGCGACAATCAAAACATTAAAGAAAACAACACGCAAACCAAAAACCCTGAAAGTCGTATGCAGGATTCCCTTGAATACAGCCTGCCCGGTTTTGATCCCGGCGCGCATCAGTCACCTATCAATATTTTTACCAACCGGACTAAAGAAGAACATGAACAGCATAAATTTGTTGTCCATTTTCAGGATGAAATTACTGCCGTTGAAAATCTGGGACACACGATACAGCTTGATTTTAAACAAGGGAGTACCATTAGCGTTAGCGGCATCACCTATGCTTTTAAACAAATGCACTTGCATACGCCTTCGGAACACCTTATTGACGGCATCACTTTTCCAATGGAGCTGCATATTGTGAGCGCTGATGGAAATTCAGCTTCGCCGCACTATTTGGTGATCGCGGTTTTATTTAAAATGGGTAAAGAAAGTAAGTTTATTAATGAGTTTTTAAACACCATTCCTGATCATGAACAGAGTAAGACGGATACTAAAGTTGGCAGTATCAGGTTCACTGATCTTTTATCGTTGAATCACCACCGGTGATCTCGGTCATCACTATCATTACAAAGGTTCACTGACAACGCCGCCCTATACTGAAAGTGTCAACTGGTTTGTTTTAAAGCGGATTTTTGAAGCATCACCCGAACAAATTAAAGCTATTAATAAACTTGAAGGTGATAACGCACGGCATATTAAAGACAAAAATAACAGGTTAGTTGAGGATAATTAACAACATTCAAATACAAAGGCTATGTTATCGTTAAGTGTGGAAAAGATAGCCCAAAATTCTTTAACTATTGCATAGGTATCTACACAAGTACTTGCACCTTCTCCCTTGAGGGAGAAGGTTGGGATGAGGGGGATATAAAGGGTTGTTTTTATTCTCCTCTCCCCAACCCTCTCGGCAACTGCTCCTGCGTTGCTCTACCTCCTGGATCCTTGCAAGTCGTCCAACAGGAGAGGAAGCCAGGTCGACTTGCAACCCATTGTATTTATAATGCAAAAAAGTTGTGTAGATACCTATGCCCTGAGAGAGAAGGAGCTGACACTCTAAAGTCAACAGTATTGAGGGCTAGGGTGAGGGCATTTCAAATGTCGCTTTACCAACTTCGGCTACTATATCATCGGCTTGGTGCCAAACCAGGCATCGGCCAATAGGTAGTCGGCCGATATGCCGGCGTTTAAAGCGCGATTAACCATGGACTTTACCATCTCAGGTTTGGTGTCTTGTTGAGCTGTCCGGCTAATAAACAGTTCACAGTCTCTTTAGCAATCCGCCCTCATCGGAGCCAACTAAACCGATCCCTGGCCCAGACCTTTCCAACGGGATTTTGGGGCTTCTGTTCTTTCGCCTGCGATGTTATAGTCTGAGAAAATTCACACGATATTTGATCATGATCGGATTTATTCTTTGCAGCTTGTCGCTGGCGGCTCTGGTACAGAACCAAAACGAATTTCTACAGCTACTTACCACTCCCGTGGCCTTGGGCATCGGCCTGACGATAATGGCTATCAGCCTGCTGGCAGGCTATTTGAAAAAAGTTCCCACCGTTATTTGGCACGACGGCTTTGCGTCGGGCTGCCTGTTGATCTGGTATGCCTACTGGGCGCCGCAGTTTAACGACGATGCGCCAATGTTTTTTTTCTTCCCGCTGTATTACGCGTTGTTAACTTCGATTGTGACGTTAACCTTGATCAATAAGAGTCCATATTTCGATCAGGAATCTATCGAGCACCTGCGTTATCTGGAAAAAAACAGCCATTTTAATATCAGTGCGATTGTGGTGTTTGTGCTGATTAGCCTGCTGATTACCCGCCATTACGCGCTTTACCCTATAGCGATGACTTTTTTCATAATCCGTCATACGATGACCGCCTGCCTGGAAACTATCGACAGCTGATACGCATGTCTTTTTGGATATGAAAGCAGGGTAGGGCGAACCAGTTTGCAGTCGTCCTGGATTCACATTATCCCAATGACTCAACGCGATGCCGGAGAGTCTGCATGGCCATAGCGAGATCTGCGGCCATTTTCTTTTCCAAGTCCACGTCCGAATTAGCGGGCATTGCTCATTGATTTAGTCATTACACCCGTAGCGTGTAGCCCATCAAAAATTCCGGTATCCGTTGTTCCAGCCAATACTCCGGTTTAAAAGGGATTAATCCCGAGATGAAGCCTACGTGACCGCCGTGTTGGGTAAGCTCCAAATGTACATAGGGCGATATTTCATTCGGGTCGGGTAACACTTCTTTGGTCATAAACGGGTCGTCAACCGATTGAATCAATAGCGTGGGCACCGAGATCGATTTGAGATATTGCCTGGAACTGGAACGCCGGTAATAGTCGTGTACATCGTTAAAGCCATGCAATTTGGCTACGACCCGATCGTCATATTGCCAGAACGAATCGATGGCCGATAAATCGCCCAATTCTTTGATTTTTAGGGCTTCTTGAGACTGACCTATGTTTTCCAGATGCTGCAATTTGACGCGCATATAGGTTTTTAACGCTTTTAATAAATTACCGCGATAGCATTTTGCAAAACCGCTATCCAGTTTTGTCGCGCAAATATCCAACAGCAACGGCACCGAAACCGCGACAGCGGCAAACAGTTTTAACTGATCGCCTTGCTCGCCCAGCCACTTTAAAACCACATTGCCGCCTAATGAAAAACCTGCGACGCCTAAAGGTGTCTCGGGTTCGCGCTGGCGCAAGGTTTGATAGAGAAAATCAATGTCCTCTGTTTCGCCTGAATGATAACAGCGCGCTTTGTTATTGGATGATCCGCTACAGCCGCGGAAATTAAGCGCGGCACTGCGAAAGCCATGTTTGAGCAAGGCGCTTTGCAAGCCTTTGATATAAACCGATTGCGAGCTGCCGGTTAAGCCATGTATCAGCATAATCAATGGCTGGCTGCCGGTTCCGCAATAATCGACATCGATAAAATCATGATCGGGAGTGGTTAATCTTTCGCGGCGATAATCAGGCGGATTGGGCGCATTTCTTAATAAGGCCGGATAAATAGTCTGCAAGTGGCTGTTTTTTAACCACCAAGCGGCTTTGAATGTTGTTTTGGTCAGCATGGATTATAGAATTTCGTAACAAGAATGCCTGATTGTAATACCATTCGCGGACAATTATTCAATGTCCGAGGGTACCGATATGAAAAAGTTAGTTATTTACAATCACGGAAAAGACAGCATACCTTGGGGCGAAAAGACTATTCAATTTGCCGAGGTTGCCAAGCGCTACGATTATTTATTTGAAAGTCCGGATTACCAAGAACATCCGGATCATGATAAGCGGGTCGAACAGCTGCTGGCGATGGATTTATCCGGCTACGATGAAGTCGTATTAATCGGTTCCAGCATGGGCGCTTATGTTTCAACAGTGGCCTCGGAATCGATTAAACCCAAGGGGCTTTTCCTGTTGGCGCCTGCGTTTTATTTGCCCGGCTACCGGCAAACGGAATTTAATCCAACGGCTGAAGATATTAGGGTATTCCATGGCTGGCAAGACGATATTGTGCCCCCGGAAAATGCCTGGCGGTTTTGCCGAAAGTATCGCGTATGTTTGAATCTATACGATACCGATCATCGGATGCTAAGCGTGCTGCCTCAGTTGGTTGATGAATTCAGCCGGTTTTTGACAAGGTTAAGCGGGTAATGAATTATCGGATTGATTTAAAAGTTGAGTTTTAGACCTGATGGTCTCATATCTTCAATAACTAACCTGATTAGCAAGATGCTTCAGCTAGCACTAAAAAGCCGTTGCTCTGGCATGGATTGTGGCTGTGTTGTGGGGGCGGCTTTAGCCGCCCTGTGGCGACTAAAGTCGCCCCCACATCAGCTCGTAGATGTGTTGAACGCAGTGAAGCGCAGCCATATCAAGCCTATCCATCGAGAACGATGCGCTTCCTTCGTCAGCATATACGTGTTTGGCTGAAGCATCTTGCTAATCAGGATAACTAAACCTTAACAATAAGGCCATCCCATGAGTACATTGCACATCGTTTGTCCCCACTGCCATACAGTAAATCGCATAGCATCCGAGCGCTTGACCCAGCATCCCCGTTGCGGTCAATGCAAAGAGGCGTTGTTTACCGGGCATCCTTTGGAATTAACAGGCCGGAATTTTCAACAGCACATTGCACGCAATGATATTCCTGTTGTGGTCGATTTCTGGGCGTCCTGGTGCGGGCCGTGCAAGATGATGGCTCCAGCTTATGCTCAAGCGGCTGTTACACTTGAACCGCAGGTACGCTTAGCCAAACTCAATACTGAGCAGGAACAGGATATTGCCGCTCAATTTAATATTCGCAGCATTCCTACGCTGGTAATATTCAAATCCGGTCGCGAAATAGCCCGCATGTCCGGCGCAATGAGTACTGCGGATATCGTTCGCTGGGTCAACAGCAGTATTTGAATCGGATGCCGGACTTTACAACCTTGTCATGTTATTCCGGATGCCTTAACAAACCTCATCATGAGTAAACCTGACTCTTTCCTCAGCCGAACGCCCCAAGGCTTTGGCAAACCAGGGCGGCGGCGCATCAAATACTTTTTGAAATTCTTTTAACTGATCCACCGCTTCGGTTACATCCGGAATCTTGATCGGGTAAATATCGGCGCGTATCACTTTAGCCGCAGCCGGGCCTCCGATAGATTGCACGAACATGACATGACAATCTTTAATCAAATTGGCGCGGAACAGATTTCTGTCATCGCTGCTGTCGGCTTCAATAGTTGATCGAATATCAACCAGCCGGTAATCATGTCGTGCCAACTGATAAACCAGAAAACGTATGCAGGAACCGAAATGTCCGTTAATCAACGCGCCGCTGTTTGAACCGATGGCGACGCGAATAGAGTCGGACATGTCGCCGTCTTTATAAGGCAATATTTCCGGCAGGTCTTCATCTTCAGCCTCGTCGCCCCACAGGTAACGCACGGCCAGTTTGATATTGGCAAGACCGATGCCGATATCCTCGCCGTCTTCTTCGCCGTCCAGACTGCCTAAACCTGTTTTAAGATTGGTGACGGTGATGGACTTTAGTTTCTCATCATCCAAAGGCGAGCCGACTCGCTCGTGTAATATTTCCAGCAGCCTGGGTACATCGATACCGGGCAGGATGCGCGATGCTAAGGCAATGCGTAAGGCTAGTTCACGGGGCAATGCTTCCATTTTAATCTCCTGATTTAACAAGCTTGGATAATGATTTGAGTATTTTTCGGGTGGAGGCCAAGTCCAACGCAGTGAAATCGTCGTGCGTTTTAAGGCCTGGACCGGCGCCCGCCGCCAATAGTTGTTCAACAACCTTTTCCCTGCCGCTGGATGCCGCAAAAATCAAGGCAGTAGCACCGGAGGCGGAATTTTGATGATTAATATCGATACCTGCATTAATCAGTGCATCGATACAGTCGCTGTTATCGGCATAACAAGCCGCCCACAATGCGTTATTGCCGTATTGATCCAAAACATCCAACACTGCATTCTGTTCGATCAAAAAGCGGACCACATCGCTACGACCTTGCTGACTTGCCAAAATCAAAGGGTAAATGTCGGCACTGTTCTTTAAAACCGGCCGGGCTACAGAGAAATAGTTATTTTGTAACCAATCCCGTATTTCAGGCTTCATTAACGGCTTCCTGACGCTTATCTTTCCAGCCGGAATAACCGCCTTCCAGACTGTAGACATCCTTAAAGCCGAAATCGCTGAAAAATTCGGCCAAATGCTCGCTGGCATGACCGTAATAGCAATAAATCAACAGACTGCGCTGCTTATCGCCGCGTTTAACCAAGGAATCTTTTAAGCCTTCATGAACATGCAGAGCGTCTTCCAGATGTCCGGCCCTGTAATCTTTCATGTCTCTACAGTCCAGAATCATAGGCTTGGATTCTTTAATAAACTTTTCAGAATCGGCAATGGAGATTGTTTTGTATTTCATGGCAGTGTTAATGACTTCAGAAAGTCATTCCTCAAGAGGATGCGAAGGTTGTAGTAAAACTAACAATAAAATAGATTTTGTTGCTATTAAATGTCGTTAGCGGCTTTATTTCTTGGCGTTAAGAGCTATATGAATGCCATATAGACTAACTCTAGCAAATTATTTGCCATAATCTTAAACAGCACGCGCTTTCTGAGGTTGGTGAGATATTTCAGGCAAAAAAAAGCGCCCTAGTCGAGAAAATAGGGCGCGGAAGGTACAACGCTCAGGAAAGGATATGCAAACGAGGATAACTATGTAAGTTATTAAGCAGTAATAGTGCCAACTTTTAATTATTTATAATTTCAATGGGTTGCAATTATTTGTCTCGGTTTAAGTAATAATCCATATGACACTTGCACCAAACGCGGCTATTTATGTTGGTTAACTGCCCTGATTTAGTGCGCTTTCTACGGACTTTTCCAGATCCATTCCACGGAATATTTTTTCTTCGTGTCCTTCGTGTCTTCGTGGTGAGTAAAAATGCGTAACTCTGGGATATTCTTTCATGGAAATCACCTAAGCAGATGGTACAGAAGGGCAATAGTCAAAATCTTAAATTGCGCCTACTGCCGCTTCTTTAATCACCTCGATGGTGTTGTCTTCAGCTTCGGCAAATGAAACGAGCGGCGATTTCGGGTTGTACGATTTCGCTGCTGCATAAGCGATGGCGACTTTATCTTCAGCGGATTGGTTCTTTAGCTCGCTTTTTTCAATATACAATTCTTCGAGCAATTCATTCCATACCAAGCCTTGTTTGAAAGGCATTAATTTATAGGTAGCGCCTTCCAGTTCAACCTGCAACCCTTTGCCGATATTTTCCACATAGATTAAAGCGATGCAGTCCGCTGCAATATCGGCTTTATATTTTTCGACAAAAACGGGCAGCAAATCGAGCGTAGGCAACAGGCCGTTGATAAATTTGATCTTGTCGTTTTCAACGATCAAGGCTGAATGAATCAACAGAGCTTCAGGCGGTCTACGGTCGGTTGTTGAGCCATCGCGTAGGGATCCTTCTTTTAAAACCAGGTCGCCGCGATAAGCATAAACACCCGCAGTGCCGGTTTGACCGTTGACCAAGGTGACAGTTAATAATCCTTTATCTTGATAGGTTTCTAGTAGCATTGTTTTTTCTCCTGATGGGTAAAGTGTAAATTTGAGTATTAGCCTTGATAAAGCAGGGTTTATGCCATGTTAAGACGTATCTTTATTTATCTTTTAAAACAGTAGGGTAGGAGTGTTTTTGTGGTTTGACTGTCGTGGTTATAGATGTTTAACTCAACAACTCAAATTTATTTTGTAAGTAATTGTCGTAAACCCTACATTTCAGTGGGTGATCGTTGGTGCGCTGGTTCCCAAGCTTACCTCGTTCCCACGCGCTGCGCCGCGTAAAACCGTGTGTTATTTGGCTGTGCTTGTAGCATTTCAGGACGCAGCGCGTCCTTGAAATGCATTCCCACGCAGCGCGTGGGAATGAGAAAATGCCGTGGGCGCGAATTTATTCGCGCGATAGGTGTGTTAAAAGCGCGAA
>JAURZV010000085.1 GCA_030653175.1 Methylobacter sp.
CATTCGCTCTCGTTCCCACGCGCTGCGTGGGAATGCGTTATAGGACGCGCCGCGTCCTGCTCTATATACTCCGCATTTCGGCGCGTTGACCGCAGCGCGTGGGAACGAGACAAGGGGCCGGACTTATGTAGATACCTATGCTCCCGAGGGGAGAGGGGACTTTGTTGCTTTACCAACTTCGGACCCTATACATATAAATTCAGATGCTGTTTACTGAACAGTTTCATGTGCTGACAGGATAAATCCGCCCAGTTTGAAGCCGTCATATTTGTACATCTGGAGTATGCGTTTTTGCGGTTAATTCGACAGAACCGGTTATAATTGTCACGATTTTCGTTCACGGTAAAATAATAAAAAATAAGTTCTATGGCTAACATACGTACCCATTACGACAACCTAAAAGTTACAAGAGACGCCCCCGCCAGTGTCATCAAAGCGGCCTATAAAGCCCTTTGTCAAACTTTCCACCCCGATAAATTCCAAGGTAGCAGCGAAGAGGCAGAAAGAGTCATAAAGCTGGTGAATACGTCCTATGCCGTATTAATAGACCCGGTTAAACGTGAAGGACATAATGCCTGGATTCGAGAGCAAGAAGCTCAAGCTAAACGCAAAAGTGAAAAAACACAGTTCAACGAAACGGGTAAAACAGCTGAGCAGCGGCCTCACCAAAAGCCGGATACGCAACGCCAACACACGCAGCAGCCATCAAGCACTGATAATGAAGCTATGTTTCAGCATGCATATGACTTGAATGACCGAGGCCGGTATGCAGAAGCCTTTTCGCTTTATCAACAATTGGCAGATCAAGGTCACGCAAAAGCCCAGTTCAATTTAGGCGTTATGTATGACCGGGGTCAATATGTAACACAGGACTATGCTCAAGCGGTTTCCTGGTATCTCAAAGCCGCAGAACAAGGCAATGCAAATGCGCAATACAATTTGGCCCTTAAATACCAAATGGGACAAGGCGTAATACAGGATGATACCAAAGCGGCTTATTGGTATCGGAAAGCGGCAGAAGAAGGTAATGCAAAAAAATAATAGCGGGATTAAACCAAGGTAAGCAACTTGATTGATAAACCACAAAAATCGCGAATTTTATATTTTTCTTCGCGTCTTTCGTATCTTCGTGGTGAAAATTTCTTAACTATTGCGTAACATCAGGTATTAAGCCGGAGGCTGATTCTTCATTAACCGGCAGAGCCTCGCTCAATGCAGAAATGGAACTCATTAAGCGCACCCTGCCTAAAAAACCGAAAATATAACCCCGCTTAAAGCATAACGGGATGTTTCGATCTTATGCGGATCTCTTTATATTTGTAGCGCGCTTGGCGTGTTGTGATTGGAACAGTCGAATCAAGATGATGTCTTATAAACACCTTGAATACTGAAAACCGATTTATTCAACAACGCCATAATAGCCAAGCGCAACTGCGTTTTTTAGGTTAAATTGACCCAATTCATCATTAGCTTAAAAGAGATTCTAAAAAACACCTGTGGCAACTTTATTTCCCATTCCTGAAAACCATCCGCAACGCTTTGTGCTTCACAACGAAGTTCACGCCCGCGCTCCTTTTGTTCTCAATTTACCTGTTAGAGCAAGTCATCTTGCGTTATTGCTGACTAATGACGAAAAAATGCAGGAACGTAAGCACTTGACAACGCTTTGTGAAAGATTCGGCGTCGCCCCGCCTGAAAAAGAAGTGGATCACTTTAGTGCTACCTTTAATTCCTTTCAAATACGTTGGGAACAACACGGCGAATTTAGTACTTACAGCTTTTATGTACACGATACCCCGAAAGATCCTTTTGCAGATCCTGCCCTAAAAAAGATTCCGGTGGATTGGATGTCGCAATTAACAGGGCAAGTCATTGTTGCGGCTCACGCAACAATCGTCTCCGCTACCGACATTAATTATGATGATAATACTGATTTAGCGTCTCTTTCGGTTTACTTTGCAGACAACCCGGTCATCGGTTCTAAAGTAACCGGCGGTGCAGCCTCGGTATTTACGGATTTTCGCATTCACGTCGACGGTTTTAGCCGTTTTTTGATTATTAACCATGGCTTAAGAACGGAACAGGCAGGACGTTTATTACAACGACTATTTGAAATTGAAGTGTATCGGGTTATGGCGTTACTGGCTTTTCCAATCGCGCGCAAATTGTACCCGGCATTAAACAAGTCCGATCGACAGCTGTATACCATCACCAACGCAATGACGCTGCCTGACAATAATGACGGCGAATTATTGGATGAGTTAACCACATTGGCCGCTGAAGTTGAAAATTACATATCCAGCAATCATTTTCGCTTTGCGGCCGCCAGTGCCTATTATCAACTGGTGGAACAACGCGTAAACGATTTGCGCGAAGTTCGAATTCAAGGCATTCAGACCTTGGGTGAATTTATCAAACGGCGACTGGAACCGGCGATTAATACCTGTGAATCAATTTCGCACCGCTTTACCTCACTTTCTGAACGAGTCAGCAATGCCAGTCAGTTGCTACGCACGCGGGTCGACATCATCATAGAGCGACAAAATCAGGGCTTACTCACGTCAATGGCCTTACGCGCAAAAATGCAACTGCGGATGCAACAAATGGTTGAAGGCATTTCAATGGTTGCTATTACCTATTATGCAGCCAGTCTTATCGGTAAAATAGCCGAAGCGCTTCATATTATTAGCTGGAAAGTCAATCCGGAAATCATCGAAGGTATTTCCATTCCTTTTATTCTGATAGTTATCACGATTAGCATTAAACGGATTCATAAAATCATTGCCAATACTACTGAATAACAAGATTACACAAAATGGTTACGATTAACTTGTAAAACAGCGCCTTATCTTTCTCCGATTTCATAGACACACAGCTAAGGGATTAGTCTCCAAGGTGAACAATGAGTCGTCAAACCGGGTTAGCCATTTGAAGATCAAAAACTGCAACAAGCAGAAATTAGCCCACATTAAGCGAGAGAATGCCCGTGTTCGGCGGCAATAAAACAATGTCAAGAGCAACCGGCTCATCCCCACCGGACGTGGGGAACAGCTGAACACTTGATCTATGCGGGTTTTTTATTGCGGTTCATCCCCACGGACGTGGGGAACAGGTTCTATTGGCCTCGATCTCGATGAAGAGTTACGGTTCATCCCCACGGACGTGGGGAACAGGGGGTGCTGGTGAGTACACGACCGGAGGCCGTCGGTTCATCCCCACGGACGTGGGGAACAGGGCTTCTTTTCGTTATAGCCATGATTCAAAGTCGGTTCATCCCCACGGACGTGGGGAACAGTCCTCTTGTTCAGTTTGCGGGGTTAGCGACAGCGGTTCATCCCCACGGACGTGGGGAACAGGTGCTTTACTTTTTCGCCGTTCATTGTTTTGCCGGTTCATCCCCACGGACGTGGGGAACAGATTTTCCCTATACCTCTTGCAGGAATCACCGGCGGTTCATCCCCACGGACGTGGGGAACAGTGTCCAGAGGTTTTTTCATGCTCCTTTAATCGCGGTTCATCCCCACGGACGTGGGGAACAGTCGCGGGTATGCGCGGTATTTGGCGGCATTGACGGTTCATCCCCACGGACGTGGGGAACAGATACCCGATTTTTCCGAGACGCACATAACATCCGGTTCATCCCCACGGACGTGGGGAACAGAGGAACGCCGCGCTCAACAAGTTGATTCATTTCGGTTCATCCCCACGGACGTGGGGAACAGTGTCATGCTCGGAAAACTGGACGTCGGTTTGACGGTTCATCCCCACGGACGTGGGGAACAGTAATTCACGTTTAGCGATACCGGATTTAAGAGCGGTTCATCCCCACGGACGTGGGGAACAGCGAATTTATACAACTCCCTCATAAATTCAAAGCGGTTCATCCCCACGGACGTGGGGAACAGCGTTGCGGTTGAATCTATTGCCCCCAGGTTGCCGGTTCATCCCCACGGACGTGGGGAACAGATTTCCGAAAAACATCACAAAAGCAATCTGGACGGTTCATCCCCACGGACGTGGGGAACAGATCCGATACAGCCGATAATGACGCTAAAAACGCGGTTCATCCCCACGGACGTGGGGAACAGTACGTACACCAAATGCAGCGTCAAATGAACGTCGGTTCATCCCCACGGACGTGGGGAACAGGATTTTTTGATCTTTTCGATTAGGTTCATAAGCGGTTCATCCCCCAGGACGTGGGGAACAGCGTTTTACCCGCATGTATTAACTGGAGGACAACGGTTCATCCCCACGGACGTGGGGAACAGATTAGCGCTAACGGTCGCCGGAACGCTGGGAGCGGTTCATCCCCACGGACGTGGGGAACAGAATTCATTTGGGTTGATCCGGTTATCTTTTTTCGGTTCATCCCCACGGACGTGGGGAACAGGCCGGGCGTTGGCGGCAGCGCGGCGGTGGGTGCGGTTCATCCCCACGGACGTGGGGAACAGGCATACCCTGAACGGCTCAGGTCTGGCGGCTGGCGGTTCATCCCCACGGACGTGGGGAACAGAGCAATTGGGCGCACTGCAAGCTCAAAACAGCCGGTTCATCCCCACGGACGTGGGGAACAGGTTATCAATCAGGATCTGGCGTAATTCGGCGACGGTTCATCCCCACGGACGTGGGGAACAGCACCA
>JAURZV010000090.1 GCA_030653175.1 Methylobacter sp.
GTCGCGCGAATAAATTCGCGCCCACAATAGTTTAAATCCTTAACTTAATGGCAGTGACGCAGCGCGTGGGAACGGGAAAACAGGCTGATTCCAGGAAGCCGCCACCTAACTCTTTGTAAACCTGATAGAAACTCTTGACAATAAGACGAGTGAGTTCTTTATATTTCAGTTTATCAGCGTGCATCTGTGCAATTTGTGGCTGAATAGTTACGCAACCACAGGAATCACTACACCGTCTGTTAAATCGCCGATAATAACGGCCAAGATAGCCGCGACTATCAGCACCGGGATAAACTGGGATAACAGCAAATACCAAGCAAGACGTGGCGGTTTTTCGGCTCAAGCCGGTTGAGTCCGAAGCCTGCGCCCAAAGTGCTTCCTCGACCGACAGGGTATGCCAGTCGGTCTGAAGTTTCCGGTCTGCCGAAGATGCCGTTTCCGGCATCTATTCTTCATACTTTTGCAGCTTCAGCCATGCCTGCCACACAGAGAGCAGAACTGCCAGAATCACCGGCCCCAAAAAAAGCCCGACAGCGCCGAAAGCCGAAAGTCCGCCAAGTACACCGAACAATACCACCAGAAACGGTATCCGACCCGCACCGCTGATAACCAGCGGCCGGATCACATTATCCACCGTACTCACCGCCAGAAAACCCCAGAGCAACAGTCCTATGCCTTGCCAAGGTTGCTCCGTCAGCATCAGCATGATACTTACGGGCAGCCACACCAGTGTCGCCCCCATCGGAACCAGCGCTAACAGCGCGGTCACCGCACCCAACAGCACCGGCGCTTGAACACCGGCAACAGCATAGCCCAATCCGGCCAGCACGCCCTGCCCCAGCGCGGCCAACACCAGGCCGTAAACCACGGCTCGGGTAGTGTGTCCGGCAGCTTGCAGATAAACATGCTGATATTTCCCCAGAAACCGCACCAAGCCTTGATGCAGCTGCTTAACCGCCTCGTCGCCGTCGCGGAAACAAAAAAACACCGTAACTAAAATAACGCCCAACTTCATAATGTAGCCGCCGATACCGCCGAGGAACTTGGCAAATTCGCCAGACCATTGTCGCGCCCAACCTGCAAGTTGCGCCATCACCGCCGCTTGGTCATCAGTCAACCGCTCCAGCCATTCCTGCGCCGCGTTGCCCAACCAGGGAATGCGCCTGATAAAACCCGGCAGACGGTAATTATCCTGATTAAAGCCGTTCATCAGGGGTTGATAAGCGATTTTCAACTCATCTTGCAACATGACAACCATCCAGTAGACTGTCAGAAAAATCACTGCGGCAATAATCGCCGTCATCACCGCCGCACTGAGCGTGGCATTGCCTTTGAATCGCTGTCTTAAGCAACGGTAAGGCGGCCATACTACATAGGCGATAATCAGCGCCCAGGTCAAGGTAAGCAAAAACTCGCGCAGCACCATAAAGCCCAACAGCAAAAGACAGGCAAGTAGAATGCCGGGAATAAGCTGTCGTATCGGTGTATTACCTGGATAATCATTCATGTCTGTAACTCAAAAAAGTAAAAGCAATGTGTCAACCCGATGTTCAATCAACATTGTATGCTATAGCCGTTTAATTATCAGCAATGTGCGAAATGCGCTTTATCCGGCAAGTTGTAAGTATTCAGCTCTATCATTATGATCGTCTACTATATAATGAAATTGTCGCATAAACGACAAGCATCCGCCGGCAGGATATACCAGCCTGTAACACGGGCCATAATTAGGAATATTGTGCATATTCAACTTAAGATTTTCGCCAACTATCGGATGACGCAATGAATCTCGACTCTCGCACGATGATGGTGATGATGTCCGCGTTGATTCTGCTGTTTTCCGGCCTGCTGACATTGGCGGGATTGCATGCCGGTAACACCCGCGGAGTGCAGCACTGGGCAATAGGCGGCCTATGCATCGGGCTGGGTCTGGGCTTTTCCTATTTCCAACAGGGATTACCCGGCAGCGCTTGGGTTCTGGTATTCGGCGCTACGTTGACGGCAGCCGGGATAGGCTTGCAATTCAACGGTATCCAGGCTTTCAAGACAGGGCTCTGCAACAGGTACATTCCATGGTTGCCGGCCGGACTGGTGTTTATTCAAAGCATCTGGTTCGTCGTCCTCCATCCTGATGTTCATGCCCGCGTCGTCGCCAATTCGTTGGTGTTCGCCTTGTGCAATGCGGCCTGCGCCCGTGCCTTGTTCATCCGTATAGAGCAACCGTTACGTACCGCGTATTGGTTTACCTGTGCGTCATTCACGGTAGTTGCGACGGTGTTACTGATCAGAGCGATAATAGTTTTTCTCGCTCCGGCCAATACCTATGGCCTTTATTCGCAAACCCCCATCAATCCGGTGACTTTTTTTATTGGCAGCATGGCGCAAATGTGTCTGGCCTTCGGGTTCGTGCTGATGCTGAATTACCGACTTTCTGCGGATCTTCAAAAATTGGCGTTAAGTGATGCGCTGACCGGAGCGCTGAACCGACGAAGCCTGGAACAGGAGGCTGCCCGCTTGTCTGCGCGATGTACCCGTACCGGAGATGCGCTGGCAATCATGATGATCGATGTCGACCATTTCAAGTCTATCAATGACCGCTACGGTCATCCGGTGGGGGACGAGGTATTGAGGCGTCTGGCTGCGGTGGCGCAAAAAACCATTCGTAGCGACGACTACTTCGCCCGCTACGGGGGTGAAGAATTCTGTATTCTGCTGCCGTCCACCACCGAAAAAGATGCCTGGATGTTGGCTGATCGCTTGCGTCAAAGCTATGCTGCGCTGGTGATGGAATTCGGCGGCGAAATCCTGCGCAGTACCATCAGCATCGGGGTGTCCGATTCAATACATGCGGGACTGGAGTTCACTTCGCTGGTAGCGACCGCCGACCAGGCAATGTACCGCGCCAAGCAGGAAGGCCGCAATCGGGTAGTAATGCATTCATTCTGCTTAAGTCAGGTTAATATCTAGCTTTTAAATGGGCAGGCTTTCTACCCCTGGTTTACCTTAAAGCCCTGCGCGCTCTCAAGCTTAGCGGGTATTGTGCAGCTAATAGTCGCAACTAACGGCATGAGCATTTTTTAACAAAACCGGGTTCCAATGCTCAACCGCCCAGCTAAGTAACTCAGTTACCGGGGCTTGTCGCAGCTCAATCGGCGGATTCTGCTTTAATAAGACCAGCAACTCGAAGATAACCCGGTCAGGCGACGTTAAGTCAACCGCCATTGCCTGCGTCTGCTTGCTGAGTTTATAACCTTGCTCGTCAACAATAACAGGAACGTGCATATAGCGTGGAGTAAGAAGCCCCAGCAGCTGTTGCAGGTAAATCTGTTTAGGCGTTGCATCCAGCAAATCAAAGCCGCGGACAATATGATTAACGTGTTGCAGGTCATCATCAATCACCACGGCAAATTGATAGGCAATAATCCGGTCTTTGCGCTTCACGATAAAATCGCCATCTTGTTTGGCGAGATTATGGGAAATCAGGCCTTGCAGTTCATCCTGAAAGGTAATGATGCGGTTATCGGTTTTAATGCGCAGTGCATGAGGGCCGTCAGGAAGAATTTTCCGGTCTCGGCAAATGCCGGGGTAAATATCGGGATGCGACAGCCCTCTATCGCCGGCCGTCAGCGTTTTTCTGCTGCATGTGCAAGGATAGATCAGCTTGGTTCTTCGTAGGTCGTTGATAATATCGTTATAAACGTCGATATGTCGGCTTTGATAATAAACCTCACCGTCCCAATGCAGGCCGAAAGCCTCCAGGGTTTTTAATATTGTATCGGCGGAGCCTTTTACGTTTCTGGGGGTGTCGAGGTCATCAATGCGTAGCAGCCACAGACCTTGTTGTGAGTGGGCTTGAAGAAAGCCGGCAAGAGCCGTGTAAAGGGAACCGAGGTGTAAAGGGCCGGTGGGCGAGGGTGCAAACCGGCCAATGGTGGGTTGTTTATCCAGATTTAACCCATTTGTTTTTCACGAATTTCATCAAGTGTTTTGCAGTCGATACACAGGCTGGCAGTGGGTCTGGCTTCCAAACGGCGTATGCCGATTTCAATGCCGCAAGACTCACAATAGCCATAATCCCCTGATTCAATTTCTTTAAGGGATTCATCAATTTTCTTGATCAGCCGTCGTTCACGATCACGGGTTCTTAATTCCAGACTGAATTCCGACTCCTGAGACGCACGATCATTAGGATCAGGAAAATTAGAGGCGTCATCCTGCATGTGATGCACGGTGCGATCTACTTCGTGCATTAATTCGCCTTTCCAGTTTTTAAGAATAGTCTCAAAATGTTTCAATTGAGCACTATTCATATATTCTTCGCCTTCTTTTTCTTGATAAGGCTTAAAACTGAAAGGTGATACGCCAGTTTTAGAACTATCGGTCATCCATTAACTCCTAAGACAAGATTAAATAAAACCGCGCATTTTTAGCAGAATAGCAACCGGATAGCAAGGTTTATTGGTATGATTCCAGTCTTTTGTGATTAGTGTCAATATTATGAGCGTACGACTGGCAAAGCGGACTCAGGGAATTTCACCCTTTTATGTGATGGAGCTACTGCGCCGCGCAAAACAATTGGAGGCGCAGGGCAAGGATGTCATTCACATGGAAATCGGCGAACCTGATTTTGCTACCCCGCAGACTATTGTTGAAGCAGGCGTTAAACAACTTAAAACCGGCGACGTGAAATATACCCCGGCTGCGGGATTACCGGAGCTTCGTGAGAAAATTTCCGAGTTTTATCAAAAGCGTTATTCGGTGACGGTGGACAAAAAGCGTATTTTTGTAACGCCGGGAGCCTCCGGCGCATTTTTATTAGCGCTTGGAGTCAGCCTTAATCCGGCAGAAGAACTGCTTATGGCGGACCCCTGTTACCCCTGTAACAGCAATTTTGTTAAGTTGTTTGACGGCAAAGCCCGAACCATTCCGGTCGATGCAGCTAGCCGTTATCAGCTGACCGCAGCGCGCATCAAACAGCATTGGACTAAAGCCACTAAAGGCGTGTTGATTGCATCGCCGTCAAATCCTACCGGCACTGTCATCGCCTCGGATCAATTAAAACAAGCCATTCACACCGCTAATGAGTTAGGCGGCTGCTTTTATTCCGATGAGATTTATCACGGGCTGGTTTATGGTGAAAACGCTACAACCGCACTGGCTTTTAGCGACAATGTGTTTGTTATCAACAGTTTTTCCAAGTATTTCGGTATGACCGGCTGGCGCGTCGGCTGGTTGATAGTACCTGAGGAATTTGTCGATGCCACCGAGAAGCTGGCGCAGAATATATTTATCGCCACGGCAACCCATTCGCAATATGCCGCATTAGCCGCATTTGATGAAACCACCTTGGTTGAGCTTGAGCAAAGGCGTACCGAATTTGAAGCCAGACGTGACTTCCTTTATGAGGCATTGCTGCGCCTGGGCTTTGAAATCCCCATCAAACCGGATGGTGCATTCTATATTTATGCCAACTGTTCCAAATTTACCGATGACAGCTATCAATTCGCTCTGGACTTGTTGGAGGCTGAAGGGGTTGCAACAACACCGGGAAAGGATTTTGGGACAAATGAGGCTAATCACTATATCCGCTTTGCTTATACGACATCCATAGCTAGAATGGCCATTGCCATGCAACGTTTGAAAAAATTTATTAACAAAGGATAACCATGTCCATAAGACCAGTATCAGCGACAGAATTAAAAGCCAGAATTCAAAATGAACCGCATCTATTTTTGCTGGATGTCAGGGAACCCAATGAGTTTCAATACGCCAGCATAGAAAACAGCGTTTTAATTCCGCTTAATCAAATTCCACAAAGACTGGGTGAGCTGAATCCGCAACAAGAAATGGTAGTAATTTGCCATCATGGCGTGCGTAGCCGGCAAGCCTGCATGTATCTTGTTAATTCAGGATTCAAGAATGTTTCAAATTTAACAGGCGGAATAGATGCCTGGTCTTGCGATTGCGATAGTTCGGTGCAGCGGTATTAAGAATCGCATCGCATCAGGCGGCAAAACCGCCTGATGCGATTAGAGGCTTATTTAAAAACCGTCTTGTTTAAACTTATCCAGCTGTTTCTTAAAACCTTTCCTGTCAAACAGATAGTATAAAAACACCAGTAAAAACGGCCAGAGCATATAGCCCAGCAGTTTAAATACAGTTCCAATCTCCATGGCTACCCCCTTGTTCTGTTCTATACATTTGATTCTTTATAACTTTATCGCATCGATTGATTTATGCTACTGATCAAGATTATCAGAAAAGCCAGCCTTGCCGCTTAAATTTTTCCGTTCCGATATTTAACTTCCGCCATCCGGCCAAGCCGACAGCATCTCCAATGCCAGCTGCGCCATATTTTTTGAACCGCCGCCCTGCCCTAACTGCTGTTTAGCTAAGCTCAGGTTTTGGCGCATTTCATCGGCATAGGCTTTATCGGTCAAAATCCGAGTAACTTCTGCCGCCAGGTTTTCGGCTGTCGCATCATGCTGAATCAGTTCTTTTATGATGCTTTTGCCTGACACAATATTCGGCAAGCCTATAAAAGGCGTATTGACCAGCCATTTGCCCAACCAATAGGTTAACGGTGAAAGCTTGTAGGCGATGACCATGGGTACGGTTAACAAGGCGATTTCCAGCGTTGCGGTGCCTGATGTGGTCATCACCGCGTCACAACATTGAATGACATCGTAAGGCTGATTTTTTATTACCGTTATGGCTAGCGGCGACTGGCGGATGTAGTCTTCAAGCAATGCATCGCTGATTGAATCGGCTTGCGGCAAAATAAACTGACAATCCGGCAAACCGGCCTGCACTGTTTCGGCGGCGGCCAGCATGACCGGCAACATGCGCTTGATTTCGTTGGCGCGACTGCCGGGCAATAAGCCGACAATCGGTTTGTCTTTATCCAGCCCGAAACGGGCTAAATCTTCATCTTTGCTGTACCGGGCATGGACTTTGTCTACCGAAGGATGCCCCACATAGCGCACCGGCACTTTTTCGGCATCGTAATAAGCGGTCTCAAACGGGAAGATCACCGCCATCATGTCGATGACTTGGCCGTAAGCTTTTACCCGGCCCGGCCGCCATGCCCATACTTGAGGACTGACGTAAAACAAAACTTTAATGCCCTGCCGCTTGGCGTAACGCGCCAGCTTAAAGTTGAACTCCTTGTAGTCTACGCAAACCAGCAAGTCGGGGCGCTCGGTTGCTACCAACTCTTGCATCAGTTTTAGCGCACGGCGGATTTCGGCATAATGTTTGATGACTTCAACCACGCCGATGACGGCGATGTTGGCCGAATCATAACGAATGTCGATACCCGCCTGGGCCATTTTTGCGCCGCCCATGCCGATGCCTTTAATGTCCGGCTGCTGTTTTTTCAGCTCAACAAACATATTGGCGGCATGTTGGTCGCCGGATGATTCCCCGGCGCTGAATAGGATGGTTAATGATTTATGTTGAGGCATGGGGAAAAGAAAGTCTCGTTCTCAAGCTTATTAACTTGGGCTATGTCATCTAAATATTGAACATAACTCATGCTGGATTACGCGTATGCAAAGGAGTGCAAGCTTCGCCTAAAGCGCCTACTTTTGGTGCTTGTGCTTGCAGGCGAAGCCTGCACTCCAGCAGTCTTATCTACGTCGTCAAAATATCCCGAATAACCGCCACTATCCCCCTGATTGTGTCATCCTCAAGAGACGGGCAAATCGGCAATGACAAACAGTTGGCCGCAACAAACTCGGTCACCGGCAAACTGACGCCTGCATATTCCTGTTTAAACACATTTTGCCGGTGCAAAGGCACTGGATAATACACGGCACAGGCGATTTGTTTATCCTGCAAGGCTTTCATGACCTCATCACGACGGTCGCATAACACGGTGTACTGGTGATAAACGTGCTCACCCAGACCATCTTCAAACGGCGTAGTCAACGGCAAATCGGCCATCAACTCCGAATACAGATGTCCGGCATGACGGCGGCCTTTATTGTATTGATCGATACGTTTCAATTTGGCTCTTAAGATTACCGCCTGCATTTCATCAAGGCGACTGTTGTAACCGATCACATCATGATAATAACGGACATCCGAGCCATGGTTATGCAGCATTTTTAGTTTTGCCGCAGTCTCGTCGGAATTGGTGACGACGAGGCCGCCATCGCCAAACGCACCCAGATTTTTGCTGGGAAAAAAACTGAAACCGGCCGCATGGCCGATAGCGCCGGTTTGTTTGCCGTTGATGCTCGCACCGAAAGACTGGCAGCAATCTTCAATCAGCTTTAAATTATGCCGGTCGCATAGCTGTTTAATTGCTGCCATATCGGCCGGTTGACCGAACAAATGCACCGGCATGACCGCTTTGGTTTTGGGGGTAATGGCTTGTTCTATGGCTTCCGGCGAGATATTGAAAGTCTTGGGGTCTATGTCGACAAAAACAGGAATCGCACCGACATATTTGATGGCTTCCGCCGTAGCGATAAAGGTGAACGCGGTGGTAATCACTTCATCGCCCGCGCCGATACCTTCGGCAATCAATGCCAGATGCAGCGCATCGGTTCCTGAAGCCACCGCAATGGCATGTTTAACGCCCAAATAATCGGCCGCTTCTTTTTCAAAAGCCTGAACATTAGGCCCTAATATAAACGAACAATTTTCGATTGTTTCAGCCAGCCCACGTTCAATTTCATCTTTAATTTCAACGTATTGAGCTTTCAGGTTTACCATTGGTATCATGTTTTATTGCCTTTATGTTTATCGATTGATTGTGCTCAAGCGGGATGGGGTTTGCAACCCCGTCCCTAACGTTTTCGCCAGACCCGAACCAAACGGCTATTCAAACCAGATCAAAACGTTTCGGACGGGGCAACATGCCCCGTCCGGCTGTTGAAGTACGCCCTTACGGGCGTACGAATTCCCACGCCGGAGCGTGGGAACTATTAAACCCGGTTATTTATCGCCTAATAATCGGGTGATTGCTGTCGCAGTTTCCAGCGCTCTTTTTCCTGCTTCACCGGAAACCAGCGGGTTGTCCCCGGTATGAATGCAGTTAACGAAATGCTTGATTTCTTCCAGCAAGGCATCGCCGCTTTCAAAAACGGATTCTTCCGTTTCTATTTCAGGAATGCCGGGGAACATTTCTTTTTTACCGGTACGATGTTTGGTTAAAACACGATTCTGGAAATCCACAGAAACGTAAGAAGACGGCCTGAACATGCGCATTTTGCGCTCCATCTTCATGCTGATCCGGCTGGCCGTAACATTAGCCACGCAACCGTTTTTAAACAGCAACCGGGCATTTGCAATATCGGTGCCTTGCGTTAAAACCGCCGTGCCGCTGGCATCAATCCGTTCCACCTCGGAATCCACCAAGGCTAAAATAATATCGATGTCATGTATCATTAAATCCAGCACTACGCTGACATCATTGGCACGCGGATTAAACGGCGCCAACCGGTGGGACTCAATAAACAGCGGTTTTTCTTCCTTGTCCAGCCCCAATACCGCCGGGTTAAATCGTTCCAGATGCCCCACCTGCAAAATTAAATCTCTTTCATTGGCAATGGCGATCAACTCATCGGCTTCTGCAACCGTCACGGTAATCGGTTTTTCAACCAGCACATGAGCACCGGCATTAAGAAAATCCCTGGAAACCTTGTGATGGAGTGTCGTAGGCACGACAATACTGACTGCATCAACTTCACCTAATAGGGATTGATAGTCTGTCAGCGCTGTTGTACCGTGCTTTTCGGCGATTTCTTTAGCTGCGGCCTCATTAATATCGACAACGGCAACCAGTTCACAATCAGACAGCGACGCATATTTTTCTGCGTGAAATTTACCCAAGTAACCGGCACCGATAACAGCGCATTTTAATTTTTTCATGTGATAATTATACATTCCGTCTTATTTGCAACCCCGCTCTAGGGGCGAACTTATTCGACAGTATTGTAAACTATCAATATGTATTCAGAAAATTTTGTACTTGGCAGCCCGTATGCCTGACTTTTGATGTTATGCTTAATACCCATTTAAAGATATTGCTGACAATTCCCACAATTTTTTATAAAAATTTATTAGACTTGATTTACAGTACAGAAATAGAACTGACCCATGGTAAAGATGTAATGACAGATGAAGATAAGGACAACACCGACCTAATAAAAAAAGCGGCTCGAAGAATTCTTAAGGATGAAATCAAACATCTTCATCTTATACCTTCTGTCGCCATCAAATTATTAAAGCTCACCAATGACGACAACGCCAGAATTGAGAACTTATCATTAATCATAGAAACAGAACCGGTGCTGGCGGCAAAAATTTTAAATCAGGTTAATTCTGCCGCATACGCTTTACCCAACAAGATAACCTCCATTAATCGTGCAGTTAACATGCTGGGTTTTTCTGCCGTGCGTCAGCTTGCGATAAACCTGCTGTTTTATAACAAACTGATTCAACGAAACTCAAGACAGGCGTTCGACTTATTATTTTTCTGGCAGCATTGCCTTTATGTAGCGTCGTTTAGCAGGAGAATAGCCGTTGCACTTAAGCATCCTGATCCGGATCTGCTTTATACGGGAGGGCTTTTACACGATATAGGCAAAGTAGTTATAGAAACTTACGGATGCGTGGATTATAGCGATTTCATTCGTTCCATGGATAAAGGCGAGTATTCGAGCATTGAAGAAGAACGTCGCTTTTTTGGAATAACTCATGCCGAGATGGGACATGTTTTTTGTCTGGAATGGCAATTACCGACATCAATTATGGCAATCGTAGCTTTCCACCATAACCAGCCGGCTGAGACATCTCCATACGCTAAATATAAAACGGAAATTGCTATCGTTTCCTTCGCAAGCTACATTGCCTGGATACAGGGCATTGGCTCGGCTTCGGCTACCCATGATAGCCATTCAGCATTACAAGATGCTGTACTCAAAACTATTGATATTAGCCAACTGGATCTTGAAACTCTACTGCAACAGGTAGATCAGGATATGAAAATTACTCGAGAATTCTATGATATCCAGCTGCCCGGTTTAACTACGTTACGGGCCACACTGGTCAAAGCAACTATTAACCTAAGCCAAATAAGCACAGACAACCCTTTTGCAACTGATGATACGCCCAGCAGGAAATTGTCATCCTCTTTAACAGCACCCCATCACAGCCTTAACCCTGATGAATTTATACCCGGGACACTGGAGGCAATACAGGACGAATTTTCTTTTGATCGCAGCATTATGTTCACCATTGATCCCAAGCGCCGCTGCCTGCTCGCGTCATACTGGTGGCCGAAATCAATATTATCAACAGAGCTGAACACCTTTGAGATCGACATTAGCGGCATTTCCGGTTTGCTATTAAAATGTCTGCGTGAAAAAAAAGCCGTCATCATCAATATCAAAATGGAGCGTGACAACCCCATAATTCAACGTTTAAATACTACTGAATTTATCGCTGTACCCGTATTGCAGCACAATCGTCTGATCGGTGTGCTTTATGCCGATAATTCACTGTCAAAAAAACCAATGCGTGCACAATTACTGCCGGAAATCATGCCCATTGCATACGAATTGGGGATCGCTATGTTTAATGCCAAACAATATGACCAGCAGAAAAAACATGCGCAGATCGACCACTTAACGCAGCTTTTCAATAAGCGAATGGTCAACAAGTTCCTGACTGAGGTTTTTCAAGAGGATGAATCAAAACTGGCAAATATCGCTGTTGGTTTTGTTGATATAGATAAGTTCAAACTGTTTAACGACACTTGCGGGCATCAGGCCGGTGATGACGCCTTAAAGATTGTTGCCGATATTTTGCGCAGCTTAACCCGACCTGGAGACTTCATCGGCCGAAATGGAGGAGAAGAATTTTTGTTTGTCCTTAGAGATACCGATGAAAAAGGCGCCTACGGCTACGCCGAACGCATAAGGTCAAAAATTGAGCGTCGCGGCAAGATTATGAGCCAACGATTTCATGGCCGTCTACTGACCGTTAGCATTGGCGTGTCCATGTATAGTACCGACTATACCCATTACACCGACATGGTCAAAGTTGCCGATCAAGCCATGTATCGTGCAAAAAATGAAGGCAGAAACAGAATTGTCATGCTGCCCGACGTTGCCGCCGACAAGAAATAAAACCCTCACAGATCCAGTGCCGTCCATTTTGATGCTTACCGTTTCAGGTTGATAACTATTCCCGCACCATCTAACGATTTTCGCTTATCCTCTTCCGGTTCTTGGGACATCAACATCTGGCCATCTAAATATAAAGGCCGAGACTTTTTTTTCTTTTCAGAAGAAAATATATTTAATGATTCTTCTTGGGCGACCCTGTTCCGTTCAATCGTCAGCGAGGGATTTTCAAAATCTTTAAATGGCATAGAAAGATCCAGCGTTTTTTGAAGTTCGACCTCTTCAACAGCACTGTTTTTGGCACTCGGTACTGAAGCTGCTTTCTGCTTATTTTTTGTTTTTTTCTGTTTTGATTTAACGGAGCTTTCTTTACTCTTGGACTGCTTTTCTTTTACTTCATTTGATGCTGCCTGTTTTTCCGCAGGAGGAAGAGCATGATTAACCCCGGACTTTCCAAACCCTGTTAGCAAAACAAATGAAGCCGTCACAAAACCCAATATAAACAAGCGATAATTTTTCATCTTCATTTTGCTCCTCAGCTATAAATAATCAACAAACCGGAATTGGGACACTACAACAGAGACATTATTTAATCAGCGGGATACCACCCAAATGCCGTTCAGTTTCCAACACCAGTTGCGTAGTCTGCAACACGGTATCGGGATTCAAGCTCATCGAATCGATGCCGATTTCCACCAGAAATTTCGCCATCTCAGGATAATCCGACGGCGCCTGACCGCAAAGTCCGCAATGTTTGCCGTTACGCCGCGCACCGTCAACGGCAAGACGAATCATTTCTTTAACGCCGGGATCGCGTTCGTCAAAATCTTCGGCGATAATCGCAGAATCGCGGTCTACACCCAGGGTAAGCTGGGTCAAGTCATTGGAGCCGATAGAAAAACCGTCGAAATATTCTGAAAAGGCATCGATTTGAATGACGTTATTGGGGATTTCGCACATCACATAAATTTCCAGTCCCTGCTCGCCGCGCTTCAAACCCAGCTGCACCATGTAGTCGAGTACCCGCCGGGCTTCCTCTACACGACGGCAAAAGGGGATCATCAAAATAACATTGGTTAAGCCCATTTCCTCGCGCACCCGCTTCATCGCCTTGCATTCCAGCGCAAAACCTTCTGCATAAGCTGGATGAATGTAACGCGACGCGCCGCGAAAACCGATCATCGGATTGGCTTCATCAAATTCAAACCAACTCCCGCCGAGCAAGGTGGCGTATTCGTTGGTTTTAAAATCCGACATCCGCACGACTACCGGTTTGGGATAAAACGCGGCAGCAATGGTGCCCACACCCTCCGATAGTTTTTGGATAAAGTAATTCTCAGCACCGGCATAATTGCGTGTCAATTGGTCCAGCTGTTCCCGCTCACCGGCATCCTGCACTTGCTCCGGGTGTATCAACGCCATAGGATGCGCCTTGATGTATTCGGTGATGATAAATTCCATCCGCGCCAAACCCACACCGTCATTGGGCAGGAAGCTGGTTTTAAAAGCCAGTTCGGGATTGCCGATATTGAGCATGATCTTGGTTTTCGGACGTTGCAAACCCGACAAGTCGGTGCTTTTAATGTCGAAGTCGAGCCTGCCGGAATAGACTTTACCGACATCGCCTTCGGCGCACGATACGGTGACCGGACTATTGTGTTTAATCATCGTCGTGGCATTTTCGCAACCCACTACCGCCGGCACGCCCAATTCACGAGAGATAATCGCCGCATGACAAGTTCGCCCGCCACGGTTAGTGACTATCGCCGAAGCCATTTTCATGACCGGTTCCCAATCCGGCGTCGTCATATCGGCCACCAGCACATCGCCGGGGTTAAAACTGTTGAGCTGCTCGACGTTATCGATAATCCGCGCATTGCCGGTAGCAATCTTGCTGCCCACCGCATGTCCGGTGACAATCGGTTCGGCTTTATCTTTAAGGCTATATTGCTCCAAAACCATGCCGCGCAATTGGGAAACCACGGTTTCCGGGCGCGCTTGAACGATATACAGCGTGCCGTCAAGACCGTCTTTCGCCCACTCAATATCCATCGGTTTGGCCTGACCCGCTCTGGCGCTGTAATGTTTTTCTATTTTAATGGCGTAGTCGGCGAGAGTTAGAACATCCGCATCGCTAAGGCAAAAGCGGTTACGTTCTTCTTCAGAGGTCACAATATTGCGGGTAGGTTCACGGGTGCGCCCTTCGCTGTAAACCATTTTTATTTTCTTCGCACCCAGTGTGCGTCTTAATACCGCCCGATGACCCTGCTCAAAAGTGGGTTTATGCACATAAAACTCGTCGGGGTCTACTGCGCCTTGCACGACATTTTCACCCAATCCGTAAGCGCCGGTAATAAACACCACGTCTTTGAATCCCGATTCGGTATCCAACGAAAACATCACCCCGCTGACATCCAGATCCGAGCGCACCATCTTCATAATACCTATCGATAAGGCCAGCTTGAAATGGTCGAAGCCTTGATCGACCCGATAATGTATCGCGCGGTCGGTGAACAGGCTGGCAAAACAACGTTTACAGGAGTCCAGCAACACCTGGTCTCCGCGTATATTCAGATAAGTATCCTGCTGTCCGGCAAAACTGGCGGTCGGCAAATCTTCGGCTGTGGCAGAACTGCGTACTGCAACGCTTAAATCATCGCCATACTGTTTTTTCAGTTGAGTGAAAGCCTCGATAATTTGCTGCTCAAGGTCTTCAGGAAAAGGTGCGGCGTAGATTATTTCCCTTGCTTTACGAGCACGTTTGGCAAGATCCGCGACATCGTCCGGATTCAAATCATCCAATGCCTGATGGAGTTCCTCCCAGCCATGCGCTTGATCCAGCACATAGCGGTAAGCTTCGGCGGTTACCGCAAAGCCGTTAGGAATTTGGATGCCTTGCGGCGTTAATTCCCGGTACATTTCACCTAACGAGGCGTTCTTGCCGCCTACGAGAGAGACATCGTCAATCGTTAATTCATTAAACCAACGAATATAGTTTGTTTGCTCGGACATAGTAGTTCCTTAATCGAATTACTCACTTATTCGGGATCCGGGTGATTGACAAATGGTCAGCCTTCATCCATGTCATTCAACCGGTTAAAACATAACCATACCAAATCATTTTGCCTTGGTGTGGGTAGCATATCAATATACGCACTTACTTATCTTCTTTTGCTCGAATCGAGAATTGAATACCTCACGAGCGTGTCTCTATGCTGACAAACGTTACGAGCAAAACTGCGAGAATCATTGATGACTCGACTGCACCAAACCCCGCCCCGCGTAAACCTATTTCGCTAAAAAACCATACTAATTATATGTGACAATATGTCGCATTATCATTTTTTCGGCGCATTGATAGCATATCGACGTGCGCTCTTACTTACCTTCAACTTTTTGGTAAGAGGGAGCTTAATCGTCTATTAGGCTCCCTTTTTTTAGCCCTGTGTACAGTATGCTGTATATCACCCTCTTTCACTCCAAGCCTTACCCATGCGCTTTACAAAACAGGATAAGCTGCCGGGGGCAAACAACGACACGCTGAACTCTTCAAGTATTTCGAAAAGTTTTGCGTTGGTTAGCGTTGTCACTAAGACCAAGTATCGTAAAATGTAAGTTCAGACCTTGGCTTAAATGAATGAAATGTTAAGCAAGCAATTTATCGCAGTCTGCATGACTGCCAATCCAAAACCGCTGCCCGCCTTGGTCTATCCGATAACCCAAGCTAACGCGAACGCTACGAAACACTCCATTTTTAACGGATTTGAATTGTAACAAAGAATGATGCTGATTTTGTTTGAGCAGCTCATAGCTGTCACGCGCTTGCTTCTGGATATTAGCTGGCAAAGCATCGAGATATTGCCGGAACTTTGAAGAGGTAAAATGCTTCAAAGCTCACGCGCCCAGCCATTGTGATATTCAGCTAAAGCTTCAGCAGCCAATGCATCTGCTTCAATCTGCATGTCCCAGACAGCTTCATCAAACGGAGCAAACCACCGGCGAAACCCGGTCAAATCGCGTGCCGTTAACTGCTGAACTGCCTGTTCAATGGCTTGGATAAGTCATAAATTACTCCAAAATGTTGTCGTTAAAACATTATATTACAAGACCGTAGCCTTTGTAGATCGGGCAACCGCTTTTCGTTGTCCAACATTAGGCTTTCAATGTTCAATGAAGAAACGGAGGTGGACAAACCCAAAGACCGTTGTCGTTTTGACCTTGGAAATGTCAGGCATAAACAGCATGCCTGGCCTGCTTAACTTAAGTTGGGGCTTATGAGCATATTGCCCCGTTTCGCATTAATCAAAATAAATTCAACCTGACCTCATTGATTATCGACAGGTAAATCATGATCTTGCAAAATCATCATGTTTGATAATATCATTTTTCAAATGCTACAGATAAAGTTGGAGGTATTTTTTACTATGTCAGCTATTTATCCCGTACTTGGCTTCACTCACCCTTTGAGTTCAATAACTCACTTTTTAGGCGCAATATTCTTTACTTATCAGGCCATCCTCATGCTTCGACGGGGAAAAGGGTCGGGCATTCGTATCATCTCACTGGCTGTATTTTCCGGTTCCTGTATTTTTTTATTACTGGTCAGTGGTATTTATCATTTGTTAACAACAACCGGAACAGCGCATACAATTTTTCAACGACTCGACCATGCGGCTATTTTTTTAGTCATAGCCGGCACCTTTACACCAATACACTGTATTCTTTTTACCGGATTTTTAAGATGGGGATTCCTCGCTATCGTTTGGGTTCTGGCCATCAGCGGTCTTATCGTAAAAACAATTTTTTTTACAATAATACCGGAATGGTTAGGTCTGTCTTTCTATCTGGGTCTTGGATGGATGGGGCTGTTCATGGGTTTTCATCTTTGGCGAAGATATGGCTTTGCTTTTATCCAGCCGCTGGTGCTCGGCGGTATTTTCTATACGATAGGGGCAATTATTGAATACCACCAAAAATTGACAATACTTCCCGGCATAATCGGCCCCCATGAGATTCTGCATATAGCCGTGCTGTTGGGGATAGGTTTCCAGTGGTGGTTTATTGTCAAGGTACTGGATCAGGTCTCAAGTATTAAATAACGGAATCATCGGCTAAACGAAGACAACACCATACCGGCACGGATTGCCTGAATAACGACTATTAAAAACAACCTTTCCCAGCAATCCATAATAAACCGCTATTGATTCAGCCATTTCCGGCGCATACTTGACTTCGATACGGAGGTATCGAACAGGGCTTTCGAGTTTGGCGCGTCCCAAAAGCAATTGGATCGTTTGATGATATAAAAACTTTAGTTCTCCACAGCGCGTGAGCCAGTCCCTTATCCTCAACAAATCATTTGGCATTAAAAAATACTTGGAGCTTTGGTAATGAACGGCATTCAGCTCAATAGCGGATTCACCTGGTATAGGTAATAGCGCTTATTGATCGAAGAAGTTGAACCTCCTATCTTATAGATACCCGTACAACACCAACCGATTTTTCAGGATTATTTAAATTAAAATAGGAAAGTGAACATGAAAAGAATAAATCTAGCGGCAATATTATTGGTTTTATCCGTATTTACCAGCGCTGTTTATGCCGATATTACCCTGCAATCCAAAGAAGAAGTAGAGGGTACCTGGAAGCTGCAATCCACCAAAAACTCTTTAACCGATAAAGAATCGATCCCGAGGGAAGATACCTGGATATTTAAAGACGGCAAAGTGACTATCTTACATATTCCGCGCGACGGAAAATTCTATGATCAACCGCCGGTAAATTACGAAATAGAAGACGGTAAACTAAAAGTTGCTCTGGTGGGTAATAACAGGTTTGACGTATTTTCTTTAGTGGAAAAAGACGACAAGAGTATGACCCTAAAAGGAAAATTCGGCGGCTATTATTACTTTACTAAAAAGTAGTCTTAACGAAATTTAAGGTGGCGATAGCTTATTCCTTCGCCACATTTCATAGTCAAGTAGGGCGATGCACCCCCTACCGGGCTTACACTCTCCCTGAACCCTTTCGCATATTCTAAAGCGCCCTGCGATAAAATTAAAACATATCCTCCGTGACATAAATTTCGTGTCCCGAAATAGTGACCCCAATGCCTTGTTGGTTGTATTTCGGCGACAGGATGTTTTTTCGATGCGGCGGACTGTCCATCCACCCCTGCACGGTCGATTGCACAATTTCTTCCTGAGTTTTCCAGACGTATTCTCTTTTTACTTTGACACCGTTTTGTTTCGTCGTAACGACCTTATCGTAAAGATGATTCATAAATATATTTTCACCCGGACCGATTGCCCAGGTATTAGGGTCGTGTTGCTTTTTCTTGTTCCATCCCAGATTTTTAGCTCGCTCGACGGGATCTTCCCCCTGCAGATTCGTGTGGCTAAAAAAATGATAGCTCGCCATGTCGCTGCTATGCTTGCGGGCGATGGCGGCGAGTAGCGCATCCCTATCCAATTGGGACAACCCGTGATTTTGTCGCTCCCGGTTTATCTGTTGATGAATTTGGCGTTCAAGTTCAGCAGCAGTTATCTCCGGCTGCGCGCCAGTATCGGCTGCTACCGGATAATGAGCAAGGCCGAGGCAAAAAATGAGCATGGATAAAATTCGTTGCATAATCTTGATACAGGAATAGCGGTGTAAATAAAGAAAACGTAGCGGGGCATTCGGTATTCGGAAAAAAAAGCAAAAAAGTGTCAGGTCTTTCCTTGTGCATAATCAAGTTTATTTTGAAGTAATGCACAATGCAAGACCTGGAACCTTTTTGTTTACGATATTCCTCTACCGATGCATTCAAGAGGAATCGGCGCGTATCGGAAGGCTTGGGACGCATTTTTTGCTTGGTCTCAACATTCCCGGGCATTCAGCATTGAAGAAATAGTTGTCGGGCAACTTCTTTTCGTTGCCCGACATTTGATTGCTCGTGAATGTCTTAATTTAATAACTTAGTTTGTTTCGCACAACGCCAATGAGCGGTATTAAAATCAACTTCCTCAATGGCTTCTTTGTCCATGCAAAGCCAATACGATGCCGGTTTCAGTTCCGTTTTGCACGAAGCAGACAGAGGCGCTACCGGTGTTTTTCTGCTCCCTTTAGCCCTTTCCTGTTGTTCGAAGCGCTGAGTAGCACGTAAGCAGATATTGAAAGCATCACTTTGCGTATCGGCAGAGTCAGTACTCCTTCCTTTTGAGGTCTCCCGAGGGTTGGAGCTGGGTGACAAGGCTTCAGGTGACGACTCCGGAACGATCTCCGGACGTTGAACGTCGTTGGGCGCTTGGGCCTTACCAACCATAGGTAAAATCATGATTAGAATAAATCCCGCAACTAATTTACGCATGTTAGAACTCCTCTAAGAACAGGTTTCAAGGAAAAGGATTGCATAGTACGATCCGGCACTATCTATATAAGCCCTTCCGCTTCAGGTAGTCTGTACGATTCCGCACACAGTTGTCGGGCAACTTCTTTTCGTTGCCCGACATTTGAAGCTGCTTAAGTCACAACTTCACGCAAAGTAACAAATTCTTCGGCGGCAGTAGGATGCACGCCGATAGTAGAATCAAAGACCGCCTTGGTCGCACCGGCCCGAATGGCAACTGCCATGCCCTGGATAATTTCAGGGGCGTCAGGCCCTACCATGTGCATGCCGACAACCCGGTCCGTGCTCCGTACCACGATCATCTTCATCAGGGTTCTTTCATCCATACCGGAAAGGGTGTTTTTCATTGGTGTGAAACTGGTTTTGTAAATGTCGATGTCCGGGTATTTTTCGCGCGCCTGTGCTTCGGTCAGACCTACAGTACCAATATTGGGTTGGCAAAAAACAGCCGTGGGAATATTGTCATAATCTACCGGCTTCGGTTGATTGGCATACAACTTATTTACCAGAGACATGCCCTCTGCTATGGCTACCGGAGTCAGGTTGACCCGGTTAGTCACATCACCCAGCGCATAGATTGACGGCACATTGGTTTGATAGTCATCATTAACCTTAATTGCACCTTCGTCGTCCAATTCAATGCCAAGCGCTTCCAGGCCAAATCCGGTTGAATTCGGTGTTCTGCCGGTGGCATACATAACCAGGTCTGTGCTCACTTTACTGCCATCAATAAGCCGTGCCTCGAAGCAATCGCCTGCGCTTTCAATAGCCTCAATATCGGTATTGAAAAGAAGTTTAATACCTTTCCAAGTCATTTCATGGCCCAGAAAATCACGTATATCCTCATCAAAACCACGAAGCAGTTTGTGTCCGCGCTGACAAATTGTCGTATTCACACCAAGGCCATGAAGAATGCCGGCAAATTCCACCGCGATGTAGCCGCCACCGACAATAATGATACGTTTAGGCAATTGATCGAGGAAAAACATTTCATTCGATGTGACAGTGTGTTGCTTGCCGGGTATGTCAGGAACAGACGGCCAGCCCCCTGTTGCAATAAGTATGCGTTCGGCACTGTATTCCGTACCATCGACAACGACAGTATGCGCATCAAGCAAACTTGCCCTGCCAGTGATAATACGGACACCCGCTTTTTGCAGCAGATTGTTGTAGACAGCGTGTAGCCGCTCAATCTCTTGATTTTTGTTTGCGATCAAGCTTGACCAGTTGAACGTTGATTGGCCCACCGTCCAGCCAAAACCCGCTGCCGCGTCGAATTGATCTTGGAATTGGGAGGCATAGACAAACAGTTTTTTGGGTACACACCCCACATTGACACAGGTGCCGCCCAAATAACGTTCTTCAGCAATGGCTACCCTTACACCATGACCCGATGCCATACGTGCTGCACGCACACCTCCTGAACCAGCACCGATTACAAACAAGTCGTAGTTGTATTGAGTCATTGAAGTTTCTCGTTTATAAATGAGATTAAGGTCAATACAGGCTCATTTGTTCTGTTTTAAATAATCCAGCAGGGTATCGGCATCGCTTACGGTAAATGGATCATCCGGGCAATTATCAACTTGGCCGGGTTCGCTGAATAACTTGATAATTTTTTTATCATCGACAATCATTGAATAGCGCCATGAACGACTGCCGAAACCAAGGTTTTCTTTTTTCACCAGCATGCCCATTGCACGGGTAAACTCGCCATTTCCGTCGGGCAGCATTTTTACATGCTGAATACCCAGATGCTTGGCCCATTGGTACATGACAAAGGCATCATTAACGCTCACGCAGTAAACCTCATCAATACCCAAATCGATGAGTTGCTGGTACTTGGCATCATATCCGGGCAAATGCTGGCTTGAGCAGGTAGGGGTAAAGGCGCCGGGAAGCCCCAAAACAACAATTTTTTTTCCTTTAAAAATATCATCGGTGCTGATGTCCTGCCAGCGAAAGGGGTTGTCGCCCCCGACACTTTCGTCGCGAACACGTGTTTTAAAAACCACATCAGGTACTGTTGAAATCATGTTGGAGCTCCTTGGTTCATTAGTTAAAAACAGAATCAGAATGGGAATTCCAACTCCATAAAATAAGCCGATTTTTTATCTTAGTTCGTTTAAATCAAATTTCGTAGCCTCCCATAGCTTCATTTCCGTGTGCTGGAACAGCGCTATAGGAATGGCCTTTAGACAGCCTTATGTCCATCACTAATGATTCGGCGAAAACGTTCTTTAGTCTGGTTTTTCAGACTGTGAAGCGGGTTCGGATTGCTCACATTGCCTTTTCCAGTTGATCCATGACAGCTTTTGGCGGTATCCGGAGTACGGGGATGCCAATGTAACTCGCCTTCCATGGCGCCTGGGTTCCGGTAATCCCTGCCGGAATGACGACGTTTTCTTAACTTAATAGCAGTGATAGTGGTGCTAAGACTGGAAAGCCTAAATAGCTGCCGCATCCAAAAGCCGATCCAAAGTACGTATATGCGATTGTTGAGCGGGCAGCAGCTTCGTTTCAATCAACGAGCGAACATCTACAGGCAGTTCGGGATCTTGTAGCGCTTCCTCATAATCATCTGCGCCACTTTTTTCTCCTTCCTGCAAAGCCTTCAGTGCGGCTTTTTGACCCAACAAATTAGCGCCCCCCTGGACTATTTCCGCCCAAGTGCCCCAGACTCCCGAACCTTCAGAAATAGTTCCTCCCAATTGAGAGACTTGTGCCTGTAAACTGGAAACCGCATCTTTGTGATCCTCATAAATTGGCATTAAATAGTTTGCTTCGCCCAGTGCGGCATCTTCCCGAAACTTATCCAAAACCTGTTGATAAGTTTCCGTTGCTGCTAATTCATTTTTCAGCAGTTTGTTGATTGTTTCGATGTTATGCATAATAAAACTCCTATGGGATTATTTCTTGATTACGTGAAATAGCATCATCAAACTTAAGTATTTACTGACTCTTCCTCAGTCGAGGAAATATCTTCTGCATGAGCCCGCTCGAAGATTTCTTTCGCCTTATCACGCTCTTCACTGCTTTCCGTATGAACGGAAATCAAGGCGCTTCCTCCCTTAATTTTTTCTTCATAGCGCTTGGCCTCATACTCAGGAATACCTACTCCGATTAAAGCTCCAGTCAAACTTCCGGTGGCGGCACCTACTGCCGCACCGCTTAATGCTCCCATAATGGGACCTGCGGCGATAAACGGACCAACACCCGGAATAGCCAGACTGCCGATTCCGGCTAACCATCCGAGCACAGCGCCGGCGCCTAACCCCACTGTCCCGCCGATAGCAGCTCCTTCCGGCGCCTTGGTATGCTTTTCATGAGCAAAATCCCTGGTAGTGGATTTATCGGGAAACAGCACCGATACATCATTGTTTGAAAAACCGGCTGCCTTAAGCTCATTAACAATGGTCTCTGCCTGATCGATACTTTGGGCGATACCAAAAACTGCTTTAGTCATGACATTCTCCTAGGCCTTTAAGGCGCTTTAATTTCAAGTTGGTTATCTACCCGCACTGCACCAGGCGTTTGCGTGGCGATTTGTTGCAGTTTCATACTTTCGGCTTGGCTCTCGACAGGTCCGCGCAACGTCACTACCCCCTTACGTGTGATGATTTTTATGTTTTTCGCATTCACCGATAGCGATTCATCTGCGACCACGGCTTTACGTATGTTAGCCGTGACATTGACATCACTTTCGGTTTCTATTTGATCTTCCGGGGTTAAGGTAGTGTCATACTTATCTCGAACATTACGTTCGGTATTTTCCGCCGGCGAGTCGGCCGCCAAAAAGATTGCAGCGCCCTGTTCGGCCTGAGCATTGCTGGTCATCATTATTAAACTACCCGTTAAAGTGAACATAGCTAACAATAATCGTCTAGACATAGTAATCTCCTTAATAGTGAGTGGTTCTTCAAGATAATTGAATGGCATCTATGCCCGCTTTATCCTTCTGAATCAACGAATGTTCATCCGCTCTATCTAACGATCAATGGTATCGTTAATCAGGAATTAATCCGCTGTTGCTCTATAAAATCTGTTATCGCACGGTAAACAAGCCTGGCGGTTCAGTAGCCTCAAAAAACGGCTTAAAGGAAACCGCCTCATTGACTTTGGCTCACATTCAAGCATGCTGTTAAAAGGCATAATGATGTAAGTTGACAAAACTTTATCGGAAAAGCTTCTTAGAGTCGGTGCGGTATCGTACACATAGATGGCGAATTGTTTTATCCACCCGGACTCAGATTGTTTTGAAATTATTTGGCGCCTGGGTACAACAAAATAGCCTGATTTTAAGCCGATAATAAATTGAATGAAGTACTCACGGCATAATTAGAAGAGGCGCGACACGAATTATGTGCTAATGTTAAAAGACCTTTAACGACTACTTAACAATTGCCGCGCCCGATTATCCGCGCCTGACGGAAGTTTGTCAGGGCTGGCGTTAATCCAGGCAGCTATATCTCTCCATGTGGTGGGAGCTTGCAAATCGCGTAACAACATGTGGTAGCCGTGTTGATAAATCGCCACGGTTTTTTCCGTCGAATTTGTCGCAAGAAACCGCTGCAAGAAGGCATAAGTCGGTTCCTTGGGGATAATTTCATCTTTTTCGCCGTAAAGCATCAGAGTATTCCCGCGTAGCAACGTGGCGCTGTTAAATGCCGCGTCCATCAAATCAGCCAACCCGTACACCGTTTCCACGCGGGTCGCTTTGATAACCAACGGATCACGGCCCATTGCGCGAAGCATGTCGATATTATCCGATGCCACGACGTGTACGCCCTTCCCGGTCAAGGTCAGCCAGGGCAGGCTGTGCGCCAGCGTCCAAAGCAAGCCGGTTTGATACCAGGGCATGGTTGATCTGGCCCATAACGCAGGAGCGGCGAGAATAATGCCCGCAACTTCCGGCATATCGGCCCGGCTCATGGCGGTGATGACTATCGCACCGCCCATGCTTTCGCCGAGCAAATAAACCGGGCGTTCCGGATAGCGTTGTTTGATCAGTCGCACCAAAGCTTGTAAATCTTTGGTGTAGGTTTCGCCTCCTGCCCATAATCCGCGCTTTGGAGCCATGCCGAAACCGCGTTGATCGTAAGCGAAACAGGCAATACCCTGTTTGCTGAAATACTCTCCCGGCGTATCAAAAAAACGGCTGTAGTCGTTAAAGCCATGCAGCGCGATAATGACCGCACGCGGTTCGGTTTTCGGCAGCCAATGGCGTAACGGCAAATTTGTCCCATCTTCAGTGAGGAAAGTGTTCTCGCCAAGCTGAGCCGCATTGTTTTTTGCGCCAAGCGGATAAGTCATCGGCATACAGCCGCTTTGGGTAATAAGCAGCAAAAGAGCAATCAGTGTGTATCGGAGTTTCATGCGTTTGGGTCAAATCTGTACGGTGCGTTATTATTATCCTAAAAACGGCGATTAGTCCACGAAAGGCCCGAAATAGATCAGCATGTTATATTGGTTAAGCCATTCACCCTTTGGGTAACGATCTTCGGTAATTGCTCCATGCAGTCGACAGTTCGGTATATCTCTGAATATTTTCGTGCTTTTGTATCGCCTGGAGACGCCTACTTTTGATTTTCCCGGATCAATTGATTTTTCCAGGATTATATACTTGCCTCAAAGTTCGGCAGTGTCGTTTGCAGCTGTTAAAACTAGGATTAAGGCTTTATCATATACATAAATGCAGTGCACAACCCTTATGCTAATCCCCTCCTCATTAACAATCTTTGTATTTTGGCAAGACAATCCCGTTATCCTAACAGCAACTTTCGCTCATTATCCATCAAGGAAATACTGCGCAAGGCTATGCTTTATTTGCTGTTCACCTTCCTGGCTTCATCGGTCGGCTTGTGTTTATTGTTACGTTGGATACCTGCGCCAACGTCGGCGTTTATGGTCTATCGGCATTTTGAAGACTTAAGGGACGATGGCGCGTTTAAGGCTATCAAATACTCATGGATCGGGGCAAAAAAAATATCGCCTTATGCCTCTTCGGCAGTTATCGCAGCAGAAGATCAGCGCTTTTTTCAACACTCGGGGTTTGATTTAAATTCCATACAATCATCCATTGATGTCTATATGGATGGCGGGCGACTTAGGGGTGCGAGTACTATTTCCCAGCAAGTGGCGAAAAATTTATTTTTAACACCGTCAAAAAGCATTGTCCGCAAGGGGTTGGAGGTCTGGTTCACGCTGCTGATCGAGTTATTATGGAGTAAGGAGCGGATATTGGTGGTTTACTTGAATATTGCTGAATTTGGCGATCACCTATTTGGCATAGAAGCCGCAAGTCAGCACTATTTTGGCATCCATGCAAACCAAATCAACCGATCGCAAGCGGCATTATTAGCTGCAACCCTGCCTAACCCGATACTGCTGCGGGCAGCTCAGCCATCGAACTATTTACTTAAGAGGCAGCGCTGGATACTCCGGCAAATGCAAAATCAGTGAGGCTTTTTAAGACCTGTGTCTGGTATAATTCGCATAAAAAATAATAACTGTCCGAGACAGGCTTCCAATCACATCAATATTAAGTAGATAGAGATAATCCATGAGCATGCAAAAATCCATCATCAACACTCGTTTATTAATGAGTAGCCTGGTTATATCAAGCGTGCTTGCGGGTTGTGCGACCACCTCAACGGTTAACGAAAAAGACCCCTGGGAAGGCTGGAATCGCGGTACCCAAGAATTTAATGACGATCTGGACAAGGCCGTTTTAAAACCTGTGGCAAAAGGCTATATGTGGATCACCCCGAAATTCGTTGATGACGGCATAACCAATTTCTTCAGTAACATGAACGACATCGGGGTAACCGTCAATGATTTGTTGCAACTTAAAATGATACAAGGCGGCATGGATGCCAGTCGCTTCCTGATTAACACCACGGTTGGCGTTGCCGGCTTTATTGATGTGGCAAAAATGCTTGACCTACCCAAGCATAATGAAGACTTCGGTCAGACGTTAGGCTTCTGGGGCGTTCCGTCAGGTAACTACTTGGTGGTGCCGTTTATGGGAGCCAGCTCACCTAGAGAAGTCGTAGGGGCTGTCGGCGATGCTTTATTGAACCCACTCACTTATACCTTTGCATTTGCCGGTAGCGGCGCTGCCGTCAGCGCGATCAATGCGGGAGCCAAAACGGTTGATGTCACCGATACCCGCGCCGATTTGATACCGACTGAAAAAATCGTTGATGAAGCCTCTGTCGATCGCTACTCCTTTATCAAAAACGCTTACCAACAGCGCCGTGAATACCTGCTCCATGACGGCAAGATTCCTGAAGAAGATGAACTCCAGCTGGAAGATGAAGCCACGACAGACGGTACGGATACTGTAAAAGCGAAAAACGCTTCACCGACAAATATCAATAATCGCCCCGGCTCAGCCCCGGTTACCGATAATTCCAAGCATTTTCTGGAATTATCAGCCCCTGTTAAGAAATAAGCTTGGCAATGGGCGACCGGATCATCCGGTCGCCCCTCTGTTTTAAAATGAAATTTTCTATATTTATCCTATTGTTGAGTCTTTTCTCCGAATGCTCTTCATCCCCTGTTGATAATAACTGGGCAATGATCAAACACGCGGCACAAATCGGCGAGAGCGCCCAAAGTATCGGTTCCTACACAGCCGGTTGTTTAAGCGGTGCAGTTTCGCTGCCTCAAAACGGCACAGGTTATCAATTGATGCGCCCTACACGAGGCCGATCTTATGGTCATCCGGACTTGATTCGATTTATTGAGAGCATCGCCAAAACCACCCATTCACAGCACTGGGGCGCCTTGCTCGTCGGCGATCTGGGACAACCGCGCGGCGGCCCGACCCCAAGCGGACATCGCAGCCATCAAACCGGGCTCGACGTCGATATCTGGTATTTGCTTTCACAACAGGCTGCAACCCGAAGTCTGGAGTTTAATGAGCGTGAAACCTGGAGTGCTCCCTCGGTTCTTGTCGCCCAATCGGATGCCATCAATGATAACCAGTGGTCGATGGCTCATGAAAAAATCCTTGAGACTGCGGCACGCAGATCCGACGTAGACCGTATCTTCGTCAATCCCAGCGTCAAACGCCTGTTATGCACACGTAAATCGGCCCATGACTGGCTAAAAAAAATTCGACCGTGGTGGGGGCATGATGATCACTTTCATGTGCGGCTCAAGTGTCCGCTGAATAACAAAAACTGCACCGGACAGGAACCGCTTCCTGAAAGCGATGGTTGCGATGCTACGCTGGCATGGTGGTTTTCAGAAGAAGCTAAAACGCCGGTTCCCGCAGCCAAAAAACCGGAACCGCTCGTACTGCCTGCACTATGCGATGTTGTTTTAAAGAAATAGCGCCTGGATAGCCAAACTAAATCAAACCCTTCTCATCCCGGATCGGGATGATAAAGCCAAGTCCGTCATCCGTTGCAATAAATTCGGACAACTCCAACCGCAATTTATCCAGCGCCTCATCAAGCGTTTCCTGTTTTACCTGATGAAACGAAGGCAGCATGGTTGATGCATTATGGTACTTCAAAATATCCAATAATATTCTGGCTTGCTCAATGGTGTATTGATGTTTCACAACTTCTCCGCGGATACTAATCTGTTTCATTTTTCACACAAGCTTAGGCAGTTTTAGCAACTTCATGAACCTAAAAAAATCAGTTGGATTTGATATTCCCGAGCTACCGTAGGACCCCTGTCGCCCCTACAATTTATCGTGTGTTCAAGTTGTTTAGATTTTATTTCTTAGTGTAATTACCTTATTTCAAACCAGCTCAATAGGTTTTCATTAATCCATCCAGCGTCAACCCGCAGCTGGGTGCAAAAGTTTTCATAAAAAAAGTAACTTCCGGTTGCTCTGATGCACCGATAATTAAAGCCAATTGCTCGGCGGCGGTTTCAAATTCTAAATTCCCGGCTTTTAACTCAGCCTGGCATTTGAGATAGGCTGATATTTTATCTGCCGCCTTAATGATCTGCACATGTTCCGGCGGCATCTTATCGTGATGAATCAGCACCTGAAAGTCGGCCTGCAACTCTATCGGTAAAAGAGCCAGTAATTCTATCTCCGCCTGTTTTTCAATCTGCTTGTAAGCCGTGCTGATTTCTTTGGAATGGTATTTGATGGGCGTGGGCAAATCGCCGGTAATGACTTCCGTAATATCGTGATACAAAGCCGCCGTAGCAACGGCGTTGGCATCAACATTCCCACCGTAATAACGATTTTTAATCAAGGCCAGAGTGTGGGCAATAACCGACACCTCCCAGCTATGCTCCATGACATTTTCAGCATGCGCATTGCGCTTTAGCCCCCAGCGTTTAATCCATCTTAGTCGTGATAAATAAGCGTAGAAACTACTTGTTATTTCTTTATTCATATTTCTTCAATGAACGAATTTTCTCTCGATACCTGAACATAATGCTTCTTATTGTCCCGGAAGTAATAATAGCTCTTGTCGTTGGAGGTAACCTTGCCATTGCTAATCGTCCAGGCTTTTCATTGTTGAACCATTAGCATAGGTAGCCGGATAAATTTCTTTCCGCAAACTCAACCGTTTTCCTTGACAGCTGATTTTGTTGATCCTGCGTACAGCCGGCCGGCAAAAACCGGCATTCCTAATATATTAATTATCTTCATTCATTCATTAAGCCTTGTTTGTATTTATAGCTGTTGATTATAGGGTTATGATGCTTAAATAGTCCACTTTGGTTACAGCTAAACATTATGCTTATTCAGTGGTACCCCGGCCATATGCACAAGGCCAGCAAAGAGGTCAAAGAAATCCTGCCCAAAGTTGACCTGATCATCGAAATTCTCGACGCGCGCATTCCGTTCAGCAGCCAAAATCCAATGCTCGCCGCCCTGCGCGGCGACAAGCCTTGCATCAAGGTGCTCAGCAAAAGCGACCTTGCCGATCCGGTTGTTACGCAACAATGGCAAACCTATCTGGAGCAGGAGCAAGGCGTAAAAACCCTGGCGCTGACCACCGAACAGCCCGAAAAAATGCGCCAGCTGACCGAGCTGTGCCACAAGATGCTGCCGAACAAAGCCAGCAGCGACAAACCGATCCACACGCTGATCATGGGCATTCCCAATGTCGGCAAATCCACGCTGATCAACATACTGGCCGGAAGGATGATTGCCAAAACCGGTAACGAACCGGCCATCACCAAGACCCAGCAACGCATTGACATAGGCCACGGTATTATTCTTTTGGACACCCCCGGCATGCTTTGGCCCAACGTCGAAAATAAAAACAGCGGCTACCGCTTGGCAACCACCGGCGCCATCAAAGACACCGCTATCAGTCATGAGAATGTGGCCTTCTTCGCGGCCGAATACCTGTTGCAACATTATCCGGATTTATTGCAGGCCCGTTTTCAGCTGGAGCAACTCCCGGAAAGCGAGCAACAGCTTATGGAAGCCATCGGTAAAAAACGCGGCTGTCTTCGTTCAGGCGGGCGCATTGAGATGGATAAAGTGTCTAAAATCCTGCTGTCTGAATTGCGCGCCGGAACCATCGGCAGAATCAGCCTGGAAACCCCGACCATGATGGAAAAAGAACTGGCTGAGTTGGTTATTATTCGCGAGCAGAAAGAGGCCAATAAAAAAGCGCGGAAGCAGAAATGGAAAGGGTCGAACTAACCGTGTAGAGATCTATGCTGCTAAATTAAGAGCCGCAGGATATGCTGAACAAAGTGAAGCGCATCATTCGCGATTGCACAGCTTCAAAACCTAAGCCGCTTAACGCATAGCCGCCCGTGCCGCCTCAGCCAAAAAGACCGGGCGCGTTAAATGTTTGGCATGGGTATAGTCATCAATGCGTTTTAATAATAGTTTTGGCAGGATTATGTCGATTTTTTCAGCTTCGCCTTCAAAAATTGTGGTGTCCACGTCAACGACCGCCCACACACCACCTGCATAATCCGGATTATTTTGATGCTGGCTAATAGGTGCAATAATAGGCATATCTTGCCCATCTTCCAACAGTCCTTCCAAGTGTAATTCTATCGCTTCTTTAACTGACCCCCAACGCATCATCTATGCTGTCTCCAGCCGAGAAGCAACCTGCTAAATCCGGTACAGTCACGCCATAACGTTGACCGTCGTCTGAGTGTAAAACTACGGCAATTTTCATTTCCAACCTATCGTGTAAATATTGCCGTAACCCGGCAGGCTATACGGCTAATTTATAAAGCTCTTTGCGCTGACTCATTGGTAACAGTAAAAGTATTTCCCAGCACTTGAAAATCATTAGTTTCTTGCCGCTGTAATTTACGTCTAATTGCTTCAAAATAGCGCACGGTTTCTTCTGCATATAGTTTTTCGCCACAGTGCAAACAAACTTCCGCTGATACATTTAAAATAGCGGTATGTTTTCCGCCGCGTACAATTTTTTCCACTTCTTTGGATTCTAATTCGCCGCCGCAAATTGGGCATTTTGTAAAAGGCATCATATTTTTCTCTCTTTCCAATTGATCCAACGTTCGGGATTCGGACGATATACAGTAATCAATACGCCCCATTGATTATTTTTGTTATAAGCCCATACGCTATGAATGGGTTCGGCACTAAAACTTTTCCCATAAATCAGGCAGCTAGGATAAGGCTTATCTGAAAAATAAGTTTCAATAATTTCGCCATGTAAAACCGAATAATATATTTCATCGAACGTTAAATTATCCGCTTCGGCTTCTTCATCAGCATGATCAGTAATCCTGACTTGGCTGGTTTGAATTGCGCTGACAATATTAGCTAGTGTGAGCATCGAGAATTTTTACTTTTTAATTAAAATGCGCGTTTTACTATTCATGATTAATATCTCAACGGCTTACCTGTTTTTAACAGGTCGATCTAATCTTACCAGCGTATTTGCTTGCTTTACCAGCAAGTTATTTTTCATTTATTCAATCAACACCAAACAAGAATCAAGAACTACACGACAACATTGAACACCCAGCCCTTTGCCTTGCCCAGTCGGGGCGTTTTAAGGCGAATTCTTCCTTGCCGGGTTGTTCGTCGTAAGGATGACGCAACAGTTCCAATAGCTCATTAACCATAGAAAAATCCCCCTGCTCTGCTTTGTCTATCGCCAGTTGCGCCAGATAATTCCTCAACACGTATTTGGGATTGGCGGCGTTCATGCTTTTTTGTCGCTCAACATCGGATATACCGGAATTTTGAACCCGCTTTATATAACGCCTGAGCCAGTTGCCAAGACGCGCTTTGTATTCATCGGTTAGCTGCTCCGGCACATAATAGGCTTCCATCAGCGGCGCCATCAAAGCCTCGTCACCAAGCTCAACGTCCATGACCAACATCGCAAGCTTGCGGTAAAAAATGGTCATGTCCGTTTCAACCAATTGCAACAGGATCAATAACTCGGTGTTTAGTTCGTTATCAATGGCCGGATCATAGGCATTAAGCCCCAACTTGCCGGCGACCATGGTTTGCCAGCCTTGCTCAAAGGTGTCTTTATAAGCATTGATCGCCTGTTGCAAGGGTTCAACCTGTTCTATCAGCGGATAAATGGCATTGGCCAGTTGCCCGAGGTTCCAGAAAGCGATTTGCGGCTGGTTGCCGAAACGATACCGGCGATCGGCCGCATCGGTAGTATTAGGCGTCCAGTTGGGATCGTAATTTTCCAGCCAGCCGTAAGGGCCGTAATCTATGGTGAGGCCGAGTATCGACATATTATCGGTATTCATCACGCCATGAACAAAGCCGACACGCTGCCAGTGCACTATCATTTCCGCTGTTCTGCGGCAGACTTCTTCAAACCATTTAAGATAAACACCAAATGATGGTTCGCCTAAATGCGGAAAGTCGGTGCGAATTGTGTAGTCCACCAGCTTTTTCAGCAGCTCAAGCTCGCCCCTGGCGGTAAAAATCTGGAAATTGCCAAAGCGGGTGAACGATGGCGCGACCCGGCAAACTACGGCGCCCGGTTCGGGCCTGGGATTGCCGTTGTAAAACATGTCCCTGATAACTTCCTCGCCGGTCAGTATCAGACTCAATGCCCGTGTAGTCGGCACGCCCAGATGATACATGGCTTCGCTGCACAAAAATTCGCGCACCGAAGAACGCAACACCGCCAAACCGTCAGCACTCCTCGAATAAGGCGTTTCACCTGCGCCTTTCAGCTGCAATGTCCAATGCTCGCCTCGACGATTGACCGCTTCGCCCAAATTAATAGCGCGACCGTCACCGAGCTGCCCCGCCCAGTTACCGAATTGATAACCGCCGTAACAAGTTGCATAAGGATCCATGCCGGGTAACAGGCGATTGCCGACAAACACCTGGGTAAAATAATCCGATTCACAATTTTCCGAACTCAAATCCAAAAGTTTTGCAACTTCTCTGGAATAAGCGACCATTTGCGGATTGGCAACTTGAGTCGGCAGCACCCGCGAATAACAGGCACCGAATACCTGACGGCGATTATTGACAGTTTGCGGATCGGCGGGTAACTCACGAATAAAACGATTATCGAAGATTAAGTCATCGAGTCTGGAAGTCTTTGTTTGGGAATTCATCTGTTCTGCCCTTTTCGGCAATTGCTCCTGCATTGCTCTATCTCCTGCATCCATGCAGTCGTATCTGGAAATAATTACTGACTGTTTTTGGTTAATGATGGTTCTTTCACATAGTCATAAAATCTATAATTGACAATTTGAGCTTATTCTAGCGTTAAAAATGAATTTTCCTTGATATTCAGTTAAAATAATCTAGTTAAAAAACCTCTGCTTTGGGTTATCGGTGTGTGATTTTATTTAGTTGTATTTTTTTGAGGTCGTTGTATGCATAAAAATTTTCTTACCTTCATGTGCGGCGCCACTCTGCTCCTTATACATCCTTGGAGTCAAGCGGCCAGCGATTTACCTCCTACGGCCAAGGTAGAAATGGGGCCGGTAGAAGAAGTATGTTCTGACTTTACTTCTCCGGAATGGCGAAAAGAACAAGTCATTGATGGTGTAAAAATCCAGGCTTCACGACTCTGCAATCCCGACAATCCGGCCGACATCGCCGCCTTTGTAAAAGGTACCAACGGTATTTCCATGGCAACACTGATGGAGACTCAGCTTGCTGCCGACGCGATTACCATGTCCGACGATGTCGACGGCGACGGCGATCCTGATAAAATCATTATCAAGCTTGAAATTGCCGAACTCAACGGTCATTCACCGGACATGAAAGACCCCACCACCACTTTCGATATAGCGCCGGGCATCCAGCCGACTTTTTGGGTCTTTGCCCCAAAAACCCGCGATATGTCCACGCTGAGTATTTACGAACCGGTCGCCAATCCATTGCTGCGCGTACCGTCTCCGGTAATTCGTGTCGAGCAGGATGACGTGGTCTGGCTGGTTCTGGAAAACACCCATTATTTGCCGCATTCCATACACTTGCACGGTATTGACCATCCGTTCATGGATCATGTCGGCGTTGGTAATGATGGGGTTGCCCAAACCAGCAATATGGATACTATGCCGGGAAAAAGCAAAACCTATGTGATCAAGCCGCGCCAGCCGGGCACCATGTATTACCATTGCCATGTCCAGCCGCACACCCATATTCCAATGGGCTTGCAGGGTATTTTTATCGTTGAGGAAAACCGCCCCAACAACTGGCCGCAAACTCTTAATGTCGGCGCAGGCCAGGTGCGCCATCCATCGGTAGCGGTTCTTGAAAAATATGCACGGGAGTATGACCTGCATTACCAATCGGCGGATAAAGAGCTGCATGAGCTTGTTGCCAGATCAGCCAACGATCCCCGGTTGATTGCCAAGCATATGAACATGGAATATGACACGACCGATGCCACCGATGATTATTTCATGCTCAATGGCCGTTCTTTTCCTTATACCTTGAGGGAGTCGCTGATTGAAATGAAACAGGATGAAAAAGTTAAACTGCGGGTTCTGAATGGTCATACGGAAGCCATGGCTTTACATATCCACGGCCACAAGCCGACCGTAACCCATTATGACGGCGTCGACAATGGCCCCGGCTCCTATATCCAGCGTGACGTACACGGCATGGTGCCCGCACAGCGTCTTGATCTGGAATTAAGCGGTGTCGATGATGGCTTGCACAGTTTTGGACAAGGTATCTGGATGTTCCACGATCATGTTGAAAAGGCGTTTACCACTAACGGCGTTGGTGAAGGCGGCGACATCAGTCTGGTCGTCTATGACGGATTCCTTGATGAAAAAGGCATTCCCAAATCGCACGGCATGAGTCTTGCGCCCTATTTCACCAAGGGACTCTGGAAACGCAATTATCCCATCTGGCAGGATTATGACGAGTGGCGCAGCTTAGGCCTGCCGGACCTGAAAGCAGAATACCAACCTTCCAAAGCTGCGGTACAGACCGTGCAACCCCAATGGGCGCCGGCAACTCCGGCAGCAGCTGAGCAGGAAAGTTCTGTTTTTGGAAAATTGTTGTTCGGTTTAATACTGGGATTATTAAGCTATGTACTGGTCATTAATCGGCAAACGATTTATGACCGTATTCGTAAACTGCTTAATAAATAACTCCAGTCGTCAGTTAGAGACCTTGTAGGTAAGGGGCGGGAGCGGAAGCTTTGTGTTGCAATGTCTCTAACTTATTTCCAATCTCGACTGCACAAATGCTGACGTGATATGCACCTGAAGCTTCTCGGCAGAGGCGGTTGAGTTATAGTAGCCGAAGCTGGTAAAGCGACATTTGAAATGCCCTCACCCTAGCCCTCTCCCGAAGGGAGAGGGGACTTTGTTGCTTTACCAACTTCGGGGACCCTATATGTGTGTATGCCACGCAATGAAGAATGACTATCAAGCATAAAAACCGGATAACCCCAATATGATGCGAACCTATGTCATACTTGCTATGGCATTGATATGCCCATGCTTTTCAGCATCGGCTGAACCTATCCATCTACAGTTACGCTGGCATCACCAGTTTCAATTTGCCGGCTATTATGCGGCGTTAGAAAAAGGCTATTACAAAGATGCGGGACTCGAAGTAATTATCCACGAAGGCATGCCGGATAAAAAACCGGTACAGGAAGTCCTTCAAGGCCATGCCCAATATGGCGAAGCCAATAGCGAGTTATTACTGGAACGGTTACGCGGCGCACCCCTTGTCGCCTTGGCTGCGATATATCAACATTCTCCTTCCGTGTTAATCGCACGCAAAGATGCCGGAATTTCTTCACCTGACGATTTAGTCGGCAAAAAAATCATGTTGATGGATCAAACCGTCGACGCTGACTTTGTCGCCATGTTCAATAATGAGGGCATAGACATAAGCCGTCTTCATGTCATCCCCAGCAGTTATGAAATTCATGATTTGGTTGATGGCAAGATAGACGCGTTTAATTCATATCTGAGCAACGAGCCTTATTTTCTAAAGCAACAAGGAATTGAATTTACCGTACTCAATCCGCGCAACTATGGTGTCGACTTCTACAGCGACATTCTGTTTACAACGGAAGATGAGCTTAAACAGCATCCCGAGCGCGTCAAGGCATTCCGTCAAGCCAGTCTTGAAGGCTGGTATTACGCAATGGATCACCCGCAAGAAATTATCGATCTATTGCTCAACAAATATAACGTCAACAAATCCAGGGATCATCTTAACTTTGAAGCCGACGCAATACGTTCATTAATCATACCGGATGTCATCGATCTGGGACACATGAATCCCTGGCGCTGGCGGCACATGGCGGAAACATTCATCAAAGCGGGCATGGTTGAAAACGATAAGTTTTTACAAAATTTCAGCTATGATCCTGACCCCAAAGCCGATCAAGAAAAGCTGCTCAAATATATCAAAATCGCCGTAATCATTACCCTATTAACCGGTGTTATTACCTTAACGCTATTGGCTTCCTATCGATCGCTAAAACGAAAAAGCAAAATAGCCGGCCGTAACGAAAAACTTTTACGTCTGGCGCATGAGACGGCTGGAATAGGCTACTACGTGACCGACCTAGCGACGGGTCGCTGGGAAAGCTCGCCCTTGCTCGATCAGATTTTCGGCATCGACGAACACTTTAAACGGGATATTCCCAATTGGGCAACACTGATCCATCCTGAGTACCGTCGGCGTGCGTTTGATCACTACCAGGAAATAATCCGTAACCGCGAACGATTTTCGATGGAGTATGTAATCATCCGCCCAAGTGATAACAAAACACGCTGGGTAATCGCTCATGGCGACATCGAATTCGACAAAGCCGGCAATCCCGCGCAACTGGTGGGTACCATCCAGGATATTACCGAGCGCAAGCAAGCGGAGCAGCAACTAACCCGCCAACTCCGTCATCTGAAGATAATGGAGCGCATATCCCGAATAAGCTCTACGGCTGAAAGTCTCGAAGCCATGCTCGATGGAGTACTCAAAGAAATCCAGTTAATCTTTGATGCCGACCGTGCCTGGTTTTTGTATCCTTGCGACCCTAAAGCAGACTTTTGCTCTGTGCCGATGGAGCGGACCCGTCCCGAATGGCCCGGCGCTTTTGTACGTAATATGCAAATACCGGTCACCAAGGAAATCGCGGAACTACTGCAATCGGTGCTTGAAGCTGACGAAACCTTGCAATACGGCCCCCAATTAGACCTCGCCGTTCCAACAATATTCGCCGAGGAATTTTCGGTAAAATCCCAGCTGCAAATTGCACTTCATCCACAGATCGGCAGTCCCTGGTTGCTTGGCATTCACCATTGCTCTAAAGCCCATATCCACGACTCTGATGATTTATGGATCTTCACCGAGCTTGCACAAAGAATTACCGAAGCTTTAAGCAGCCTGATTTCGATCAAAAGCTTACAGAAAAGCGAGGAGCGTTTCCGCCTGCTCATTCAAAAATCACCTGTTGCCATAGGTATAATCAATAAACAAAACGGAATCGATTTGCTGAATGACCGGTTTATCCGGACTTTCGGTTACACGCTGAACGACACTCCAAACCTGGATGCGTGGTGGCCGCTTGCTTATCCCGACAAATATTATCGGGATCAGGTAAAAGAAATTTGGACACGCTCTATGGAAAAAGCCGTCTTTGACGAAAAAGATTTTGAGCCTATGGAGTTTAGGGTAACTTGCAAGAATGGGACGGTGCACGACATAATTTTTCACAACGCAATCGTCGGTGAGCGGGTGCTGGTATTTTTTGACGACATCACCGAACGCAAGGCCGCCGAAAATAAATTACGCAACCGCACCGAAGAACTGGCTCTGCAGAATCAAATTCTTCAACAAATTAATCAAGGGGTTGAGCTACCCGCTGTATTGAATGCGTTAGTGCGTCAAATTGAAACGCTGCATCCCGATATGCTGTGCTCTATCTTACTGATGGACGAAGACAACCAGCATCTACGCCATGGTGCAGCACCCAGTTTACCGGATTTTTATAATCAAGCCGTTGATGGATTGACGATTGGCGATGGCGTCGGTTCCTGCGGAACGGCGGCGTATCGCGGCGAGAGTGTCATCGTCGAAGATCTGCAACATCACCCCTACTGGGAACCGTTTCGCGATCTCGCCAGGCTAGCCGATCTGCAAGCCTGCTGGTCGCATCCGATTAAAAACAATCAGGGTCGTGTACTCGGAACTTTCGCCGTCTATCATCGCCTGCCGGCACAACCAACGGATGCCGAAGTCAGCCTGATTAGCCACTATGCCGGACTGGCGCAATTGGCGATTGAGCGAAATCAGTCAACGATACAAATAGCGGAATCCCTATCGGTATTAAAGGCTACCCTGGAATCCACCGGCGAAGCCATTCTGGCTGTAGACCTGAACAATAATTGGCTGCTGCATAACCAAAAATTCATTGATTTGTGGCAAATTCCGGATGAAATCATCGCCGCTAAGATAGGAGCTGAAGACGGTAGGGTAGAGCTGTTGTACGGACCCAATCAAATCAAAGACGCAGAGGCCTTCTCAAATAAAGTAACCGAGCTGTATGCAACCCCGGAAGCCCATTCCTTCGATATTATTGAATTCAAGGATGGGAAAATCGTCGAGCGATATTCCATCCCCAAGATAATTAACAACAAAGTAGTAGGCAGGGTGTGGAGTTTTCGCGATATTACCGAGCAAAAACAGGCCGAGGCAGAGCTTCGCATCGCCGCGACCGCCTTTGAATCGCAAGAAGGCATGTCCATTACCGATGCCAATCAGATTATTCTGAAAGTCAACAAGGCGTTTACCCGCATCACCGGCTATAGCCCGGAAGAAGTCATTGGAAAAACCCACGATTTACTTAACTCGGGTCGTCAGGATGCTCACTTCTATAGGGCACTGCAACATAGCCTAAAACAGGATGGCTACTGGGAGGGTGAAATATGGAACCGACGCAAAAACGGGGAAATCTACCCTCAATGGCTCAGCATTACCACGGTTAGCGATGCGAACAACCGGATCACCAACTACGTTGCCGCTTTCACCGACATCACCAAAGACAAAGAGGCCGAAGAAACTATTCACAATCTGGCTTATTACGATCCGCTCACGGCACTGCCTAATCGTCGCCTGCTATGGGAGCGACTAAAGCATGGTATAGAAATGGAGCGACGTGACGGCAAACAATTGGCATTGCTGATGCTTGATCTGGATCGTTTCAAAGCAGTCAACGACAGCATGGGGCACTTGGCGGGTGATGAACTACTGCAACAAGTCGCTGCCCGCATCAAAGAAAGGTTACGCGATGTCGATATGGTCGCTCGTTTGGGTGGCGATGAGTTTATCGTACTGCTGGAAGATATTACTCATCCGGAAGATGCGGCGCGGGTCGCTGAGGGCATCGTCGCCGATTTAAGCAAGCCTTTTCAATTACTTCAAAATAACAGCACCTGCCCTGATCCCGAGCTAAGTCGAAAGGTTAGAATCGGCGCCAGCATAGGCATTAGCTTGTTTCCACAGCACGGTGACAGTCCTGAAACTTTGATGGATAACGCTGACATTGCACTCTACAGAGCCAAAGATGAAGGACGCGGCTGTTTTGCCTATTTTTCCGAAGAGTTCACCGTTATCGCTCGCGAGCGTATCGCACTGGAGACCCGCCTGCGCCGCGCTACTGAACAGCAAGAATTGTGCGTCTACTATCAGGCTCAAATCGACATCGACAGTGGCCTGATCATCGGCGCAGAAGCGTTGGTACGCTGGCACGACCCCACCGCGGGACTGATTTCGCCGGCCAACTTTATCCCCATTGCCGAAGAAACCGGCCTGATTGTGGAAATTGGCGCCTGGGTGCTGCGCGAGACCTGTCGACAAGGCCGACGCTGGATAGACGCCGGTTTACCGTCGTTAACTTTAGCGGTCAATGTCTCCCCTCACCAGTTCCGCCGTAGCGACATTAACGCCCTGGTGGCAGAAGTGTTGAGCGAGACCGGCTTCCCGGCCGAACAGTTAGAGTTGGAATTAACGGAAAGCGGCTTAATGGAAAACGAAGAAAAAGCCGTCGAGGTACTCAATAATTTGCGCGCTCAGGGCGTTCGTCTTGCCATTGACGACTTCGGCACCGGTTATTCGTCGCTGGCCTATCTCAAACGCTTTCCTCTGGATGTGCTGAAAATCGACAAGAGCTTTATCGATGACATTCCCTCGGTGCAAGACGATATGGAAATTACCGCGACGATTGTTGCCATGGGCCATATTTTAGGATTCAAGGTGTTGGCCGAAGGCGTAGAAACGCTTGAGCAACTGGCATTCCTGCGTGAAAAAGGCTGCGACACTTATCAGGGTTATATCAAAAGCAAACCCCTGCCGGCGGAAGATTTTGCCCGGTTATTGCGTGATCAAATCTAAATGGCAGTTGATGATCTAAACAAATACATAATCAAGAAAAAACAAAGCCGTGAAAGATTAGCTCCTGAGTTTCAAAATCAAGTTAAAATAGCCTCAAGATTATTAAATCGGGGACAAAGAAAATTCAGATTTAAAATCAGTTTTTTATGTTGCCCCATATATAATCATGCAGTAATCATTGCTTAAATATCAATGTGTACTACATTCCATTTAGTTATTTCAATATAAACCAACCACAAAAAGAGAACACATGCTAGTTATCGCTGGATATTTGATCCTCTCTATATCAATCATGGGCGGATTTATGGGGGGCGGTGGACACCCCGGCGTTCTTTTTCAACCCTTTGAATTTGTTATCATCATTGGTGCCGCTGTGGGCGCTTTCGTCTGCGGAAACTCCATGCCGGTTATAAAAGCCGCTATCAGTCAGGCCACTGCCACCTTAAAAGGCACCAAGTACAATAAAGAATATTACCTTGAGCTGCTGCTGTGTTTTTATGCAATTACCACTAAAACACGCAAGGAAGGCTTATTATCGCTGGAAAGTATTATCGACGACCCGAAAAGCAGCCCGGTCTTTACACCCAGAATTCTCGGCGATCACCATTTATTGGAGTTTATTTGTGACAATCTTCGTTTGATCGTTACCGGGGTTGAGGTCTATGCGTTGGAAGAACTGATGGATCAGGAACTCGAAACCCATCATGAAGAAGCTCATGCGCCCGTCAAAGCCATCCAGAATCTCGCTGACGGTTTACCGGCCTTTGGGATTGTCGCGGCGGTAATGGGCGTCGTGCATACCATGGAGTCGGTCGGTATTCCGCCCTCAGAGCTGGGCAAATTGATTGCGGCGGCCCTGGTGGGAACATTTTTGGGTATTTTACTGGCCTATGGCTTTATCGGCCCCGTCGGAGCCGTGATGTCAGAACGCTTTGAAGCATCAGGCAACGTCTATAAATGCGCCCAAAAAGGATTGTTGTGTTGCGCCAAAGGCGTATCGCCCGCCATGACTGCGGAATATATGCGCACCATGATCGCTTCGGCCATGCGTCCCGGCTTTTTGGAATTGGAAGAACAATTAAGAGCTAATAAAGGTTAAGAAAAAAAGTGGCCGACCAACAACCGATCATCATAAAAAAAATAAAAAAAGGCGGCCATGCTCATCATGGAGGCGCCTGGAAATTGGCTTACGCCGATTTTGTTACCGCCATGATGGCGTTTTTTTTACTGATGTGGCTATTGGGGACAACCACTGAACCGGAACGCAAAGGGATTGCCGAATACTTTCAAGATCCTTTTAAGGCATCCACGGAAGAAAAAGGAGCCGATGTCGGTGATCGAACCAGCATTATTCAAGCCGGCGGCTCAGATATTACCTCACAAGACCAGGGCCAGGTCGACAAAGGCATGACAACAGAAATTAAAGACATTTCTCCTGAAGAAATTGAACGGAAAGCCGAAGAAATCGAGAAAGAAAAACTTGAAAATTTAAAGGAAAAAATCCAGGAAAAAATAGACTCGACTTCTGAATTAGCCGAGTTCAAAGATCAAATCAAACTGGAAATAACATCCGAAGGCTTGCGAATCCTAATTGTCGATGCCCAGAACAGGCCCATGTATAAACTGGCCAGTGCGGAAACCGAACCGCAAATCAAATTGATTTTGAGAGCATTGGCGCCGGTTATTAACGAATTGCCCAATAGAGTCAGTCTCAATGGTCATACTGATGCCCATCCTTTTCCGCCCAATCAAAAAAAATATACCAATTGGGAACTCTCCAGTGATCGAGCCAATGCAGCCCGATTTGAATTGACTCAAGCGGGACTTGCCGAAGGAAAAGTTTTAAGAGTTATCGGATTATCGTCCAGTGTTCCCTACAGTCCCACCACCGAACCACTGGATCCGATTAACAGACGAATTTCCATTATCGTTATGAACAAAAAAACCGAGCAAGAAATTTTGGAAAGCGTGGGCGATAAAACGAGTACGGAGACTGCACCGCCGCCTCAGGAATAAGATTTTTTGTTTTATGATTGAGATGTCCGTTGACTTCGCCGATTTGTCCATTTAAAAAGTGGATTTGTACTCGTGATTGATGGGCTTCATACTTCAGCTTATCCTATCGTGCTTTTTGAGATAAATGTTATGGGATATCCATACAAATGCTGCGATGCTAGGTTGTGTTGATATGTCATCGCAACCAAATGAGCCCTGTAGGCCGGAATAAGTCGGTTCGAGCGACAGCGAGAATTGGCGTTTCCGGCAAACACCTCCCGAATCCGCCGGAAACGCCACCTCGCGCTACGCGCTTGGATGGCCTTATTCCGGCCTACGCCTATTTACACCCAACGGTTATCACGGGTTTCACGCATCAGGTATACGGCAAACAAACTAATCGCCGCAGCCAGTGAGACATAGCCGCCAACCCAAGCCAGACCTCCTTCAGTGACCAGCCGTTGCGCGATGTAGGGTGCAAACGAAGCACCTAGTATGCCACCTAAGTTGTAAGCGGTTCCAGCGCCGGTATAGCGTAACTCGGAGGGAAACAGCTCCGGCAGCAAGGCTCCCATCGGCGCGAAAGTAGCTCCCATTAGAAACAGCTCCAATGACAAGAAAGCGGTAATCATCAATGGTGAGCCGCTTTCCAGCATCGGCTTTAACAGGAAACCGGACAGGAATGCCGCACTACCGGCGATCAGCAAAACGGGGCGTCGTCCGAATCGGTCACCTGCCCACGCCGATAGCGGCGTGGCAGCGGCCATAAACAGTATGGCCACACACAACATGCCGAGAAATTGCTGACGCGGGATGTGTAGCGAGGTGGTGCCGTAGCTCAGGGAAAACACGGTTGAAATATAGAACAACGCATAGCACACCACCATCGCCATCGCTCCCAGAGCCAGCGGTGCGGCATGAGATTTAAGTATTTCTTTGAGCGGCAAGCCGACCTGCTGGTGCTGCTGTAACACTTTGGCAAATACCGGGGTTTCGGCCAAGGCCAGACGCACATACAAACCGACCATGACCAACACCGAACTGGCTAAAAACGGGATGCGCCAACCCCAGTCTTTAAACTCTTGTTCAGTCAGAAAATGCGCCAGCAGCAAAAAACTGCCGGTCGCCAACAGAAAGCCCACCGGCGGCCCCAACTGGGGAAACATGCCGTACCAGCCGCGCTTTCCGGCAGGAGCGTTCTCGGTCGCCAGCAGCGCCGCCCCACCCCATTCTCCGCCCAAGCCGATACCCTGGCCGAAACGTAACAGACACAACAACGCCGGAGCCCATGCGCCGATAGCGTCATAACCCGGCAACAAGCCGATCAATGTGGTGGAGACGCCCATGACCAGCAGCGATGCGACCAAGGTTGTTTTGCGTCCGATACGGTCGCCGAAATGCCCGAACAGCGTCGCGCCCAAAGGACGGGTCAGAAAAGCTACGGAAAAAGTCAGAAAGGCGCTGAGGGCTTGAGTTGTCGGATTGCCGCCGGGGAAAAACACCGGGCCGATAACCAAGGCCGCTGCCATGCCGTAAATATAAAAATCGTAGAACTCGATAGCGGTGCCGATGAAACTGGCTAAGGCGATGCGGGTAACGGAGGGGGCGGCGGTTTTGGTCATGAATGCCTTGAACGTCCGATGCTGGATGAAACCACAACAATTTATTTTAGAAGTCGATACAACGAATGCACCTGCTCAAGTTTTGGATCGGCGCTATGAACTTTCATGTAGGGCGCGCACGGCGCGCCCTACATTGGCATCAATCCAATTTAATCCAATCTTCCAGCGCTTCGATAATAGCTTTCGCCTGATCTTTGCTGGAAATATTGAACTTTGATTTTTGCTTGTATTCGCCATTTTGCTTCTGGTAACGGCGAATAGTGTATTTATCCGGGCCGTATTCCTCTTTAGCGCGATTCCAGTCCTGATAACGGTACATAACCGTAGCCCATGCACCTTTGGTCAGCACTTTTTTGTCCAGTTCCTTGACTGTCTCAATGCCGCCGTCTTCGTACGTTACAGTCAATTCGTCTACAGTTTCAGCCATGTTATCTCCAGGTTAAGAACGGGAATTAAATTTTGCGCAATGGGCGACCGGCCGGTCGCCCCTACCCTTGGCAACAGCCGTTCAAGCGAACGGATGTTCCAGAATGATTGTTTCGTCTCTATCGGGGCCGGTTGACAGGATAGTGATTTTTACACCAACCAGCTCTTCAATTCTCTTGATATAGGCTTTGGCGTTGTCAGGCAGTGCATTGTAATCAGTTACACCGGCAGTCGTTCCCGCCCAACCCGGCATGTCTTCAATAACCGCCTGACATTCTTCATATTGATCCGCACCTAAAGGCGCTGTTTCGGTGACGACGCCGTTAAGTCTATAGGCGGTACAAATGCCGACCTTTTCCAGACCGTCAAGAACATCCAGCTTGGTTAAGCAAATGCCGCTTAGGCTGTTCATTTTTGCGGATTTGCGCATGGCGACCGCGTCAAACCAACCGGTACGACGCTTGCGCCCGGTGGTGGCGCCAAACTCATGCCCGACCGTACCCAGGTGATCGCCGTTTGCATCATGCAATTCAGTCGGGAAAGGTCCGTTGCCTACGCGTGTCGAATAGGCTTTGGTAATTCCCAGTACGTAATCAAGATCAAGAGGGCCTATGCCGGTGCCGGTAGCAGCACCGCCAGCCGTGGTGCTGGACGAAGTCACGTAAGGAAAAGTGCCGTGATCTATATCCAGCAGGGCGCCTTGAGCGCCTTCGAATAACAGGTTTTTGCCTTCATCCTGAAGCTTGTACAATCTCTCACTCACGTCAGTCAACATAGGCTTGATTTGCTCGCCCAGACTTAGCGCTTCATCAAGAGTCTTTTGATAATCAACCGCGTCAGTGTGATAGTAATTGGTCAGCATAAAGTTGTGATATTCGACCAGCTCTTTAAACCTTTCGGCAAAAACCGCAGGATTTAAAAAGTCTCCGGCCCGCAGGCCTCGTCTGGCCGCCTTGTCTTCATACGCAGGCCCTATACCGCGGCCCGTTGTACCAATCGCCTTGCTGCCGCGGGCAATTTCACGCGCCTTGTCAATGGCTACATGAACCGGCAATATCAGCGTGCAAGCTTCACTGATCAGCAACCTGTTTCTAACAGGAATACCGGCTTTTTCCAGAAATTCAATTTCTTCAAGCAAGGCATTGGGCGATAAAACTACGCCATTGCCAATCATGCATTGGACACTTTCCCTGAGTATGCCGGAGGGAATAAGATGCAAAACGGTCTTTTCTCCCTGTATAACCAGCGTGTGTCCCGCATTATGACCGCCCTGAAAGCGGATGACAGCTTCCGCTTGCTCCGTTAACAGGTCAACCAGTTTACCTTTTCCTTCGTCACCCCATTGGGTACCGATAACAACGACATTTTTTCCCATAATTATTCCAAGCTTGCTAAGGGCCTAACGACCCAATTTTGATGATCTTGTTCCAGGACGGATGTGCACTTAAGTTCCTGTGCAGTCCCGGTTTGCCCCGGTAGTTGCTGAACAACCGCCTGTCCTTCGGCGCGTAAATCCCTGATTTTTTCGTTTAACGCTGCATCGTCCCCATAGGGCGCAAAAATCAAGGCTTGCCGTTCTTTTTGGCAGGATGTTTTGCCTAATGCCGATAACAGCTTCAAGTCTGCACTAAAGCCGGTCGCAGCACGCGCACGTCCAAAAATAGCGCCGATATTGTCATAGCGACCGCCTCGGGCAATCTCCCTGCCTACCGAGGGCACGAAAGCTGCGAAAACCACGCCGGTGTGATAATGGTAACCGCGCAACTCAGCTAAATCGAAACTGACCGGTAACGATGGGAAACTGGCAGCCAGTTTTTCCGCAATAGCTTCCAAATCAGCTAAAGCCTGTTTGACTTCACCATTAGCCATCAACAAAACGTCTCGGGCTTTGGCAATCGTTTCCTTGCCGCCATTCAGCTGAGGTAGTTTCAGGAACATCATCTTAAGCTCACTATCAATGCTGTAGCAGGCCATCAATTCCTGAAGCTCCGGCCTGGCCTTGCGCTGCAACACGTCAAACAACTCGGCTTCCTGTGCGTCAGTTAACCCAGCCTGTCTTGACAGCGCCCGATAGATCCCGACATGGCCCAAATCAAGGTGAACATTTTGCAATCCGGACATCGCCAACATTTCCAGCATTAAGCGTATGACTTCTACATCACTTTCCTTACCGGCGTGTCCGTAAAGCTCGGCGCCTATCTGCATCGGGCTTCTGGTTTTTTCGAGCGGATCGCCTTTGGTGTGCAAAATAGTGCCTGTATAGCAAAGACGGGTCGGCCATTCGGCATTAATATTGTGCGCATCGATTCTGGCGACTTGCGGGGTCATGTCCGCCCTAACCCCAAGCATTTCACCGCTGACCTGGTCGGTCAGTTTGAAGGTTTGCAATTCCAGATCATGTCCTGAACCGGTCAACAAGGAATCCAGATAATCTATAAACGGAGGAATGACTAATTCATAGCCCCAGCAGGCGAATGTGTCCAGTATCTTACGGCGCAAGCTTTCAAGATGCTTGGCCTCTTCCGGCAAAATCTCTTCTATGCCGTCGGGCAAAAGCCAAGAGTCTTTTTGTTGCATGTTTTGTATGTCCACTCAAACAAAACGCCCCGCATGCGGAGCGTTGGTTACGGGTTCCTGTAGGGGCGACCGGCTGGTCGCCCCTACAGGAACCTTGTCTTAGCCTATTTCTGCTGTTTGAAATATCTAAAGAAGTCGGAATCAGGATCAAGCACCATCATGCTTGAACTTGTAAATGTCTTCTTATAGGCATTCAAACTGCGATAGAACGTAAAAAATTCAGTATCGGCGCCATAGGCTTTGGCATAGATTTCAGCAGACTTGGCATCACCCTCACCACGAAGCATTTCCGCATCCCGAAACGCGTTCGCCATAGTAACAACCCGTTGTCTATCGGCATCGGCGCGAATTCTTTCTGCCGCTTCAGCACCTTGCGAACGGAACTCACGGGCGACTCGTTCACGCTCCGCTTCCATTCTACGAAACACGGAACTACTGACTTCGTCCGGCAAATCGATGCGCATGACCTGAACATCAACAATTTCCATACCCAAATCAGCTGCAAGAGGCTTGGCGTTTTTAATCAGTACTTCGCGAATAACCTGACGATCGGTTGACAGCAATTGCTTGATATTCCGCTTGCCGAATTCGCCACGAAAAGCGTCTTTAACAATTTGATCCAGACGTAAATTAGCCTGATCTATATCACCGGCAACAACCGTATAAAAAGTGGTTACGTCACCGATACGCCATTTAACGAAAGAATCAACAATGACGTTCTTCTTTTCAGCAGTTAAAAAACGTTCAGGCTTGGCATCCATAGTTTGAATACGTTTATCAAATTTTTTCACATTGTTGATAATCGGCCATTTAAAATGCAATCCAGGTTCGTAATCGTTCTTTACAATCTCACCTAAACGAAACTTAATGGCTTTTTCTGTTTCATTGACGGTAAACAAACACATCATGCCGATAAACAACAATGCACCCAGACTTACCAAAATTTTATTCTGTGTCATTAGCGTCCCCTTGCGTCACGACCGCGAGTTGAAGTTCGCACAGCGGGCTGCGCCGCTTCAACCGCTGAATGAGGAGGTTGATCTGCTGTGCTTTGAGGAACATTGGGTTGTTGAATCGAAGGCTGATGCTGGATCATTTTATCTAATGGCAGATAAAGCATATTATTACTGCCTTTAACATCAATCATCACGGTATTGGTTTCGCCCAATACGGATTCCATAGCTTCGATATAAAGACGTTTTCGGGTCACATCCGGCGCTTTAGTATATTCAGCAAGCAATTTGGAAAAACGGTTGGATTCACCTTCTGCCTGAGCAATAACCTGTTCTTTATAGCCCTCGGCTTCCTGCATTTTTCTGGCTGCGGCACCGCGTGCTTTGGGAACAACGTCATTGGAATAGGCTTCCGCCTCATTAATCAAGCGTTGCTCATCTTCACGCGCCTTAATAGCGTCTTCAAATGCGTTTTGTACCTGTTCAGGCGGCTGTGCATCCTGAAGATTGACACTGGTAATCTGAATACCGGATTTGTAGCTATCCATAACCTCTTGAATTTCCTTTTTAATCTGAGCCACGACTTCACTACGACCTTCGGTCAAAACAAAGTCCATTTCGCTGCTGCCGATCACTCCACGCTGCGCACTTTCAGTGACTTGTTTCAAGGTAGCCGCGGGATTTACTATATTGAAAACAAATTCCTTTGCGTTTTTAACTTGATACTGCACAGCTAAGCGGATATCGACAATATTCTCATCTTTGGTCAGCATTAATGCTTCTTTCGGCACCGAGCCAAGAGTCTGTTCATTGCCGCCGCTACGGTAACCTACTTCGATATAACGCTGCTGTTTAACATCAACAATATCAACTCGCTCAATAGGCGCCGGCAAATGCCAGTTCAAACCCGACTGAGTTGTGGCTACATACTTGCCAAACCGGGTCTCAACACCCTGCGTACCTTCATTGATAATATAAAAGCCGCTTAATCCCCATAACGCTACTGCGCCGGCTGCGAGAAAACCAAGACTTTTCCACGGAGGAGTGCCGGAAGAGCTACCATCGCCTCCTTGTCCGCCGCGAAAAAAACCACTTAACTTTTCTTGCAATGAACGTATTGCTTCGTCTAGATCAGGTGGACCTTTTTGGTCACCACGACCGCTCCAGGGATCTTTCTTATCGCCGCCAGGCTCATTCCAGGACATAACTTTGCTCCATATAGGTTACTTAAACTTACCGATTCATGTTTGATATTCTATCGTAAATATCGGCGAAAGGCGAAAGGTACAAGGCGAAAGGCTAAAAACCGATCACTTTCGCCTTGTGTCTTTTACCTTTTTTAAAGTATTTCTTCAATTTCGACCGATGTCAGCAAGCCCAAATACTTTGTATCAATTTCAATAACTAATTCACAGCCGCCAAAATCATCAGTTTTCTCACTTATTATTCTGGCGCATGCAAATAATTTCGCCCTTATATCACCTTGATCAGGCTGCAAATAACACGTTCTTTTGACTTTGGTATTTGAAAATATTTCGGCCAACGCCTGATAAAGCAGATCAACACCGACTCCGGTTTCGGCGGACAACCATACCCGAACCGGATTACCGACATCATCCCGCTCAATCCGCGGTTGGATGTCAGTCAATAAATCTATTTTGTTGAAAACTTCAAGTTGCCTGACTTCATTGGCGTTAATATCTTCAAGCACCTGATTGACCTGATAAATCGTCTCAGCCCTGTCATCACTACTGGCATCAATCACATGCAACAATAAGTCCGCTTCACTGGCTTCCTGCAACGTGGATTTAAACGCCGCCACCAGTTCATGCGGCAAATGTCGTATAAAGCCCACCGTATCGGCCAAAACAATCTCGCTACTATTGGGTAGCTTGCAGTTGCGCAATGTCGGGTCCAAGGTGGCAAACAACTGATCCGCCACGTAAATGTCGGCACCCGTCAGCTTATTAAACAAGGTTGATTTACCGGCATTGGTATACCCCACCAGAGAAACCGATGGCACTTCGGCTTTTTTTCTTTTGCTGCGTCCCTGATGTCTTTGTTTGTCGACTTTATCCAAACGCTGTTGAATCTGTTTGATGCGTAAACCCAATAATCGCCTGTCGGTTTCCAGCTGAGTTTCACCCGGCCCGCGAAGTCCGATACCGCCTTTTTGACGCTCCAAATGCGTCCAACCGCGAACCAGCCGGGTCGATAAATGCTGCAATTGCGCCAATTCAACCTGTAGTTTACCTTCAAAGGTTTGCGCACGCTGGGCAAAAATATCAAGAATCAGCCCATTTCTATCGACTACCCGAACGCCCAAAAAGCCCTCAAGATTTCTTTCCTGACTGGGGGAAAGCGGGTGATTAAATAAAACAATGTCAGCTTCATAGGTTTCGATAATATCTTTAAGCTCTTCAAGCTTGCCTTTGCCGACAAAATATTTTGGATCAGGTTTTTTGCGACTGCCTGTTACTACATAGACAGGATCGGTTCCTGCTGACTTGGCCAACTCTTTTAATTCTAAAAGATCTTCCTGCATGGAGCGAAGTGTCAGATGAACAAGGACTGCTCGTTCGCCTGATTCGGGACGATCAAACAATTAAATACCCCATAGGCGTGATTATAAAAAAACTTTTAGTTTCCGGGCACATGCAACTGTGCTGCAGATTTATCGGCAGTAAAGAACACTCATACAAAGGGTTAATCATTCGTCACTGGACTCATTATCATGCGTCAGCTTTACAGCTTTACTCGGCACAATGGTGGATATAGCGTGTTTGTAAACCATCTGACTTGACGTATTTTTCAGCATAACCACGTACTGATCAAATGAGTCTACCTTACCCTGTAACTTTATCCCGTTAACAAGGAAAATAGAAACAGGTGTATGCTCTTTTCTAAGAGCATTTAAAAAATTATCCTGTAAATTTTGACCTTTTGACATCCGATTTCTCCTTATTATTTTAAAACTATTGATTAAGATAACTGCAATTACAAATCAATACAAATCAATACTCCGGTTTCAGAATATTTTTAGCTAAAACTGCGCAATTTTTGAGTTTTCCTGATTTTACCTTGTAATCACAAAATACAATGGGGTACATTTTTATAAATTCAAGCAGGGTTACCCTAGCCATCGACGTAATCCTTGCAACCATTTTTTATCTAACGTTTTGATGGCACTACCGACTTTTAAAGCCGTTAGACTGCTAACAATAACCCGACTTAACTTTCCTCAATAACGGGAATCTTGCCAATCCTGGCTTGCCAGATCTTTGGCGCGATTTGATGCACCGAAACGCCCGCAGTATCAACAGCGACTGTAACCGGCATATCCTCAACAACAAACTCGTGAATGGCTTCCATGCCAAGATCTTCAAAAGCGACAATACGTGATTTACGGATGGCTTTTGACACTAGGTAAGCCGCGCCGCCGACCGCCATTAAATAAACGGCTTTATGCTTTTTAATAGCGGCTATTCCCTCCGGCCCCCGCTCGGATTTACCGATCATGCCGAGCAAGCCGGTTTTATCCAGCATCACTTCGGTAAACTTATCCATGCGTGTTGCCGTAGTGGGTCCTGCCGGCCCTACCACCTCGTCGCGAACCGGATCGACCGGCCCCACGTAATAAATGAATTTGTTGGCAAAATCGACGCTTTCAGGCAATGCTTCGCCCCGTTCAAAGAGCTCGGCCATGCGCTTGTGCGCCGCGTCCCTGCCGGTCAGCAGGGTGCCGCTAAGCAATAAGGTTTCTCCCGGCTTCCAGCTCTCCAAATCCTGTTGAGTCACGGCATCCAAATTGACTCTGCGGGCAGTAGCGCCTGCGTCCCAGGTAATTTCCGGCCAATCTTCCAAACGCGGCGGTTTAAATTCGGCAGCGCTACTTCCATCCAGAACAAAATGCACATGCCGGGTAGCAGCGCAGTTAGGAATAATCGCAACCGGCTTGTTGGCCGCATGGGTCGGATAATCGTTAATTTTAATATCCAGCACCGTAGTAAGACCGCCCAAACCTTGAGCACCGATACCCAGCGCATTGACTTTGTCATACAGCTCCAGACGCAGTTCTTCAAGCGCATTGCGAGGGCCGCGTGCGATTAACTCATGAATATCTATCGATCCCATGCATGCCTGCTTTGCCAAAAGCATGGCTTTTTCAGCCGTACCGCCTATGCCTATGCCCAGAATGCCGGGCGGACACCAGCCCGCACCCATGGTAGGAACGACTTTCAGCACCCAGTCAACGATACTGTCAGAAGGATTGAGCATCGCAAACTTTGCTTTGGCCTCGGAACCTCCGCCTTTGGCGGCTATTTCGATGTCGAGCGTATCGCCGGGCACTACTTCCATGTGAATCACCGCCGGAGTGTTGTCTTTTGTATTGATGCGCTTACCGGCCGGATCGGCCAGTATCGAAGCGCGCAAAACATTATCAGGGTGCAGATAAGCGCGTCGAACGCCCTCATTAATCATATCGGCGACACTCATGTCGGCATCCCATTGGACCCCCATGCCGATCTTTAAAAACACCGTAACAATGCCGGTATCCTGACAAATCGGACGATGGCCTTCCGCACACATCCGAGAGTTGATCAAGATTTGCGCCATCGCATCCTTGGCCGCCGGATTCGCTTCTTTTTGGTAGGCCTCATGCATAGCCTTGATAAAGTCCAGCGGATGATAATACGAAATATACTGTAGAGAATCGGCAATGCTTTGAATAAGATCGTCTTGACGAATGATGCTCATCGGAGGTTCCCTGCTATATAGTTGCTAATAATTCAGTTGGCGTATTATATATTATGGATGTAGAGCTACCGGACATTATTCGATGCTGATTGATACAATCAATTCAACGTTTACCCGCACGAGCACTAGAAAAACGGGTTGTTATCCAAGGCAAAGCCTGCGGCATTCCTGTGCCCTCCTCCGCCAAAACTTAACGCCAGATGGCCTACATCGTAATCACCGATTGAGCGAAGCGAGAAAGTCCATTGTTGTTTTCTGCCGTCATATTGATACGTCATCCCAAACGTGCCTGATTTTTCGGCCAACACATGTCCAAGATCGCTTGAAAATAATGACGGTGCATTAACGGCAAGCCCGGCCTGACCCGCTACCGAGATGCTATGTGCGGATTTGGCGAGCCTTTGCACCATCCCGGCAAATTGCTCAACCTGTATCCGCCCTACTGTCAACAGTTCCGTCAGATCAAGCGTGCCTATTTCGGCAAAAGTGATGGGCATTCTTTCATACAGTGCGGTTGTTATCTCTCGGGTACCGTCCAGCTTGAAGCGCCAAAGATCACGGTCTTCGATATGCAACAGAATCATAGGTGGCTTCAGATCGTGAAAAAAATACTGCCAGGTTAAAACGCAACCACTCCGTGACATATCGAAATTGATCGACAGGTTTTCAGGAGGTGGTTGTACCTTAAAAAAGGCATCACATTGTTCCATAGCGGTCATATGGTGATCAATCAGGATGATCCGGCCTGCTTTCGCTGAGGCATCGACCAATAGCTGGGGTGAGTATGAATAATCTAATATATAGAGTATTGCTCCCGGTTCAAAATCGGGAATATCGTCGCCATAGCGAGCCGGAATGTAACGGACTTGATTACCCAACTTGCAAAATGCGCTCCATGCTGAGCCTAAACCATCCAAGCAATCGGCATGATAAATAACTAAGATTTCATTGGTTTCTAACATGCTTTTTTAAAAATCCCTGTGTACTACTGTATGGGTCGAGGGCTGTTGCCCAGCAATTTGAGACTACATTTTACACGACCCGAGCGCTAATCATAAGCGTACACTGTGATTTTCAGGTATCAATGCCGAAAAAACCAGCTTTACAGCCTCGCCATACTCATAATGGAGAAACGAATTTACAATGAGTGAGCTGCGCTGATATTACGCATCAAGAAATTTGCAATGTAACCGGTGGCCCGTTGAATCCTGCCATTCCGGTTATGATGCTTAAGCTTGTTCGATGCGAAACACAGAAGATATTTAACTTGATTTTTCAGTGTATCAGATTAACCGCGTTTGTTTGTTTTACCGCTGTTACTTAATGGTAATACTGCTTCATTACGGCTTAGCGGCGTAATTTCCACAGACCCTAATCCCCGGATACCGAGTTCTTTTGCGGCAGCATAGGATAAATCCATATCCCTTTTTCCGTAAAAAGAACCTCGGTCATTGATGCGAACAACAACGCTACGATGATTTTTCAGGTTGGTAACTTTGGCGTAAGACAAAAGAGGTAGCGTTTTGTGTGCGGCAGTCATCGCGTACATATCATATTTTTGACCGCTGGCAGTTTTTTTGCCGTGAAACTCAGGGCCATACCAGGAAACCGTACTTCGATGATTATCTGACTGATGTTTGGCTTTATGGGTTGTAACTAAAGAGTGTTTGGAAGTCTTATGAACCGAGCGATGTTCGGACGCTTGGGCTGTTTGTATTGGGTTAACAAAATAACTGCATATTAAAAAAACAGGAACTGCTAGCATGATTTTATTCATAGGATAGAGCCTTTTTTATTTAAATCTGGCCCGATTCTAACTTAGCAAGTCTTAAGCTTAGCTTAAACGCGCAAAATCAATGCCTTGTAAAAAAAGCTTTCTGAGCAGCACCACATTGAAAATTCTTTCATTAATTAAATTCACAAGTATTGTATTATTCCAACTCTTTTAAGATTTCAGGAATCACTTATGAACAACTATGAGCAGGGAAAAAAAGCCAGACGCATCGCTTCGGTGGTTTATATTTTAATAATGGCGGTAGTTATGGGCGGAACTTACCTATCGCAACAGCAAAAAGAAGCGGCTGATAAAACATCGCAAAACTCACCAGGTTATTAGACGATACCGATTTTAAAATACACGACCACATCAACCAAACCATTGCAGTTTGACCCGCTATCCATTTTTGCCGGGATCGGCTGTGATGAATTACAGGACTACTACTTCAGCAAGCCCCCTGCCGGCTGAGGAGTTCGTGGAGTTGCTGACTAACAGTGTTTGACTCCACTTCAGGCTTCAGTCAAAGCTGATTGACAGGGTTAACTGTTACAAATCATATCCATCAGCGTAACAGGATGCGGTTCCCGGTGTGAACTGCATCCTGTACATCACTCGAAAAAATTCTCGTTAGTTGAAAAAACCAGACCATGAATCTTTGTCAAACTCGACAGTAGTTACTTATTATTTTGAACCTTTAACACCAATTTACTCAGTGCAGGAAGAATAATAAACGTACAGACCATGATCCAGAATATACCTATGGTAATAATCAACCCCATGCTGGCAATACCCTGATGCGGTGAGAATGCCAATCCGGCAAAACTGGAGGCGGTGGTCAGTGCGCCATAGAACATGGCCCTGGCGGTGCTGGATTGATAGATATTCTGCTCTTCGGAAAGCGAATGGTGCAGCTTTTCTACCATGTGGATGCCGTTGTCAACGCCTAGTCCGAGCAACAGCGGCAAAGCGATGATGTTGGCAAAATTAATGGGCGTGTTGGTGACAACCGCACTCGCCATGGTAAACAACCCGGCCAGTATCAGCGGTGTCATAACCAGCGCGGTATCGACAATATTGCGCCTAATGGCAAACAACAGCAGCGCGATGGTGATCAGCGCGATCATAATGGCTTCCTGAAAGGCTGAGATGACTTCTTTCATCGACTCCCAGTACATGATCGGCAAGTCGGTGGTTTCAGGCGCGACGGACTGCACTTCGGTAATAAATTCCTCCAGACTGGTTAGGTCGTTCAGGTCTTTTTTAGGAAATATCTGGATACGGTACGAACCGTTCTTGCTCAGCCATTTGTCCTTGATGTCGGCAGGCAGGTCGACCAGAGTAACTTCTCTGGCATTGAAGCTGGCGGATAATTCGTTCATGACGCTCGGTAATGTGCCGAGCAACGTCGTCTGGATTTTTTCAATAAACATGCGCCGACTGGGTTGTTGCCGCGTATCAAGCTCGATCAAAATATCCTGTAATTCTTTTTTAAAATTTGTTAGCGCGGTACGCTCATGGACATCGGTTTTTTGAGGCAGGATGGTGTCGATAGTTTTTATCAGTCGGTTAATGCCGGGAACCGGGTCGGTATCGGTTTGTAACGCCGGGAAATTCTGCATCTGCGCGCCAAGCATCAGGCTCATTTCTTCAATCAAGGCCAGTTTTTCGTCCTGGTCGGTGGGCTGAAAATCAAAAAGACTGACGGTTTTATCAACCGAAGCTAACACCGAAAGCTTTTGCTCCAAGGCTTTGGCGCTGTTTTCATCCTTGGCCAGAACAGTCAAGGTCATCGGCGTGGTTTCCTTGTCTTTCATCAAATTTTTAAAAGCAATAACCGATTCGGTATTAGGGTCGCGAAGATTAATCGGATTGAAATCAGTCTTCACGTTAAAAGTCAGCACAATGGAGATGACTGCGAGAATAAAGGTTGCTATGGCAATCGGTTTGGCATAATGGAGCGGTAAGAATGCCAGTTTTTCCGACAGTTTCGTAAGTCCGTTAGAACTTTCCTCTGTCTGGAACTTTGCCGGAGCCGGAATAACTCTTAACAGCGCCGGCAAAACAATCAAGGTAATTAACAAGCAGATAAACAGACTGGTGCCTGCCAACAGGCCGAGCTCGGATACGCCTTTGTAATCGGTCGGGATAAATGCATAAAGTCCGATGGATGTGGTGCCTGCGCACAATAATAGCGAGGGGGCTGTGCTTGTTAAAGTGTTGCGTAGCGCCAGATCTTTATGAATATGATGGGTCAGATTGTCCCGGTAACGTAAACAAAAATGGATCGCATATTCCACGCCCAAACCGATATTGGATACCGCAAAAGCCACTGAAATCAGGTTTAATTCTTTTACGGAAAAAGCCGCGAACGCTCCGCAAAAAAGCATGCCCAAGGCCAGCGTCATCAACGTCGCTACCGTCAGCAAAATGGAGCGGTAGGCAATCAATAAAATAAACAACACCAGCACAATGGAAAAAATACTGGCGGTAAAAGTGCCGGTGCTCATGCCTGATAGTTCATCATCTTCAAGACCGACTTCGCCGGTGACCAAAACTTTAACCGCAGGCAGATTGGGATCCTGAACTTCGGCAACGGCTTTGCGGATAGACTCAATCGCATTTTGTGCAGGACGGATTTGCGAGAAATCAAACTTGGGCGAGACGATAATAAAACTGCTGCGGTCATGCATTTTCTTATCGCTGATCAACGACTCCCAGGACAGCAAAACGTTTTTGCCATTAAGCGTTTTATGCAAGGCCGACGTAACCTTGTCAATCAGCGAGGTCAGATCGATAGGCACAACCCGAGTCTTGTCTGCGGACGCCAGGGCATCTTCAAAAATTGAAAAAAAGCCGGTCAGATTGGGTTGCTGGGCAATTCTGCCGATAAACGGCTGGGCCAGCGACAGGTTATTTGATAAGGTCTGCAACTCGTCGGTATCAAGGTAAAGCAGGCCGTTCTGACGGAAAAATTCGTTATCGTTGGGAATATAGGCCGAATTAAAATGATCTTTGTCGGCGATTATCAGGCGCAGCAATCGTTTAGCGGCCGATTTAGTCAGTTCCGGCGAGTCCGATTCAACCACCAGCAACAGCGTGTGCAAGTCCTGTGAAAAGGCTTTTTCATAATTGCGGCGGGTCTGCTGAAAAGGCGCATCAGGCGCTACCAGTTCGGCAGTGTCGGTATTAATGCTTAAGTGCTCGGCTGTATATTGCAAGGCCAAAATGCTGAGCAGAACCACTATTGACAACACCACAAGCGGTTTGCCTAGAGTGAAGTTTCCCCAACGTAAAAAAAAAGTATGACTACGGGTTTTTAACGACATAACTTAGAACTCAGGCATCAATGTATGGTGAGAGTGGTCAAAGTGTTCAGCGCATCACTTCGGGATTCGATCAGTTCAGTACCCTGCAGCTCAATGAACAGTGCGGGGATTTTTGCAGTATTCGCAGCTGTCATGCCGTCTTTTTGGCCCAGACACAGCAGCGCGGTAGACCAGGCATCGGCAACCGACGGATCACCAAGCAGAACGGTGACGGAAACCAGGTTATGAACAACCGGTCTCCCGTTGCGGGCATCAAGGATGTGGCTATAACGCTGCCCATGGTCATCGAAATAATGCCGGTAAGTGCCGGAAGTCATCACCGCCATCGGCGTATCCTTGGGCATGGTAACAATTTTATGCATTGTCCGTTCTTCGGGTAGCGGCCTTTCCACGGCAATGCGCCAGGGCTGAAGGCCCGGTTTATAGCCGTTGGTTTTCAGTTCGCCGCCGATCTCGACCAGATAATTGGTTATGCCTTTTTGCGCCAGAACCTTGCTGATCCGTTCCACACTATAGCCTTGAGCAATGGAGGATAAATCGACTTTCAGATCGGCCTGTTTTTTACGCAGATGCGTTTCATCCACGACTTCCAGTTTTTCCATGCCGATTTTTTTCAGCGTGTTCAGAATAGTCGAATCATTAGGAATCGTCAGTGCATCGCCGCGAAAGCCCCATAAATCGAACAACGGCTTGATGGTTAAATCATAACAACCCTGGCTGGCCTGATTTACGACCTGTGCGATTTTAACCAAGGCTACGATTTCACCGCCGACTTCCTGACTGTCGGTGTTCTCGGCACTGTTAAAGGTTTCGATGGTCGAGTCGGGCCGATAATTGGACAGCAGTTTATCGATGACCGCAAATTCGTTTTCGATATCGGATTTGATATCTTTAGTATCTACCGGTGATTCCGACCAGTAACTGATATGGTAGGTCGTGCCCTGAACCGGGCCGTCAAGCTTTTGAATGGTCGGTTCCGAACAGCCTGTCAGCATGATTAGGATCATACAGGCGGTGAAACAATGCCGGGGGGTGTTGCTCGAAAAAACAGATAATGTCGTTTTTATAGTTCTTGGGTTAGTCATCCATGTCTGCCGTTTCTTTGTCATCACAAGTCATTAATAATAAACTTCATAAAACGCGCTGTGCATCCGAACAAACGTTGGTTTGAAACGATGACTCACTGCGCCATAACTGCGCTCGTTAAATATCGTATTTAAAGCGCCGTTTATTATAATCTGAAAGGCGCTAAAGCTTTTTAAAAAATGAGCCATCCCTATTAACCCGAAACGATCCGTGTAGAGAAAACGCACAGGCTGTTTCAAAATTTATGCAATATTCACAGTGCCGGATTGGCCGGGCTTATATCGCCGATGGCAAAGAAATAGCCGATCCGCCTGGCTGCGATATAAAAGGCGCAAAGCATTCTATTGGCGAGCGCTGAACATTATCAGTAAAATGAAATTGATCACCGCTTACTTGATCGTTATTGTCTGCCTGCTGTTTTGGCTTTTTCTCTGACTTAATTTTTTTAACTCAATGTATCGACTATCCATTATTGCTCTCGTTCCCACGCGCTGCGTGGGAATGCAGTCAAGGCGCGCTGCGCCGCGAGTCACGACCAACGTCTTGCGTATACGGGACGCAGCGCGTGGGAACGAGGGAACCTCCAATTAATTTGCAGATGACAGTAAAACCAACTCAAACAATACCGCCTTAGTATTCCTTTCATCTTTGAATAACTTTTTACGCTCCCCGGCTGTGTTCCGGCATAGCCTTTTTTAATTTACAGGATTGACATGCTCTTTTTATCGAAAAAACAGGACTGGCTAGGCAATATCCGCGGCGATATGCTGGCCGGTATTGTGGTCGCCTTGGCTCTGATTCCCGAAGCCATTGCCTTTTCCATCATTGCCGGGGTCGACCCCAAAGTCGGGCTTTATGCCTCGTTCTGTATCGCAGTGATTACCGCATTTGTCGGCGGCAGGCCGGGCATGATTTCGGCGGCGACCGGTGCGATGGCGTTGCTGATGGTGACGCTGGTCAAGGATCACGGTTTGCAGTATTTACTGGCGGCGACGCTGCTGACCGGGGTACTGCAAATCATCGGCGGATACCTCAAACTCGGCAGCCTGATGAGTTTCGTGTCTCGCTCGGTGGTCACCGGTTTCGTCAATGCGCTGGGCATATTGATTTTTATGGCGCAGTTGCCGGAACTGACTAACGTCACTTGGCACGTCTACGCAATGACCGCAGGCGGACTGGCGATTATCTATCTGTTTCCGTATCTCCCGGTCATCGGAAAATCCCTGCCTTCGCCGCTGGTTTGCATTGTCACGCTGACTTGCATCGCCATCTATTTGCATCTGGATATTCGCACGGTCGGCGATATGGGCGAGTTGCCCGACACACTGCCGATTTTCCTCTGGCCCGAAGTGCCGTTGACCCTGGAAACCTTGCAGATCATTTTGCCTTATTCGGCGGGACTGGCCGTGGTAGGCTTGCTGGAGTCGTTAATGACGGCGACTATCGTGGACGATTTAACCGACACACCCAGCGATAAAAACCGCGAATGCAAAGGCCAGGGGCTTGCCAATATCGGCGCCGGTTTATTGGGCGGCATGGCGGGCTGCGCAATGATCGGTCAGTCGATTATCAACATAAAATCAGGCGGACGCGGACGCTTGTCCACCTTAATCGCCGGTGTGTTCCTGTTGGTCATGGTGGTGTTTCTGGGTGAGTGGCTGTCTAAAATCCCAATGGCCGCCCTGGTCTCGGTGATGATCATGGTCTCAATCGGCACGTTCAGCTGGAGTTCTATCGTCAATCTGAAACAACACCCGCTGTCCACCAATGTGGTGATGATGGCGACCGTGATTGTCGTGGTCTGGACGCATAACCTGGCGTTCGGCGTTTTTGTCGGTGTGCTGCTGGCATCCTTATTCTTCGCCAACAAAATCAGCCATTTCATGTATGTCGAGTCGGAGCTGGACGAAGCGAACAGTACCCGGACTTATCGTGTCATCGGGCAAATCTTCTTTAATTCGGCGGATAAGTTCATTGTATCCTTTGATTTCAAGGAAGCCGTCGATAAAGTCGTGATCGATTTACACCGCGCCCACTTCTGGGATATAACCTCGGTGACTGCATTGGATAAGGCCGTCATCAAGTTCCGCCGCGAAGGCGCAGACGTGGAGTTGATCGGCATGAACGAAGCCACCGCTACCATCATCGACCGCTTCGGTGTACACGATAAACCGGAAGAAATTGAAAAAATCATGGGAGGTCATTAATGACTGCTAATACCAATAGAGTTCTGGCATGTATTGACGGTTCGATCCTCAGTGAAGCGGTGTGCGATTACGCCGCGTGGATAGCGCAACGCGTCGATGCGCCGTTAAAGCTGCTGCATATCATCGATCATCATCCCGAGACAGCCGTAACATTGGATTTGTCCGGCAATATCGGTTTAGGCAGTCAGGAACATTTACTTGAAGAACTCGCCACCATCGAACAGCAGCGCAGCAAATTGCAGCTACAGCAAGGCAAGTTACTGCTACAGGCCGCTAAAGAACGGGTTATCCAGGCCGGTGTCGCCGATCCCATCACCAATCAGCGCCACGGCAGCCTGGTCGAATCGCTGATAGAGCTTGAGGAAAGCATCCGTGTCCTGGTCATTGGTATTCGAGGAAAAGCGCATGAAAACCGGCCGGACAAAATAGGCGCAAAGCTCGAATCGATCATCCGCTCATTACATAAGCCTATCCTGGTGGTCAATGAAGCGTTCAAAGCGCCGCAACGCATCATGATCGCCTATGACGGCAGCGAGGCAGCCGAAAAAGCACTGGATATGGTCGCTACCAGCCCGCTTTATAAAGGCCTGACCTGTCATTTGGTTTGTGTCAGTAAGGACGATAACTCGGCAGCGGCGCTGAACGCGGCAGCCAATAAGCTGAGTCAGATCGAGAGCATTGAGCTGGTTGTGAAAAAACTGACCGGCAAAGCCGATCAGGCGCTTTGCGAGTATCAGGCAAGCCATGATATTGACCTGATCGTCATGGGCGCATTCAGCCACACCCGCATTCATGACCTGTTGTTGGGCAGCTTTACCGCCAAGATGCTGATGAACACCAAAAAGCCACTGCTTTTGCTACGATGAATCGGACGAATCGCTCTCGTTCCCACGCGCTGCGTGGGAATGCGATATGGGACGCGCTGCGTCCTACGTTGAGATACCCTGCATTTCGGCTCGTTGACCGCGACTCGCGGCGCGGCGCGCCTTGACTGCATTCCCACGCAGCGCGTGGGAATGAGACAAGTGATCAAAATCCGGGTCAAACAAATTACCTTATATTTCCGTCGCTCTCGTTCCCACGCGCTGCGTGAGAATGCGATATGGGACGCGCTGCGTCCTACGTTGAGATACCCTGCATTTCGGCTCGTTGACCGCGACTCGCGGCGCGGCGCGCCTTGACTGCATTCCTACGCAGCGCGTGGGAACGAGACAAGTGATCAAAATCCGGGTCAAACAAATTACCTTATATTTCCGTCGCTCTCGTTCCCACGCGCTGCGTGGGAATGCGATATGGGACGCGCTGCGTCCTACGTTGAGATACCCTGCATTTCGGCGCGTTGGCCGCGACTCGCGGCGCAACGCGCCTTGACTGCATTCCCACGCAGCGCGTGGGAATGAGACAAATCCGGGTCAAATAAATCACCTCATATTTCCGTTAACCAATAAAATTGATAAGCCTGTAAAACGATCCGGCGATCATACTGGGCGGGACTTCTGCCAGTGTATAAATCGACGAACTGGCCGTAAAGATTAATGCCTCGGCCACTGATGACATCCAGATCAAGATACTGGGGATTGGCGTCGAAATTAGCGATCACCAGGACTCTTTCCGATGGCCGCAAATAATTGAAGCGGATAAAACAGAGTAAATGCTCATTATTGACGTCAAGTAATTCGCGATTGTTGAAATCGGCAAACGCAGACGTTTCCTTGCGGATAGCGATCATTTTTTTCAACGCACTGAACAAACTGTATTCCACCGTGCCTTGTTTTTTTCGCAATTCGGCTCTTTCCCAATTGATTTTGGGACGGTGAATCCAGCGGTTGTCATTGCTTTTACTGTCGTCATCGCGATAACTGTAGTCGTTGACGACGCCAAGTGCGTCGCCATTGTAAAGCAGGGGAATGCCGCCGAAAGACAGAATCACACTATGCAGTAACAGGATTTTATTGACCGCGGCAGAAATCAGGTCCGGATCGCCGCTTTCCGCAGCGGCTTCCAGTCCCGCCAGGGACGCCAGCGAGCCGCAAATGCGCGCGTCTCCGGTTGCATCGTTACGCATAAACACCATACCCCTGGCCGGCGAACCTTCGAATTGACCGCTGAAATAATCGACCAGATATTTTCGGTGTGCGAAAGACTCGTAACCTGCCGCAAGGACATCGTTGTCATCGAAACCGAAGCCAATGTCATCATGACACCGAACATAGTTGAGCCAGGTCGCCCGTTCCAGTTTGTCGGGCAGATTTTTAAGTCCCTGATAGAGCAGTTTAGCGTTTTGGGTGGCGATGCCGTCCCATAGCAACGCCATTAACGTGGCGTTGTAAGCGATTTCGCATTCTTTGGCGATAATGGCATCTTCGCCGAAATACTTGATGACTTCAACCGGCGCGACTATCGCTTCTGCAATAAACAACACGCCGGGAGCGCTCACCTGGCAACAATCTTTCATCAGCTGGAGAATCAGATGCGCATTGCGCTCGTTCTGGCAGGAGCTGCCGATTTTTTTCCACAGGAAAGCAACAGCGTCAAGGCGCAGCACATCAACGCCCTGATTTGCCCAAAACAGGATAATGTCGAGCATTTCAATAAACACCTCGGGATTGCTGTAATTTAAATCCCATTGGTAGTCGTGGAAGACGGTCATTACCCATTTTTGCATGTCGGCATTCCAGGTGAAATTACCCGGTGCGCTTTCGGGAAAAATATCAGGCATGCTTTGTTCGAACATATCGGGAATTTCCCGGTTGTCGAACATAAAGTAATAATCCTGATAGCGGCGCTCCCCCATGATCGCCTTTTCGGCCCATTCATGCTCGTCGGAGGTATGATTGAGCACCACGTCCAAAACCAACAGAATATCGCGTTTCCTGAATTCCTCGGCAACCCGGCGTAAATCATTGATGTCGCCGATCCTGTCGTCGATTTTCCGAAAATCGCTGATCGCATAACCGCCGTCGCTTTTACCTGCGGGACACATCAAAATCGGCATGATATGCACCATGTTGATACCCAGCTCCTGAAAATAAGGCGTTTTATCGGCCAAATCGTCCAGGTTTTCCGCAAAACCGTTGGTGTAAAGCGCCATGCCGACCCATTTTTGCGACAAGAACCAGTTATGATCCAGTTCGCGCTCAATGTCGACGCGTTCCAGCTCTGCAGAGCGGTTGATATAGCCTTTAGCCATGGTTTCCACCAACCGCTGCATTTGCGGCTTAAAGTCCTTGCGGTGCCCGTAGAGGTTAAAAAACAGCGAATAAATCGCATAAAAATTAGCGCCCAGCCGGGTATAAAAATGCCGCAAATCCTGTCTGCTGATTTCCGGTTTTAAATCGTCCAGAATGGCATTCAACAGCGAGTGGGAAACTTGTTCGTACATATATCGTTATCCTGGGCGTGTATGTTCGCCCCAATTATTTTTGAAAAAATTTGTCCGCGAAAAACACGAAAGCCAAAAGTAGGCGCCTCTAGGCGACACGAAATAAATTCAGCATGTTTAATTGTCCAAGCCGGACGGGGTGTGTACCCCGTCCGCAACGTTTTTCCTTGTTCACGGCATGACGACTTCATCAATCATCGTGAAACGTTTACGACGAGGCACATACCCCGTCGCGCTCCAAGACACTAAAACACGCAGTTTATATTTCTTCGTGCTCTTCGTGTCTTCGTGATGAATAAAAGACTTTTAATTACTCACCCATTGTTCGCTGAGCGTACGATAAAACGCCCTGTCGGCAACGGTTGCACCGCGTCTGCCGACCAAAGCGCAGGCAAACGCTTGCGCCCGTTCCAGGGTCACTTTTAAAGGCCATTGCTTGCTTAATCCCATTAGCAACAGCGCGGCGAAAGCGTCGCCCGCGCCTACCGTGTCAACCACAGCCGTGCTTTCCGGCGGCTTCACGGTTACAAAGTGCTGCCTGTCGTAAGCAACAGCGCCTTGTTCGCCGCGTGTTACGACCAGCGTTTCCAGATCGAACTGCACGCAAAATGCCTGCATGGCAGCCTCCAATCCGGATTCTTCGGGGCATAACGCGGCCAGTTCGGCTTCATTGAGTTTGACCCAATTCGCATCGTGGAGCAAAGGCAATAGCATTTCCCGCTCCCACCAGGGCGGCCGCAAATTGACATCGACAAAAATTTTGCCTTGATGTCGGGCTTTGGCGGCTTGCAGCGCCGCGCGCGAGACCGGGTTTCTGATTGCCAATGAGCCGTGATACAAAATGCCCGAAGTCTGTTTTTCCTCAAGCAATTTGCTGTCGATAAAATCGTAGGCGCAATCGGCGACGATTTCGTAATGCGGTTCGCCGTCCCGGATTAGCACCCGGACGCTGCCGGTAGGGTGTTCGTTGTCGGTTTGCACCGTTTCACGGCTTATGTCCCAGGCATCCATTAACGCAGCGATTTCGTGTCCGGACGGATCATCGCCGATCCGGCTGATGAAACTGGGCGATTGCCCGAACGCCTGTAAATGCCACGCGACATTGAACGGCGCGCCTCCCAGGACGCGGCTGCCGTCGGGAAAATGGTCGAACAGCACTTCTCCGAAAATATGAAAAAGGGGGTTATTGTTCATGGTCTTGTTCCATCCAAACCTGTGTGTCAGGGTGATAATGAGCGACACCCTCAAGAATCCCCGCGCTGTAATTGCCGTTCATGCCTAAAAAATTGCCTTGCGCCAAATAAAATGCCGCCATCGATCCCTGTTTTCGGGCTTGAGTTTTGGCTTGCTCGACAACATCAACGTCGGCGTTGGCGACCAGTACGGATTGAATCATGCTGGCGAGTACAGGCAAATCGTTACCGCTGTCGCCGGCGAAAACCGTGTTGGCGTAATCGAAGCCCTGATGCTGCATTAAAAATTCCACGGCATGGAGTTTCGTGGCGTGGGCGGGTAACACATCCAACAGGCCCGTCGATGTCGCTTCATCGACACTATAGATTAGGCCGGCCGCTACCTGTCGGGTTTCAAGTCGCCGCAACATTTCTCGTTGCAGAGCGTCGATGTCCGTTAACAAGTGCAGATAATAGCTGAGTTTGTAACGGTTTTGCTTGGCTTCCTCCTGTAGACGCAAAGACGACAAATCGGTAAACAAGGGCCGTAAATCGTTTGCCGTCAGTCCCCGCCAATCGGCGGCGATGTCCAGCTCCCATTCAGACCAATGCCGCCATTCTCCGGCGCGCACCTGGTAAATAGTCGTGCCGACATCGCCGATGACCCAATCGGGCAACGGCAGCTCGTATTCCCGGATAGCATCTTCAACCAACTCGCGGTGCCGACCGCTGACATAAGCCAGGGTCACTTCCGGGCGCGAAACCAGTCGGCTGAAAGCCGCCCGCGCACCGGGCGATTCGGGTTGTCTGCCGTTCGGCAACAGGGTGCGATCGAGATCGGTACAGATCAGAATGCGCTTGATCATGGACTATGTACTCGGTTAGCGGTTGAAAAAGTCGTAATGTTCAATGGCCTCCAATATGCCCCAGGCATGCGAAGCATCGGCGAAATAGACCTGCTCGGTATCGCCAAGAATAGACAATTCCTCGCAATGGCGATTGGCAATTACGACGCCAAGGGTGTTACCGCGCAACATATCTTCATCCCCGCCGGAACCGCCGGTAGCCAGGATACGCTCTAGCGGAATATTCCATTGCTGGGCGATATAGCGTAATGCCTGTCCTTTGGAGGCCCTGGCCGGGACAAAATCTAAAAACTGTCCGAACGAGAGCGTCGGATTGGCCGACAATTCCTGCTGCCGCAGTAGACTGAGGATTTCTTCCATCGACGGTGCGGTATTGCTGTCGTAATGATAGGACAGTTTAAACCGGCTCTGTTCATTTTTAGCTTGCGGCGTCAGGCCGGGCAACCCGCCGATGACGCGTCGCAGTACCTGCGGTGTCCACAAATGATCGATATGATACGCCCAAGCGATATCGGCGATCAGTTGCGGGGCATAATAGATTTCAGTGCCGAGACTGGTAATTAAAATATCCGGCATCGGGATACCATACTTTTTTAAAATCGCCAGTGCCGAATCCAGTCGTCGTCCGGTAGCGATTCCAAATAACAGTTCCTTGCGTTTTTCGCGGATAAGTTTTACAAATTGCGCCAGTCCTTCGACATCGCCCAACAGAGTATTATCGATAGTGGTAAAAATGGCTTGTTTCCGGTAGCGGCCGGTTTTAGCGAGCGGCGAAGTTTTCGGGAGCCGCTCACCTAGCTGCGACAACATCTGAATCTTTCGCAAATAGGCTTGTGCATGGGCGTCCCAGGAGTAATACCGGGCAACGTTTTGTAAGCCGTTTGCAGAAAACTCCTGCCAAATTTTCGGATTTTCGATGATAGTCAACAACGCCTCGGCAATCGCCGACTTATCCAACGGGTCAACCAACAAGCCGTTGCAGCAATTGCCAATGATATCCACCGGGCCGCCGTTTTCGGTGGCGACCAGCGGCAGACCGCTGGCGGCCGCTTCCAGCAGAGTCAAACCGAACGGCTCGGTTAAGGCCGGATTGATGAAAACACCTCCGGACGCCGCCGCAAGACGATAAATATCGGCAACGTCGTCAGCCGTGTGGTGCTTCGGCAGTGCGACCCGACCGTAGAGATCGTAATAATCGGCAACCAGCAACAACTCCGTCAAAACCCCTTGCGAGCCCTCGCTCAACTCCCTGATATCTTCACGATTGCCGGCGACTATCACCAGATTAGCCAATTGCTGCAAACGTGGCGATTCTCCGTAAGCTTCCAAAAGTCCAACGATATTTTTCCGTTGGTCGGGCCGGGATAGCGCCAATATCATCGGCTTATCCGGTTCATGCAGCGACATCTCGAGATTTTTTGCAAAGGCAATGTCTTCGCCGGCAGAAGCGGGCGGATGAAACATGTCGAGATCGGTTCCCGGCGGAATGACCGTCATTTTGTCCGGCGTGTAGTAATCATAAAGCTCGTATTGCTCTTCGATTTCATTGCGGGTGCTGGTAATCACCAAGTCGGCGTTGGTCAGCGTATCCTCTTCGGCGTCGATGCGGCGCGACATATGATAGCGCTGCTCGATATCCTCCATCGGCAATCCCATAGCGAGCAGCCTGCGGCATTTGTCGCGTCCCAGAGAATGGCCGGTATGAATCAACGGCAAGCCGGTCCAATGCGCAAGGCGCACGCCTACATAGCCGGCGTCGGCATAATGGCTGTGCAGGATATCCGGCCGGCGCCGCTGACCGTGCAGCCACGTCAGTAAATTATCGGCGAAACTATCCAGATGATCCCATAGCTCTTCTTTGCGGATATACGCTTCGGGACCCGCTTCAATGCGGACTATTTGTGCATTTTCCGACAGCGGTTCGACGGACTCCGCATAATCGGGACCGACTTCGCTGTCGATTATCCGCCGCGTTACCAAATCCACGCGCCCGACATTCGGCTGTTTTGCCAGCGCTTTAGCCAGCTCAACGACATATTTGGTTTGACCGCCGGTATCCGCGTCGCGTCCCAATTCCAGATCGCGACCTCTAATCAAGCCGTGGACGCTGATTAACAGGATATACAGCGGCTCGGTATTAGTGTTTTCAGTCATTGCAGATATACTCCCAATTACCGGTGTATTTAAAACACGCGCCAACGATTGGCCAAATAGAAACCGTTAGTACGCAAAGCGGCATTATGACTCCCGCGACCTGATTGTGCCGATTATAAACTCCGGATTTTTAGCCTGGGTAATTCCGAGCCATATCCCCATATCGCTAACCGTCTACAAACCGGTTCGTGTTGCAGAAGATTAGTTCCAGAGGAAACCTGTTAATTATAAGACTAAACACATTAATCCTTCCTTAAAGCACAATGCTTATCCGAGCCTTCATAGCCCGGACGAGACTGCGAATGCGTTGTCGAAACTGCTTCCATTAAGCCCAACTGAACACCTACCAGCTAAAACTGATGGGTTCGTATAATCCTAAAAACCGCAGTTGAGCATTCCAAAATCCCGTTCGCCCTGAGCCTGTCGAAGCCTGTCATGAGTTTGTCGAATGGCATGAACGGCTTTCACACGCCCACCCATTTGGTGAAACTGCAAACTGGCGAAAATCCTTGATATAGTAGCCGAAGCTGGTAAAGCGACATTTTGAAATGCCCTCACCCTAGCCCTCTCCCGAGGGGAGAGGGGACTTTGTTGCCTTACCAACTTCTGACCCTATACAGTGGTCGACACATTCTGGTTTCTGCCGACACTGATGGTTCTGATTGCGGCAGGCGCGGCGTTGGGTAGCGTTGCCATTGGATTATGCCATCGGCAGCGCATGGGTGCGTGACATGGGTTTGGTGTGGTCGGGAGGTACCCCCCCTGCGACAAAATTGACGAGCACACTCGCCATCGATCCGGCTTTAATTTCGTCGTCAATTTCATGGCCGGCATCATGGCTTGTTGCCTAATCAAACGACAAATCCCCTTGTCTCTGACCAAAATCAATGTTTTAGCTAAAGCCTGATTGCTTATTCTGAACTCAGGTTACTTACGGATATTCCGGCGTGATTCAAATTTTCAAGTCGGCAAGCTTTTCAAGTTCCTCCTTTTGATGCAAATCAACGCCGACACTGACAATAAAGCTGGTAACGGCTTCAATATCCATGCTCGATTTTACGACCTTTGATTGGTGCACAATAATGGTAAATCCTGAAGTCGGGTTTGGCGAAGTGGGCACATAGACAACCAGCATTTCGCCCACCTTGTTGGTGACATAACCCGGTACCCATAAACCTTCCTTGGGATATTCAATAAAAATAATTTCTTTGGCTACGCTTTTTTCCTGGCTACCGAGCAGATTGACCAGCTTTTTACTGACCCTGTAAATCGTCCTGATCATTGGAATCCGGTTAATCAATAATTCAACTTGATGCAGCACCCACATTTTTTCGGACACTGTGACCCGATAACCGGTATAGGCAATTGCAACAAAAGAAAGCGTGAATGCCAGGACGGTTATAAAGACGTTGTTGGAGTATCCGTAAATATAAATAAAAAAATCTCTTAGGATAGTTTCCAAAAACACCAGGACTTGCATGACAATAACGACCGGAATGACCGCTAAAATACCGACTATAAAATATTTCAGACTTGATTTGATAAAACTAAGCATGTTTGACTCCTGTGTTCGACAAAGCTAAGGTAATTCTTACAGATGGGATTTTGATGAATAGCTTGTGATAATAACAAACTTACTTGCCTCTTCCATACAATCTTTCAATTGCAAAACAGGCGGGTAAACTGTCTTCGCGAAAGCTTGTTTTTGCATGAGCGCATGGCTGGTTCCTTGGATTAAATATTGGCCTTTATTGATCATGATATTACCAGCCGATAACAAAGCGACTTTTACTAGCGAGAGCCAGTTTAAATATTGCTGCTATAGCCAAGCTTATTGCTATAACTAACGGCACAGTAACCACGAAACTCAGAGCTCCGGGAAGAAAATTGAAGCGTTCAAAAACTGATAAATAATCAAAGAAATAAAGAATCCATGGATGTATGAAATAAATTGCAAAACTCGCCGACGCTATATATTTCAAAAAAGGTATATCTTTATTCTCAAATTTCTGTATTACAGATAACAGAAAAAAACACATTAGTATTTTTTGGAAAATTATCATATCAATCCCTTCATAGGAAAATAGGGTTTCCTTATGAAAATTACCATACCTGTTGTAGATTAATATTTGTGCTACTGACAGCAAAACAACAGAGAGCCCTAAAATAACACTCTTTCCTTCTAAAAATTGAAAGACTCGAACTTTTTCTATGGAGCAAATAATCCCCAGCATATAAACAGGAATAAAATAAATCGCAGAATGTATGGGCGATAAATTGTGAGACGGTCGATGAACAAGGGTAGAAATACATAATAGAAAAATAAACAACGCCACCTGAACCTTTATGGGTAGTTGTATCTGCTTAATGAATAGGGGTGAAAGAACAAAAATAATCATTATGAAAGGGATATACCAATAAGCATCCAATATACTTCCGGTCCACCAGTACTGAACGTATAGCCAGATATATTGATACCAACTGTTTGTTTGGTCGGTAATAAAAAATTCTGCATAAGGCGGGCGATCTAAATAAAAAACAAAACACGCAACACCGGTGAGGGATAGCAGGGTGTACGGCAGTAAAACATATTTCACTTTTTTCAATATGAATTGCCGGTACTGAAATTTAGGATAAAAAACATGATGAAAAAAGAAGCCGGAAATAAAAACAAAAAAAGTAGTGCCTCCTGTGATTAAGTTGGCAAATACTTTTGCATAAACCGATTCCATAGCCCAGTAGGCGCAAGAATGGCCGGCAACTATAAATAGTATTGCCAGGCCTCTAAAATAATCAAATGAATTTAAGTGCATATTTTTCTTGCCAAAATGACTAACGTTATACTAAGGAGGACACCGCTCAAACGAGCTCAACAACATCCGGAAACCTGAAAAAAGATAAAACTCCGAACAGTCCAATTACCGTCGTGAAGAACAACATGTTGATTGTTCGGGTAGTATTTCAGTTTTGTTGATCGTCATGTGCCTGCCAATGCTTTTTTGTTTACTTCAAATCTTCAAAGGTAGCCGCTAATAGACCCGATGCCATTAGGGTGTCAAGTTCGGCCTCAATCTCAGCTACCACCAACTCCAGATGATTCAGTTTGATTTCAGTGCTTGATCGCGAAGAATCCAGCAGTTCCAAAAGACCTGTTTGCCTTAAGCGATAAGCATCTTCGGCCATTTGTTTCAGACTTGGCAAGGGGGCAAGCACATCGCGTTCAAATTTGGACAGTGTCGCCCGACGACGCGTCAATACCTCCACAGCACGTTCAAGTTCCTGCCGCGTTGCGGACACAAGTAATTCTCGCTTAAGCAGGGCGGCATGTTTTTCGGCGGATGCCCGCGCCATGCCGCCCTGACCGCGATCAAATATCGGCAAATCCACGGACACGCCGGCATATGTGGCATTTCCGTAGGGCTGATCGGTAAAAGCCGTGCCAAGCATCAACGAAGGAACGGGCCAACGTTCACGACGGGCGCGTTCAAGTCCTGAATCGGCGGCAATGGTTTCCCGACGCACACTTTCAAGCTCGGGATTGTTTTGTTCGGCCTGCAACCATAGCGCGTTGACATCAGCCGACACACCGATAGGCGCCAATAAGCCTTTGGCTTGTGGCTTCCAGTCCGGAAATCCCAATAACACACCGAGTTCGCCAACAACACCGGCATTATCGGTATGTGCGTTTTCCAACCGCGCTTCCAGGCTCTGAACCTCCTGAGTGATGCGCATGACATCGTATCGGCTGGCGGTTCCGGCGTTTTCTTTACCGGCAATAATGGCCTGCAACCGTTTCAGTTCGTGATTAGCTTCTTCCAGAACAGTCAAACGTTGCTGCCCTGCCAACAATTGCACGAACAGCCGCCAGGTTTCGCGGATCAGCCGGTTGTATTGAGTTTCGACATCGGCTTCGGCGACTTCGACCCGGCGTTCTGCCGCCTCCTTGCGCGCACCGCGCTGACCGGCCAGCAGCATTGGCACTTCCACGGTGATATTCTGTTGCGAAGGTCCATCGAACTGGGTATTCCTTCGCCCTCCGGCTTGATCATAACGGCCATAGCTCACTTTGGGATTGGGCAACACATCTGCTGCCACAACTTCAGCTTGCGCAGCCTCGATTTGACTGCTTGCCAGTGCATAACGTGGACTTTTTTCCCGGACAATCTCCAACAGCTCGCGAATGGTCACTTCATTGGACAATATCTGGTTTTTCGTCTGTTCTTCCGAGAAAACACGTGAGCTGTTGAGCAGCAACAGCATGACAATTGCGGCTGTTTTAACGCTCTGGCGAGTTATTTCAATTTCCAAGTAATACTTATTCATGCTTGCGTTTCCGGTAATTCGTCAGCCTCTTCGGGCGTCAACATTTGTTTCGAGGTCACCAGCGTGTAGATAACCGGTAATACGAACATGGCCACCAGAAAGGTGGTCAACATGCCGCCGACTATCACCACCGCGAACGGACGTTGTGTTTCACTGCCGATGCTGGTGGATAGCGCCATCGGCAACAAACCCAGCAACGCCAGCAATGAGGCCATCAACACCGGGCGCAAGCGCTGTGTTGCCCCTTCCCTGACCGCTACCAGCAATTCGAAACCGTTGCGGCGCATGTCTTCTGTTGCACTGAGCACCAGCAAGCCCATTAAACAGACTTGACCCAGCAAGGCAATAAAACCAATCGCGGCGCTGACTGATAGCGGGATGCCGGTCAGCAATAAAGCGAACACGCCGCCGGTCATCGCAAACGGTGTGGCAATCAATATTGCCGCCGCGCTGCGTGCCGATTGCAGTGCGCTATACAGCAAGCCCAGAACAATTAAGACCGCGATGGGCACAACCACGCCAAGCCGCGCCATGGCGCGTTGCTGGTTTTCAAATTCGCCGCCCCAGAGCAAAAAATGGCCTTCAGGAACTTTGACTTTTTCCGCCACTAATTCCATGGTTTCATGCACCACCGAGCCTAAATCGCGGCCGTCAACATTAAATTTGAGCGCCATATAGCGGCTGTTGGCTTCGCGTTCAATCGAGGTGCGTCCTTGGGCAATATCGATAACGGCCAGATCACGCAAGGGGATATAGGCGGCCAATGGACTGACCACATTGAGATTACCGATTTTTTCGATGTCACCGCGCTCGGTTTCCGGGAGTATCAAGCGAATAGGCACCGGTCGCTCAGCCTGCCACAATTCCGAGACCACCCTTCCTGCCATGCCGATTTCAATGGTGTCTTGCACACTATCAACATCAAGGCCATTACGAGCCAGAGCCGAACGATCCAGCTTGATCTGCAACTGCGGCACTCGCGATTCACGATAAAGATCCAGATCAATGACACCGGCAACATTGGCCAGTACCGATTTGACCTCTTCCAGCGTATCGCGCATTATTTCAAGATCGGGGCCGTAAATTTTCAGCACCACTTTACCGCGCACCCCGCTGACCGCTTCTTCAACGTTGTCTTTAATCGGTTGCGAGAAATTAAATCGCACCCCCGGTATTTCTTCCAGCGAGGTGCGCATGGCGTCAACCAGCTTTTCTTTGTGCCAACCAGTGCGCCATTGTTCGTGAGGTTTGAGATGCGCGAAGGTTTCACTCATATTGACGCCTTCGTTGTCTGTGCCGTCCTCGGATCGACCTTGCTGACTCAAAACGCCGATGACTTCCGGATATTGCAGCAGACGACGGCGCATATCCAATAATATCTCTTGACCTTTATCCAGCGAAATACTCGACGGCATCTCGACGAAGACATGAATATCGCCTTCATCCAGCTCCGGTAAAAATTCGGTGCCCAGCTGGGTGCCCGAGATTACTCCAGCCAACAGCAATCCTCCCGCTGCCGCCAGTGTAACAGCGCGTAGCCGTAAAGCTCGCTCAAGCAATCCCGAATACCACGCCCTTAATCGCACCAGAAATTTGGGTTCTTCTATCAAGGCATGTTTAGGCTGAATAAAGGCAGCACACAGCGCAGGCACCAGAAACAAGGCAAATACCAGGCCGCCGGACAAGGCAAAGCTGTAGGTCATCGCCAGTGGACGAAATATCCGCCCCTCAACCCGCTCCAGGGTAAACACCGGAATTAAGGCGGCAATGATGATCAACATCGCGAAAAATGCGGGCTTGGCAACATCGTAAGCCGCATCGGCAATCAGATGCAGCATTTCCCGGCGCGTCTGCGGTTTGCGATGGGCAGCCTGGTGAATGACGTTTTCAATCAACACCACCGCACCATCCAGAATGATGCCGAAATCAATCGCCCCCATCGAGATCAGATTGGCAGGCATCCCCAGCTGATAAAGCCCCCAAAAAGCAACCAATAGCGACAAGGGAATCACGGTTGCGACAATCAGCGAGCCGCGAATGCTGCGCAAAAATAACCAGACCACACCCACTACCAGAAAAAAGCCGTGCAACAGGTTGTCAAAAACCGTATGCAGAGTGCTGCTCACCAGATCAGACCGATCCAGAAACGGCGTTATCCTCATGCCGGTCGGCAGGATGCGCGCATTCAATTCATCCACTTTGCTATGCAAGGCATCGAGTACCCGCGAAGGATTCTGGCCGCGTCGCAGCAGGACGATGCCTTCAACCACGTCTTTCTGTTCGTCCAGTCCCACACTTCCCCGTCGTGGTGTGTAGGCTTGTACCAACCGGGCAACATCGCCAACGGTGACCGGCGTACCGTCACGGTTTTTTAACACGATTTTCTTGATGTCTTCAGGTGAGAGCAAATTACCCATGCCGCGCACCACCATCTCCTGATCGCCGTAACTGAGGAAACCAGCGCCGACGTTACGGTTGGATTTTTCAATAGCGGCGCCCACTTCTTCCAGCGTCAAGCCCAGCGATTCGATGCGGGTCGGGTCGATTTCGATGTGGATTTCTTTGTAATAACCGCCGAAGGTCAGCACATCGGCGACACCGGGTATCTGGCGCAGGGTACGCGAGACGTTCCATTCCATTTCGGATCGCAGTTCGTACAGGGAATGACGGTCGCTGACCAGGGTGAATTTATAAATTTCACCCAAGGGGGTGTAATCGGGAGCCAGTACCGGCGTAACACTCTCTGGCAAGTCTGCCCCGGCGATACGCTGGGAGATTTCTGTCCGGGAATGAAAGCTGTCGATATGATCCTCAAAGGTAATGGTAATCAAGGACAATCCGAACAGGCTCTGGCTGCGCATTTGAATCATGTCCGGCGTACCGTTTAACACCCGCTCCAATGGCACCGTCACTTGCCGTTCGACTTCCTCCGGCGCATAACCGGGCATCAGGCTGATCACGGTGACTTGGGTATTGGTGACATCCGGGTAAGCCTCGATAGGCGTTTCCAGAAAAGCATGTGTACCAAAAATGGCGATAACCAAAGCTATTGTAATAACGGCAAGGCGTCTGTGGACACAGCGTTCAATCAGTGTTCGCAACATAATAAACGCCTCCTACAACAACATGGCAGCTTGGGAATCAAGCAGCAAAGCGCCCGAGATAACTACTCTCTTACCATCGCCCAGACCCTCAAGCACCGGCACAAAACCATCACGCGCTTGGCCTGTGACGACATTGCGCGGTTCGAACAGCCCGTCGGCCCTTTCCACATAGACCACGGTTTGTTTTTTGTCTTTGATCAGCACCGCAGTGGTCGGCAATACGATCCGGCGCGGGCCCGCCGCCTCTATCGAAGCTCTGGCAAACATGCCGGGTCTAAGGATTAAATGGGCGTCATCGAATTCGATATAAACCGCACCACGACGCAGGTCGGGTTGCATGGCCGCACTGACGGCGGCAACGTGACCTGAGACCGGCTCAGGCAATGCGCTTATTTGTATTGTGGCCTTGGCGCCCTTTTCTATCAGCGGCAAATCGTTGTCGAACACATCCGCCACGATCCACAATGCCCCGGGTTCACCCAGTTCAAACAGCACCGCCCCAGCTTCCACCGCCGCGCCTATCGATGCGTTGACTCGCAACACCACGCCGTCAATCGGCGCGCGCAAAACGATAGCTTGGCCTGTGCCTTCGCCCAACAGCCGAACCGCTTGCACACTGCGCTCATAGTCCGCTCGCGCCTGCCGCAGCTGAACATCCGCTTCAGCACGTTCGATTTCCAGGCCTACGCCGCTTTTTTGCATGATAGCCTGGCGCTTGGCACGGTCTTCCGCACGCTGCAGCTCGGCTTTTGCGCGAGCAATATCCGCACGCATTTGCGCGGCCCCGGAGCTTTCCAGTGTTGCCAACGCAGTACCCGCCTTAACACGGTCTCCGACTTGTACGTTAATTTTGCCGAGGCGTCCGGCAACGACGGCACCCACCGTCGATAGTGCCTTGGCGCGAAACTCTACCCGTGCCGGCGCTTGCACCGTTGCGGTGAAGGTTTGCGGACTAACCGCTGCCACAGTAATGTAAGGACGAGACTCTATTGGAATCGAAATCGCTTTCTGTTTGTCGATGTTTTGTAAACCAGCGGGTTCAGTTTGGGACGGTTTAACACTTTCTGCTGAAGCAGCCGATGATTGTTTACGATCAGCCTCTCCAGTGGTTGGCTCTGTACAGCCGTTGAGCAAAAGGACTGGAATAAAAAAAACTAACAAATAATCGCGCATGGTTTTGTATGTATTTAGTGAAGATCATACAAAGCTATCAATAATCGCGCCAACTACACAAAAATTAGGACTTGATGCCGTTATGACAGTACCAATAAAATTCAATACATTGTTTTTGTTAAATTAATATTTTTACTCGACGAAGACAACCCGCTGCGATAGTAACTGTTTCTGGTGTTTGAAAATGCTTGTCGCAATTGCATGTGTTGCGATAAACTGCAATACTGTAGCAAATTACAACACATTATTTTCCATGCGCATTTCTACTAAGCTCACGCTATCTTTAACATCTATTGGCTTGCTTATATTCATCGGCTATGGACTCTATCATCTTTCGATTGAGCAAAGGGATTTAACCCGGGTTATCAGTCTGCAAACAAAACTACTCGGCAAAGGTCTGCAAATCGCCATTGAAAATGCCATGCGAGATAAGCAGTTGGCCGACATTACAGAGCTGCTGAAAGGTCTTGAGCAAATTGAGCCAGAATTAAAAGTTCGGATTTATGACGAACAGGGTAAGGCTTTCCCGGACGCTATCGGCAATTCTTACACAAGCGATTTCCAGGAAAGACTGCATGTCGCTTTGCAAGACGATGCAGACGACCAGTTTTTTTATCCGGAGAATGCCCCCGAATATATTACCCTGATTCTGCCTCTACAAAACGCGCAGGGAAAAAGACTCGGCATACTGGTGTTTGTGCGCGCCCTGCATGAAATGCGCCGCGACCTTGATGTTACCCGGCGTAACCTGGCTATTTCCACGATTGCTTTTATTTTGATCGCCGCACCGCTTTGCACGGTTATCTGTATGATTTACATCGGTTGGCCCTTGCAACGGCTGGCCGATGGCATGAAACAAATACGTGATGGGAATTTCTCCCCGTTACCCCTTATAAATCACAAGGATGAAATTGGCGTACTTTTAAAGACGTTCAATACAATGGCGGCGGAATTGTCCAACGCTCGGCAAAAACTTAAAGAGGAAGCGCAATCGCGCCGCCATGTCCAGGCCGCCCTTCAGGAAGCCGACAAACTGATTACCATCGGACAGTTGTCAGCGGGACTGGCGCATGAAATCGGCTCGCCGTTACAGATATTGAAGGGCCGGGCCGAGCATCTGCTGTTGTGTGCCGATCAACCTGAGGAAGTCATCCGTCATGCACGGATACTGGCTTCTCAAACCGAACGCATTACCCGTATCGTTCAACAACTGCTGGAATTCACGCGACGGCGCCCGCCTCATTTCACCCGCATTGATCTACGTGAACCCGTGAGCGCAGTGCTAAATCTATTGGAATACGAAGCATATAAAAAGCAGGTCGAACTGAGCTATAAAGCTGCAAAAGACCTACCGCTGATCGTTGCAGATAGCGACGGTATCCAGCAAATTGTCTTAAACCTGATCACCAATGCCTTATCCGCAACCGGTGCGGGAGGGCGAATTGTCGTTGCTGTCGAGCCCTGTCAAACTGGCACTGATCCCGCTCACAGCGAGGCTGTCGAAGCGGTACAACTAACTGTTCGGGACGACGGCTGTGGCATGTCCCAAGAAATACTTGAACACCTGTTTGATCCGTTTTTTACTACCCGTCATGAACAAGGCGGCGTCGGGCTTGGGCTTGCAGTCGCGCGCAGTATTGTCACTGCACATCACGGCAGCATCAAAGCCGAAAGCTCGCCCGGGCTAGGCAGTACCATCACCCTCATTTTGCCCGTGGAGAAACCCCATCATGGCGTTGATTAATCAAGCAATGCAAGAAAGTAAGCAGTTGCTGGTCATCGATGACGATAGCGGCGTTGTCGAGTATTTGACGGAAATGCTCATCACCAGCGGTTATAGGGCAAGCGGTGAAACCGATCCGCAACGCGCGTTGGAGCGTTTGGAAACCGAGCATTTTGATTTGGTGATCAGCGATGTGGAAATGCCCGGCATGCGCGGTCTGGATTTGATGTCGGCCATTCATGCACGGAAGCCGGGGCAGTTGATTCTATTGATCACAGCTTTCGGCAGCATTGATCTGGGTGTGCGCAGCTTACAGGCGGGAGCTTGCGGTTTTATAACCAAGCCGTTTTCCCTAAATGACTTGATAGTCGCCATTGAACGCGCCTTCAGAGACCGGCAAATGCGTAGAGAGATTGTGCGTGTTGTCACGGCCGATCAAGATTTCATCCCTAGCGGATTGGTTGCGGAAAGTCCCAAAATGCAAAAAATCCTGCAACTTGCCGGCCGGGCGGCCCAGATCAATTCACCGGTACTGCTGACGGGTGAAAGCGGTGTCGGCAAGGGCGCTTTGGCGCGCTTTATTCACGAGCATAGCCCGCGCGCTAAAGGCCCATTTCTACAAATCAACTGTGCCGCATTGCCGTTTGCTTTAGTGGAAAGCGAGTTGTTTGGAGTACGTAAAGGCGCTTACACCGATGCCCGTGAACATCGTCCAGGGTTGTTTGTTGAAGCCGAAGGCGGCACTCTGTTTCTGGACGAAATTGCGGAAATGCCATTAGCGATTCAACCCAAATTGCTACAAGCACTGGAAACAGGCAAGGTAAGACCCGTAGGAGCCGGTAGCGAAATTGCCACCGATGTCCGCATTATCGCCGCCACAAACCAACCTATCGAAAAAGCCTTGCAAAACGGCTTGATGCGCTCAGACCTTTACTATCGGCTCAATGTGATTCGTTTGGACATTCCGCCCTTGAGAGAACGCCTGCCCGATCTGGAGCACTTGGTAGATCATTTATTGCAAAATGCCCAAACAAAACTGCAAAGACAAATCCACGGCATATCCGCTGAAGCCATGCGCTGGATTCGCGCTTACCCCTGGCCGGGTAATGTGCGCGAATTGGCTAATATACTGGAGAGAGCGGTTGCTTTGACCGAGCATGACACGATCCTGCTGGAAGACTTGGCTCAGGCAACCCAGCTACCGGTTGATGGCAGTTTTCCAGGCAACGCCGCAAATCAGTCGATGACCTTGGCAGAATTGGAAATCGCCTATATCCGCCGCATTTTGGAAATAACCCAGGGCAACAAGCTGCAAGCGGCTAAAATTTTGGGCATTGACCGAGGCACGCTTTATCGGAAGTTGGAAGATTAAACTTAAGGACTGTTTTAAAATGTCCCCTTATTTATTTCTTGCTATTCCCGGCCGCTGCTTTGGGCAGAAACAGGCGGATGAAAAATTTTTCGATTTCAACCAGGATGAACACGCTTGAGGCGACGGCGGCAATCATTTGCCATGCATGTGCGTCTATATCAACAGTGCCGAATAATACTTGCATAGGCTGCCAATAGGTGAAAGCCATTTGGAATACTATTATCAGCAGGATCGCCAGCCACACCAACCGGTTACCGAACAGGCCATGCAGATTGAGCACGGAATTGTGCAGGTAACGGCTATTGAAGAGATAAAATATTTCAAACATCACCAGCGTATTCACAGTAACCGTCCGTGCCTGTTCAATCGGGGTTCCCAATGATCGCTCCCAGAGAAACAGGCCGAAAGAGCCGGTTACCATAATGAGCGACACAAACAGAATACGCCAAATCATAAACGCCGAGAGTAATGGCACATCAGGTTTCCTGGGCATGCGGCTCATAATGTTTCGCTCCGGCGGCTCAAAGGCAAGCGTCAGTGATAAAGTAACCGCAGTAATCATGTTCACCCATAATATTTGTACCGGAGTAATAGGCAAGGATTCACCCATGACGATGGCCGCGACGACGATTAACGCTTCACCGCCATTGGTAGGCAAGATATAAATAATCGACTTAAGCAGGTTGTCGTAAATGCCGCGGCCTTCTTCAACGGCATGGGCTATGGAAGCAAAATTGTCATCGGCCAACACCATTTCGCTGGTTTCCTTGGCGACCTCGGTACCCTTTTTACCCATCGCCACGCCCACATCGGCGCGTTTTAATGCCGGTGCATCATTAACGCCGTCGCCGGTCATGGCCACCACATGCCCGTCTGCTTGCAGTGCAGTCACCAGGCGTAACTTGTTTTCCGGGCTGGTGCGGGCAAAAACATCGACGTTGCGGATGGCGGCTGTCAATTCACTATCGGTCATTCGATCCAGGTCGGCTCCGCTCAGTACCGAGCCGTCACCGATATTGATCTGTGCGGCAATGGCTGCGGCCGTCGCCGCATGATCGCCGGTAATCATTTTGACGCGGATACCGGCGTTCCGGCATTTGAGCACTGCTTTAACGGCTTCGGGGCGCGGCGGGTCAATCATGCCTATAAGACCTAACAAAGTCAGTCCGGTTTCAACATCGGCAAAACCAAGTTGCTTCTGCGTGGAAGGTACCGTCTTGAACGCAATCGCAAGCACGCGTTGACCAAGGCCTGCGATTTCATCCATCATGTGATGACTATGGGCAACATGAATGGGCACATCTTCGCCATCAATGCGTTGAAGACTGCACATGGCCAGCACCCGCTCGGGAGCGCCTTTGATAAACACAAAGGCATGGCCGCTATGGTCGTGATGCAGTGTCGCCATATAGCGATGTTCCGATTCGAACGGAATAATGTCGGTACGCGGCATTTCCTGATTGAGAAAATCAGCATCCATTCCGGCTTTGTGCGCCAGGGTGATCAATGCGCCCTCCGTAGGATCGCCGTGTACAATCCAGTTGTCGCCGTAAACAATCCCATTGCCGGATTGTTGCTCCAATCTAGCGTTATTGCACAGCGCGGCGGCGCGAAGCAACTCATGCAAATGCGGGTGATCTTCTACAGTAGTTGTTTCGCCTGCCAGTTTAAAACCGCCGTGGGGGTTATAACCGACGCCTTCCACCGTAAACAGTTTGTTATTAACGAACACCGATTTAGCGGTCATTTCGTTACAGGTGAGGGTGCCGGTTTTATCGGAACAGATGACGGTCACCGAGCCTAAAGTCTCGACGGCCGGCAAGCGCCGGATAATGGCATTGCGTTTGGCCATGCGTTGCACACCGATAGCCAGGGTAATGGTCATAATAGCCGGCAAGCCTTCGGGAATGGCGGCCACGGCAAGCCCTACCGCCGACATAAACAACTCTGTCAAAGAAGAGTGCTGAATAGTCCAGCCATAGGCGAACGTAGCTGAGGCCAGCGTTAAAATAGCCAAGGTCAACCATTTGCTGAAACCGGCAATCTGCCGCAGCAGGGGCGTGGTCAATTGCGGGACTGTGCGCAACATGGAACTGATGCGGCCGATTTCGGTAAGGTCACCGGTGGACACCACCATGCCAAGCGCAGTGCCGTAGGTAACCAAAGTGCCCGAGTAAGCCAGACAGAACCGATCTCCCAATGCGGCTTCGGCACCGACAGCCGCCGTGCTTTTTTCGACGGGTAAAGATTCTCCGGTGAGCATGGATTCATCGGCACGCAGATTTTTGACCTGTAAAAGACGTAAATCAGCAGGTACCTTGTCGCCGCTTTCCAGGGTGACAATGTCGCCCGGAACCAGTTGCTCGGCAGGCATGAGAAAATTCTTGCCATCACGCCGCACCATGGCCTGGAGCGTGAGCATATTACGTATCGCATCCAGGGCTTTTTCCGCCTTGCCTTCCTGAATGAAACCGATCAATGCATTGATCAACACCACGCCGACGATGACGCCGCTGTCTACCCAGTGTCCAATGACTGCCGTTACACCGGCGGCAACCAGCAATACATAAATGAGCACATTGTGAAACTGGCTGAGAAAGCGTTTGAAAGGTCCGCGGCTGGCCGCCGGTGTCAATTTGTTTAAGCCGTATTGCGTCAGTCGCCGCTTTGCCTCTTGTGAGCTTAAGCCCTGTTCAGTGCTGGCCAAAGCATCGTAAATTGCATCGGCGGAAAGTGCATGCCAGGAACGACTTTCTGATGGATTCTTTTTTTTCATCATTACTGACCTCATTGTGATTGTTAAGCGGATTCAGCTCCAAAGTGCAATTCCGACTCATAGCTCATCGGAGCGAGGCAACGGATCTTAATACTTGATGCGGCGTATTGTTGGGATTCCTGACGCTATCCTAACTTGGCTGTTAACTGAAAGCAAAAAAGACCAAGCAGGATACGCTGCGCATTGCAGTTAAACATCCGAAAGAATTGTAACTATTCAGCCACAGATCAACACAGATTAAACAGATTGCTTTTTACCTGGTTCCCACGCAGCGCATCACTGCCATTAAGTTAAGGATTTAAACTATTGTGGGCGCGAATTTATTCGCGCGACAGGTATTAAAAATCGCGAATAAATTCGCGCCCACGGCATTCAATCATAACTATTTTCGGCTTAACTTAATGGCAGTGACGCGCCCTGATTCGGCTCTGTTACGGCAGATTTAGTAACGATATAGTGAGCGGATGACTGACCCCCGACAGTTTTGATCTGCGGCATTGTTGGTTTATGCCGCCCGTGCCGGACTAACGGACGGGGAGCTTAATGTTAACAATGTTACGGCCGACAGTCATGGACACGGAAACATTAATCCCAACGATTGTCTCTGACCTGCACCTTGCCGTTTTCGATTCTGACCGGAAAGCAGTCGATGTTTTCATAGGCGGGCGGAGATTTTACTTCGCCGGTTTTCACGCAAAACCGTGCGCCGTGGCGGGGACAGATAATCTCATCGCCTTCCAGCCTGCCGCTGGCAATTTCGGCTCCATCGTGGGTACAGACATCTTCAATCGCATAAAATTTGTCGTCAATTTTAAAGATGGCGACATCCGTCCCGTCGACATCTATTACAATGTTCTCGCCGTTTGCTAAAGCATTTTCATCTACTGCATCTATCCAGTCTGACATTTTTTTACCATTATCGTTGGGTTTTAAAACGGGCGACCGACCAGCCCGATCAAAATGAATCTGGCTAAGCCATTCATGCTTGGACAGGCTCAGCACGGACGGCTTAAGCCAACAGTATTGCCTGCCTTTTAGCCTTTTAGCCTTTAGCCTTGCATCAACCTTTCAAATAAACATCATATCGCAACAACTTACCCTGAAAACTTTGACTAGGCTTGCCGCCCAAAGGTTCTGCGTAATCGGGGCTTTTTACCACAACTCGCTTTCCGGCTGCGTTTAAAGCGGCCTCAAAAAGCTGCTCCTTATCCTGATCATCGCCCAGTAAATCGCGCAGCACCATCATTGATTTTTTGGCTAATGCGGATTTTTTGCGTTTGGGCGGAAACATCGGATCAAGATAAATGCAATCCGGCTGAACTTCCAAATCGGCTAACAGATCGATGGCATTGCCCTGTATCAATCGGGGAGGTTCAAGATTAAGTCGCTGCATCCAGTCTTGTTGCGCCAACCGTGCAAAGCCGTCGGTCAGCAATTCCGCCATGACAGGCGAACGTTCGATACACAGCAGATCGTAGCCCATGCGAAAGATATGCAGGCTGTCCTGGCCCCAGCCGGTAGTGGCATCGACAACGGTTCTGGTTTTGCGCCCTAGCGCCCGAGCCAAAGCGCCGTCTTTGGGCGCAGGCCATGATCGTTGCTCACCGTTGCGCGGCTCTATGTCGACAGCCAAGCCGCCTTTTTGTAGGTGCGACCGGCCGGTCGCACCTACGGTGTCGAGCAGTTTTAAACAGCCGTCGCGCCAGCTTAAAAAGAAGTCTTCCTGACTATCGTTATTAAGCGGTTGATACAAAGGAACACCCAATCTTTCCGCAAGTTGTTGGAACGGCAGACTATCACCCTGGCCTTGATAAAGCACGGCCAGTTTTCCGATATATTGCTGTGAAGTTTTCGTGGTCATGGCTTAAATTAGCCACGAAGAACATCGAGAAAAAACTTCGTGTTCTCGGCAATTGCTCCTGCATTGCTCTACCTCCTGTAAGTAGTTGAGCAAAAGTTTTCTAACATTAGTGGGAGCGGCTTTATCCGCGATTATAGCGGCTAAAGCCGCTCCCACAAATACCAATAATGTTAAGAAACTTATGAACACCTACTTATCCATGCAGTCGTTCGTTCTTCGTGGTGAAATATCACTCTGTAGAAATGGATTTTTGTTAGTTTTTCAACGCTGCATCCAGCGTGTGCCAGGCCAATGTCGCACATTTAACCCGCGCCGGATATTCACGCACACCGGCCAATACCGCCAGTTTGCCAACCGCCTCAAGATTAATCTGCTCATCCTTGCCGGTGGTCATTTCATGAAACTTTTTAAACAGGTCTTCGGCTTCCTGTTCGGTTTTGCCTTTGACTATCTCGGTCATTAACGAAACCGAGGCCGTCGAAATGGCACAACCTGAACCTTGAAAACTGGCATCGGTAATCCTATCGCCATCCATTTTCAAATATAAGGTCAAACGGTCGCCACACAGCGGATTAAAGCCTTCCACTTTTCGGTCGGCATTTTCCATGACTCGGAAATTGCGCGGGTTGCGGTTGTGGTCGAATATAACCTCTTGATAGAGGTCGCGTAAATCATCAAACATTAGCCGAATACCTCAATCAAGGACTCTATGCCTTTCATTAAAACATCAATTTCTTCTTTGGTGTTATACATTGCAAACGACGCTCTTGCTGTAGCCGGGACTTCAAAAAAGTCCATAACCGGCATCGCGCAATGGTGCCCTGCCCTTATGGCAATACCTAAGCTGTCAAGCATGGTGCCAATATCGTGCGGATGTATTTTATCCAGCACAAAAGACAAAATTGCGCCTTTATGCTCAGCCTCGCCAATAATTCTAAGCCCTTTAATTTGTTTGGCTTTTGCAGTGGCGTAATCAAGCAACTCGGTTTCGTAAGCGGCAATATTATCCATGCCGATTGCATTCAGGTAATCGATAGCCGCACCCAAACCCACTACATCGGCAATGTTGGGTGTGCCCGCTTCAAACTTGTAGGGCAACACATTATATTCGGTTTCTTCGAAAGTCACTTTACGGATCATATCGCCGCCGCCCTGATACGGAGGCATGGCTTCCAGCAACGCCTGCTTGCCGTAAAGCACGCCTATGCCTGAAGGCGCATAAAGCTTATGACCTGAAAAAACATAAAAATCGCAATCCAGGTCCTGCACGTCCACCGCCATGTGCGGAATAGCCTGGGCGCCATCCAGCAATACCGGAATGCCTTTGGCATGAGCCGCTGCAATGATCTGTTTAACCGGATTAATCGTACCCAAGGCGTTGGACATATGCACGACTGAAACCAGCCTGGTTTTATCGCTGATCAGTTTCTCAAACTCATCATAAATCAATTCACCTTGCAGATTAATCGGTGCAACTTTTAAGATTGCGCCGGTTTGCTCGCAGAGCATTTGCCAGGGCACGATATTGGAATGATGTTCCATGGCGGTAATTAAAATCTCATCACCGGCTTTGATATTGGCCTTGCCGTAAGTCTGTGCGACCAGATTGATGGCTTCCGTAGCGCCTCTGACAAAAATAATCTCTTTTTCGCTGGCGGCATTAATAAAGTCTTTAACCTTGGTGCGTGCGCCTTCAAACTTAGCGGTGGAACGCACGCTTAAAGTATGTACGCCGCGATGTACATTGGCGTAATCATGACTATACAAATGCACGATGCTGTCGATAACCGCCTGCGGTTTTTGACAAGAGGCCGCGTTATCCAGGTAAACCAGCGGCTTGTTGCGTATTTTTTCTGCCAATATGGGGAAGTCGGCGCGGATTTTTTCTACGGGAAAGTTTGTCATAATTTTGTCTGTTTATATTTTGACGTGTTGCTTATTGACTAGCGACATATTATATTCACTTTTGATTCTAATTTGGTTTGATTGCACTTATGGCTACTGTTAATCCTACAAAACACCTAACCAACCTCGATGAATGGCACAGATTGGGCGAAGCTAATATTTTTCCGCCTGGAAGTCGGCTTGAACTTATCAATGGAGAAATATTGGAAATGGCACCTATCGGCTTTAATCATTCAGGTCACTTAAATCGTATCAATAAGCTATTCTCAAAACTAATGCCTGATGACATTATCCCCAGCATACAAAACCCGCTCCAACTCGGTGACCTTTCAGAGCCCGAACCCGACTTTATGCTGCTAAAGCCGAATGATGATTTTTATTGCTCCCGTCACCCTATTGCTAGCGATGTTTTGTTGCTGATCGAAGTCGCCGACAGTTCGCTCAGTTTCGACCAAAACCAGAAACTGCGTTTGTATGCGCTGCACGGCGTGCCCGAATACTGGCTGATGAACCTGATCGACTCCTGCCTTGAAGTATACCGCCAACCGCATGGTGATTGTTATGGCGAAAAAACCACGTTGCGCATCGGCGATACCGTCACCTTGTCTCAACTAGACCAAATCACTATCAACATTGCCGATATTTTATAGCCATTCCTTGTTCACGCCTTGCTGCGGGAAGCGCGCCAGTACTTGCTCCAAAACCCTGTCGTGCAAGCTTTTAATCTTGATCTTATCGACCATCTCGTTGGCAAACGCAAACGTCAACATGTTACGCGCCGTTTCTTCATCAACGCAGCGTGATTGCAGGTAGAAAATGGATTTTTCATCCAACTGCCCGACCGTCACGCCATGCCCGCATTTTACGTCATCGGCATAAATTTCCAGCTGCGGCTTGGTATCCACTTCGGCATCATCCGATAACAGCAGGTTGCGGTTATTCATTTGCGAATCGGTTTTCTGCGCGTCAACAGCCACAATCACCCTGCCCTGAAACACGCCTCTGGCCCTGTCGTCCAGCACGCCTTTGTACAGCTCGCGGCTGATTGCATAGGGTTTCAAGTGATTAATGCGGGTATGGTTGTCGATATGCTGGCGCTTTACGCCCAAATACAAACCATTCAGTTCGCACTCCGAGGCATGATCCAGATCAACATGTATATCACTGCGCGCCAGCAAGCCGCCAAAGGCGAAATTGTGATGAGTAAACCGGGCATCTCGAGCCTGTTTAATGTAGCTGCCGCCAAAATGATAGGCTTTGTCAGACTCGCTTTGCATTTTATACAACGTCACATCGGCGTTAGAACCAACAAAAACTTCGGTGACTGCGGCTGTTAAATAAGCGTTAGCCGCGCCGACAAAAGTCTCTATCACCTTAACTTCGGCCATTTCGTCGGCAATAATGATATTGCGGGTTGTAGCCATTGCGTCAGCGCCGGTCACAATATGCAGCAACTGTATCGGTTTGTCTAAAACCAGCTTGGCCGGTACATGCACAAACAGGCCGTCGGTAAACCATGCGGTATTGAAAGCAATGAAGCTATGCTCTGATTGATCGGCAGCTGCGCCTAAATATTTTTCCAGTTTGGCCGGCTGTTTTGCCAACGCATCAGCCATGCTCATCACCGAAACGGCATCGGGCAGTCCTTCCAAGACCGAAAGCTCTGCCGAAAAATGGCCGTTCACTAAAACCACAACCCAAGCATCTTGCAATTGGTACGATTGTAGGGGCGTGTGGCACACGCCCGTGTTGTCGCCCTTCCCCATTACAGGAGCAAACAGTTTCTTCTCAATGCCGGACACATTGGTATAACGCCATTCTTCTTCACGCGGCGATGGAAAGCCGTACGCTGAAAATGCCATCAATGCCTTAGCCCTTAACGCCTTCAACCAAGGCAATGCTTGCCCCGGCAATACTGGAGCTATCGTTTGATATTCAGCCGCATAACGGCTTGCTGTTGCCGTATTCATTACGCTGCCGCCTGATTATCTTCGACCCAACTATAACCTTTTTCTTCCAGCTCCAGTGCAAGATCGGCACCGCCGGATTTGACGATCTGACCGTGCGCCAAAACGTGGACAAAATCCGGCTTGATGTAGTCCAGCAAGCGCTGATAATGCGTCACCATCACAAACGAACGCTCCGGTGAACGCAAGGAATTAACACCTTCCGAGACGATTTTTAACGCGTCGATGTCCAGACCTGAATCGGTTTCATCCATAATGCACAGCTTGGGTTCCAGGATGGCCATTTGCAGGATTTCATTACGTTTCTTTTCGCCGCCGGAGAAGCCTTCATTAACCGCACGGTAAAGAAATTTCTCATCCATTTCCAGCAAACGCACTTTATCTTTAACCAACGTTAAAAAATCCATCGCATCAACTTCAGGCTGTCCATGATGTTTGCGTATGGAGTTCAGCGCCGCTTTCAACAAATAAATATTGCTGACACCGGGAATTTCCACCGGATACTGGAACGCCAAAAACACACCCTCACGCGCCCTGATTTCAGGCGCCATCTCCAGTAAATCTTTACCCTGATAAGTCACCGTTCCGCCCGTCACGGTGTAACCGCCCTTACCTGACAATACATGCGACAACGTGCTTTTACCGGAACCGTTCGGCCCCATAATCGCATGGATTTCGCCCGATTTGATCTCAAGGTTAATGCCTTTGAGAATGGGCTTATCGCCAACGCTGACGTGAAGATTTTTTATGCTGAGCATGTTGTTTTTACCTGTGTTATTTAACGGGTTTTACACCGAGATCTTTACAAATTTTATTCGCCAAAATATCTTTAACTTCAGAATGTCTTGGAATGGCTGAACGTTTATTTTGCTCTGGATTATGCCACCATGAATGTCGCCCGCCTTCACGTAATAATTCACAGCCTTGTGCTGTCAAATATCTAATCAGTTCAGAACGTTTCACAATGCAATAAGCTCTTCTCGATAATGAGTACCCGCATTTAATAATGCTTCTTCTCGATTAAAGACTAATGCTTCTTGCAAGGTAATTTTTAGTGTTTCAATTAATTCATCATGGGTTGATTCCTGACAATTGACTCCAGGGATTTCTTCAATCCATCCTAACCACCAATCACCGTCTTGTTTTATTACTGCTGTGTATTTGTTATTCATGACTTGACCTAGAATCTAATTTTTCTATAAATTCGTTCCAAAAATCCTCAATTGCTAACGCATATTCTTGAATATCTTTTTCTTTCAGAAAAACACCGTCTCCATTTAGGGGCTGACGAACCGGCAATCTTTCCCCCTCGAAGTAACCATCATCTTGAAAAGGAGTTTTAAATAAATCGGGGCGAAGCTTTTCCAATTTTTTTGCACTATAGCCTTCTGCATGTTTCACGGCATTACAAACATATTCAAGCTCTTTAAGTTTTTCCCATGAACGGAAGTTCTCAATGTTGAGTTCATCTACTTCGATCAGAATCTTTTCATCGCACTTGTAATTAGCTTCACGATTATAATTATTACCAAGAGATTGCATTACTAGCTGGCTAATTTGTTGTTCATATAAATGACGCAAAGCAACCGGATATAGATTAATCACACTTTGCAGAGCACGTTGCCGTAGCCATTCCATGCGGCAATATTCGTCAAGTTCATCTTCATAAGAATCATAATGACTAACTTCTACCTCTTTATCGAATGCGGGTAAAATCTTTTCAGATAGTACCTTACTAAAATAATTTACAGGTGGAATAAAACTCCCAATAAGGAATTGATTAAATCTATTAATATTAGTTTTTTCTTGTCTTTTTATTTTTTGCATACAGGCCTTAGGTTTTGGAATAGTCCTCCCCAATTTATTAGCCGTTTCTATCCATTCGCTAATGATTTGTTCTGCATTAATAACAGCTTCTTGATAGGTCGCGCCATCTGCCTTACAACCAGCCAATTCCGGCACTTCGGCGATATAAGTGTGATCTTCTTCGCTCCAGTAAATAATCATTTCATATTTAGCCGCCATTTTGTCAACTAACCGACAGAACCTTCCAGACTCAACCCCAACAACGCCTGAGCCTCCACCGCAAATTCCATCGGCAGTTCCCTGAACACTTCCTTACAAAAACCGTTGACGATCATCGACACGGCATCTTCCGCCGACAGTCCGCGTTGCTGACAAAAAAACAGCTGATCTTCGCTGATCTTGGAGGTGGTCGCTTCATGTTCGACCTGAGCCGAGGGCTGCCTGACTTCCACATAAGGAAACGTGTGTGCGCCGCATTTATCACCGATTAATAAGGAGTCACACTGGGTATAGTTACGGGCGTTTTCCGCGCTTTTTAACACCTTGACCAAACCGCGATAGGTATTCTGCGCAAAACCAGCTGAAATACCTTTGGAAATAATGGTGCTGCTGGTATTTTTGCCTATATGGATCATCTTGGTGCCGGTATCGGCCTGCTGATAATTATTGGTCAGCGCCACCGAATAAAACTCACCGGTGGAATTGTCGCCGGTCAGGATGCAGCTTGGATATTTCCAGGTAATTGCCGAACCGGTTTCCACCTGCGTCCACGACACTTTGGAATTCTCGCCCCGGCAATCGGCGCGCTTGGTCACAAAGTTATAGATACCACCCAAACCATTTTTATCGCCGGGATACCAGTTTTGCACGGTAGAGTATTTAATCACCGCGTCTTTCATCGCGATTAACTCAACCACCGCCGCATGCAGCTGATTTTCGTCACGCATCGGCGCGGTGCAGCCTTCCAGATAACTGACATGACTGCCTTCATCGGCAATAATTAAAGTCCGTTCAAACTGCCCGGTATTGGCAGCGTTGATACGAAAATAGGTTGATAATTCCATCGGGCAACGCACGCCTTTGGGAATATAGACGAACGACCCGTCGGTAAAAACGGCGGCATTTAACGCGGCAAAGTAATTGTCCGTATGCGGCACGACCGAGCCCAGATATTGCTTGATCAGTTCGGGATGGTCGCGCAAGGCTTCTGAAATCGGGCAGAAAATAACACCCGCTTCTTTCAGCTTGCCTTTAAACGTCGTCGCCACCGAGACGCTGTCGAAAACCGCATCGACCGCAACACCGGCCAAACGTTCCTGTTCATCCAGAGGAATGCCCAATTTTTTATAGGCTTCCAGTATTTGCGGATCGATTTCATCCAGGCTTTTCGGCCCGTCTTCCTTGCGTTTAGGCGCAGAATAGTAACTGATCGCCTGATAATCGATAGGATCGAACTTGACGAACGCCCATTTCGGCGTCTTCATGGTTTGCCAATGACGAAACGCTTTCAGCCGGTATTCCAGCATAAACTCAGGCTCATTCTTGACCTTCGATAACCTGTGAATAACCGCTTCATCCAATCCGGGCGGGAAAGTGTCGGTTTCCACTTCAGTTACAAACCCCTGTTTGTATTCCTTACCGATCAGATTCTTGATTTCTTGTTCACTTGCTGACATAAAATTTTCTACCTATATAAACTGGAGACCGGAATCAACACTTCTTCCGGCACAACAACGGGTCTGATTAAATCGGCCAAAGTCACCGACTCTAATGCGTTATGAATGGTCTGGTTAATCAAACTCCAGTTCCCCAAAATATCACAGCCCGAAGCCTGTTCGCAGCCCTGATGGGAAATACTGCATTCGGTGAGGGCGATCGGCCCTTCCAGTGCGCTGATAACCGCCGCAACGCTGATTTCTTCCGGCATTCTGGCTAAAACATAACCACCCTTGGCGCCGCGTGTAGAAATCAATACGTCTGCGTTAACCAGCAGCTTAAGGATTTTACTGACTGTAGGCAGAGCAATACCGGTCACTGTCGATATTTCCATAGCCGCACGCACCTGCGTTTTTTCTCGGGCCATAAAACTTAAAATGACCGTCGCATAATCAGTTAACTTACTCAGCCGTAACATACCCTGCTCCCAATGATTGAGGACTATTCTAGTCCTATTTAATTACAGAGTAAAGTCATAGGCAATTATCATTTAATATTCCAATATTTACTTTCCGCTTGACGCATCCCCTGCACTGCAAATACATTGTTTTTAACATTAACGACAATAGCCCCGCTGTCGGCACTATTCAGCCATTTGGCATTGACTTGCCGATAGCGCGCCAAAACATCCCTATGCGGGTGACCGAATTGATTCCGGTAACCCGCCGGAATCAACACGTAGTCAGGTTGGACGACCTGCAAAAAACCGGCTGTTGATGAGGTTTTGCTGCCGTGATGCGGCGCAACCAACACATCGGCCTTTAAAGCCTCGCCGTAGGTCTCAACCAACCAGGACTCCGCCGCTGCCTCTATGTCGCCGGTCAACAATACCGTGCCGTGTTTCGACTGGATTTTCAGTACGCAGGAATTGTCGTTTTCCGACACAAACGCTTGCTGCGGAGCCAGCATAGTGAATTTGACCTCATCCCATAACCACGATTGTCCGGCCACACACTCGCTTGGCGCATACTCGTTTAACAACTGAGGAACGCTGGTCAGCACTTGTTCTGTATCAATGCCGCGCATTAACGATGCCGTGCCGCCGATATGATCGTTATCGCCATGACTGACAATTAAACTGTCGATTTTAGCTACACCTTGCGAGCGCAAAAAAGGCAGCAGCACACTTTTCCCCATATCGCTTTGCTCAGAAAATTTCGCGCCGGTATCGTAAATCAGCAGATGATGACTGGTTTGCACGACGGCCGACAAGCCTTGCCCGACATCCAGCAGGGTCATGTTGATGTCACCTGTTTCAGGCTGTTTTGTATCGGTAAACACCAGCGGCAAAAACATCACCAGACTCAACCACCGGGCCGGAATGCCGACCGGTGCAAGCAGCAATAAAACACCCGGTACAGCGAAAAGCAACGCCCAATACGATGGCAGCGCATGATTTATCGACGCCATAGGAATTTCTGCCAAATGAGCTAATAACCACCATAAGCCTTGCAATACATGATCTATCAAATAGAACAATTTGCTCGCCGACGTCGGCAAGATAAACATAATAATGACGGCCAGCAGCGACAACGGCACAACCAGCAGGCTGATGACCGGCACGGCGATCAAATTAGCCAATGGCGCAATCAATGAAACCTGTTGGAAAAACAGCAATAGCAGAGGAGATAAACCCACCGAAGTGACCCAGTTTATTTTTATTGCGCCCCAGATAGGCCCAAGCTTGCCTAAGCGTCCGGAAACAGCATAAACAATCACACCCACGGCGAGGAATGACAGCCAGAATCCCGCCGATAAAACGGCTAACGGATCGATAATCAACACTGCAAACATGGCAATGGACAGGGTATTAAAAGGGCGACTGTTGCGTTGCAGAATAATGGCCGCCATGGCGATAGACAGCATGACCACGGAGCGCTGGGTAGGCACGGAAAAACCGGCCAGCCCGGAGTAAAAAATCGCAACCAGCACCGCCGCAACTGCCGCAACCTTTTGCGGCGACCAAGCGAGCAATCCTGTCCGTGCCCATAATTTCAGTACCAAAAAATAAACCAACCCGGCAATAAGACCGATATGCGAGCCGGAAATCACCACCAGATGAGTCGTACCGGTTCTACGAAAAACTTCCCATTGTTCTTGAGTGACGCTGTTGCCGTCGCCAATAGTCAGCGCCTTTATCAGCGCCAGACTTGGGCTGTTGCCTAATGTGCTTGAAAGCTGATCGGTGATGCTTTGCCGCCAGACGGAAATACTGCTCCCGGCCGAATCACGTCCCAGCAAAACCGGCTTTGGACTTGGACGCACATAGCCTGTCGCGCCTATGCCTTCGGTAAACAGCCGGCGTTCATAATCAAAGCCGCCGGGATTCATATTGCCGTGGACACGCTTCAATTTAACGGTAAAAACCCACTGCTGACCTGCCTTGATGGGTTGGTCCGGGTAATACCAGCTTAATCTCAGTTTAGCGGGTAATTGCCGGTCGGACTCGGCGACGATCGCCGCGCTTATAGGGGCATACACACCATCCCTGGCGATCGCCGCACCTGCTCCCGGCAGGTTCGCGGCATACACACCATCCCTGGCGATAAAATCAAAGCGGGCGCGCTTTTCATCCTGTTCCGGCAAGTCGGCTATGACGCCGGTAATCTGAATCTCGGCACCCTCCAGCTGTTCAGGCAATCGGTCGGACAATCGGTGCATTGCAAACACTATCGCCCACAGAACGCCGACTACAAAAAACAGACACCGCCAATAACGCAACCATGCAATAATGCAGACTGCTACGCCGCCGACTATCAACCATTTAATATCCGGCAATACCGTCAACTGTTGAACCAGCAACAGCCCGGCTAAAAATGACAGGGCGGAAACAACCATTTAGCACCTTGGTGTTTTTTAGGCTAACAAAAACCTGATAAACTGTAAAAATGTAACTTTGAATAAGAAATAACGATGCCAAAAGAACTTATACAAAAACTGATCCACAAGTTCATCCCCGATCCTGAAGTGATCAAACGACACAAGAGCCTGCAATTTCTTGGCGATAAACTGCACGAGCCTAACCTCTGGCATTTAAACCGGCGCTCCGTCTCTATGGCTTTTGCAGTGGGTCTTTTTTGCGCCTGGATTCCGACCCCTGCGCAAATGGCCTTTGCCGCTGCGGGCGCCATTTATTACCGGGCTAATCTGCCCATTTCAGTAGGACTGGTCTGGATAACCAACCCCATCACCATGCCGCCGCTGTTTTATTTTGCTTATAAAGTCGGACTCTGGTTTATGAATCAGCCGGCCGTCGCCGATGAATCCGAATTTTCAATAAGCGGCATGTTCTCCGGGCTTGGCGATGTCTGGCAGCCTTTTCTAACAGGCTGTTTTATTATGGGTATAGTCTCGTCCGCCATCGGTTATTTCGGCATTCAATATTACTGGCAATATCATATAACCAAAAAATGGGCGGAAAGAAAGGCGAAAAGGCTTTCTGCGCAAGACTAGAAAGTTTGTAGCTATTCGCCCTATCTTGTTCCCACGTAGAGGCAACCCTGATAGGGCTATGGTATCACCCGACCCTACGATTGGCGATACTTAGGCGGGTGCTTTCAAATCATTATTGGCCCATCAATACATTCCAAACTTCTTTGTACTATTCAGTCTATGATTAGGACGTGATCCGTAGGCCGGATAAGCATCGCAGATTCATAGCTACCCGCAAAGTTGAACGCTGAATAGTTACGAAAATTTTCACTTTTCCCAACCTTCCCGCATCAAAGTGCCAAAATCACGCTGCGACAAGACATTCGAACAATCTCGCCAATCCTTATCAGATGCGGATAGATGCGTGTTGTAGCGTAAATCAAATCCAGTAGCCCGTTTTTGAGCATCAATGTATTGATCCATTTTTTCATCCAGTGTCTCAATGTCATCTATCCAGTCGTCCTTGATCGTATCGGGTAAGGAACCGAATAAATTGAATTTGTCACGCATCCGTTCGGATAGCCGCTCATAAACCTTTTCATCGACTGTCTGTTCATTAACCAGATTGAGCATATCGACACTATCGCGCACCTGGCCGAAACGTTTGATTCGACCGATTCGCTGCTCCAGCTTCGTCGGGTTCCACGGTAAATCAACATTAATCAAAGCGCCCAAGGTTTGTAAATTCAAACCTTCGCAGGCCGCGTCGGTTGCCACCATGATACGAATTTTATGTTCAGCCACCATAAGCTTAAGGGTTTCTCTTTCAATACCGACACTATCGCCTTTTTGATATAACCGGCTCCGTCCCGCCCCAGCGTACAAACCGATAGCCTCATCAGGAAAATGGGCCGCCAACGCATCGGCAAGCCAACGTGCGGTGTCGTAATACTGGCTGAAAATAATACAACCATGATCAAGCCAGCCTTCGTTGACCAAATAGTGCAAAACTGCCTCGTATTTGGGATCGACATCGATTTGCTTTAGTCGATGCAGCAACAATTCCAAAACTGCGCGTTCCTCATCGGTTTGCAAGGCTATGTCTACTTCAAAATCGTCACTTTCTTCGTGCAAAGTGCGGCCTTCAATCAATGCAGTAGCGGTATTGATGCCGGCAACCAAACTGGAACAAATTCGCTGTTCCATCAGGTTTTTCATAAATCCGCCGCCTTTACCGCGCCGACCCAACACCTTGCCGAATGCTCTGGCTTCATTGTAGGCTTCACGAAAGTGTTCGGTGGTACGCACCGCCAAGCCTTCAAACAAGGCATTAAAAGCATGAATATCCTTAACCCGATTGACATCGGGATGCACATCAACACCCACTCTCTTAAGCAGGCCCGCATCTTCCAGCGTGGTGCGCTTACGCAAGACCACATGGCGGACAAACGGATTTTCACGCTGAAAAAACGGCGCATTAGCAACCCGGCGTTCCAGCTCAAGTTCAAAATCCTGCCGGGTTCCGATGTCTAAGTCTGCGAGTCGGCCCGCTTCAAATTGCCGGGCAGACACACCTAAATCCAGCCGTATCGCACTGAATAACTGGCGTACCGGATTATCGGCAGTCGAATTCACAGGCGGCAATGGCGAACGCAATAATTCCCAAGCGGTCGCCAAATCCGTCACTTCCTGTTCACCTGATAAAATCGGTAAGACCTCGTCTGGCTTATGCCAGCGGGCATAATCATTACCCAACACAAAATTGCCTTTGCCTTGATGCAGCACCCGCACCAAATCCCATAAATCCTCCGGCGTGGTCTGAATTGGTGTGGCCGTGCCCAACAATACATGGTCTGCACGTGCAGCAATGGCTGTAATAAAAGCCAACAATTCATTGGGCTCACCGGCATTTTTGCCAAATCCTTGGCGTGTCCGGGCTTTATGCGCTTCATCCAGTATTACCAACCCGTAGCTCAAATCCAGCAAATGTTGTTTTTCATTAGAATCGCGCATCATCAACCCTGTAGAGACAATGCCAATGCGTAGCGGACAGGCGGCGATATGCTCAGCACCCGCCGGAGAAATGATGCGTTCGTTAACATCAAGCCACACCTTCTTGGTGGTTTGCCAACGCGCAGTCGGGATGCCTAATTTATCCAATAATTCGGTTTGCCATTGTTCACACAGAGTCGCCGGGGTAAAGATAATCACCGGCTTGCGTCGGCGTTTTTCCTTCTCATTCAATAAACACAAGGCCAACGCTGCGGTCGCCAACGATAAGGTTTTACCCAAACCTACTTCATCGGCCAGCAATAACCTAACAAATCCGTAATCACGATAATGCTTCAAACACTCCGTCACAAAACCTTGCTGCCAAGGTTGCAGCGACATACCTTCCCGATACAGGGGTGATTCAATTAAAACCGCCGGGGCGATATTGTCATCATCAACAATTTCATCCAACTCAATTTCATGGCGACGGCTGCGACGGCGTATTTCTTTGCAAACTGCTTCCGGCAATGGCTTTGCCGCATTCCACAAGTAGTCGAATTCAGCTTCAATCCAGGCAACACTCTCTGGAGAATCATCCTCCCACAAAATCTCATAATGACGCTGCCAGCCGTTGCTGGTTTCATTCATCGATCCGATAAAGCCGATCTTGCGACCATCGGCACGCTCAATAACTCCGGCCTTACCATGTAAAAAACCGCACACGCTATCAGGCGCTACACGAATCACCTGTCCATGCTGCTGTAAAAAGGCATCCAACCGCCGGTACCGGTCACGGTTTAGCAAAGCCTCCACTTCAATGGCGTTGGCATTCCAGCGTCCCAGCATCTTGGCTTCACGTAATTGTGCCACTTTAAGATCATCAGGATGAATATCGACATTACAGACGATTTTGACATCGGGGATTTGCTCCAGCCATTCATGGGCGACTTCAAATAGCGAGCTGGTGAAATACCCGGCAATGCGGCGGTAACTTAAGGCGCCTTTCAGCTGCTCGGCTAAAAAGCTTTGGTCCAGGCGATGGGTGCGGGATGAAAAGCGGCGTAGGGTCATAACACACCTAGCCGGTCTATCCAGTAATTTGGCTTTCGATGAAGGTGCGCGACAGCAACAATGACAATCGTGTCGGCATCAATGCCATACAGAACACAGTAGGGAAAACGCTTAATCAAGCAGCGTCTAATATCACTACCAAGCAAGGCATAAGATTTCGGATAAGCAACGATTCTTCTAATTGCGGCATCAAACTCAGTTAAAAACTGAACACCCAAATTTACTTGTTGAGCTTCATACCAGTTAAAAGCCTCGTCCAACTCGTCTTGGGCAGCCTCAAGAAATTCGATTTTCATTTATATTTCTTCATAACTGCTTCATAACTCACTGTCTTCAATTCTCCAGCTTGGTAGGCCTGCCATCTTTTTTGCGCTTCATCCCGCCAGATAACATCAATCTCAGGATCAGGGGTGTCCAGATCAGCCAATAATAATTCGGCCAGGCGTAATTTTTCTAAAGGCGGTAACTGGTTTGCTTGTTGGTAGAGTTCTTTGGCACACAGCATAGTTTTCTCCTGGGCAAGGTGAAAGTGTGAAATGGGTTTTATTCTATTTGAAATTAAATCTAAAGTTTATCTCGTTATCTTTATCTCATTCCCACGCGCCGCGTGGGAATGCAGTTCACGACGCGCCAGCGTCAAGTTTAGTTAAAACCAATCAGTGTGTATTTTCAAAACCCCATCTTCCCCTGCGTAGTTGCGAGCGCTGGAATTGCGCCAATGCACAGGGTTATCGACATAGCCACGTTTTACGGGATTATGATGAATATATTCCATTTTTTGCAGCATCATCTCATCATTTTGAATTTGCTGAAGATGCGAGCCTTCTTCCCAAACCTGATATTCGCGATCTTTTTTGTGCGCCTTTTTATAGAAAGCCAATTGCCTGAGTACCCGTTCAGCGCCTTGCGCTTTAAGCACTTCAAGCAAGCGTTTGGCGGTCCAGGATTTAAAACTGCTGATCTCCGCCGCTAATGCTGTCGATTGAGCGATTAAATGCAGATGATTTTCCAAAATAACATAGGCGTGTATTTTTAGATCACGTTGCTCTTGACGATAGGCTAATGCGTCTAAAACAACCTGAACCGTTGCCGGACGGGTAAAAATCGGCATCCAGTTGTTTATCGTACAAGTCAGAAAGTGAGGCGCTTGCTGCTCGTAAATTTTATAGCGACTTCGACCCATAATGTTTCCAGTAAGTTCTCGTTCCCACGCGCCGCGTGGGAATGCAGTTGATGACGCGCCAGCGTCACGGTGCAGGACGCTGGCGCGTCCGCACTCGATTCCCACGCAGCGCGTGGGAACCAGTAATCTGAATTTCATTGCGACAGGCTATCAATAAATGCCTTCTGTTCCTGCTCGCTTAAAAATTCGTTCTCATCCTTTGCTTCTTTAGAGTCCAGATAAAAACTCAGGTCTGCCAGCTCCTGATGCTTTTTTTGTATTAATTCCTGTAGAAACGCTTGTTGCACTTCATTAGCCCTCAATCATCAAACCTTCCCAGAAGGCCGGATTTATCGTGTAGATGACTTTAGAGTTCATTTTCTTTACAAATCCTTTGAGCAACTGCATATTGTAATTAAAGTTGTAAATATACTTTATATCTAGATCGCTCAAGCGCACCCCTAAAAACCCATACCACAGCAGCAAGTCAATAACCTCCTGCAGCTCGTCTTTGCCCAGATACGCCTGTAATGCTGACCTAATTTGTTCATCTGTTGCCTCATGCTTGTTTCCAATAAAAGCATAAAGTACATCTTCTATTTCTGGTGAAACATCCTTTAATTCATATCCAATATCGGTTAGCAAGTCTGTTGAATAAGCAGCTAAACCTTTCCTTATATCATCAGCTTGAATTAGTGGGTGATTTAAATTTACAGCAAAACTCTTACATTGATTTATTAGGTTCAGTAAAAACCTTGGTCTCATTAGTGATCGATCAATTAAATATTGAGAGGACTCTTCTCCTTCAAAGTGACTAATGCAGATTTTGGGCCAAACATGTTCAAAATCTAAGTCTTCATCCAAATTGTTGGCGACAATTCTCAACCTTATCAACTCTCTTAAAAGATCTGAATCTGTCCAATCAAGTAGTACATTTGCTTCCTTTCCTCGATCAGAAGTTTCAGAAACTAACAGCTCATATACATCGTTCCGCAAAAACACAATTGAATTTACCTCAATATCACTCTTATGGAATTGTCGCTCTATTTTCCTTGTGGCATCAATTAATGCTCTAATGATCAAAAGGTCTTCATGTTTCAGCCCGGATGTCGGCCATCCTTTATCGATGTTATCGAATAGAAGCCATAATGTGTTTTTGTGCTTCATGTAGTTTTTGACATGCTGAAATAATTCTTTTACATCATGACAGTAAAGAAGTTCGGTTAGTTGTTGTGAGGAAAGCCTATTGCCTTGATCATCACCATACTTGGCTCTATATTCAGATGTAATTTTCTCCATGAGCATAGTCATGCGCTCGGAAAAATCACCTTCCGTTTCATAACCTTCAGCATGATAAAGTTCAGAGAGTTTTCGGTATGGCTCATTTAATACGTGATCGCGAATATGTTTTTCTCTGTCTTTTTCCAGTATTTTGTAACAAATCTCCAGCAATAGCACATATTCCCAAAAGGCCATAATGGTGTGCTGAAAAGTACCCTCTTGAAGAAAATCCAGAATTAGCTCTTTAAATTTTATAAGCTTGTAGCCGTCTGGCTTCAAATCTAAAACAACATTTTTTGAGTTGCTTCTTTCTCGATCTCTTATTTGCAAAAATATTGCTGACTTGCCTGACCCCTTTCTTCCAATTACAAGATGAGCTTCACCTCTAATTGACTTTGAAAATTGGTCAGTTTTAAGGTAGTAGTTCGATAGAGTTCTCATCTCATTTTCAGCAGATGACGCACCTAAATCTAATGATTGCAGGAAAGTCTGTTGATCTCGGCCTTGAGCTGGGGTGTCTTCTTGATAAGCTTCGGCTATCTTTCCAGCTAAGTCAGCAATATGTTCATTTACATCACTTGGATGTGAGCATACTTTTACAAAATCTCTATAGTCGATGGTACCGGATCTTCACCCTGCTGTAGGATTGTAAACGCCTTGCCCATCCCATCGGCTAAGCCGCCAATAAATGCACCTCTCATATTGTGAACTTCATTCCCATCAGAATTAGTCGAAAGAAGAGGGACGATTACACCAAAAGATTTAGAAACATTATCTATCGCGTCTGATGCAGAGAGCCTCGGTTGCTCAGTGGGATCGAAGCTTCTAAATATATATCTGGACTTTTTTATTCTGGATATTATTCGAGTGATCCAATCTGTTTTGTGTTTTGTTTCCAGTAAGTAGACTGGTGCTTTGGTATCTACCAGTTCTTTGAAATCTATAGGAGAACCCTTATCTAGCTCTTGGAGTTTATTTTTTAGTTGATCTGAATTTGTGTAGGATTGATAGCCAATTGTGTCGAAAATCCCAACATCCTTTATAGTAGGATGTGTTTCTTTGATACTACTATTCTTAGTAAGTAATATTCTTTTCCTTTTTCCAATTGCATAACCAATTTCATAAGTTACGTTAAAGTTAAGAATTGAAATATCTGCGACAAAATAATCTGCCTTATCAATGTTAGAAAGTACCTTTTCGTTAATAAAATGGCCAACAATATCCATTGCCTTCCATGAGTCAATGCTGAATTGAGAATCAACACTTGAAATAGCTCTTTCAATTGTGTCTCCCAGCTCTGAAGGGCAGGCTGGATATGCGTAGAACCCTTTCTTCATTTTATTTAACTCCTGACTCAGAATTGATTTGCGTAGCCAATGATTACAAATTTTTTAAATACTTAGCATGTTTAAACCCTTCACGACAATCAACTTGTGTGCTGGATGTGCTAATTACATATAATCCTATGTTTTTCAATGTCTTTACGCCAAACGCTGATTGTGCAATCTTGCCGAGAGAATTTCTGCTGTATCGCGTACTTTTGTCACTCGTGTTTTAGCTGCAATGAAATCGGCCATGTCGATCAATAACGGCCGGGCTTCTAGGAAATTGGTCACGTCGCTGTGCAGGTAATCAATCACTGTTTGCGGTTCTTTATCTTGCAGCAGTTGTTGCAGGGCAATGATGAGCTTGCCTAAATACGTTGGGCCGATTTCGGTGCTGTCGGTTAGATCGCGTGAGGTGAATTCTTCGACGCTTTTCAGCCGCGCCTTGTTGGGCGCCATGCTGGCCATTGCTTTGGTGTAATCTTCGACATGAAAGGCTTTGGCGAAATTTTGATAATTATCCAGTTTCGACGCGCCTGTGGTTTCAATATCCAGCATCCGTAGATAAAATCGTTGTATGCCTTTTACCGCGTTCCAGGTGTCGGGCTGCAAACCTTCGGGGATCAATAAACTGTTGGCGGCTTCCGAGGCTTGTTGCACGATTTCATCGACCACGGTGACCTGGCCTTTTTGCCGGGGGCGCAAGGCAAAGGTGGTGGCGTCTTCATCGCCGATGTGGGTGTAAGCGGTCAGGACTTTCAGCGCGGCGGCGTATCCGGCCATTTGTAAATCGGAGTCGTTAAACACCGGTTCGCCGAGTTTGTTTTTTACGTCGGCGTTTAAATGCAGCATTTGGGTGATTTGCGCTTCCACCTCGCGGCGCACGGCGGGCAGGATTTTTTGTTTAAAGCCGGGATTATCGCCGGCCGGACGCTTGCGCAGCATTAGAATCACCGTACCTTGCACATAACCGCCTTTTTTCAGTTCCGAAGTGGTTTCGGTGGCAATATACCAAGCAGCGACGACCTGCAAACCGGCGGCCCAGAAAATGCCGACCATATCCGACCAGACGCCGGTGTCCTGATGGGTAAACATCACGCATTGCATGCCTTTGTCGGGCATGTGTTGAATCATAGCGGTGTAAGCCTCGACCATGCCGCGCCGGAAGTCGTCGCCGCTGCCTTTGATGGCTAATGCGCGGCGCGAATCCCAGACCCATTCGTTGAACGGCACGGGCGGATTTTTGCGCAGCCAGGCGATGAAGAATTCGGTGATTTCGTGATAGTGGACTGCGTCGGCGTAAGGCGGATCAGTTAACCAAAGGTCACAATGATTATTTATATCGCCCGATGCAGCACAATTAATTTGATGTATTCCAAAGCCGATTTGTGAGTGATTAGTTTTAAATGCGATTTCACAATCGAAGAATGAATGGTGTCCCCAATTATAAAAAGTATTAAAAGTATTAAAGGCTTGATTGTAAAAAACATGACCTAAAAAATCTGTTCCACCTACTGAACCTGGATTGCGCATAACCCAATGAACAAGCTTGGATGCTGAATCAAGTGTCTTTGGAAAGAAAACCATATTTTCAGTGCTAATTAGTCTTTTTACTAAACTCAAGTAATGAATTTCTCGCGGTGAGAACAGATGATGCCAATACGTCCATCCGCGTTCGCGTTGTAAACGCGTTGTTTCATCACCTGGCTCAATCGCCATATCCGGCACCCAGCCTTGTTGCTGCCATTGTGCAATATTTTCAGCGACGAGTTGTTCAACTTGGCGCTCCCGTGCCCAATCATCTTCTGTGACGGAAGCAAAAAAAGTCTTTTTTTGCTTTTTGTTGAGACTGTCGGCGGTAATCCATTGAATGCAATATAGCCGCTCCTGAAAAATATCATCCACACAAGGCTTAATTTCATGCTTTTCCCAGCGACGCAAACGATTTTGATTGTTACCCTCGCTATCACGGTAATCGCCGCGCAGGGTTTTAATCGGCATGGTATAGGTTTTGCCGTTAAAGTCATAGGTTAAACAGCTGTTTTGTACCGTGCCGCGTTCGGCTAGTTTCATTTCTTCTGCCGATACACCGCTGACAATAACCATATCAAAGTGTTGTCGTTCCGCGTCAGGGATGAGTTTTGCTACCACGTTGCGGATTTTAGAAACCACCCAACTCGGCGACAACGGCACCATCCAGCCGGTTTCCGGGCAACGGGCTTCCAGACAATACAAATAGGCCTTGGCACGGTTACCGTGGCTGTCGTGCTCTATGCCCAATTTGGTAATTTCCGCATCGACCACTGCCGCTACTTCACGTTGTGCTTGTTCAATTTCAGCACGTTTTTCCGGTGACGCGCCGATGATATTCAACGCACCCCAAGTCAACATACAGGCAATGGGGTTTAAATCCGAGGCATAGACATCGCAACCCAAGCGCGCCGCTTCAAACGGTATCGAACCACCGCCGCTGAAGGTATCGCCGACTTTGGGGCGATGGCCGAAACGGAGAATGCCCAGTTGTTCAACCAACTCCTGATGCGAATGGGCGTTAATGCCTAAATGCCGGTAATGATGATTGACCGTCGCCCAAACCGGAGCGAACAGTTCCATTTGATCCAATTCTTCCGGGCGTTTACATAATGCGGCACGGGCTTCGTAATTGGGCAGGGTATCGAGCATTTGTCGATACAAATACAGCTTTTCTTCGTCACTCAGGTCACGTTGCCAGCGGATGGTGATACCGCGCTCATCACTGTCAAACGATGTTTGCCAAGTATCTACTTCTTCCGTTGTCAGGTCATCCGTTTTAATGGTGTAAGCAAAATAATCCCATGGATTGGTCAGTATCAGCGTTTTTGCAATCTCTTTGGGTTTAAAAGCATTATTTGCCAAGGCTCGCCGTGCCAAACCGCCTTTATCAAAGGCAAGCAGTTGTTCGTATATTTCCAGGTCTTTTTCGGCATCATCAGTGGGCGGCAATAAACTGCCCAACACAATCGCCCGCACCAGTATTAATGGCTTGCGGCCTTTCCAGTAGGAACCCGGCGCCGTTAAAGTTTGCCCTGCACCGGCTTTGCGTTCGCGTTCGCGTTACGATTCAAAAGACACTTTTTGCGCCGGAAATACTGATTCAATCAGAGCAGGCGTGTGTTGCAGAGAAAAGGGGGTAAGCGTGGTCATAAATAGGCTGTGAAAAAAGTTAAATTTAGGCTCGTTCCCAAGCTCCAGCTTGGGAATGCGCGTGGAAGATCTGCATAGGCTTCATCATCCGTAGCGGAATCCCATTCGCTGAAGGTGCCTTGTAGTGCTTTTGTAAAGGCCTTGTCTATAGGCGACGCTTTGCGCAGATGGACGCCGGCTTGATCACTACAAAGACTATCGCCTTCACGCAGTTTCAACGCTTCCAGAACCGGATCAGGAATGATGGCTTGATTATGGTGGATTAATTGACTACTGGTTTGCATATGATTAACTCCAAGTTTCGTATGACCTAATCGTAACAGCTTATGTTTGATAAACCTCATCATGGCTGCCGACATTAACCAAAACAATCTCCTTTTCGGTGACGATCATTTCCAGGGTTATTCGATAGCTGAGATTGATCGACACTGAATGCAAAGCCCCCAACTTACCTTTTAAAGGGTGCAGTCGCAGGGATGGGTGGCAGGGATTTTGAGCCAGCAACAGCAAGGTTTTTCTATACTGCTCTTTTAACTCAGGATGTTGCTTTGCAAAGCGCTGGGCGCGTTTTTTGTAGCTGTCGGTAAATATCAGGCTGTAGCTCATTCGAGAAATATCTCGGCTACGTGTTGATCGATGTTGTCTTTGCTAAATCGACCGGCTGCGAGATCCTGTCGCGTTTCATAAAGTGCGGCTTCCAGTTCCATTTCACGTAGGTAGTGGTAATGCTCAATCTTCATCACCACAAAAGACTCTTTGCCTCGTACGGTAATCATGGCTTCCGGCTGATTGGCAAGACCTTCTTCCAAGCAGGCAATACCTTTAGTTTTTAAATCGTTTGCTGTAATCATTTTGTCACCTGATAAATAATGCGATTGACTATATGATTAAGCGTGGCATTCGTCAAGTAATGCTTGTCTATCCTGCCTATCCTAAAGCTCAAAATCGAACAGGCTAAACGTACCATTTTCAGTGTCTTTTGCAGTTTCCTGCGTTACAGTTTGAGACGAACGCGGTTTGAAAAGTTCGCTTTGCGCCACATCACCCAGAGCGTGACGTAATGCTAAACGCCAGCCTCTGTCTCCATCATTGACACCGCCTGTGGTGATGGCTGTCATGCCGAACAGCCACCAGCGTTCTTCCGGGCGCAAAGCCAGCCAGTTTCGAACAGCAATCGGGAATAGGCCTTCTTCCATGCCTTCAATTGCCCAGGCCAGAACACAAAGTTCCTTGCCTAATAAGCGATCAACCGGATTGGCACCAACTTTCCAGGCCGATGTTTTTAGATTGCGTTCTTTGAGTTGCACATTAAACGCACGCTGGACTTCACTACGAATGGCCGTCCAGCGGGGGCGTTCTAAAATGACACGCGCTATCAGACTTTGCGCATGATCATGGCTTTGTAATCCCAAGTTTTCGACAATGCTGACCGTGCCGGTATTGTTACGCGGTATTTCCACAATGAAATGATGCGGATTACTGGTCGCGGGTACGCCAAAGCCCAAGGTCGGGTGAACGATGGTCTTTGCGGAAGCGGCTTCTTTTTTGCGGGTGGTCATTGCCTAGTTCTGCTTTGTCGAATTAATATTAAGCTCGTCATACCCGCCGGGAAGCGGGTATCCAGTGCCATGGATGGCAAACTTAAATCCATCCATGGAGCCTGGATTCGCTTCGCGCTCTTACGGGTCCGGCACAAATCTGTCTGGAACAGATTTGCATTAACCCGAAGGGCGTCAGGCAGGATAGCCTGACGTGAATCCATGCCGGAATGACGGTTTTGGAAAATAGTGATCATATAATCTGACAAAGTTGAACTAGGCTTCTTGGATCACGTCGCCGGGCTTTAATTGCAAACCGCTGAGTTCGGCAAACTCTTTAGCCGCATAGCCGTCCCCAAACTGGATGCCGCCAACAATATCGATGCTGATTTGGGCTTGGTCGTCATTGAGGACTTTACGTAGGGTGTTGACGGTTTCTTCAATCATTTGAGCGGTGACCTGGCGTTCGTGAAAGCGTATTTGTACGGTATTTTCGCCTTCTCCGATTTGAATGCGCACGCCTTTTAATAGGGTATTGCCGCGGTCACGAAAGCCATTAATCACTGCAAAGACTTTTTCTGTGTTATCGAGGTTGACGCGTTTGCTGTCTATCAAGCGTGCCGGTTTACGGTCATCAATTTGCACCCGTTTATCACCACTAGCCGGGATGCTGAATTCAGTGTTTTTAGCGGCTTCACCGGCTTTGGCAAAAACCAGTAATCGGTAGGCTTCCGCTCCAATCTCAAAGGGCGCTTCATAGCGGGCGCCTTCTTTGGGATTGCTGCCATTCAGGGTGTAGTGAATATCTGCTGACGGGCACACACTCAGTTCTATACGCCGTTTGTCGGCGACTACATGGATCTGATGGCGAATCACCAAGTCGGCGAGCCAACGCTTCGGCTCGCCGATTTCATGTTTGCCTTCGCTATATCGACTGCCAGAAAATAGAGGTTTGCAGCGTTAGTCGTAAAGTTATCCAAGTCATCAACAACAGGATCAGCAGTTGTGACAGTAGCATTCTGCGAATAGTGGACGATGGGGCTGTCACCACAATTCCGAGGGGTTAGCATCAGAATGGATTCGCCTGAGTCTTTGTTGGTACCTTGCGGCGCAATATTTAATGTAGTTTTTTCTTTCGGGAACGGGCCTTTTTCAATATAGCCATCTTCACCTTGTCGCCAGCGCCCTTGTTTTAGGGCTTCGATTTTGAGCATATCCATACCGGCGCTACCCGGCATCCAGGGCCATTCCGGATTGGTTTTGGCACGCATCAGCACATCTTTCCAAGGGGTGCGACGGTCGCGTTCCGGCCAGAGGTAAACTTCGGCTTGTGCCAGATAGTTGTTGATGTCATTTTTGACATCCAAAGCCAATTTGTAATTGGCACGGGGACTGGCAAGTAATTCTTCAATCTGTTTTTCCGGCGATTGTTCGCCCGTTCCAACCTTGAGGCCGTTATCTATCGTTACCATCAACAGCACATCATCGCCGGTGATTTCGTCTTTACCCGGAAAATACAAACGGTTGTAAGCAGCAGACAGGGCTTTCATAAAACGTTGTTCGACATCTTCCAGACGTTCACGCGCTTCTTCATACAGAGTATCGCCGTCTTTAAGATGTTTGACTATTTGCTCAACGGCATACAATTCGCGCAAGCGCTCTTCAACGACGTCGGCAAAATGACTGTCCTGACCGGACAATACCAGCAAGTTGTTTTTTTCTTGCTGGAACATGAAAAAATTGTTCAGTTGCTGGGGTGGAAGTTTGCCATCGGGACGCACAACGATAAGCAGTCGCTGACCGGTCAAGCGAATGTCATCTAAGAAAGGTAACACTTTCAGTTCTTGATAGGCCGCCATTGATAGGCTGCAATATCCCTGTCAATCTATTAATCAGAGCTTGATCGATTTTAGGTTGAGGTATGTCACGGGCATTACGTTCGATTTTACGCGAGAGGTTTTCAGTATCTTTAATGAAATAACGTTGATCTTCCCTGTGTAAATACCAAGCGTGTTTGCGTAACTTTTCTAATGCGATAACAAATTCGTCCGATTTGCGATTGGGCGCAGCTAGAAATTCGATGATTTCGCCTTCGGTTAAGCCGATACGACCTCCGACTGCCCTAGATAAGGATGATGCTACTCCCATCTGAGCGAAAAAACGTCTACTTTTTAAAAGCAGATAAAGTTATTGTTATTCATTAGCTTAAACAGTTTTTACGTACCATAAGTTGAACGTTTTCTGAGTAAGATGGGAGTAATAGCAAGGTGCTTACTTGTGTCGCTGCATCACTGGAAAGCTGCTCATCAATCGATTCGGCTACAGCACTGCCACTACCTCCATCGGCAATGTCGTGAGCCATGGCGGGTTGTAGAGACGGTGCAATGCGGCTTATTTCATCTTTAACATCCAAATCATTTAAATTTAAATGTTGAGAACCAATTAAAAAAACGTCGTCAAGTGCTCTGTTTTCCACACTTTTGAGCAGGCGGGCCGCAAATTGCATTAAACCGCGCGTTTGCCGAAAACCTTCATTCTCTTTAAATAGTGCTACTAAATGTTTGAAGGCGGGATGAAACGGGGATGTCTTGCTAATAACCCCAAAGCAATCATCATGTGAGTTTTACCACCCCCCATCGCTTGGGCAAGCTCAAAAACCGCTTGGTCAGATTGGCCTGATAATCGCAACATGCCTTCTCGAAACAGCTGTTCCATACCTTGAGTGACATAGTTTCTGGAAAAAAACTCTTGTCCATCTCCTTCATCTTTAATGATATCAGCCAAGTTTTCTATTGCCTGACTCATTCGATAGTCACGAATAATAGGGTTAAAAACACACGCCTGTTTTACCGTTTTGATCATGCTGCCTGTCCCTTATATTAGGTGCTGTTGGTCACTTATAACTTACTACGTAGTTCTCGTTCCAGCCAGGCTTATCCTGACATTAGCTGTTGCAATTGTCGCGTTATTGACGTTGCGCGTTTGTCGAATGAAAACGGTAACCACGAAGAGACGAAGTTATTACTTTGCCTGTCTTCGTAGTTTTATGCTTTCCCTAGCCTAAAATCAGCCCATCCTCCATATGCAAAACCTTGCCCATTCTTGCAGCCAGCTCATGATCATGGGTCACCACCAAAAAGCTGACATTCAACTCCTGATTTAATTCCAACATCAACTGGTAAACCTGATCAGCCGTTTTGCTGTCCAGGTTTCCGGTGGGTTCATCCGCCAAGACTACACCGGGCTTATTGATTAACGCCCTGGCTACTGCAGCACGTTGCCGTTCCCCGCCGGACAATTCACCGGGTTTGTGTTCAATACGGTGCCCCAGCCCTACCCGCTTCAATAACTCTATCGCACGGATACTCGCCAGCTTTACCGATAGCCCGGCAATCAACAAAGGCATCGCCACATTTTCCAGTACGGTAAATTCGCCCAACAGATGATGCGACTGATAAATAAAGCCCAAGGATTTATTTCTTAATTTAGCCAGTTGGCCTGCGCCGACTTCATTAAGATTAACACCGTCCAAAACCACCTTGCCGCCGGTGGGTTTTTCAAGCCCGCCCAGCAGATGCAGCAAGGTGCTTTTGCCTGAACCCGATGCCCCCATAATGGCGACACGCTCACCGACACCGATACTTAAATCAACCCCTTTTAAAACGTCAACATCCAGCCCACCCTGGTCATAGCGCATGGTCAACTGCCGGCATTGCAAAATACTGGTATTATTCATATCTGAGAACTTCCGCTGGATTTACTTTGGCTGCCTGCCAGGCAGGATAAATAGTCGCCATTAATGACAGGGAAAAAGCCATACCCGCTATTGCATAAACATCCGACCAGACCAGCTTGGAAGGTAATTCGCTGATGTAATACACATCCGCCGCCATAAACTGGACGTGAAATAGTTTTTCAATCGCCGGAACGATGGTTTCGACATTCAACGCCAGCAATACCCCGCCTACAGTTCCAAGTGCAGTGCCGACTACGCCGATGACCGCCCCCAACACCATAAAAATCCCCATCACCGAACCCGACGTCAGTCCCTGCGTTTTTAAAATAGCAATGTCGCCGCGTTTATCGGTAACCACCATCACCAGCGTAGAGACAATATTAAAAGCCGCCACCGCCACGATCAGCAACAGGATAATGAACATCACCCGTTTTTCTGTCTGTATCGCCCGGAAAAAGTTGCTGTGCGCCAGCGTCCAGTCGCTAACCTGATAATCGTCATACAAAGCGTTTGAAAGCGCACGGGTAATTTTCGGCGCATTAAACAAATCATCCAGCTTGATTCTAAGTCCTGAAACGGCATCATCCAAACGAAACAATTTGGCGGCGTCATCAAGATGAATCATCGCCATATTGCGGTCATATTCATACATGCCCACCTTAAAAATACCGACTACGGTAAACCGTCGCATGCGAGGCACAATACCGGCCGGTGTGGAATTAATCTGCGGACTGATAACAGTGATTTTATCACCCATGAAAACGCCCAGATAATTGGCCAGCTCTACTCCTAAAACAATACCGTATTCGCCTGGAATCAGGTCAGACAACTTGCCTTCCTTCATTTTATCGGCGACTTCCGATACCCTGGACTCGTATTCCGGCTGAATCCCGGTCAGCATGGTGCCGCTTACGCGCCGGTCGGCGTTAATCATCACCTGCCCATTAATAAAAGGCGCGGTGCCTTCTACATGGGGATAATTTTTTAATTTCTGATCCAGTTCCTGCCAATTATCCAACTGGCCGTATTTTCCGGTTATCGTCGCATGGGAAGTCATGCCGAGAATCCGTTCGCGTAATTCAGCTTCAAAGCCGTTCATCACCGACAACACGGCAATCAACGCAGTGACGCCCAAGGCTATGCCCAAAACGGAAGTTAAGGTAATAAAAGAAATGAACTGAGTTCGGCGTTTGGCTCGCGTATAACGCAAGCCGATATAAAAAATGAGAGGTTTAAACATGAAGCCTACAATTTAAAATAAAAAAATCAGGATTTCCTGCACTGAGCGCAAAAACCGTATAAATAAAGGCCGTGATCGGTCAACTCATAGCCCAGTTTTGCTGCGATTTCTTTTTGCCGGGCCTCAATAACCTCATCGGTAAATTCATCCACTTTGCCGCACTTCATACAAAGTATGTGATCATGATGAGTGCCTTTATCAAGTTCAAAGACAGAGTTGCCGCCTTCAAAGTGATGTCGGCTCACCAGTCCGGCCGCTTCAAACTGAGTTAAAACACGATAAACCGTAGCCAAGCCGATTTCTTCATCTTCACTCAGCAGGATTTTATAAACTTGTTCGGCGGTTAAATGACGATCGTTAACCTGATTTTCTAAAATTTGCAGAATCTTGACCCTAGGCAAAGTCACCTTCAGGCCTGCATTCCTTAAATCATGAGTATCCAATATTAATCTCCGTTTATACCTTTGTGCAGGCAGTCTTATATAGAATTACGTGCATTGTAGCCTTTTTTTGACAGTATGGGCATGACAGTTTTATAGGATAATTCCTTAACATCCTGTATGATTTTGCATTTTCAACTCATCCGCAGCCTCAAATGAGAAAGCCGCTTTCCGCTTCAAACTTATCCGGTAATTGCTTTATCTCCTGCATTCTTGCAGTCGTAGCAAGCCTGACACTCAGCTCCTGCACCACCATTCTGAACAACCTGCCCGGCGTCTACACAGTCGATGTCCAGCAAGGCAATATCGTCGATCAATCCATGATTGACCAACTCAGACCCAGCATGAACAAACGCCAAGTGCTGTACATAATGGGCTCCCCCATGCTGGTTGATTTTTTTCATCAGAAGCGTTGGGACTACCTCTATTCGGCGCAAGTTGAAGGCGGAGACAGGCAGCAAAAAAGAATTTCATTATTTTTTGATAACGATCAACTGATCGGCGTACAAGGCGATTTCAAACCCAGCGCCGTTCCCGTTATTAAAACATCGGAAGAAACCACAGTAGAAGTACCCAAACGTGATCTTGAAAGAACTCTGTGGGAAATGATCACCGGCCTGTTTGGCTATGACGGCATTGATGACACGCCTAAGAGCGACAAATCGGATGCAAAACCAGTATCGGGACCGGGATCACCAACAGATCAACTGCCGCTTTAACAGTGTGGGCGGTGCGTTTGCAGTATTGAGACAATGCGATTAATGGGTTATGTGGCTGTCATTCTCCCCATCACATCGTGAGCCGTACGCAACGCACCCTCGATAAAACCTTGATAATCCGAAAAGGCTTCGCCGCAAATATGCACGTTCGCGGGACCGTTGCGCTCCAGTGAAAACGCCGCTACCTTTTCCTGCACCGCCCAGGATTTGATCCCCGGCTTCCATAGATGGCAGGCGGCGCCGTAAGGTTCGGCTCCCCAATGACGGACTCCGTAGCTGACAATGCGCTTAGGATTAATGTCCATGAAACGGGAGAAGGCCAACGCCAATTCTCGATCGCCATTGATCTCCGCCCGCGTCTCATAATCCTTGCGCAGATATTGGCTCCAGAAATTCAGGTACGGCCGGTCGGCGTAGACCATGACCAGACCTTTGCCATCCCGCTTTTGATAGTGCACTTCACGGGCCGGTAGATTCGGCATGTCCAAATGAGGAATATCCTCGTCCCACAACGGATCTTCAACCACGAAAAAATATTTAAGCAAGGGAATGTCCAGCACTGATCCGAACATCGACCGAATTCCCGGCGGAAGTCCGTTGATGCGAACCAGGCAATGTTCGGGCAGGGCCAGAACAACGTGTTTCGCAATGCAAGTCTGTCCTTCGGAAAAATGCAGCAGCACCCGTTCCCGATCATAGCGTTCCAACGAAGTCAGCACATGAGCACGATGAATTTCCGCACCCCGCTGATGCAAACGTTCCTGCATGGCATCGGCTAGCGACTGCATACCGTGCCGGATCGTCCTGAGATTTGGGCTCATTTGCAGCATCTTGACCCAGGTAATCATCCAGGTTGCGGCATTCGGGTTCTCGTGAATGAAATGAAAAAAACTGCCTTCCATGACGATGTAGCGCAGGGCATTGTGGCTGATAACCCGCCCGAGCGTGTTCCACAAACCTTGCTCCCATAAAGGCCGGCCGAAAAATACGCTTTCCCGCCGGATCGATTCGAGCTGCTGCTCGCTCAGGGCCGGCATTTCGGCTTCGGACACGCCCAGCACCCGCTGTATCGCGAGCTTGTAGAGCTCCAACGTCGTAAGGCCCTGCTCGTCAGCATCCAGTCGATAGTTCAAACTGTGTTGCTGGTCAGGGGGACTCGAATATTCCGGGAAAGGCAAGGTTTCGATGCCCAGTTCATTGATGAGTTCACCCATGCGGGACTGTCGGATCGGGTCAAAACGCATTGCCCCGTATTCCGCATCGAAGCCAAGCATGGAAACGGTCTCCAGTTTGCCTCCGAAGCGATGGCTGCCTTCGAACAGGGCGACACTCCAGTCGCGTGCGGCGTGCATTCCGCAATACAATCCCGCAACTCCGCCACCCACCACGGCCAAATCGTATTCTGGTGTAATCATCTTTCTCTCCTTGCCTGCCTGGACAGGAAAAAACGGGTAGAAGTTTGTTTTGATTACTTGCGTTGAACGCATCGCGCGGCTGGGAATAAGCCTAAGCCGTGTCGAAAAGGTTCCTATCTCGCCCCGGATTATGTGCTTGGAGGTGAATTAAATCAAATGCAAGGGCGAATGTGAATTTGCAGAGAAATGTAATGCGTAGGATGTGCTGATCAAAGTGAAACGCATATTTCGCGATTGATGTGCTTCGTACCTCAACACATCCTACGCGCTTAGGCGGCAATCTCAGCATCCCAGCCGGGAAAAACCAATACCGCAGGATGGCATTTAAGTGCTTTTGCTAAAACTTTCGCGCGCTCTATGCCTAAATTTATCTTGTCATGTTCAATTGCCGAGATGGTGGACTGGGGAATACCGGTAAGTTCAGCCAGTTGGTTTTGACTTAACTCTTGAAGTTCACGAATTATTCTTACTGACTCACCGACAGAAACATCGATTGATTTTTTTGCTATCTGATATTCATTCATATCATTTTCTCCGATAATCATGAGGCGTTACTTCTTCAACTTGAACATAGACTTCATTCGCTTTGGTTTGATAAATAACCCGGTACTGCTTATTTAAGCGGGAAGACATGTAGCCGTCCCATTCACCTTTTAAAGCTTCATCACAAAAACCTTTGATCAGCATTAATCCTTGTGGGCCGGATATAGCAACAATATCTTTCCATTTTTCATACCGCTTTTGCACTTCGATCGGGCATGATTTCAACTGCTTTTCGACTCGTTTATGTTCGTATATTTTCCACATACTATTTATAGTATGTTAGTTTACAGGAAGGGTCAATTTTTCGGCTGGTTGCGGCACAGGCAAACCGTCTTCAATCAGTCCTTCAATATGAAACTCGATTGCTTCACGAATTTCGCGCTCAGTTTCCTCTACGGTATTGCCCGTAGCAACACAGCCTGGCAAATCGGGTACATAGGCTGAGTAGTTATTTTCCGCTTTTTCGACAACGATTGCATAACGCATGGGTTACTCCTTTAGTTTCGCTTGTTTGTCAAATCCCCTTCAAAGCCCGCTGCCGCCTAGCCTCTTTAGGGTCATGAACCAAAGGCCGATAAATTTCTATTCTATCGCCATCTCTAACAGACTGATCCAGTTTGCAGACTACGCCAAAAATGCCCGCCTTAAGCTCGGACAAGGCAATCTCAGGGAAAAGCTCCAGCAAGCCGGAGGCTTTTATCGCAGCTTCAACAGTCGCGCCTTCCTCCATTGCCACCGTGACTATCACCTGCTGTTCGGGTTTGGCGTAGGCCACTTCGACATTAACCATAAACTTCTTTGGCCCGTGCGGTAAACGAACTCACCATCGTGTTGCAGATCTGGTTAAAGACTGCGCCGAAAGCCAGACTTGCCAATTTCCCCGACATTTCAAATTCCAGATCCAGGGAAATCTTGCTGGCATCCTCGCGTAGCGGTATAAAATCCCACACCCCTTCCAGATGAGAAAACGGGCCGTTCAACAGGGAGACGGTCATCCTCCGTCCTTTTTCAATCTTGTTCCTGGTCGAAAAGGATTTTTTAAAGCCGCCTTTGGAAATCACTAACTCGGCTTCAACAATGTCATCTTCGCGCTTGATGATTCGACTGCCGCTACACCAAGGCAAAAACTTCGGATAGGCTTCAATGTCGTTAACCAGGTCGAACATCTGCTGGGCTGAAAATTTGACCAAGGCGCTTTTTTGAACAACGGTCATATTTTAAAGAACTCCGACCACATGCAGGAATACCAGAAACACGGCGGCTGGGGCCACATAGCAAATTAAAATCTTCCATACTTGATAGCTGAGCGCATTAGGCATGTCCAGCTCATGCTCGGTGTGTTGCTGTTTCATGATCCATCCGGCGAACACCGCGATGCAAAAACCGCCGATAGGCAGCATCAAATTGGCTGTTAAATAATCCAGCAATTGAAAAATGGTTCTGTCGAAAATCTTGAACTCGGACCAGACGTTGAATGAAAAGATAGTGCCGAATCCCAACAGCCAGGTTACCGAACCCGACCAAATACAGGCTTGTTCCCTGCTCATGTCTTTATTTTCAACCAGCCACGCAACAGCCGGTTCAATCAATGAAATGGAGGACGACAACGCCGCGAACACCAGCATCACAAAAAACAAAATCCCAAAAAACCAGCCGCCGGTCATGTTGCCAAAAGCTATCGGTAAGGTTTGAAAAATCAGTCCGGGACCGGCAGCAGGCTCCAATCCACTGGCAAAAACAATCGGGAAAATGGCAATACCGGCCAATAAGGCAACTACTGTATCGGTGCCTGCAATCAAATATACGGTTTTGGCAATCGACACATCCTTCGGTAGATAAGAGCCGTAAACCATAATGGCGCCCATGCCTAAACTCAGCGTAAAAAAAGCGTGCCCCATGGCGGTCAATACGCCGTTAGCGGTCAGCTTGCTAAAATCAGGCGTGAACAAAAACTTGACGCCTTGGTCATAGCTGTCGGTGGTCATTGCATAAGCCACCATTAGAATCAGCAGCACAAACAGGCTGGGCATTAAAAAACGTACCGCTTTCTCCAGGCCGGTATTAACGCCGCGAACCACAATCAGCATGGTCGCCAACATGAACAGGCTATGCCAAAAAAGCAACTTCACCGGACTGGCAACAAAATCGTCAAAAATTACTTTTATCGCTGTTGCATCGGCGCCGAAAAAACTGCCGGTAAAAGCCTTTAACACGTAAGCTGAAGCCCAGCCTGCAATAACGCTGTAATATGAGAGTATTAAAAAACCGGCAGCAACCCCCATCCAGCCTAAGTAATGCCAGTTTTTATCGGCTCCGGCTTCATCGGCCAGGGTTATCATGGTGTTGATGGGATTCTGCCTGCTGCGCCGCCCCAACATGGTTTCGGCCATCATAATGGGAATGCCGATCAGTAACACGCACAACAAATAGACAATGACAAATGCCCCGCCGCCATTTTCTCCGGTAATATATGGAAATTTCCAGATATTACCCAGACCGACTGCGGAACCTGTCGCAGCCAGAATAAATGCGAAACGTGATGACCATTCACCATGAATTGATTTTTTTGTATCCGTCATTTGTGTGCCTGTAAAAACTCAAAGGTTATAGATTCACCACGGAAGGACACGAAGTTTAAGGCTCTTTCTTCGTGCTCTCTGTGTCCTTCGTGGTGAGCTTTTCTGACTATTGCAGTAATATCGGTTAAAATAGCAAAATTATTCCTTTACGTCAGTTTAAAAATCCTAACCCGCACTTATGGCCGATAAAAAGTCCAAGAAAAATACCAAGCAGCAAAACGCCAATATTGCCGTTAATCGCCAGGCGACTCATGAGTATACGATTGAGGAGCGGTTTGAAGCGGGGATTGTTTTGGAAGGCTGGGAAGTTAAAAGCCTGAGGGACGGTCGCATCCAACTCAAAGAGAGTTATGTGGTAATAAGACGCGGCGAAGCCTGGTTGTCGGGCGCACATATTTCACCGCTGTTATCTGCATCGACCCATGTTAATCCTGATTCTATCCGCGCCAAAAAACTGTTGCTGCACCGGCACGAACTCAGCAAGTTGATCGGCTCGGTCGAACGCAAAGGCTACACGTTGATTCCGTTGTCGATGTACTGGAAAAACGGCAGAGCCAAGCTGGAAATCGGTCTGGCAAAAGGCAAGCAATTACACGACAAGCGCGCCACTTCAAAAGACCGCGATTGGCAACGTGAAAAAGCACGGATCATGAAAAAGGGCTAAAGGCGCAAGGCAAAAGGCGAAGGATGTGTTTTTTTAGCCTTTAGCCTTTAGCCTTTAGCCTTTAGCCTTTAGCCTTGCGCCTTCTTCCCCCTAACCCTTTCCTTTAAACTAAAATGACCACACACCCTAACATTCTGTCTGTAAAAAACAGCCTGCTGATCGTCGTCGATTTGCAGACAAAACTATCAGCGGCCATGCCGGAGGCTGAAGCGGAATTGATGACAGCCAACGCCCGCAGTCTTGTTGAAGCCGCCGGACTGTTAAGCATCCCGGTGTTGTTAACCGAGCAATACCCCAAAGGCTTGGGCTCGACCGATACAACCATCACCGACATATTGTCGGAAGACACCCTGATTTTCGACAAGACCGGTTTTTCCTGTTGCGCGGCTGACGGTTTTACCGACACCGTAGCCGGCACCGATCGCAAGCAAATCATACTGGTCGGCCAGGAAGCGCATGTTTGCGTATTGCAGACCGCGTTGGAATTGATGCATTTCGGCTACCAGGTGCATGTCGTCGAAGACGCCATCTGTTCACGCAAGGCGGAACATAAATTCTACGCCTTGCAGCGTATGCAACAACAAGGCGCGACCATTACCAATTATGAATCGGTATTATTCGAATGGGTCAAAGATTCCACTCACCCTGAATTTAAAAGTATTTCCGGATTACTCCGTTAACCCCTGTTTACCTTGAACTTACACATGTCGCCCGCATCATTTATTGAAAAAGTAACAAATAACAGCCCGGTCAGTTTTGATGAAACTATCGCGGTCATTACTGAAAACTACCATTACCAAGCCACCGAATTCAGCAACGGCCTGAATAAGCAGCTGTTAGTCAATCAGGCCGGCACTAACGAAGGTTCCTGCAAGATTTTCGCCTTTGCCCAACTCAACCGGCTTGATCAGCAGCAAACGTTAAACCTGTTTGGCGATTATTACCGACTGGATGTTTTAAATGATCCGCACGGTGCAGGTCATCAAAATATCAGGAATTTCATGCAATACGGCTGGGATGGGATTTGTTTTAACGGTGTGGCATTGACTGCCAAATAAACATTAATCACCATAAAGACATAAAAATTCACCACGAAGGACACGAAGAAAAACAAGGCGCGCTAGTTCCCAAGCTCCAGCTTGGGAATTCGGTGCGGGAAGCTCCAGCTTCCAGTCTCGCGGAGGTAGAGCACCAACAGTAGGCGCTTTACGACTGCATGGATGCAGAAGGTAGAGCAATGCAGGAGCAATTGCCGAGGCGACGCATGGAGCGGTTGCCAAGACACGAAGAGCACGAAGAAAAAGCAAGGCGCATCGTTCCCACGCTCCGGCGTGGGAACGATAAAACTTCGTGTTCTTCGTGCCTTCGTGGTGAATTCTAACTATCCAAAAATCATGATCGACTTTCTAATCATTGGCCAGGGACTGGCAGGCAGCTTGCTGGCATGGGAACTCATACAACGCGGTTGCAAAGTCGTCATTGTCGATAACGGCCGGGAAAATGCCTCGCAGGTTGCAGCGGGACTGATCAATCCGATAACCGGCATGCGCTTTGTAAAATCCTCCGATGTTGATACGCTACTGCCCACGGCAAAGCACTGCTATTCTCAGTTAGCCGATTTTTTTCAGCAAGAGTTTTACATAGAAAAGCCGATGCTGCGGATTTTCCGTAGCGACAGCGAACTTACAAACGCTCATAAACGCCTTAACACCCCCGATTATCAAGCCTATCTGGGCGACACGCAGCCGCAGGGAAAAGTCATCAACAATCTTGTAACCCCTTTCGGTTTTCTGGAACAAAAACAGACCGGTTATCTATTAACCCGGCCGCTATTAAGTTGCTTGAAAGCGTTTTTCATTGCCAAGGACAGTTACCGGCAGGCTGATTTCGATTACCGTGACGTTCAGCTTCAACCGTCTTTGCGCTGGCTGGACATCGCCCCCAAGCAGATTATATTCTGTGAAGGCTATAAGGCGACACAAACCCCCTGGTTTTCCTGGCTGCCTTTTCAACCGGTCAAGGGCGAAATTCTGACGTTGGAACACCAAACCGAATTACCCGATAAAATCCTCAATTACGGCAACTGGCTGATCCCGTTAAATGCCCATAAAATCCGTATCGGCGCAACTTTCGACCGGGAAAACCTGAACACTCAGACTACCGAACAGGGCAAAAAGGACTTGTTAAATGCACTCAGCCAGATCTCATCCGGTTTGACACATATAACCCTGGTCAACCATCAAGCGAATATCCGGCCTTGTACTCAAGACAGACTGCCCTTTATCGGCCTGCATCCGCAACACAACAAAATGGCTATTTTTAACGGCTTCGGCGCAAAAGGCAGTTTACAGATACCCCGGTACAGCCAGTATTTCGCCGATGCTTTATTAAACGGCGCTCCCCTACCCCATTCCAGCAATATCCAACGTCATTATGAAACGCATTTCACTGGTTAACGTAGCTCATGACCTGATCCGGGACATTCTCCGCCCCGGCGATATTGCCATCGATGCGACGGTAGGAAACGGCCACGATACCGTATTCCTCGCCGAACAAATTGGTTCATCCGGCCATGTTTACGGCTTTGACATACAACAGGCGGCTATCGATTCGACTCGGGAGAAATTCAGGCAAGCACATTCCCCGGAATGCCTGACCTTGATCCACGCCAGTCATGCCGACATGGACGAAAAAATCCCGGAGCAACTCCACGGCAAAATCCGCGTGATCATGTTTAATCTGGGCTATCGGCCGGGTGGCGATAAAAGTATCATCACCCTAACCGATTCCACATTGACCGCCTTAACTGTCGCCGTCCGGATTTTAGCTGTTAACGGCATCATCACCCTGCTTGCCTATCCCGGCCACCAAGGCGGCGATCTGGAAACCGATCAGGTCAAAAACTGGTGCGAGCAACTGGATACCAAACAATTTGCAGTCAGCACTATTTACAGCACCGAACACAAAGACACAGCGCCCAGGCTTTTTGTGATCTGCAAATGGCAAGACTTAGACTGGAAAACTGGCTAGGCATAGAGAACGGAGGCCGTGCGGATTTATGGATGGATCAACAAACCGCCTATGACCTTTGGCAAACACGAAAAGCGGGCACACCGACCGTGCAACGTGCATCAATTCCGCATTAAATTTCAGCGCGGAGAAGGTAGAGTTGGCGAAGGCAAAGAAAAAAGTAGATAAATGATTTAAATTTACTCTGAACCCAGTTATCACCAGTTATCCCTCTGACCCCAGCTATCCTTAATGTAAGCAATTGAATTTATTCATATGTTGTCATCATGTTAGTTTGAATAATTTTCTAACCACATCATTCAATTGCTTTTCTATAAAATTAAGTTTTTCTCTGTCTTCCTCATTGTGTGCCGATAAGCTGAGTTCAACTATTTCATTATGTAATGAACAGCTTGATTTAAATTGTGGGATATTAAAGTATTCCAAAATATGTGTTAAATAAAACCATTCAATATATGACGTAACAAATAATGTTGCGAGTGAGCTATTTAACTGAAGTTTCCCAATTTTTCAGGAGCATGAATATTAGAGAGTGCTAATTTTTCGCAGCATATTAGCTAACTCTAATACACATTTACGAGCCCCCCATTTATTCTTTAAAAAACAGTAACCTATTGATGAATGAGGTCTTGTTTTATTGTATAATACCGGCTA